>CALUNG010000004.1 GCA_944321955.1 uncultured Alistipes sp. | reverse complement strand
GCAGGTTACCGCACGCCGACGCAGCAACCCGGCTATGGCTCGGCCACGACTCCAGGGCCTCAGCAGAACAGGCCCACAGCAGCAGAACCCGTTGCCACGAAGAGCCCGGAAGCTGCAAAACCGGAGAACGAAAAGGCTCCGGAGGAGCAGCAGGAGGCCAAAAAGGAGCGCGTGGGATGGTTCAAGCGCGCACTCAAGGAGACAACCGACGCCATCAACGGTTTCTTCGTAAACGGCGAGGACGAGGAGATCTGAGTCCGTTTACAGACTTGTCCGACATTAGGTTTTAACAACATTCGTCCGGTCACTGCGACCGGAGAGGGCATGCGCAAAGATGAATGCAGCCCCGTTATATTGAGATATGGAAGATTTACTTGATGAACTGAAAGCCGTAAAAGGCATACCTTCGATAATAATGGTTGCGGGCGTCGGCGGAGCCGGCGGCAATGCCGTCAACCACATGTGGGACATGGGCATCACGGGCGTGAACTTCGTGGTGTGCAACACCGACAAGCAGGCCCTCGACAACAGTCCCGTACAGCGCAAGATACTTCTGGGCAACGGTCTGGGAGCCGGCAACGAACCCGAACGCGGCCGTGAATCGGCCGTAGGTTCGCTTGACGAGATAAAGAGCTGTCTGGAGACACTCGGCACCAAGATGCTCTTCATCACGGCCGGCATGGGTGGCGGCACGGGAACCGGAGCCTCGCCCGTCATCGCCAAACTCGCACACGAGATGGGCATACTGACCGTGGCGATCGTCACTTCGCCGCTACGCCTCGAGGGTGAAAAACGCTACCGACAGGCATACAAGGGCATAGACGAGCTGGCCAAGTACGTGGATTCACTGCTGGTGATCGACAACGAGAACATAGGCAAGATCTACGGCAAGCTGTCGTTGCGGGAGGCCTTCAGCCACGCCGACGACGTGCTGGCTTCGGCCGCCAAGGGCATAGCCGAGATCATCACCATCAAGAGCGACCTTGTCAACGTCGACTTCGCCGATGTATCGACCGTCATGCGCAACAGCGGACGTGCACACATGAGCGTAGCCACGGCACAGGGCGAAAACCGTGCAGCCGAAGTTGTGGAGCGTTCGCTCAACTCGCCGCTCATGGACAGCAAGTCGATCGCCGGATCGAAAAGCATACTGCTCAACATCTCGGTAGCCTCTTCGGAACAGCTGCTCTACGACGAGGTTACGACCATACTGCAATGCGTGCAGGCTTATGCCAGCGTGCAGGACGAGAACGGCATGGTCCACAACGCCAACATCATCTGGGGTACGAGCGAGAAGCCGAATCTCGGGGATGCCATCGAGCTGGTAGTCGTTGCCACTGGATTCGAAGAGGAGGAGAACCCTTCGGTCATGCGGGAGGTTGTACCGGCGACCGAGCCCATAATACCCGTTCACGAGCCGGTCAACAACACGCCCATCACGACGCTCGAGCCTCAGAAGCCACAGAAACAGACGGTAAAGCAACCGGCAATACCGGCTGCCGCACGTCAGCAGCGTCCCAATGAGCAGGTGATGCTGGGACGCCGCTCGAACCGTTACGACAATATCAACGTGATAATAAACACGCCGGCCTTCAAGCGCCGCAACGTGAAGTTCATCGCCGATATTCCGACCGACGGAACGCAGCGCGAGGTATTCAAGGACGACTCCGAACCGAGCACACCCAAACCGAGCGAAAATTCGCTCTTCGATTAAACGCATACGACTGGAAATTGGATACGATAGTCGAATACAACGGCATTACGACAAGCGTCATCGTACAGCTTGTCGTGACGGTCGTTTTGCTGATGGTTTCGGCCATGGTTTCGGCTTCGGAAGTTGCATTCTTCTCTCTTTCGAACAACGACATACGCGAGATCAAGGAGCGCCGTACATATACGGGCGACCTCGTCATAAAGCTGTTGTCGGACGTCGACTCGCTGCTGGCCACGATACTGATAGTCAACAATCTGGTCAACATCTGCATCGTCATCCTGACGGCCGACATCATGAGCGAGACCCTCACGTTCCATCGCTTCGAATTTCTGTTCAAGAGCGTCTTCGTAACATTCATACTGCTGCTTTTCGGCGAGATCCTGCCCAAGATCTTCGCGCAGGGTTCGTACCGCAAGGTAGCTCTGTTTCTGGCACAGCCCATATCGGTGCTGAGGTGGATATTCCGCCCCTTCGCGTACATCCTCATTCATACGAGCCGCCGCATAAGCAAAATGGCCGCCCACGGCGAGGAGAACATCTCGATAGAGGAGCTGGCCGATGCCGTCGACATGACCGAAACATCGTCGGACGAGGAGCAGAAGATGCTTTCGGGCATCGTCAGTTTCGTCAATACAGAGGTCGAGGAGATCATGCACGCCCGCGTGGACATCACGGCCATACCGCTGACAGCCACGTTCGACGAGGTAAAACGCACGATCATCGACTCGGGCTTTTCGCGCATACCGGTCTACGACGAGGATATCGACAACATCAAGGGAGCCCTCTATGTCAAGGATCTGCTCCCGTACATCAAGGAGGGAAGCGATTTCGGGTGGCAGAAACTGCTGCGCAAGGCCTATTTCGTACCGATGCACAAGAAGATCAACGATCTGCTGGAGGAGTTCCAGTCGCACAAGGTGCACATGGCCATCGTCGTGGACGAATACGGAGCCACGCAGGGACTGCTCTCGCTCGAGGATATTCTCGAGGAGATCGTCGGCGAGATTTCGGACGAAAGCGATGCGGATGAATCGTTCTTCACGCGCCTCAACGACACCACCTACATGTTCGACGGCAAGACGCACATCGTCGATTTCGAACGCGTGATGGAGCTCGACGAAGATACGTTCGCCGACGTTCAGGGCCGCGCCGAGACACTTGCGGGCCTGATGCTCGAGATCAACCGCAACTTCCTCAAGAAGGGGGACAAGGTATCTGCCCACGGATACGACTTCACGGTCGAAGCCCTCGACGGCCGCCGCATAGACAAAATCAAGGTAGTAAGGAATGAGTAGCCCGAAGCTTTTCGTCGAGCATACGCGCTCCGAAGAGGAGCTGTCGGGGCTTGTCGGCGAGAACGAGCTTCGCACGGCCATGTCGTTCGGATCGGTGCGCCGACGTCGCGAATACCTGTCGTGGCGCGGCATCGTACGGCGCGAACTCGGTGCAGATACCATAATAGAGTATGCCGAATCTGGAGCACCGCGCTTGACCAACCGCCAGGAACATATCGGCATTTCGCACAGCGACGACATGGTGGCTGTGATAATATCGGAATGTCCCTGCGCCATCGATATCGAAAAAACGTCGCGCGACTTCAGCCGCGCCACATCGCGATTCATGACCGAACGGGAACGCATGCTGAACGACGATCCGCGGCTGCCGGCTGCAGTATGGTGCGCCAAAGAGACTCTATACAAATATGCCGGGCGCAAGGGTCTCGGGCTGCTGAACGACCTTGCGGTGCGTTCGGTCGATTTCGAAAACAGTTCAATACTCGGAGAGATAAAAGGTTACGGAGAAGTCAGACTTTCGATGCTTGAGAGCGGAGAGTTTCTGATTGTCTATGTTGGATAGTTTTTTTATCTTTGCGCGGTAATGAGCAAACAAATCACGACACTTTCACTCGGCACGGACCCGTTGTCCAAACTGCTGCCTCGCTATGCCATCCCCGCAATAATAGCGATGACGTCGACGTCGCTGTTCAACATCATCGACAGCGTGTTCATAGGTCATGGCGTTGGTGCCTTCGCCATCTCGGGCATGGCTCTGACGATGCCCATCATGAACATCGCAGCGGCCTTCGGTTCGCTCGTGGGCGTGGGTGGCGCGGCAATAACCTCCATAAGGCTCGGGCAGGGAAACAAACAGAGCGCCGAGAACGTTCTGGGCAATGTCGTACTGCTCAACATCACGTTCGGTCTGATCATCGGAGCCCTCGGCCTGATATTCCTCGACCCCATACTCTACTTCTTCGGCGCCAGCGACCAGACCATAGGCTACGCCCGCGACTTCATGCACATCATTCTGGCCGGAAACGTCATAACACACCTCTACCTTAGCCTCAACGAGTTGCTCAGAGCTTCGGGCTATCCGCAGAAATCGATGCGCATAATGCTGGTGGCGGTAGCCGTAAACTGCGTTCTGAATCCGCTACTCATATTCAAGTTCGGATGGGGAATACGCGGCTCGGCCACATCGACACTCATAGCCCAGACAACGGCACTGTCGATATCGCTACACCACTTCGCCAACCGCAACAGTTTCCTGCACTTCCAGCGCGGGATATTCCGTTTCAGGTCGAAGATCGTGGGCGGCATCCTGTCGATCGGCATGGCTCCGTTTCTGATGAACATCTGCACGTCGATCATCGTCATCTTCGTCAACAAGGCACTTAAGGCTCACGGCGGAGACCTCAACATCGGAGCCTACGGCATCATCAACCGCGTGGTAATGCTCTTTCTGATGGTTGTGCTCGGCCTCAACCAGGGATTGCAGCCGATCGTCGGATACAACTACGGCGCACGCAAATACGACCGCGTGATCAAGGCTCTGCGCATTACAATCATCTGCGCCGTCTGCGTCACGACAACCGGATTTCTCGTCAGCCAGCTGCTGCCGCGACAGGTAGCCATGCTATTCATCGGCAGCGACAGCGACTCAGCCAGTGAACTCATAGATGCCGTGGCATACGGTATGGAGCATGTGATGATCATGTTCTGGGCCGTCGGCTTCCAGGTGGTTACGGGTAACTTCTTCCAGTACATAGGCAAGGCCAAACGGGCCATTCTGATATCGTTGACGCGTCAGGTCCTGTTCCTCATACCGCTGCTCATAATCCTGCCACCGAAGTACGGCGTGCTGGGCGTGTGGATGTCGATGCCCATCTCCGACTCGATGTCGGTCATTCTGGCGGCCGTGCTGCTCTACTTCCAGATACGGAAGTTCAAGTCCAATCCCGATTCCGAAAAAAGTATCTGATCATATACTGCAATAAGAAAGGCGACGCTCCTGTTGAAGAACGTCGCCTTTTTCTTGCACTCTGCCTGTCCGCCGTTATATTTGACTGACATAGATATCACCGTCCCCAGCTCTCGCGGTCGAGCGTACGGTAGTTTATCGCCTCGGCGAGGTGCATCGTGCCGATCGTCGGGGAACCCGCAAGGTCGGCAATCGTACGCGCCACCTTTATGATGCGGTCATAGGCCCGCGCCGAGAGGTTGAGCTTGTCCATCGCCCGCTCGAGCAGCGAACGCGACGCCGCATCCAGCCGGCAATATTCACGCAGCATCCTGGAGTTCATCATGGCGTTGGTATGAATACCCGTTCCGCGGAAGCGCTCCTCCTGCAGACGGCGGGCAGCAATCACACGCTCGCGTATCGATGCACTCGACTCCTCCGGGCGGTCGGACGACATCTCCGATATGGAGACCGGCGTAACCTCGATATGGAGATCGATGCGGTCGAGCAGAGGGCCCGATATGCGCGACATGTAACGGTGCACCGTCCCGGGTGAACATGTACACTCGCGCGTGGGATGGTTGTAATACCCGCACGGACAGGGGTTCATGGCCGCCACGAGCGTGAAGTTGGCCGGATATTCGACCGTATACCGTGCCCGCGACACCGTTATGCGCCGCTCCTCGAGAGGCTGACGCAGGACCTCCAGTACGCTGCGTCCGAATTCGGGAAGCTCGTCGAGAAAGAGTATGCCGTTATGCGCCAACGACACCTCACCGGGCTGCGGCGACTGTCCGCCGCCGATAAGGGCTACTGGCGAGGTCATGTGATGCGGTGCACGGAACGGCCTGCGAGTAAGAAGTCCCGTCGTTGCGCCGAGCTTGCCGGCAACCGAGTGTATTTTCGTACACTCGAGTGCCTCTTCGAGCGTCATGGGAGGCAATATCGTCGGCAGGCGTCGGGCGAGCATGGTCTTGCCCGATCCCGGAGCGCCTATCATTATCACGTTGTGGCCGCCGGCCGCAGCTATCTCCAGCGCCCGTTTCACGTGCGACTGTCCGCGCACGTCGGCAAAGTCCTCGGCATAGCGGTTCAGCGACTGCTCTTCTGTCCGTACCATATTCGCCGAAGCCGGAGCAATGTCGATATCGCCGTTAAGATAGGCCGCCACCTCCGACAGACTTCTTACGCCTATTACGTCGATACCCTCGACCACGGCACCTTCGGGAACATTGCCCGCAGGCACGACAAAACGTTCGAGACCCTCGGCACGGGCACGCACGGCCATCGGCAATATGCCCTTGCAGGCCTTGACGCCTCCGTCGAGCGACAGCTCTCCGGCGAACATCGTACCTGAAAGTTTCGACGCATCGACCTGCGACGTTGCAGCCAGTATGCCCACGGCTATCGGCAGGTCGAAGGCCGCACCCTCCTTGCGCAGGTCGGCCGGAGCGAGGTTTACTACCACCTTCTTTGCAGTCATTCGCAACCCCGAGTTTTCAAAGGCCGAACGTATGCGCTGTTCGCTCTCCTTGACGGCATTGTCGGGCAACCCCACCAAAAACAGTCCCAGACCGCCACCCGCGACATTCACCTCGACGTCGACCTTTACGGCGTCGATCCCGACTATCGCTCCGGCATGGGTTCTGACAAACATGGCTGCTCTACAATTTTATACCAGACATTCGGAGACAGATCAGAACGGCACGTTGTCTATGGGTGCACGACTGTCTATGTTGTCGAACTCGGTATTCGGCATCTTTCCAAGAGTGTTGCCGCCCGTCACGCCCTCGCTGGCGTAATCCTCATACTGCGGCGACGCCAGCGGCTCGTCGGCCGTATCCATGTCGGCGAAACGGGCCTGATCCTTCAGGAAGCGCATGCGCACGTCCGTCACGGCACCGTTACGGTGCTTGGCCAGAATGATCTCGGCAAGACCGGCCGTCGGCAGATGGTCCTCGGTCTCGGTAAAGCCATAATACTCGGGACGGTGTATGAACGCCACGATATCGGCATCCTGCTCGATGGCTCCCGACTCGCGGAGGTCCGAAAGCTGCGGGCGTTTCGAACCGCCACGCGATTCGGCGCTTCGGTTGAGCTGCGACAGTGCGATGATCGGCACATCCAGCTCCTTGGCGATTGCCTTGAGGGTACGCGATATGAAGGCCACCTCCTGTTCGCGGTTGCCCTTGGAGTCCTGCGTACCGGTCATCAGCTGGAGGTAGTCGATGATTATGATCTTGATGTTGTGGTGTATCTTCAGACGGCGGGCCTTCGACCGGAACTCGAACACCGACAACGCCGGCGTATCGTCTATATAAAGCGGGGCCGTACCCAGCGGCTTCACCGAGCTCTCGAGATGACGCCACTGCTCGGGCGTAAGGCGTCCGCTGCGGATATCGGTACTGCTCAATCCCGTCTCGGCCACGACCAGACGCATCATCAGCTGCGTGGCCGACATTTCGAGCGAGAAGAAGGCTACACCCGTTCCGTAGTCCACGGCCATGTTGCGGGCCATCGACAACACGAATGCCGTCTTACCCATGGAGGGTCGTGCCGCCACGATGATAAGGTCCGAAGGCTGCCAACCCAGAGTTATGCGGTCAAGCGACATGAAACCCGACGGTACGCCGTTGAATGCTCCGGCGCTCTTGCTCGCCTCCTCGATCTGCTCGATGGTGCGTTTCAATATGTCACCGGCCGACTGTACGGCTCGCTTCACATGCCCCTCGGCGACATTGAATATCGCGCTCTCGGCGAAACCGATCAGGTCCGTGACGTCGGTATCGTCATCGTACGAACGGCGCTGTATTTCGGTAGCAGAACGTATCAGCTCGCGCTGCACGTACTTCTGTGCCACGATCTTGGCGTGAAACTCGACATTGGCGGCCGATCCGACCTTCTGCGTAAGCTGCGCCAGATATGCCGCACCGCCGACCTTGGCCAGCTGCTTCTTGGACTTCAGTTTTTCGGTGACGGTGAAGAGGTCGATCGGCTTGAGCTCGGCCGACAGCTCTTCGATAGCCTTGTATATGAGACGATGCTCCTCGGTGTAGAAGGCATCGGCCACGAGATACTCCTGAACGGCGATTATGCTGTCGCGTTCGAGCATCAACGCACCCAGCACGGCCTCCTCGAGCTCGACGGCCTGAGGGGGCACCTGTCCTACGGGGTCGGTCATGGCGTCGTAGGCCTCGCGGTTGCGTTGCGACTGTTTGAATTCTTTTGTCATTTGGTGATTCTTTTCAAAAGCAAAAATACCAAATATATCGTAATGCGCAAACGGGCTACCATCCCTTTATGTCGAAAATGGTGTTGACAATGCAGCCGCACGCCGCTCCGCATTGCTCTGCGAAGTGTCGTCTGTCGATAAGTCCGCAACATGTTTTACCGGTCGAGGGCAAATTCGTTCTGCGATACGGCCAGCGTGGCCACGCTCAGGCGCACGTCATCCACGGCCCGGAGAATGGCCTCGCCGCACGAAATGACCGTGGCACCCGTAGTAAAGACATCGTCAACAACAAGCACATGACGGCCGCGCAACGCCTCGGGACGACGTACGGCAAAGACTCCCTCGACATTGGCCCAACGGTCGTTGCGTTCGCCGAGGGTCTGACTGGGATTGTTCACGCGGCGATATACGCTCCGGCGGTCCACCTCCACCCCCAGAACAGACGCAATGCCGTCGGCGATGTATTCCGACTGGTTGTAACCGCGTTTCATCCGCTTGCGGAAGTGGAGCGGCACGGGAACTATCACGTCCACGTCATCATAGAGTCCGCTTTGCCGGAGGGCATGGCCGTACCATACGCCCATCTCGCGGGCGTACCGCCACTTGCCGTGATATTTGAAGCTGTGGATGAGCCTGCGCCAGTCGCTGCCGGCAGCGTAATAGATGAATGCCGATGCACGCTCCACGGGCAAAAGAGCGGCCAGACGTTCGGTCATGGGATTGGCCGCCTCGTTGCAAAATCCCGTGAGCGGCGCACGGAACCGGCAGGCCGTACAGATGAAGTGCTCGCCGTCCAGAAGATCACACCCGCACACCGGACAGACGGGCGGAAACAACAGAGCCCACATGTCGCCGAGTATGCTACGAAGCGTCGACATTGCAGATGACCGTAAGATATTTGTACCCTTCGCGCCGCGATATCTCGTCCAGCACCTCGCGCAGCAGCATTCTGGCCCGCGACATCGGTGCTCCGCTCTCGATCTTGAGGAGTATCTCGGCAATCACCTCGTTGCGTATGCGGTCTACGGGCGGTGTATTGGGGCCGAACACGCGGTTCGAGAAGCGGCGGCGCAGCATGTCGGCCATTTCGGCGGCGGCACGGCCGAGCACACCGGCATCGCGATGCCGCATCGTCACAGTCACCAGCCGCGCATAGGGCGGATAGAAGAAGCGGCTGCGCTCGGCGAGCAGCGCACGGGCCATTCCGTCGTAGTCCGCATTCATGACCCACCTCAGAACAGGATTGTCGGGTTCGGATGTCTGAATGACCACCTCGCCGCGCACATCGCGTCGTCCGCCACGCCCGGCGAACTGCATCATCGTTTGAAAAGCCCGCTCCGAAGCCCTGAAATCGGGGGCATTGAGCAGATTGTCGGCATTGAGCACCCCCACCAGCGTCACGTGCGAGAAATCGAAGCCCTTGGTTATGACCTGCGTTCCGACCATGATGTCGTACTCGCCCCGCTCGAAGGCCCCAACTATGCGGTTGCAGGCGCTCTCCGAAGGCATGGCGTCGCGGTCGAGCCGCACCACACGCGCCGACGGAAAGAGCGAGGCGATCTCCTCCTCGACCTTCTCGGTACCGAACCCCATGGTCTGCACCTCGGCCGTGACGCACGACGGGCAACGCCGCGGCATCGGTTCGGTATGGCCGCAATAGTGGCATACGAGACGTCCGCCCGAGTGGAGCGTCAGGGTCACGTTGCAGTTCGGACAGCGGGCCGTCCAGCCGCACTGCGTGCACGACACATAGGGCGAATACCCGCGTCGGTTCTGGAAGAGCAGCACCTGCTCGCCGCAATCGAGACGCTCGCCTATCTTTTCGAGAAGGATGTTGTTGAAATGTGCATGACGCTCCCCGCGCTTGACGGCGCGCAGCGTGTCGGATATGATCACCGAAGGCGGTTGCGCCCCGCCGTAACGCTCCGTAAGGGAGACCAGACCGAACTTGCCGGTAACGGCATGGGCATAACTCTCGAGCGAAGGCGTTGCGCTGCCGAGCAGCGTGCGGGCGCCGTGCATGCTGGCAAGCATGATGGCGGCGTCGCGCGCGTGGTAACGCGGCGCCGGTTCGGTCTGCTTGTAGCTCGGGTCGTGCTCCTCGTCGACAACCACAAGCCCCAGCCGACGGAACGGCATGAAGAGCGCCGAACGCGTACCGATTATCAGATTGCCGCCTTCGGAACGGTTCAGCCGCATGTATGTCTCCGTACGGCGCCGGTCCGTAAGTTTCGAGTGATACGGCAGCACCCTGTCGCCGAATACGCTCTCGAAACGCCCGACAAGCTGCGACGACATGGCTATTTCGGGCACGAGACACAGCACGTCGTGCCCGGCGGCCAGTTCCCGCGCCGCCATGTGCATGTATATCTCAGTCTTGCCCGAACCGGTCACGCCGCGAAGCAAAACCGTAGGTTTCGTTGCAAAGAGGGTATCAATCTCATTGAGGGCGGCGCCCTGTGCGGCGGTAAGCCCCGGCAGGACGAAATCGGCACCGGCCGTTGCGCCCGTATCGACGACCCTCTCCTCGATGTTCACGAATCCCTTGCGGCGCAGAGCCGCGAGAGCTGCCGCATCGCATTCGCTGCGCCGCAGCTCGCCGGCCGAAGACAGAGCCTGCAGCAGCGCATGCTGTTTCGGAGCGCGCCTCTCGATACGGGCCGAAGTTTCGGCATCGGGCATGGCTCCGGGTACCACGAAACTCTCGGTACGCGGCCGGAACTCCTCCTGCCGGAACTCCGTTTCGTCGCCGCCCTTCGGTTTGGTCATCGAGGGCAGGGCCATGCGCATGATCTCGCCGAGGGTACACATGTAGTAATCGGCAATCCACTCCCAGAACCGCATCTGCACCGACGTCAGCAGTGGTCGGTCATAGAGCCTGCGGCCGACGGCCTTCACACGCTTCACGTCGGGACAGCGGTCGTGCAGGCGCCACACTATGCCCGTATGCAGTCCCCGGGGGCCGAACTGCACGGCCACGGCATCGCCCACGCTCAACTCTTCGCCGTCGGGAACGGCAAATGTATAGAGCGGCTGAAACAGCGGAAGCACTATGTCGGCATATCTCTCCACGGAAAACAAAGGTATGAATAATCCGCGAAAAACGCTTCGCGGACGGTTGTTTTTCGTCGCGGCAGCCACTCCGCAATCGGTTTGGTTGAACGACGGCGGCATTCCGTTATCATGGCTGCACGGTTCGTTGAATAAATTTTTCAGACAGGCGAGGCTTCCATATTTTTGTTTCGACACAAATGCAAACAGTCGACAAAGAGTATGAAACACATCGCAAGAAACGCCTATGCGGCTCCCGAGGCGGAGCTGTACGGGATCACGACAGAGAAGGGATTCGCCCTCAGCCAGCCCTATCCCGGCGGAGAAGCCGAACCGTTCGACACGATGTCGGACAACAGCGACAACTTCATTTACTAACCTCAAAGTTCATCTGACATGGGAAAGAGATCTACCTTAATCGGCATATTAGTTGCGGCCGCAATGGTCGGTTGCACCGGATCGGAGCAGGGGCTCGATCTGCAGGGAGGAAAGACAACCGTCTCGCTGGAGGCGCACAGCGAGCACTTCGGCAACGGCACCCGCGCCACCATAGACGACGGTTACGAACAGGGCATGTACGGCGGATCGTGGGACGAGGAGGACCGCATGTCGGTTCTCGCGTCGCTCGAGGGCGTCGAAGAGCATGTCGTACTGCAATACGGTGCCGCGAACGGTCGTTTCAACGGCGAGATGACCTCGGGCACCGGATTGCGTACGTATCGGGCCGTCTACCCCGCCACCGACGATATCGGGGCGGTACCATTCGGTCGTGAACGCACGCAGAGCGGAAACGATTTCAACAGTGCATACGACGTAATGATGTCGCCGACCGTCACGGCCGAGAATGCCGAAGCCGGCAAGCTGGCCGACGGCAGCGACGTGGTATTCGACCTGCAGCACCTCACCTCGATCGTTGCGGCACGTTTCACGACCACGTCCGAAGTAGCCGCCGAGAACGTAAAGGCCATAATTCTGACGGCCGACCGCGAAATATCGGCATCGACGCTCCGGCTCGACGAGGCATCGCTGAGCGGAACGCTCGCCGCCGACGGAGCTTCGCGACACATCGCCATGCGATTCGACGACACGGTTCCGGTGACGGCAGCCGAGGCGCGTGCCTTCTTCAACCTGCCCGAAGGCGAATACGGCAACTTCACCATCGACATCATCACTGACAACCACCGCGCGAGCATCGACGTGGACCGTACGGGCCGCGCTCTCGAGGCCGGGAAGCTCTACTACCTCAACCGCGAAATAGACGACTGGCAGACGGCGGCGGCACCTTCGGCCACATGGGAAGGCAACGAGGAGTTCGCACCGATGGAGCTCGAGGCCGACATGAAGGGCAAATGCACGCTCCGTCTCTCCGTTCCGTCGGGCATACGCAGCATGAGCATATCGATCGAGTCGGGTGTACTTACGCCCGAGGTGCTGACAGCCGTAGGCCTTTCGGCCGAGATGGACATAATCGACGATGCGGCCTGCGCCACGATGCTGGGACAGCTTGGGCTGCCCACGGGCGACGGGCTGGTAAATGCCACGGCGCCGACATTCGACGTGGGTGAGCTGGTGCCGCTTATTCTGATGCTCGGCCCCACCGAATCGGGCGACCACATATTCGGGTTCACGATCGAGGACAATGCCGGACGTACGCTCTACAGGGAGATGACCTTCCACTACACGGCGGCATCGCCCTATGCCATCACCTACAACAACGACGCCGACCTGTGGTTCAACACGGCGACACTCACCGCAACGGGCATCGACGATGCCGGGAATGCGGCAGTCGAGTACAAGCGTACGACCGACACCGAGTGGCAGCAGGCCGAAGCTGTCGGTGACGGCACATACCGCATCGCACCGCAATGGGAGAGCGTGGCGGCCGATGGCGCAACCCTCGGATACAGCCTTCTCAAGGCCGGCACGGGCGTATTTCTCGGCAACGGCTACGACTACAGGCTGACCGTCGGCGGAGAGACCGTAGCCTCGGGCAGCTTCGAGGCTGGAGGCGTCGATACGGGCATTGCCAACGCATCGATGGATGCCTGGACGACAGCCACCGTTACCGGAGGATTCTTTACGGGCGCCGACGTGGCCTACCCCAACGCCGACAGCAGCAACATGTTCTGGTCCAATGGCAACAACAAGCAGTCGCAGTCGCTCTGCACCGAAGACAGCAGCGTCGCCGGATATCACGGAGCGGCATGCGCCAAACTCACGGGCGAGGCCGTACTCGGCAGCATCTTCGCCCCGGGCAACCTCTTCACCGGCACCATGGAGTTCGGCACTGGGTTCATCGACACGTTCGGATACGCGTCGTTCGGTCAGAAGTACTCCTACGCAGGCCGTCCGTCGGCCATGAAGGTGCGCGTCAAGGCAACGGTAACGGCCATGACCCATGTCGGCAGCAACGATCCCGAAGCCGCGTCGCACATCAAGGGCGAGACTCTGGACCCCGTACGCATATTTGTCTGCATAACCGACTGGAGCGACCGCCACAGGGTAAAATCGGGAACGTCGATGGACGTAGCGACATTCTGGGATCCCGCCAAGGCATCGTCCCTTGCCGAAGGAGCGATCATAGGCTATGGTTCGGAGTACATGACGGCCTCCACCGAGGCCGGCGTCAACGGAGCCGATGCCGACGGATGGGTCGAACTGACCATACCCATACGGTACTACGACACGCAGGCCGCAATGCCTGCGGCCGACCGCTACTCGATCGTCATCTCGGTATCGGCCAGCGCCTACGGCGACTATCTTACAGGCAGCACCGGCAACCTGGTCTACATAGAGGATTTCTCATGGGTCTACTGATCCGGACGGCGCGGACAACGCAAAAAAAGGGGAGGTTTCGCTCGAAACCTTCCCTTTTTGTCTTATGGTGCAAGCGTCACACCTTGTTCAGCGCATCGAAGCCCTTGCCGTAAACGCCCATCACCGAACCGACGGAGATGAAGGCCTGAGGATCTACCGTCTTGACGATCTTGAGGATCATCGACGTGTCGCGCTTGCGGCAGACGACCATGACGATTTTCGACTGCTCCTTCGAATACCAGCCCTGCGCATCGATGACCGTAGCGCCGCGGTTGGCCTGATAGAGCATGGCGTCGGCCATGGCCTTGTAGTCGTGCGTGACGATGAATATCTGACTCGACTGCTGGTTGCCGGCCATGATCATGTCGACCGTATAGCTGAAGACCGCCATGAAGACATATCCGTATATCACGCCGTCGATACCCAGGTCGCTGACCAGCAGTGCCGAAGCTATGATGAAGAAGTCCGACGACATCACGATCTTGCCGTAGCTGATCGTACGGTACTTGTTGATGATCATTGCCACGATGTCGGTTCCGCCGGTGGAGCCTCCCTGCTGGAAGCACATCGCCACACCGATACCGGCCAACAGCCCGCCGAGAATGGTCGACAGCAGGCGGTTCTCGAGATGGAATATGTCCACTCCTCCCGGCATTACCTTCTGCAGCAGCGACATGAAGATCGACATCATGACGATGCAGTAGATGGTCTTGAAGCCGAAACGCCAGCCGACGATGAATCCGGCCACAAGCAACAACAAGGCATTTACGATAAAAACAATGGCTCCGACAGGCAGTACCCCGCCGATGGCATAGTAGACAATCAGGCTCAAACCTCCGGCACCTCCGCCCATACAGTGCGACGGCAGAATGCAGGCTATCCAGCCGAACGAATAGAGCAGCATGCCGAAAGCCATCAGCAAATACTCCTTGAAACCTGTAAGAATCTTAGCGCCGGTCAACATTCTCATAAGCAAAGAATCGGTTTTTTACAAAGATATAAATTTTTCGCCTTGATATGCACCGGTTTCCTCCAATCTTTTTTCGAGACGCGACAGAAGGGTCTCGTTTCGTATCAAACCCCAGTTGCGGCCGTAGTGGTAACGCGGCGGCGCCTCGCTGGCGAAACGCTCGACGACTATGTCGGGACGCAGGCGGCGCAGTATCTCGATGAAGAGGTCGATGTATTCGTCCACCTCCCAGAAACGGAACCGCGAAGGATCGGCATCGTATTCGGCCGCCATGGCCGTACCGGCGAAAACCTGCAGCTGGTGGAACTTCACCGTCGTCAGCGGCAGCGAGTTGATCACCCCGGTCTGAGCGATCAGATCGGCATCGCTCTCGCCCGGCAGGCCGAGTATGAAATGGGCACCGACGTGCAGGCCGCGCGCAGCGGTCATCTCCACGGCACGTCGCGCCGTCGCAAAGTCGTGTCCTCGGTTTATGGCCCGCAGCGTGGCATCGTTCGTCGACTCGATGCCGTACTCTATGGCCACGTACTTGTCGCGCGCCAGCGACGCGAAGAGGTCGAGTTTCTCCCCGTCCACGCAGTCGGGACGCGTACCCACGACAACACCCGCCACCAGCGGATGCGCCAGCGCCTCGCCATAGAGTTCACGCAACCGCTCAACCGGAGCATAGGTATTCGAATAGGACTGGAAATAGGCCAGATAACGTTCGGCCGTGCGGTAGCGGCGGCGGTGAAACTCTATGCCCTCGTCTATCTGCTGCGTTACGCTCTTCGACGGCAGGCAGTACGACGGGGTGAAGGCTCCGTTGTTGCAGAAGGTACAGCCTCCCGTGCCGACCGTACCGTCGCGGTTGGGGCAGGTGAAGCCGGCATTCACGGCGACCTTCTGCACGCGGCCGCCGAACGTACGGCGAAAATAGCCTGCATAGCTGTTGAACGGGCGCGAATCGCCCCACGGGTATATCTTCGGCTGCGACATCGATGAAAAGAGACGGGGAGGTTCCGGTTGCATCCGGCCTCCCCGCAGATTAAATATAAGTTACAGATCCCAGTCCGAAGGCGAATAGGTATCCTTCGGGGCATTCGGTACGTTGGGGAAGTAGGTGAAGCCCGTCAGTTTCTCGAGCTCCGATATGGAGATCATGTCCTGCGACGACGGTTTGTCACCCTTTTTGGCCTTGTGGCACTTCACGAAGGCCACGCACTGCAGTTCGCTTGCAGAGCAGTCGCGGACGTTCTTGCCGCTGCGGCCGCTCTTCGTACGCAGCAGGGCGTAGTAGAACATCGTCGGGCACGACACGTCGTCGCGGCCGCCGAACTCTATCTTCGACGGATTGGCCGTATTGCCGCGCTTGTCGGTGTACTTGTCGAAGTAGCAGCCGATGACCATGTAGAGCGTGTCGGCGCAGACAAGTCCGTCGACATAATCCTCGAGGTTGTTCCATGCACCGCCGCCCGTGTTGAACGAGCTGCTGTACTGCGGGGCTATGTTCGAATAGTAGAAGACCTGACGGTTTGTTGCCGACGACGATGTGCGTTCGGCCGAACCGAGCATGTGTCCCTTGTTGCAGCCGCCGCCCGTCGACTTGCTGTAATACTGTATGCCGGAAGGAATCATCGGGTCGGACTTGTAGGCATCGGTACGGTCCGCACTTCCCTCGTAAAGATCGCGGTGACGCGGCGCCGCTACCCATACCGGGCAGTGATGCTCGGCGCTGAAGCATACCGTATAGTTGCGTGCCGATCCGCTGTTCTGGGCATTCTTCTCCGGCCCGTCGCAGAGGTGGTGGGCATAGTAGAGCGTGGCGTCGTTGTCGTCTATGCCGTTGCCGTCGGCATCGTACTCGACAGGCAGCTCGGCCCAACCCGTACGATAGACATTGCCCGTACCTGTTCCGCCGTCGGACATGGTCCGGAACTCCGTAAGCTTGCCCTTGTACGTAGCCCCGTCAACAACGGCATAGGCCTCGACGAAATAGGTGGTCGCCGCCCTCAGTCCGCTGACCGTAGCCTTCAGCTCGCCGGCCGCAGCCTCGGTCTTGAACGTCGTCGGAGAGGTCTCTCCCGTGGCCGTATAGGAGAATCCTGCCTCGGTTATCGCCTTGGAGCCTTCATAGGTCAGCGTCGCCGTGAACGTAGCGCCCGAAGTAGTCACGTCCGTCACTGTCGTGGCCGTAAGCGTCGGCAGCGGATCGTCGGGCTCCACGCCCTCAGGCAGCTGGGTGACGGTCACCCTTGCGGCTTCGGTGTCGGGATAGAGCAGCAGTATGTCGCCGCTGCGTTCACCGCCCGTGGCGTTGGCCGCAATATCGAAGCGGACCACGCCGGCTACCGACGTATCGGTATCGACTATCCAGTCCATCTCGGCAAAAGCCTCGACGCGTGCATCTTGTGGTGCACCCTTGAGCGTATACCGTATTTCAAAGCCTTCGGCGGCTTCGGCGGCAACGGTAAAGGCCGCATCTTTGGGATCGGTCACCTCGATGACCACGTTCCCGTCGTCTTTCTTCTCGCACGACAGCAAAACCAACGCTGCCGCACACAATGTAAAAAATCTCTTCATCAGGTTAATAAATTTTTAGGCGAGTAAAGATGTCACTCCCTGTTTTTACTGTCAATCCAAATCGTCACCGGTCCGTCGTTCACCAGCGACACCTGCATGTCGGCACCGAATACCCCCGTGGCCACTCGCCGCCCGGACAACTCCCCGATACGCCGCACGAAGGCTTCGTAGAGCGGGCGCGAGACCTCCTCATGGGCCGCACGTATGTAAGACGGTCTGTTTCCCTTGCGGGTCGAGGCGTGGAGCGTAAACTGGCTTACGACGGCCACTTCGCCCCCGATCTGCTGCACGTCGAGGTTCATGACCCCGTCACCGTCATCGAAGATGCGCAGATGCAGCAGCTTGTTGCTCAGCCACTCGATATCCTCCGCACCGTCGGCGTTCTCTATACCCACGAAGACGAGCAACCCGCGTCCTATCGACGAAAATTCACTCCCGCCGATCTCGACCGAGGCGCGGGAGACTCTCTGAACAAGCAATCTCATAACTTTTCGGCCGTCTGTTCGAAATATTTCCAAAGATTGTCGCCCGCAGGCACCGGAGCCACCACACGCACCGGCTCACGTTTCACGGGATGGATGAACTCGATACTGCGTGAATGGAGCGATATGCCGCCGTCGGGATTGGAGCGTTTGGCTCCGTACTTGAGGTCGCCCTTTATCGGGCAGCCGATCCTGGAGAGCTGTGCGCGTATCTGATGGTGGCGTCCCGTCAGCAACTCGACCTCTACGAGCGTATAGCGGTCGCTGCGGCAGAGCGTACGGTAACGCAACCGCGCCTCCCTGGCATCGCCCTTGGGCGACGAGTAGACGTGCGAACGGTTCGTACGGCCGTCACGCAGCAGCCAGTGGCGCAACTCGCCCTCTTCGGGCGAAGGCGTGGCCTCGGTCACGGCCCAGTATCTCTTCGAGATCTCGCCGCGGCGCAGCATCTCGTTGAGACGCACCAGCGCCTTCGACGTCTTGGCGAAGAGCACGGCCCCGCTCACCGGTCGGTCGATACGGTGCACGACCCCCAGAAAGACGTTGCCCGTCTTGCCGTCACGTTGTTTGAGAAACTCCTTGATCTCGTTCTCGAGGGCACTTTCGCCCGACGGATCCGGCTGCACCAGATCCCCGGCAAGCTTGTTGACCACGAGTATGTGGTTGTCCTCGTAAAGTATCTGTTGTGGTGCGAACATCCGTCAATCGAGTATGAACGTGAACGGCAACAGATCCGAAGCCATCTCCACGACCGATGCGGTCGAAGCCCCGTACATGATCACGCGCATGGGCGAACCCTGACGGCGCTCGACGTCGACCATCACCTGACGGCACTGTCCGCACGGATAGCACTCGCGCTCCGAAGGATCCGACGCTATGGCCAGCGCCTCGATCGGGTCGTCCGGGAAGTTGGTCTGTATATAGAACATGAGCGAACGCTCGGCGCACAATCCTGCGGGATAGACCTCGCTTTCGAAGTTTCCGGCATGCAGCACCTTGCCGCTGCGAAGACGCGCAGCCGCTCCCACCTTGAAACGGGAATAGGGAGCATGGGCCTTCTCCAAGGCCCGCAAAGCCTCCTCGACGAGCGAACGATCAGCTGCCGGCATCTCGTCAAGCGAAGCGTAATGTCTGTAATCGATCTCCAATCTCTTTTCCATATCCCAGGTTTTTACGGGTAAAGTAAACAAAAATAAATATTTTATTGCAAAAATCCAAATACCGGACCGCATGCAGTCGCTCTTTTTGCCGGCAGATGCCCGCTATTGGAGAATTATTTAGTACTTTTGCACAAACATTTTGCGACAATGGCGAGAAAAAGAGGCAGCTACCCCACGATCGAGGGGCTTGAAATCACGACGCTCGCGGCCGAAGGCAAGGCCATGGGACGTTGGAACGACATGGTGGTATTCGTACCGATGACCGTCCCGGGCGACGTGGTCGACGTACAGATACGGCGCAAGCGCCGCCGCTTCATGGAGGGTTCGGTCATACGTTTCGTCAAGCGTTCGGACATGCGCGTCGAGCCGTTCTGCAAACACTTCGGCGTATGCGGCGGCTGCAAATGGCAGAACCTGCCGTACGACGAGCAGCTGCGCTTCAAGACCGAGCAGGTACGCGACCAGCTGACACGCATAGGCAAGGTGGCGTTGCCCGAGATTGCGCCGTGCCTCGGCTCGGCCCGCACGCAGTTCTACCGCAACAAGCTCGAGTTCACCTTCGCCGACCGACGCTGGCTCACCTACGACGAGATAGCCGCCGGAGGCGACATCGAGCAGCGTCCGGCACTGGGCTTCCACATACCCGACATGTTCGACAAGATACTCGACATCGAGCACTGCTGGCTGCAGCCCGACCCGTCGAATGCCATACGCGACGATGTCAAGCGTTTCTGCATCGCCGAGGGCTACACCTTCCACAACGCCCGCGAGCATACGGGCCTGATGCGCGGAATCGTCATCCGCACGGCATCGACCGGCGAGACGATGGTCATCGTGATATTCAACGAGGATGACCGACAGCGCATCGACGCCCTCATGGAGCACCTGCGCACGACCTTTCCCGAGATCACGTCGCTGTTCTACATCGTCAACACCAAGTGGAACGACTCGCTCACGGACCAGACTCCCGTGCTGTACGCCGGCAAGGACCACATAGTCGAGAGCATGGAGGGACTGCAGTTCAAGGTAGGGCCAAAGTCGTTCTACCAGACCAACTCCGGACAGGCGTACGAGCTCTACAAGGTGGCACGCCGCTTCGCCGACCTGCATCCCGACGACACCCTCTACGACCTCTACACCGGCACCGGCACCATAGCCAACTTCTGCGCCCGCAGCTGCCGCAAGGTCGTAGGCATCGAATACGTCCCCGAAGCCATCGAGGACGCCAGGGTCAATTCGCGCATAAACGGCATCGACAACACCGTATTCTATGCCGGCGACATGAAGAAGGTGCTCGACGACGACTTCATCGCCCGCAACGGCCGTCCCGACGTGATCATCCTCGACCCGCCGCGTGCAGGCGTGGACGAGCCGGTAATCGGGGTGATACTCCGCGCCGCACCCGAACGCATCGTATACGTCAGCTGCAACCCGGCAACGCAGGCACGCGATCTGGCGCTGCTCGACGCGCAGTACGAGGTGAAGGCCGTGCAGCCGGTGGACATGTTCCCCCACACGCACCACGTCGAGAACGTCGTGAAGCTGGTGAGAAGGCAATAATCCGCATCATCGCGGCGTTATTGTTGCAAGAGAACAACCAAAACACACCGAAATCATGAAACGACTGATTATCCTTGCGGCAATGATCGCAATGGCATTGCCGGTCGCTGCACAGACTGCCGCGACCGAGACATATCCCAGCTACATCGAGGTTACGGGATATGCCGAAAAGAAGGTCCTGCCCGACGAGTTCTACCTCGACATAACCATCACCGAGAAGGATTCCAAAGGCAAAATCTCTGTCGAGGAGCAGCAGGCAGCCATGATCGCCGCCCTGAAGGGACTCGGCGTCGACATCGAGAAGCAGCTCAAGGTTTCGGACATGACAAGCAGCTACTACAGGAAGAAGAGTTCGCTGGCCACGGCCGAATACCAGCTCAAGCTCACCGATGCCGAGAGCGTCGGCAAGGTATATGCGGCACTCGACGAGGCCGGCATATCGAATGTCACGCTGCAGCGTACGGCCTACTCCAAATACGACGAGCTGAAGTCCCGGATGCGCATCGATGCCATCGTCAACGCCCAAAGCCGCGCCCGCACGCTGGCCGAGGCCATAGGGCAGACCATCGGCGACTGCTTCTACATCAACGACTGGGAGCGCACGGCGGCCAACGACATCACGGTGCTGGCCTACGGCATGAACCGCAGCATGAAGGCCGTCGACGAGGAGGCATACACTCCCCTCGAGTTCAAGGCCATAACCGTATCGTACAGCGTCAACGCCAAGTTCGTGCTGCGCGGGGCGAAGGGCCGACTCGTGGTTAACTGACAATACCGCGGAGACAATCTGCGTACGAGGGCGAAAATTCGGGTTTTCGCCTTTTTTATTTATATTTGTAGACCAAAAACGAACACACACATGAATATCGCAAGATTCGTATTCAACCCCATACAGGAGAACACCTACGTCGTATGGGACACGACGGGCGAATGCGCCGTCATCGACGCCGGCAACCTCTCGGCCCGCGAGGACAACGCCCTCGTCAACTTCATCACCGAACACAAGCTGCGTCCCGTGCTGGCACTCAACACCCACGGGCACTTCGACCACATAGCCGGCGTGGAGTTCCTGCGCAAGACGTATGACGTGCCGTTCGCCATGTCGGGCAAGGATGCCTTCCTGCTCGATGCTGCTGCCGCAAGCGCCCGCATGTACGGCGTGGAGGTACGCGAGACGCCGAAGAAGATAGACCGCGACCTCGACGGCCTGACCGAAATCGGATTCGGGCATACACGCTTCACCATAATCGCGACGCCGGGACATACGCCGGGACACGTCTCGCTCTACGAGCCGGAGTCGAAGACCTTATTTACGGGCGACACGCTCTTCCGCGAGAGCATCGGCCGCACCGACCTTCCGGGCGGCGACTACTCGTGGATCATGCGCTCGATCATCGAGAAGATCCTGCCGCTGGGTGACGAGACGAAGGTCTATCCCGGTCACGGCGAAGATACCACCATAGGACACGAGTCGCTCTACAACCCCTTCATCGTGGAGGTCCTGAACAACGAGGTCAACTACAGGGGCTGACAAAAAAAATCACGGGACGACGGGTCGGTATCGTCGTCCCCTTACGTCTTAACAGAGGAGATATGCGAATAGATGTAATTTCATCGGTACCCGACCTTCTCGTCTCGCCGCTGAGCGAGTCGATACTCAAGCGGGCCCAGGAGAAGGGCCTGGTCGAGATCGTGGTACACAACCTGCACGACTACGCCCACGACCGGCGCCATACCACCGACGACTATCCTTTCGGCGGCGAGGCCGGCATGGTCATGAAGTGCGAACCGGTATTCGAGCTTGTCGAGAAGCTGCAGTCCGAACGCCACTACGACGAGGTGATCTTCGTCTCACCCGACGGCATGCAGTACAACCAGCACGAAGCAAACCGTCTCTCGACGCTCGAGAACATCATCATACTCTGCGGCCACTACAAGGGCATAGATTTCCGCATACGCGAGCATCTGGTCACGCGCGAGATCTCGATCGGGGACTATGTGCTCACGGGAGGCGAACTGGCGGCGGCAATCATCACCGACTCGGTCGTGCGGCTGATTCCGGGAGCCATCGGCGACGAGGAGTCGGCCCTCACGGACTGCTTTCAGGACAACCTGCTGGCACCGCCCATCTACACGCGGCCGGCGGAGTTCCGCGGCTGGCGCGTCCCCGACGTGCTGCTCTCGGGCAACTTCGCCGAGATCGAGAAGTGGAAGGAGGAACAGGCATGGCGGCGCACCGAGGAGCTGCGCCCCGACCTTATTAAGGACTTTAACGGATAGAAGGCCATGAGATACTACCTTATAGCGGGCGAACCTTCGGGCGACCTGCACGGAGCCAATCTGATGAAGGGGTTGAAACGACACGACCCCGAGGCCGTATTCCGTTTCTGGGGCGGCGACATGATGGCCGGGGTCGGCGGACGAGGCAATCTCGCCAAACACTACCGCGAAGCGTCGTTCTTCGGCATTGTGCAGGTTCTGGCCAACCTGCGCACCGTATTGCGTCAGGTACGCGACTGCGAACGCGACATCATGGCTTTCCGGCCCGACGTGGTGGTGCTGATAGACTATCCGGGATTCAACATGCAGATAGCCGAATTCGCGCACAAACACGGCATCAGGGTACACTACTACATCGCGCCCAAGGTGTGGGCATGGCGCGAATACCGCGTAAAGGCCATACGGCGCTACGTCGACCGGCTCTTCATAATCTTCCCCTTCGAGAAGGAGTACTTCCGCGGCAAGGGCATCGAGGCCGATTTCGAGGGCAACCCGCTGATGGATGCCATCGAGGAGCGCCGTCCGACACTGCCCTCCGGCGAAGAGTTCCGCCGGCTGCACGGTCTCGACAATCGCCCGATCATAGCGCTGCTGGCCGGCAGCCGCCGCAAGGAGATAGATTCGAACCTGCCGATGATGACGGTACTTGCGGCACGGTTCCCGGAACACCAGTTCGTCGTGGCGGGCGTCTCGTGGCTCGACCGTGCGCTTTACGACCGCTACATCGGCGGCACGGACGTACGTTTCGTCCGCGACTGCACGTACGACCTGCTCAACGTCTCCGAAGCTGCCGTCGTGACATCGGGCACGGCGACACTCGAAACGGCGCTGATGCGCATCCCCGAAGTGGTGGTCTACCGCACGAACATCGTAAACGTGGTGCTGCGTCCGTACGTACTCAGGATACCCTTCATCTCGCTGGTAAACCTCAACCTCGGATTCGAGGCCGTACGCGAGGTGATACAGGCTTCGGACAACGCCGACCGTACGGAGCATGAGCTGCGTCTGATAGTCGAGGGCGGCAGCGGAAGGGCAAAGATGCTCGCCGACTTCGACAGGCTCGGCGAAATAATCGGAGGCGCCGGAGCGAGCGACCGTTTCGCCGCGCGCATGGTTGAAGACTTGAAAATGCATCTGAAATGAAGATAATCTGCATAGGGCGCAACTACGCCGAACATGTGGCCGAGCTGAACGACGGAGGACGCATACCCTCCGAGCCGTTATTCTTCCTGAAACCCGACACCGCCATGCTGCGCAACAACGATCCGTTCTACATACCGGACTTTTCGAAGCAGGTGGACTACGAATGCGAAGTGATCGTAAAGATAAACCGCGTAGGCAAATATATCGAGAAGCGTTTCGCCCACCGCTACTACGACGAAGTGGGTCTGGGCATCGACTTCACGGCCCGCGACCTGCAGCGGCGTGCCATAGCCGAAGGTCTGCCGTGGGAGTCGTGCAAGGGATTCGACCACTCGGCGGCGATATCGCCGCAATTCCTGCCACTAACCGAACTCGGCGACATCGGCAACCTGAACTTCAGGCTGGAGGTCAACGGCGAGGTGCGGCAAAGCGCCAACACGTCGCAGATGATCTTCAGCGTCGACGATATCATCTGCCACGTGTCGCGCTACATGACGCTGCGCATGGGAGACCTCATCTACACGGGCACGCCTCCGGGAGTCGGCCCGGTACACGCGGGCGACAACCTGCGTGCCACGCTCGAAGGGCGCACGCTGCTCGATTTCGACATAAGATAACAACCGCAAAACTTCAATAACCCATGAAAAGACTACTGACACTCGTTCTGCTCGCAATTGCAGCTGCGGGGTGCAGCACCCCGAACAGGCTCGACGAGGACTACAAGGCCCGCCGCAAGGCCTCGACCGAAAACAAGCAACTCGAATCGCCCCAGTATGTTCCCTTCTCGCTGGGGGCCGTCAAACCCGAAGGGTGGCTCAAATCGTGGGCCGACATGGCCGCCGACGGCATCACCGGACACCTCGACGAGGTTAACGACACCTTCGGCAAGGGCTGGACCGGCGAAATATTCACCGGGCGCGGTATCCGCAAGAATGCCACGGGCTGGCCGCTGGAGCAGTGCGCCTACTGGCTTGACGGAGCCGTACGACTGGCATATCTGACCGACAATGCCCCGCTCGTCGAAAAAATCAACCGCCGTCTGGACATCGTCGTGGACAGCATCATGGCCTCGCCCCGCGAATCATTCATCTTCTGGACCGATGCCCCGACCGATTCGCAGCACCGTTTCAACAGTTGGGCATGCTCCCATCTGGCGCGTGCGCTGTTGGGGTACTATCAGGCTACGGGCGACCCAAAAATCATCGATGCCCTGCTCAAGGGTTATACCGACATCACGATACACCCTTTCATCAATCAGGGAATGGGACACAGCGGACTGGCACAGATCGAACCGATGCTCGAACTCTACCGACTGACGGGCAAAGAGTCGCTGCTCGACTCGCTGAAGGCATTTGCCGACAATCCCGCATTCGTCGGGCGTATGGCGGAGCTGCGCAAGAACGGAGTACAGGTGGACCACGGAGTGGCCATATCGGAGGATTTCCGCTTCCCGGCCGAACTCTATCTGGTCACGGGCGACCGTTCGCTGCTCGAGGTGTCGCAGGCAGGATACGACTCGATGCGCAGACATCACCTGCTCCCCTACGGGGCTCTTTCGAGTGAGGAGCACCTGGCAGGCATAGGCTCCACGCGCCACACCGAGACATGCAACATAACCACGGCGGAATGGAGTTACGAAAAACTGCTCGAAATAACCGGCGACCTGCGTTATGCCGACTATATCGAGGCGGTATTCCTCAACGGGGCGCCGAACGTCTTCTCGCGCGACATGAAGCTCGTATCGTACTATCAGGCCCCGAACCATGTAGAGGGAGTATTCCCCGCCGATGCCCCGCACTCGCCCGATTCCCCCGTAATGGGACTTACGTCAAGTTACTTCTACCGTCCCTTCGGGCATGAGGTGCTCTGCTGCGCCGGAAACAGCAACCGCATAATTCCCTACTACATCATGCACATGTGGCTCGGCACCAAAGACCACGGCGTCCTGGCTTCGCTCTACGGACCATCGCGCTTCAACGGCGTGGCAGGCAAGCGCGACGTACATGTGGAGATCGTCGAGACAACGGAATATCCTTTCGACCAGACCATAACCTTCGAGGTAAATCCCGAAAAACCCGTAAAGTTCCCGTTCTACCTGCGAATACCCGAATGGTGCGACGACTACGACCTGTCGGCAGGCGAAGGGAGCAGCGTATCGCGCGACGGCAACCTGCTGCGCATAGAGCGCAAATGGCAGCGCGGCGACAAGGTGGTGCTGACCCTCGACATGAAGGTCCGCGTCGTAACGGGACACGAGACCCCGTTCCCGCAGACGCCGCACTTCCGCAACAACCGTCCGATAGCCAAACGTACCGACATCAACTCACCGTACGTATGCGTATACTACGGTCCAATGCTGATGGCTCTGCCGCTAAGGGACGAAAATCCCAACAAGCAGGCCGAAGGCCAGAAGTGGAACTATGCACTCAACCCGGCAAAGGCCGCCGAGGCGAAGGTCGTACGTCATGATGTCTGCGACGAGGATTTCTGGCGCTACGATGCCCCGATTGCTCTCGAGGTGGAGGCTACGGAGTTCGACTGGCGCCCGACACCTACGTCACCCATGCCCGAAGAGAAGGTCAAGGGCGGCAAGCCGGCGAAGATCGTGCTCACGCCATACGCCTCGTCGAAATTCCACATTTCGATGTTCCCCGAGGCCGAATAGGCGCACATCGCACATGAAAATACACATGCCCCTGACGTCCGTTGCGTCAGGGGCATGTATCATAATGCGGAGGCCGTTACCACTCGACCTTGTCGGCGAGAATCTGACCGTCGGCAGCATCTTCGGCCGTGAATGTAGCGGCACGATACTGCACGCAGAGCATCACCAGAGGCAGGTCGCCGTTGTTGCGGACGGAACGGCGTCCTGCCGGCGCCACCCTTACGACACTGCCCTCGCCCACGGGGAAACAACGCCCGTCGACCTGGAACTCACCATTGCCCGAAAGGAAGAAGTAGAGCTCCTCGTGGGCGACATGCGTATGGATAAACCCTGTCTCGGTGTGGGGAGGGAAGAGTTGGAACGAGAACTCCGCTCCGGTCGCGCCGACGGCGGCACCGCCGAACACCTTTCCATTGAGGCGTGCATCGGGGCCGAGCACCAGCTCGTAATCGCCCAGTTCCGATAATTTGCCAACGTTCACTGCGGTGAAATTGTCGGCCGCAGCAATCTTTTCGATCTTTTTCATGATAGTGTTTTTTATGGTTTATATGAGTTGAAAACTTGCAGTTTTGGATTACGATACTTACTTTTGTCGTGACAAAGTTAAAAAGAGAGTATTTGTAAAACAAGTAGTTACACACGCGAAAGATAGTTACTCACAGGTAAGTATCGCTGTCTTACAAAACGTTGACAAACGATTTTTTTGAAAAAAAATGACAAAGAAGGTTTATGAAGGGTTCTGTCCCGTACGCGACATCCTCGACCGCTTCGGCGACAAGTGGTCGATGCTCATACTCACGACCATACATGCACACGGAATAATACGATTCGGGGAGCTGTACCGTGCCATCCCCGACATTTCGCAGAAGATGCTCACCGCCACGCTGCGTACGCTCGAGACCGACGGATACATCACGCGCCATGTCTATGCCGAAGTTCCGCCGCGCGTCGAGTACGGCATGACCGATCTCGGCCGCACGCTGATACCGCATATCGATTCGCTCGTAGAGTGGGCCCTCGCCCACCGCGTCGACGTGGAGGCAGCACGCACGAACCGGCCGCAGAGATAAACTTTTTTACACCTGCAGGAGATAATAACCGCCTTTTCGCTTGCCGGCAAAGGCACTTTTCGTATCTTTGCAAAAACCGACTCCACGATGCTGCTTCACGACAAACTCGCCGACTGGCACCTGATACTCGCTTCGCACTCGCCACGCCGCCGCCAGCTTCTGGAGGGCACGGGACTGGAATACACTCTTGCCGATGCCTATGAGTGCGACGAGAGATATCCGGACGGCACACCCGCGACGGAAGTGGCGCCCTATCTGTCAGGATTGAAGAGCCGTTCGTATCCGCAGCAGCTTGCCGACAACGATATTCTCATCACGGCCGACACGACAGTCGTCGTCGGCAACCGCGTACTGGGCAAACCGGCCGACCGCAACGACGCCATGTCCATGCTGCGCCTCATGTCAGGACGCGAACATACGGTCGTAACGGGCGTGACACTGCGTTCGACGCGAGCCACACGGACATTCAAGGCCGAGACCTCGGTCTATTTCCGCACTATGTCCGACGAGGAGATCGCCTACTATGTCGACACGTACCGTCCCTACGACAAGGCCGGAGCATACGGCATACAGGAGTGGATAGGATACGTCGCCATCGAACGCATCGAAGGGTCGTTCTACAACGTCATGGGTCTGCCCGTGCAGAGACTGTATACGGAATTAAACGATTTTATCGAACCGTAAACCAATATGAAGAAACTATTCGTGCTGCTCGTTGCGGCAATGTTCTCGCTGGAGTCGCTGGCCGACGAAGGCATGTGGCTTCCGAGCCTCATATCGTCACGCATGAAAGACATGCGTTCCAAAGGCTTCCGCCTCACCGCCAAAGACATCTACGACATCAACAGCGCCTCGCTCAAGGATGCCGTGGTACTTTTCGGCGGCGGCTGCACGGGCGAGCTCGTCTCGGCCGAGGGCCTGCTGCTAACGAACCACCACTGCGGCTACGGAGCCATCCAACGGCTCTCGTCAGTCGAGCACGACTACCTCACGTACGGTTTCTGGGCCATGTCGCGGGCCGAGGAGCTGCCGTGCGAAGGGCTTAGCGTAAGCTTTCTCGTGCGCATGGAGGATGTCACCGCACGTCTGGCCGCCGGCGAGGAGCGCAAGGCTATAATCGACGCCGCAGCCGCCGAAGGCAAGGGTTTCCACGCATCGATCGAGGACATGTATTACGGCAATCAGCAGTTTCTCTTCGTCTACCGCAGTTTCAACGACGTGCGTCTTGTCGGCACGCCACCGTCGGCCATAGGCAAGTTCGGCGGCGACACCGACAACTGGATGTGGCCGCGCCACACGGGCGACTTCTCGGTCTTCCGCGTCTATGCCGACAAGGAGAACCAGCCGGCGGCCTATTCGCCCGACAACGTACCGTACAGGCCGGCAAGACATCTGCCCGTATCGACAAAGGGAATATCCGAAGGCGACTTCACTATGATCTACGGTTTTCCGGGCAATACGCAGGAGTATGTCCTCTCGGATGCCGTCGACTACATCGCCGACGTGTCGGATCCGATGAAGATAGCGCTGCGCACCAAACGCCTCGACATCATCTCGGCGGCGCAGGAACGCGACCCCGGGACACGCATACAGTATGCCGCCAAGCATGCCGGCATAGCCAATGCATGGAAGAAGTGGCAGGGCGAGGTGCTGGGCATAAGGCGTCTCGGCACGGCCGACAAAAAACGCGAATACGAGAAGCGTTTTGCCGCATGGGCCGCCGACAAGCCGCAATACGCCTCGCTGCTCGACTCGATGCACGCTGCATATGGACGTCAGAAGGAGAACTACTACCTCTATGAACTCTATGCCGAGACGCTCATGACGCTCGAGATGCCGCAGATGGCGGAACGGATACTGAAAATAAAGGAGGAGAACGGCGACGTCGCCGCAAAGATGGCACGCTACTACCGCGATTTCGACGCGTCGATAGACCGCGCGCTGGCCAAGGCCATGCTTGCCGAGTTCGTCGGGCGCATACCGCAGGGACGCATGCCGCAGGCTCTGGCCGACAAGATCGCGCAATACGGATCGGCCGATGCGTATGTCGACCACATCTACGACACTTCGCTCGCTGCCGATGCCGCAACGGCGGCTGAAGTGACGGCCGAGGATCCGGCCGCAGAATTCCGCAGCATGGTTACGGCAAACTACCCTCGCGAATACCGCGCCCGCAACCTCAGCGACCTGAAGGATATAAAACGGTGGTACGGTCCCTATCTCAAGGCATTGATGGAGTGGGATACCGAACGGGCCTTCTACCCCGACGCCAACCTCACGCTGCGCGTAGCATACGGATCGGTAGCCGGATATGAATATGCCGACGGCGAATACCACCGCTGCAACACCACACTCGACGGCATCATCGCCAAGGACAATCCCGAGATCTACGACTACAACGTTCCGCAGAGCCTGCGTGACGCATGGGCGGCAAAGGATTACGGACGCTGGGGCTGCGTGATAAACGGGAAGCTGACCGTACCGGTATGTTTCATTGCGACGAACCATACCACGGGCGGCAATTCCGGCTCGCCCATAATAAACGGACGCGGCGAGCTGGTGGGCATAAACTTCGACCGCACGTGGCGCTCGACCATGAGCGACGTGGAATTCGACCCGGCCATCTGCCGCAACATATCGGTGGACATACGCTACGTACTCTTCGTCATCGACCGCATCGGCGGGGCCTCGTACCTGCTCGACGAGATGACGTTGCGGTAGCGGGCGGTACAAAATATGGATATCGGCGAGAAAAAAGTGACAGAAAAATTTGCGGATACGCAAAAAGTCCGTATATTTGCACGCTCAAAAGTAGTAAAGCCCAGGTGGTGGAATTGGTAGACACGCTACTTTGAGGGGGTAGTGGCTAATTACGGCCGTGTGAGTTCGAGTCTCGTCCTGGGCACCATGAAACGCGTCAGATTAAAGTCTGACGCGTTTTTTTGTTTTCAAGCATGTCACGCGGCGTTCCATTTCACCACGAACACGGCCGGTCAACGAAAAATTACTACCTTTGCAAAGGCAGGAGAAGCCAATCGCCGGTACGGCCGCATGGCACGGCAAACGGTTTTTATCATTCCGGCCAATCCCCCTACCGCACGACATGTTCAACGACAATACGGCCGGGCCGATCGCACGCACACGCACGCAAACACGCAGGCAATGAAAATTTCGAACGCATTCAGGGTCTTTCGCATACGCGACTACAACCTCTATTTCACGGGGATGCTCGTATCGCGTATCGGTACGTGGATGCAGCGCACGGCCGTGACATGGGTCATATACCAAATGACCGATTCGGTGCTGATGGTAGGCGTTGCGACGTTCGTCGAACAGTTTCCGTCATTCATCCTGTCGCCGACCGGAGGCATCGCCGCCGACAAGTACAGCCGCTACAAAATACTGCTCATAACGCAAGGTGTTTCGGCTCTGCAGGCGCTGCTGCTTACGGTAGCCTACGCCACGGGATACGGTTCGCTGTGGGTCATGCTGCTGCTCAGTTTCATTCTGGGCGTAGCCTTCGCCTACGACGTGCCGGCACGGCAGGCACTCATAAACGACATCGTGCACGACAACGAACAGCTGCCCAGCGCCCTGGCGATGAACGCCTCGATGAACAACTTCACGCGACTGACAGGTCCGGTGCTGGCAGGCATAGTGCTGGCCAAACACGGCGCCACGATCTGCTTTGCGGCCAATGCCGCCAGCTTCCTGATCGTGATAGCATGCATACAGATAATGCATGCCCCGCCGCAGGAGAGGATACCTCGCAAGGCGGGTCTTGTCGAAAATCTGCGCGAAGGCTGGAGATACATGCTTCATGAGCGCGAGATACGTCATACGATCACCCTGTCGCTGATGCTCTTTCTGCTGATAATGACCTACAACACCCTGCAGCCGTACTTTGCCGACAACGTATTCACCGGTGTCGCGGCATACGGATACATCAATGCGGCGACGGGGCTCGGCGCCCTCATAAGCACGCTCTACATCGCCTCGCAGGAGAATGACATTCCCAGATTCAAACGCCACATTTTCACGAATCTCGTGGTGTTGGGCATCGGTCTCGCAGTCATGTCCTTCGTCCGTGACCTGCGGCTCTACCTGCTCATGAGCGCACTGTGCGGATTCTGCTCCATGTCGCTCTTCCCCACATTCAACATCATCGTACAGACCCTGGCCGTGCCGCAGATGCGAGGCCGCATGATCAGTTTTCTGGCCATGACCACATTCGGGGCATTGCCCGTCGGCAGTCTCGTCATCGGATGGGTCGCCGACATAACAGGTACGGAGTGGTGTCAGGTCATGCAGGGACTCTTAAGCATCGCTACGGCAGCCATATTCTTCAAGTTTCTATTCGGCCGGGACTCCCGTTGAAAAGACATGGGCGGCACCTCGCAAGGCGTCGCCCACAGTCATGTCGCAAACCGACCGACTGCACCTCACGCAAGCACATAACCCTCTTCGGTCTTGCGCACTACGCCCTGACGGACCAGTTGCGATACCGAGCGTGACAGCGACGGCCGCGCAACTCCCAATATAAAGGCCGTCTCCTGCAGGTTCCGTATCGACCCGTTCTTCTCGAGATAGCCTATCAACCGCGACGATAGCGTCTGCAGGGCAAACTGATGAAGCCTGCTGCTGAGGAAGATGCTGTGGTCGGAAAGTATGGTCAGAAAGTTGTTCAGAGCGACGGTGTCGTGTTCTATCAGCGTCCTGATGCACTCCTTGCTCACCACCCACATCTTGCAGTCGCTGTTGGCGATTATCGTCACTGGAAACGTGCCGTCGGTGCTGAAGATGAATGCCGAAGCCAGCACGTCGGGCGCCGACAAGGTATCGAGCGTAAATTCGCGTCCTTCGTCGTTTGTCATGCGGGCATAGACGCTGCCTTCGCACAATATGAACAGCGACCGGCAGGCGCTGTCCTGCATGGCTATGAAGTCGCCTTTTGAGTATGAACTGAACCGGCTGCACGAACTGCCGAGAATATTGTCCACGACAACGCGGTCACACCCGCGGAAAAGGGGCATGTCATAAATTTTGTTATCCATAATACATTGATTACAAAATCATTGCATTCGCATGTAACAAATGTTACGCCATGTGATGTTCGGCCGGCATATTTTTGCGCGGAATTTGAGTCGAACCCGACTGTTCGGCTCCCGCAACAGACACATGCGAAAACCGACACAAATATACTGAAATATATTGCAGATGAAGAGAATTGCTTATGTTTTATTGACTTTCGCCATCCTGCTGGCCGGTTGCCGGCAGGATGACGCGGCCGATTACGGCAATCCTGCCGCCGACACGATAACATTCAGGCTGCAGTACGACGACTATGAAGGCGACGCCACGCGTTCGGCGTCGCTGCGGAGAGCGGACTACGACCGCGTGGAGTTCCACGTGGCCGACAGTTCGGGAGATATCGTCGGCGACATGAAGGGACTCTACGACGCCTCGCGATCGGAGATCCGCATCGAGGGACTCCACGAAGGCGACTACACGCTTATGGTTCTCGGCATACGCGGCGACGAAACCCGCGACATGGCCGCAATAAACGACCTGTTGCACATCGACGACGAGTGGCTGCGTTTTCCGTACGACCTCGACAGACCGCTCGAGGCCGAATACTTCTACTCGCGCACGCCGTTCTCGGTGGTTGCGGTTCCCGGAGCCGGCGGCAACGGGATTACGGCCGTCATCGACGGCGAGACCGTACAGCACCGCATAGTCGGACGTGCGGACTTCACCTTCGACTTCAACAACATCTACGTCGAGACGGCCGTCGAGACCAACAGCGTTTCGATCGCCTCGCCGCATTTCCGCACCGGTCTGACGGGCGGCGGCGCCTTTACAGGCCGCAGCAACGGGACCTCCATGACACTGGATCTCGCACGGAGCGCATCGTATCTCTTTCCTCCGACGGTCGACGGCAGCGGACTCGACGGCGAAATAGAGATGACCACGCGCAGCTACCGCGGCACGACCGTGCGCCGCACCTACGGCTTCTCGCTCGACGCCGTGGAGCCGAACCGCATAGGCACGATACGCACGCCGGTAATTCATCCCGACGATGCCTCGGCCGTGCTCTTCGTCACCGAAAAGACATACGACAGGGTCGGCGTGGAGTACATTCTGCAGGACAACGAGCCCAAGGAGGTCTACACCGACGCGACGGTACGTTCGTTCAACACTTCGAAGCCGCTGCAGGTATCGGTTACCGACGACGGGCGTCTGCACGTGAGGTTCTACTCGCCGCGCGAGTTGAGCAACGTACTGATCAGGGCCCGCATCGCATCGTCCGGAGGCGAATACTTCGACATTGCATGGTTCGACCGCATACCGGCCTTCGCCGACTTCTACGGCGAGCTGCCCATGGCACACCGCAAGACATTCTGCCGCACCGAAACCGGACGCATCATCGAATTGCAGCCCGTATCGGCCGACGAGCTTGCCGCCGCCGAGTTCAGCATCTCTTCGGACGACCCGTTCTGGGCCAAACTCGAAGCCATCATACACGGCTGGAACATCAGCTTCGCACTCTACGACGGAGATCCCGAGGCGCCGGACGGAGGTCCCGTCGGCAACTGGATGGGCATACGTCCCGTACACTGCCGCGAAGCCGTGGCGCTCTTCCTCAACTTCACCTACATGATCGACATGCAGGAGCACGAGGAGATTCTCCGCGCCAACGAGGACCGTCTCTACGGCAACGGTGGCGTCAACGACAAGGTGACGGCCGAGACCGTCCTGCGACAGATGCGCCAGCCGCGCACGTTGCGCGTGGGGCTCGTCTATCCGGGCAACGGCATCGTGGGTCTCGGCGGCGGAACGGCCTTCGGCGCATACCAGCAGGCTTGGTTCCAGCACTACTTCAACACCTACTCGTGCGAGATCATGTTCCACGAGCTCGGCCACGTGATGGGATACAGCCACAGCAGTTCGTTCACCTACGGGCCCTGGGCGCAGGAGCTTATGAACCACTTCTACGTGGACCACATATCCGAGATGCCCATAGACTCGCCCTCGTACCTCAACAGTTCACAGAACCCCAACAGATATAAGTAACGCACCATGACCAACAACATATCGAAACTTACGATCTCCCTTATTGCGGGGATGCTGGCGACGGTCGGATGTACCGAATCGCACGACGACAACACGGCGGCACGTCCTCAGACCGCCGAGATCACCGTGGCGTTGCGGCCCGCAGGCTTCGTGCGCAGCGGCGCGGCCGATGACTCGACAACGGGTACGGTTACCGGTTACCGCTTTGTCGGAGGAGTTCTCGCCGAGGCTCTCCACGGAGAAGCTGCCGGCAACGACGGCCTCTACACCTTCCGCCCGTCGGCCCTTGAGGGCGAAATACGCTTCGTGGCCAACGATACGGAAGATGTATTCGGACACTACGACGCTTCGGGGGTTTCCGAGGAGGAGTTCCTCGCCACCGATGCCGCGATCGATGCTCTCGCCGCGGATCTCCTTATGATGACCGGACGGATGGCCCTCGATGCCGGCAACCGCCCGACGACCGTAACGCTCCGACGCAGCGTGGCGCGCATCGACATCGAGGCCGCCGACAGCGACGTCGAGATTCTGGAGGTATCGATCTACGGGCTCGCCGACCGCGGATACGTATTTGCGCAGCAGACGGCCGAAGAGCCCGCAACAGCCTCGTCGACGGATTTTTCCGTGGATTACGGCGACAACCCTCTGAGCGGCGGCAGCGAGACGTTGCTCTACGCCTGCGAGCAGGCCGGCCGCCACATCACGGCCGAAGTTACGGCCCGCATCGGCGGCGGACTGCACCGCATGAAGGCCGAACTGCCGTCGAACATACTGCGTAACAAGATCTACACGCTGCGCGTGCATGGCAACGGCGCCGACATGGCGGTATCGGTAACCGACGGCGACTGGGAAAACGGTGCCTCGACCGATGCGGCTCCAACGCTCAAGGGGCTCGTGGATGCAGCGGCATCGACATTGTCGGACGGCGTTCGCGTCAACGCGACGTGCGACACGGTCTTCGTCGACCATCGCCGCAACGAGTTCCGTCTGGTGCTGCGCGCCGAGGCCGGTGCCGAGGTTGATATCGAGGGATCGGTACGCGGCGTAACGGCCAATGTCGGAAGCGCCTCCCGTTCGCTCGAGGCTGTGGCCTCAGTCACGGTGGCAAGCGAGCACCGCATTCCGGGAGAGCCCCGTTCGTACATCTGCCTCGACATCCACAACGCCGATCTCTACTCTGGTCGCGTCGTGATAGTATTCGAGCCCAATCCGACGGAACTCACAGGATTCAGCCTCGATGCCGACGGCGTATGCGACTTCGGAGGATATGTCGACGGAGAACTCGGGCGTCTCAGAGTGCCGCAGGGGAGCAGCGTCTCGCTTGAGTTCGATGCAGACGAAGACCCGTGGCTGGCGCTTGCCGAGGAGGACGGAGCCGTCCGCATACTCGGCGGCTGGCGTCCCAACGATCCCAAGGCCGACGGCCGCATGCAGCAGGGACGCATCGTCATCACGGCCGACGACGGTTCCGACACCGAGAGCTACACGCTCCGCCGCCGCAACCACGGTCTGCCGGTAGTCGAGATCGGCGGCACATGGTGGTGCAAGTACAACCTGCGCGGAGACGCCCGCAGTTTCGACGACCAGATACAGATAGCCGACGACCCGGCTTCGGCCGACGAACTGGCCGACTATCTGAACGGTTGCGGCGGCGACGAGCTGCTGCGCCTCATGGGCGACCAGTATCAGGGCGGAAACCCGGCGGGATTGCCGCTGCGGCACGACGGAGCGCTCTTCTACTACGAGGGCATGAGCTCCACGGCCAAGGATTTCGGCACGCTCGATCCCACGTCGATGGCTCCGGCGGGATACCGTCTGCCCGACTATGACGACTACGCCTTCTTCAGCGGCAGTAAGAACTACAATATCGGAGGTGTCGGTTCGCGCACATACCGGAACATGGCCGGCGAGGAGATATCGGTACGCATCATCGAGCGCAACATCGAGCTTCTCGGAGCGGATTACGGCACGGTAGCCTTCTACGAATTCTCTCACGACGGCAAGAAGTGGGTGCTCTACGGTCCCGGCCACCAGTGGAACACCACTCCGGGCAACATATCGCGCATGATGATCATGCTGGCGACATGCGGCAGCAGCGGCAACAGCTGGCTGATGGAGGGATACGCCCAGGACGAGAAGGCCAACCAGAACTGGCTCAAGTTCGTGGCCCAGAATTCGACCAAGACCCGCACCCTGCGCTGCGTGAAGAGCCCCGTGGAGTACATGTACTGATGATTTCGAACAAAAACAGCAGAGAAGAACGATGAACACCATAACGAAATACATGATTGCGGCCTTCGCAGCCGCCTGCACCATGGCAACCGCCTGCAACAAGGATGAACAAGCACCCGACAATACGGAGCGCCCGACATTCATACGCATCGCCGCGGCCGACTACGAGCCGAATGGCGGTCAGGACGACGACACGGACCTCGCATCGGCACACGCCTGCCTCTTCGAGGACGGCTCGATGACCGAGATATTCGCCTCGCCCGTATCTGATGCATCGGGCTATGGATTCCGTACGACCAAAGGAGCCGGTACGCTCTATGTAATGACCGACGCCATCGACATCGACCGTCTCCACGAGCTTCAGATGCAGGGCATCACCGAGAGCGAGTGGCTGCAGCTCACGGCCGGCATGATCGACGGACAGCCACGACGCTTCCTTTCGGGCAGCACCACCCTTCCGACCCGGAACGGCAGCACCGTATCGCTGGTCAGGGGTACGGCACGGTTCGACCTTGAGCTGCGCACGGTCGGCGAGGCCCGTATCGAATGCATCACCATAAACGGAGCCGCGGTATCGAGCCGCATTTTCGACGGCGGCAGTGCAGCCGACGAGGCACGTGAAGAGATCGTATTCCGCCCCGAAAAGCCGTACGCCGAAAGCACGCGCGGCGTAGCGCACTTATACGGGCAGGACGGAGACGGCCTTACTATCACGGTAGCGGGCACAATCGACGGCCGCCCGATGGAGCTCGAGGCCGAGGCGCCCGCACAGATTCTCCGCAACCGCATCTACGTCATCAACATAACCAGGGAGTATGCCGACAACGAAGTCTCCATGAGCGTCGAGCCATGGGAAGAGGGCGAAGACGTGGGAATGGTTCCCGATCTCGACGGCACGATCACGATCGACGCTTCCGCATCGTCGCTTCCGGGCGACGCGGTCATCTCCGAAGACGGCAGGACGCTTACGCTGCCCTACACCGCAACCGACATACGTCTGGCTCTCGCCTGCGACGACGAACTCGAGCTGCAGCCCGTAACGGGTTATCCCCTTACTGTCGGGCAGGCCGCGGCCGACGGCACGTCGATACCGGCAAGGAACACCCTGCTGATCGAGAAGCCCCGCTACGCTCCCGGCATGCCGGCAGACGAGGTTACGGTCATGTTCCGCCGCAAGGGTCTCGGCAACATCTACGACGAGGATTGCATAACGTTGCGTCTGGAGGCCAACCCCACGCTCATCGAAGGTGAAATGAGTTTCGAACCGGAGAATTGCTCTTACGACTTCGGGCGCTACGTCGACAACGAACTGGGCCGCCTCACGCCTCCTGCCGGCAAGAGCGTCACCGTGGAGTTCGCCGCCGACGAGGATCCGTGGATCAAACTCCAGCCCGCCGACGACGCGGAACGCACGCTCCGCGTGCTGGGCGGATGGAAGCCCAACGACCCGACGGCAGACGGCCGCGTACAGTCGGCGACGATCGTCATCTGCAACGAGGCCGACGGTTCGGAACGCGAAGAGTACGTCGTCTCGCGACGCAACTTCGGGTTGCCAGTCACGTGGCTGCACGGCGTATGGTGGTGCAAGTACAACGCCCGCGGCAATTCGCGCGACTTCACCGACCAGATACTCTGTCCGTCGGACCCGGCGGCCGAAGCCGGCAAACGCGTCATCGACTATCTGCGCGACTGTACGGCCGAAGAGTTCTACAACCTGTGGGGATGGGCATATCAGGGCGACAGCGGCCAGGGCATGCGTGTGATCGACGACAACGGCAAACTGGTCATGGAGGGCTTTTCGACCGACGTGGCGGCGCACATCAACAAGCTGCCGGCCGACGCCCTGTCACCCGACGGGTACGAGCTTCCGTCGATGGAGGAGTTCAACCGCATATTCGACGCCACGGACTACGTATGGATCATGTGGAGCGGCACGCACACCCTGCGCACCCCGTGGGAGGGTCACTCCACGGTGAAACGCGAGCAGCGCCGCCGCAACGACCTGACGGTCGGAACGGTCACGGCCACCGACATTCTCTATACCGGCATGTGGAGTCCCGACTTCCCGGAGTACGAACCGGTTACGTGGTATGGTCCGGGAGCGCAGTGGAACGCCGACGGCATAAAGCACTCGAGCCACTACAACAACATCCTCTTCGCGGTACATTCGCCCGAGGGATCGGGATGGTATTTCAACGGGACGATGGCCGGTCTCTACCTCACCAAAAACGGAGCCGGCACCAAGGATACGCGCATAGTACGCTTCAAGAAGTCTCCGGTGGAGTACATCTACGGAGTGGAATAGAACACGTGGGCGGCCTGCAATCGCGGGCCGTCTTCGTTTTACATGTCGATGAAGAGCTCCAGCTGACGGCAGAGCGTATAGATGAATATCAAAGCAACGATCAGGCAAAGCACCAGCAGCAGCGCCCGCAGCACGCGCGGCGAAGGTTTCGAGACGCCGTGGTTGCCGACCGAGGCGATATATTCGCGCAGAAAGAAGTAGAGAGCCGGCACGACGCTGCAGGCCATCAGATAATCCTCGGGGATACCGAAGAAGTAGACCTTCGACAGTCCGATAAAGGCCCAGTGACACAACATCATGGCCAGTATCATGTTCACCCTTTCGGAGAATGCCACCATCAGTCCGATGGTGAAGACGACGACCGAGCACGGCATCACGGGCGAGGTCATCATCGGGAATGTGCGTCCCATTGCCAGCGAGAAGAGCGGATAGAGCAGCGGCATCAGGAACAGCAGCAGTGCCAGCCACGTATGGTGTCCGGTGCGGGCGAGCGAAGCGTGTTTTACGGCCAGATCATAGATCCAGATACATCCCATCACGACCCAGAACAGTGCCAGCATGTCATGGTATTCGCGCGGTTCGCAATAGATCATGTAGTAGACAGCGGCTATCCAGAAGTTGAGAACGGCCATGAATACCTTCATGGCGATACGCACGCCGCGCGAGGGGCGGAAATAGAGCAGCAGCGTCAGTACGGCCGCAATGACGACGAAGGCTATCTGAAAGGGCCATGTGGCGGCATTGTAATCGGCTATCGTATTCCAGAAGACTTCCATCGCGAACTACTGTTGTTGTTTGTCGGGGCGCCGGCGCGTAAGCGAGAATGCGCGGCGCTTGAATATGAATATCGGGAGGGTCGCACCCGCCGCGAGCATGATGATGACGCTCAGCGAGACCGTCGCGTTCAGGAAGAACGAGTTCATGAACTCCTCGCCCTGACCGGGGTCGTTGAGCGACTGCATGAACATGAACAGCGAGAATACGGCCTTGTAGGCGTAGATACCCGGCACCATTGGCAGCAGCGCCGGGATGTAGAGGGCCGTCATCGGGCAGCGTATGCCGCGTCCGAGCCAAAGGCTGCCCATGCCTATGACTATCGCCGCGAAAAGCGAAGCGGTAGCGATGTCGATACCGGCATAGTTCATCAGCGAGAAGCGCAGCGAGTGTCCCACGGCCGCCAGAAGGGCTATGCGCGGGAAAGCGCGCATCGGCGGATCGGATATCGCACCGAAGCCGATGGCGGCGACAGCCGCGAAGCAGGCATCCATGAATACATCCAGCGCTATCATAACAGACTGTCCTTAACCATCAACAACGTGGCCGAGAGACCTACGGCTATGCATACGATCAGCAGCAGAGCGTTTATCAGACGGCTGAAACCTATGAGTATGTGGCCCTCCATGATGTCGATGACGCCGTTTATGAGCGGTACGCCCGGCACCAGGAACAGCACGCTCGTGGCCATGGCCACCTCCGAGGTGCAGTCGAAGCGCAGGGCTACCGACGCGCACATCGAGGCCATGAACGAGGCGACGATGAATATCAGGAAGTGGTTGACGCCATGCGCCTGCATGCGCTGTTTCACGGCAAAGCCCACAAGCGTCGATGTGAAGACTATGCACATGGCCGTCCAGTCGCCGCCGAACAGCCGGCAGAACGATGCGTTGGCCAGGCCCACGCACAGCAATACGAAGATTGGGTCGATACGCGGTTTGGAGATGAGCTCCACATAGCGGCGGCGGATCTCGTCGAGCGGCAGATGGTCGTCGAAGGCATCCCAGCTGAGGGCGCTGAGGTCGGAATTGCGCTCGAAACTTATGGGCAGAGGCGGGATGCCGACCACGCGGGTCATCGATTCGCCGCTGTCGGGATCGCGGACGGTCATGATCGTACTCTTCTGGAATGTCGAGAGCTGTACGTCGACACCGAGGGCGACGCCTATTCGCTGCGAGTTGCGTATCACACGCGAGGTGTGCACGCCCGAACCCAACAGATAGGTAGCATACTCGGCAATGAAGTCGAGGATCTCGACAAGTTCATGTTCCGTCTTCATATCTGCGGCAAAAATAGTCATTTCGTACGAAACGGCGAACTCCGCACCGAAAAAAGAGCCGCACAGGCCAAAAAGAAAGGGAAGCCCGTCCCGATGGACCGCCACACTTGATGGCCATACGGGCCGATATTACATCTGTCGTACACCCGTACACCGCGTCGGCGCATACCGCGATCGGGCTATATGCGCCGTACGGAGCGCAACGGAGCCCTACTCCGACAGTTCGTAGTCGCCGGCCTTCTCCGTTACCACGGCCTGCAGTTCGGCCAGACTCGGCTCACGACCTGTAAACTCCACGGTCGCAACGGGCGGCTGAAGAGTTACCGTAGCCTTCACACCGTCGATACCGTTAAGCGCCTTCTCGACATGACTGCGGCAATGGTCGCACATCATGCCCTTTACCTTGTACTCCCTTTTCATGACTTTATCAATTTTATAGTTATCCGTTTGGTTTTGATCTTTCGGGTTGTCCGTTCTGTCGCTGCTGCGGCCGCGCCGACCCAGACGCAGGCTGTTGAGAACCACGCTGACGCTGCTGAAGGCCATGGCCGCCGCCCCCACCATCGGGTTGAGCATGAAACCACACACCGGATAGAGAACTCCGGCGGCTATCGGCACGCTCACGACGTTGTAGATGAAGGCCCAGAAGAGATTTTCGCGAATGGTTCTGACGGTCAGGCGCGACAGCCGGACAAGTTCGGGTATCTTTGCGAGGTCGGACGAGAGAATCGTCACCATGGCCGTCTCCATGGCTATGTCGCTGCCGCGCCCCATGGCAACGCTCAGATCGGCACGCGCCAGAGCGGCACTGTCGTTTATGCCGTCGCCGACCATGGCCACCCTGCGACCCTCGGCCTGCAGCCGGGCCACGTACCCGGCCTTCTCGTGCGGCAGTACACCGGCGTGATAACGGCTTATGCCGGCAAGGCGGGCCGTTTCACGCGCAGAAGCATCATTATCGCCCGTGAGCATTACGACCTCGACACCCATGCGCCGCAGTTCAGCCACGGCCGCAGCCGATGTCGGTTTGATGCTGTCGGCAACGGCCAGCACGGCCAGCGCCCGCTCCGAATCGGCGAACCAGACGACCGATGCGGCCTGACGCTCGTAACTTTCGGCCGCCGCCTGCAATCCGGCATCGACGCCTATGCCCTTCTGCTCGAGCAGACGCCGGTTGCATGCATAAAACGTACGTCCGCCGACGCTGCCGCGCACGCCGCTGCCCGATATATTCACGAAGCCGTCGACATGAAGCGTACGGCAGCCTTCGAACGAGGCGACAACGGCCTCGGCCAGCGGATGTTCGGAGAGACGTTCGAGGCTGCAAAGCACGTCGCGGTCCGTATCGGCTGCCGCGGCCGCCCACGTCGATGCGACGACGCGCGGCCGTCCCTCGGTAAGCGTTCCGGTCTTGTCGAGCACCACCGTATCGCACTTCTCCGCCGTCTCGAGGCTCGCGGCATCCTTGACGAGTATTCCCTCCTCGGCACCGCGCCCCGTACCGACCATTATGGCCGTCGGCGTGGCCAGTCCCAATGCGCAAGGACAGGCGATGATGAGGACCGTGACCATGGCCATCAATCCGCGCGTGAATCCGTCTTCGGGTGAGAAGATCACCCAGGCGATGAATGCCACGAGCGACACGGCCATGATCGTCGGCACGAAGACGGCCGAGATACGGTCGGCAAGCTGCTGCACGGGAGCGCGGCTGCCCTGAGCATCGCGGACCATGGCTATGATGCGCGACAGGAGCGTATCGCCCCCGGTGCGTTCGGCCCGGAAACGGAAGGCCCCGTTACGGTTGAGCGTACCGGCATAGACCTTGCCGCCGGGCTGCTTGTGCACGGCCAGCGGTTCGCCGCTCAACATGCTCTCGTCGACATAGGAGTCGCCATCGACGACCTCGCCGTCGACGGCTATGCGGTCGCCGGGACGTACGGCCACCGTATCGCCCGCATGCACGGCCGAAACCGGAACGACACGTTCGCCGTCGGGAGTAACGATGCGCACGCGTTCGGGGCGCAGATCCATCAGACGACGTATCGAATCCGACGTGCGGCGCCTGGCGCGCTCCTCGAGCAGACGTCCCGCAAGGATGAAGGCTATGATGACTGAAGCCGACTCGAAATATAGATGCGGCTCGAGCCCGCGCGAGAGCCAGAACTTCGGGAACAGAAGATTGAACACGCTGAAGAGATAGGCGATGCCCGTACTGACGGCAACCAGCGTATCCATGTTGGCCGTGCGGTGCTTCAGCTGCCGCCATGCCCCGACGAAGAATCCGCGGCCGAAGAGAGCGAGCGACACCGTGGCCAACAGCCACAGCGCATACTTCACGGCCGTGACGTCGGCGAAGAACATGCTGCCGACGGCTACGGGTACAGCCACGGCGACGGCTCCGAACGTACGGCGTTTCATCGAGGCGTAATGATGTGCGCGTATCCTTTCGGCTTCGGCATCGCGATCCGCGCCTTCGTCGATCACAAGGTCGTAGCCGGCATCGCGTACCGCATCGCGCAGCCGCTCGGCCGAACAGCGCGAGCGGTCGTACTCGACCGAAACCTCGGCCGCAGCATAGTTGACGTCGGCCGACACCACACCCTCGACGCCGTTCAGCGCCTTGCCCACACGTACGGCGCAAGCCGCACAACTCATGCCCGTTACAGGAAAGTTCTCCTTTTTGTTTTCTCGTTTTTCCATATTCGTGAATTGCGGCAAAATCCGTGACAAAGATATCTATTTTTAATACATTACTGTCATGACGGCAAAAGTACGGTCGAGCCATACTACAACGCTCCGTCATGACGTTAATACAAACGTAAATGCCATAATATATGGTGTAAGGCGGCATACGTGAGCTATATTCGGTTTTTTTACATATATTTGCGCCGCCATAACGCAGGTTTTACGGCAGAATTATTTACATTTGTTTCCGACGAACGGAAACAGCTGACAATCACACATAAACAATATCATCTGTATGAACATCGACAAGATGAAGACGGATTTGAAGAAGATCAAACCCGGAAATATCAGGAAAGTCGCGTCGAAAGCCGCACACGTACGCATACGCATGACACGCCGCCGCTGGATAGCGGCCGTATCGGCCGTCGTGCTCATAGGCGTGGCACTCTTCTTCATTCTGCGTCCGAAACCGCCGGTAGTGATACTGCCAGTTGTGGAGGTCGAACCCGTCAACACCGAAGACGTCAACATCTACGGCGAATACGTGGGACGCATACGCGCCCAGCAGTTCGTCGAGATACACGCCCGTGTCGAAGGCTATCTCGAGAAGATGCTCTTCGCCGAGGGTACCTACGTCAAGAAGGGTCAGGTGCTCTTCATCATCGACCCCCGACTCTACGAGGCACGCGCCAACCGCGCCAAGGCCCAGCTCAACAAGGCACGCGCACAGGCTCTCAAGGCCGAACGCGACCTGAACCGCATACGCCCGCTCTATGAACAGAGTGCCGCCAGCCAGCTCGACCTCGACAATGCTATAGCGGCATACGAGGGTGCCACGGCCGACGTGATCGTCGGCGAAGCCGACCTTACGCAGGCCGAACTGACATTGGGCTACACCACCGTGCGTTCGCCGATAGCCGGATACATCTCCGAACGTAACGCCGACATCGGAACGCTCGTGGGGCCCAGCGGCAAGTCGCTGCTGGCAACCGTAGTCAAGAGCGATACCGTACGCGTCGACTTCAGCATGACGGCCCTTGACTACCTGCGCAGCAAGGCCCGCAACGTAAACCTCGGACACAAGGACTCCACCCGCAAGTGGGATCCATACATCACCGTTACGCTGGCCGACGGATCGCAATATCCGATGCGCGGACTCGTCGACTTTGCCGACCCGCAGGTCGACCCGCAGACCGGTACCTTCTCCGTACGCGCCGAGATGGCCAATCCCGACCACGTGCTTCTGCCCGGACAGTTCACCAAGGTGAAGCTGCTGCTCGACGTGCGTGAGGACGCCATCGTGGTACCGACAAAGGCCCTCGTACTCGAAAAGGGCGGAGCCCACATCTTCGTGGTACGCCCCGACAGCATCGTAGAGAAGCGTTTCGTCGAGACCGGCCCCGAGATAGGCAACAACACCGTTATCGAACGAGGCCTCGCCAGCGACGAGAACATCGTGGTCGAAGGATATCACAAACTTGCGCACGGCCAGAAGGTCGAGCCCGTACTCGCCCCCAGAGACGAAGAGAGCGATGAGAGCGACGAAAACAACGAAAACAACGAGTAACAGCCGATGAAATCCGATTTCTTCATAGACCGTCCGGTCTTCTCGATGGTGTTGTCGATCGTGATCGTGATCGTCGGCGCCATAGGCCTCATACTGCTGCCCGTGGACCAGTACCCGCAGATCGTGCCGCCCACCGTACGCGTGTCGGCCTCATATCCGGGAGCCGACGCCCAGACCGTCACGCAGGCCGTCGCCACACCTATCGAGCAGGAGCTCAACGGCGCCCCGGGCATGATATACATGGAGTCCACCAGCTCCAATTCGGGAGGTTTCTCGGCCGTAGTCACATTCGACATATCGACCGACCCCGATCTGGCGGCCGTCGACATACAGAACCGCGTCAAGATGGCCGAATCGCGTCTTCCGGCCGAAGTGGTGCAGAACGGCATATCGGTCGAGAAGCAGGCCTCGAGCAAGCTGATGACAATCACGCTGCTCTCGTCCGACCCCAAGTTCGACGAGATATACCTGAGCAACTATGCCACGCTCAACGTACTCGACATGCTGCGCCGCGTGCCGGGCGTGGGTAGCGTCTCGAATGTCGGCAGCCGCTACTACGCCATGCAGATATGGGTGCAGCCCGACAAGCTCGCCGACCTCGGCCTCACGGTCAAGGAGCTGCAGAACGCCCTCAAGGACCAGAACCGCGAATCGGCCGCCGGCGTGCTGGGTCAGGCCCCCATGGAGGGTGTCGACGTGACAATACCGATTACGGCCCAGGGTCGACTGTCGTCCGTATCGCAGTTTGAGGATATAGTCATCAGGGCCAATCCCGACGGTTCGATCATACGTCTGCGCGACGTGGCCCGCGTATCGCTCGAAGCCTCGTCGTACAACACCGAGAGCGGTATCAACGGAGGCAACGCTGCCGTGCTCAACATCAACATGCTGCCCGGAGCAAACGCCATGGAGGTTGCCGAATCGGTGCGCAACACGATGAAGGAGATCAGCGCCAACTTCCCCGAAGGAATCACCTACGAGATTCCGTTCGACATGACGACATACATCGCCGAGTCGATCCACCACGTCTACCGCACCCTCTTCGAGGCGCTGCTGCTGGTGATACTGGTGGTCTTCCTCTCGCTGCAGAGCTGGCGCGCAACGCTCATCCCGATCGTGGCGGTACCCATATCGCTTATAGGTACATTCGGAGTGATGCTCGTGTTCGGCTTCTCGCTCAACATGCTTACGCTACTGGGTCTGATCCTGGCGATCGGTATCGTCGTCGACGACGCCATAGTCGTGGTCGAGAACGTGGACCGCATAATGAACGAGGAGCATCTGTCGCCCTACGAAGCAACCAAAAAGGCCATGAGCGGCCTTGGCGGAGCCCTCATAGCCATGTCGCTGGTGCTGTGCGCCGTGTTCGTGCCCGTCAGCTTCCTGTCGGGAATCACCGGCCAGCTCTACAGGCAGTTCACCATCACAATCGCCGTGTCGGTCATCATCTCGACGATCGTGGCCCTGACACTCAGCCCGGCGATGTGTTCGCTCGTGCTGCGCCCCGAAAGCCGCCGCAAGAAGAACAAGCTCTTCCGTCGCATAAACATATGGCTCGCATCGGGCAACCGTTTCTACGCCAAGATGATCCGCCGGTCCATCCGCTACCCCAAGCGCATGATCGCCGCCTTCGGCATCGTGCTGATAGGAATATGGGTAATGAACCGTCTGCTGCCCCAGAGCTTCATGCCGCAGGAGGACCAGGGATACTTCACCGTCGAGCTCGAACTGCCCGAAGGTGCCACGATAGAACGTACGCGCAAGGTTACGGACCGCGCCATGGCCTTTCTGATGAAGGATCCCGACGTGCAGTATATCCTCAACGTGACGGGATCGAGCCCGCGTGTGGGTACGAACCAGGCACGCAGTCAGCTGACGGTCATACTCAAGCCCTGGAACGAACGCAAAAAGGGCGACATCGGCGACGTTATGCAGCGCGTGCGCGACGAACTGTCGCGTTACCCCGAAAGCAAGGTCTACATCTCGACGCCGGCCGTCATACCGGGACTCGGCAGTTCGGGCGGTTTCGAGATGATCCTCGAGGCCCGCGGCAACGCCACATACGCAGACCTGCAGCAGGCCGTCGACACGCTCATGTTCTACGCCTCGCAGCGACCGGAACTCACGGGACTGGCCTCGTCGATGCAGAACGACATACCGCAGCTCTACTTCGACGTCGACCGCGACAAGGCGCAGCTGCTGGGCGTTTCGATGTCGGACATCTTCTCGACGATGAAGGCCTTTACAGGTTCGGTCTACGTCAACGACTTCAACATGTTCAACCGAATATACCGCGTCTACATACAGGCCGATGCCCCGTATCGCGCCCACAGGTCGAATCTCGATCTGTTCTTCGTGCGCAGTTCGGACGGAGCCATGGTGCCGGTGACATCGCTCGGCACGACACGATACACGACCGGTGCCGGTACCATCAAGCGGTTCAACATGTTCAACTCGGCTACCATATCGGGTGAAGCGGCCCACGGATACAGTTCGGGGCAGGCCATGGACATGCTCGAGAAGATCGTCCGCCAGCACCTGCCCGAGAACATAGGCGTCGAATGGAGCGGCCTCTCGTATCAGGAGAAGCACGAGAGCGGACAGACCGGCACGGTGCTGGCTCTGGCACTGCTCTTCGTATTCCTCTTCCTGGCGGCGCAGTACGAGAGCTGGTCGGTGCCCATAGCCGTCATACTGTCGCTGCCGGTGGCCGGCATCGGCGCATATCTCGGAATATGGATATGCGGCCTGGAGAACAACATCTATTTCCAGATCGGTCTGGTGATGCTCGTGGGTCTGGTGTCGAAGAACGCCATACTTATCGTCGAATTCGCCAAGGAGGAGGTCGAAAAGGGCAGCGATCCTGTCACCGCCGCACTTACCGCCGCCAAACTGCGATTCCGACCCATAGTCATGACCTCGCTGGCATTCATCCTCGGCATGCTGCCGCTCGTGTTCGCCACAGGCCCGGGATCGGCAAGCCGTCAGGACATAGGCACCGGCGTCTTCTTCGGAATGCTCGTGGCCATAACGGTCGGAATAGTCTTCGTGCCGTTCTTCTTCGTAATGATTTACCGACTAAAGGAAAAGTTGAAACGATGAAACGCATATACGCAATAACGCTTCTGCTGTCGGCGGCGGTTCTGGCGGTATCGTGTTCGGCCGTGCGCAAATGCAAGGCTCCCGAACTCAACCTCCCGTCCGAGATACGCGCCGGCTACAGCGATTCGCTCACGATAGCCGACATCGAATGGTGGCGCTTCTACGGCGACACGACCCTGTGCCGCATAATCGAACGCACGCTCGAGAACAACAAGGACATGCTCGCCGCCGCCGCACGCGTCGAACAGATGCGGCAACTCTACCGCATAGGGAAGGCACAACGGCTGCCCAACCTCTCGGCTAACCTCTACGGCAACAACGAGACCAACGACTATTACGGCGAAAAACCGGTACGCGACCCCGAACTGGGACTGAAGGCCAGAATAAGCTGGGAGCTCGACCTGTGGGGCAACCTGCGGTGGGCCAAACGCAAGGCCGAAGCCGAATTCCTGTCGTCGGTCGAGGCACAGCGGGCCATGCGCATGACACTTATCGCCGAGGTCGCCACGGCATACTTCACGCTCACGGCCCTCGACAACGAACTGACGATCGTGCGCCGCACGCTCGTGACGCGCGACGAGGGCGTTACGCAGGCCAGACTGCGGTTCGAGGGAGGACTTACGTCCGAGACGGTATTCCAGCAGGCAAAGGTGGAGTACGCAACCACGGCCGCACTGATTCCTGACCTCGAGCGGCGCATCGAGATAACCGAGAACGCCATAGGGCTGCTCATGGGCGAATATCCCAACCTGCGCATCGAGCGCAGCGAGATGGATATCGACGCGGAACTGCCCGAAGAGCTGCCGATAGGCCTTCCGTCGGAGCTGCTGAAACGCCGTCCCGACATACGCCAGACGGAACAGCAGCTGCGTTCATCGATGGCAGCCGTCGGAATGGCCTACGCCGACCGTTTCCCGCGGCTGACGTTCGATCTGGTGGGAGGCGTCGAGAACAACGATCTCAAGGGATTCTTCCGTTCGCCCTTCTCCTACATAGCCGGATCGCTCATCTCGCCCGTCTTCGGGTTCGGGCGCAAGCAGGCCAAATACAAGGCCGCGATAGCCGAATACGACCAGGCACGGCTGGCCTACGAGAAGAAGGTGCTCGAAGCCTTCAAGGAGGTGGACGACGCCGTCGTTACGCTGCGCAACACGCACCGCACCACCCTGCTCAAGGAGACGCTGCGCGACGCGGCCCGCAAGTACGTGTCGCTGGCCCACCTGCAGTACCGCGGCGGTAGCATCAACTACATCGACGTGCTCGATGCCCAGCGCCGCTACTTCGAGGCGCAGATCGGGCTGAGCAACGCCGTGCGCGACGAACATCTGGCCATGGTTGAACTCTACAAGGCTCTGGGCGGCGGCTGGCAGACCGATGAACTGCAGAGCGACGACCGGCCCGTCAAGGCAAAAAAGGCGGAAAAGGCCGAAGCCGCTGAAAAGGCCGAAAAACCGCAACGCGAAAAGCGTAAGGAGTAACCCGACAACCCGTGGCAAGGTCAGGGACTTCATTACGCAACGGCAACCACAAGAAACAAAACCCCGTCTTCCTGCGGAAGGCGGGGTTTTTCGTACCGTGAGACTCCAGAATATCGTGCAGTCTGCCCACCGGCAAACGCGCCGCGCCTCGTCTTCAGTCGAATGGGCAACGCGCCGGCAGCCCAAAACATGAACGTCGCGCCGGCAATGCAAAACACACCGGTTGCGCCGGCAATGCAAAACACACCGGTTGCGCCGGCAGATCAATATATCCGGTAGTTGCTCTCCTCGAAACGGCGGCCGGAGTTCAACGAGCGGCCAGATGTCGACACGGTGGAGCCGCGCCGGCCCTCGGTTGTATTGAAGCGGTAGCTGAAGTCGATGACCCAGTAGCGGCTGAACGTCGGCGAGAAGGTGGTCTTGGTGTAGTTCTGCGCAACGACCGTCCTGAACGCCGATGCGCTGTTGAGTATGTCGTAGCAGGCCACGCTAAGGCTTGCCCTGTTGCCGCGCAGGAACCTTACGCCCGCCACGGCATTGAGCGAATGGGTGTCGATGCGGTTGGAGAGGTTGTGCAGCGGATAACGCAACGAATAGCGATACGAAACATTGATAAAGAAACGCTTGGCGAAGTCGTTCGAAGATGTCACCTGCACCGTCTGGTCGAGATACCCGATATTCTCGTAACGGCTGTTCCGGACGTCCGAATACCGCGTATTCGTCTGTATCGAGAAGCGTATGTTGCGCGAGAAGTTGCTCTTGAACGAGACCATCACCGACGGCCGGTGCGTCAGCGCATGGTTCAGCACCCCGTCGATATAGGACGGCGTACGTGAGAATGAATACGATACCTTCGAACGGAAGGCAAGCTTCAACGGGTTGATGTTGCACCAGTAACCCACCGCCACGTCGGCATCGACCGTGCCGTTGACGTTTGCGTAGGTGGTATAGGTGGCACCCGGCATCATCTGATAGTCGTACCCTTCGACCGTACCGCCCTCGGCATAGAGATCCGAACGGGCCACGATACCGTTCACGGTCGTCGAGGCATTGGCCAACAGATCAAGCATGTGGCCCTTGCCGAGCATGTACTGCCCGCTGAGCATCATGCTGTAGGTCCGGCTCTGGCGCAGGTCGGGATTTCCGCTGCTGACGAAGAGCGGGTTCGACGTATCGAGACGCGTATTGAGTTGTTCGACCGAAGGCATCATCGCATTGGTTATCAACATCAGGAAAGTACGTGAATGCATCTTCTTGCAGATGGTCCACATCACCGACGGAAGCAGGGCCATGTAGTTTTTACGAAGACGCAGGTCCGACGGCAACGTACGGTCCTGACGCTGCGTGGCGATGTTGAGATCGAGGCCGATATTCAGGCGCTGCTGGTCGTAGAGCAGCGAGACTCCCGGACGGTGCGTCATGCTGTTGTCGGTATAGTTGCTGCTGGTCGGTGCGTCGAGGTTGGCTTCGGCGATGGCATCGGCATATCGCAACTGGCGGCGACGGCTATAGTTGTAGTTGAAGTCGTATCTGACGGTAAGCGAAGTCTTGCCACCGGTTTTGATATGCATATTCATCATGGCCTTGACATTGCGGTAACGGCCGATGGCATCGGTCAGATAGCTCTCCGCCACGCCGGTCGAGGCCGTGGAGTCGCGCTGTATGCTGCTGCCGGTATCGGAACCGAAGTTGCCTGAAGCCTGAACCCACACGCTGGCGTTCTTGCCGAGATTGAAGCTCTTCGACACCATCACACCGTACTTGTACGACTCGCCGTCATCGCCGGCTCGCTGCACCACGGACTCGGAGACCATGTCGTCACCAGACGCAGGCTGGAACAGCTGTTTCATGTCGCTGAGCTTCTCGTATCCAGACGTCGAGCGCGAAAAATCGAACGACAGCGACGGCAGCCACTTCACATCGAAACTGCGCCAGTCGACCCTCACGTTGTGGACGTCGCGTTTGGTACGCGCACTTACCGAAGAGTTGTACTCACGCATCAGATAATCATCGTCGGGAACATAACTCTGCTCCGTATCGTTTTCGGAACGGCCCTTGTCGTTGCCGTAGCTGTAGCTCATCGACAACGATCGGCCCAGCTCCGGATCGCCGAACTTGCGCACGGCCTGTATGCCGGCATATCCCGTCTGGTTGTATTCGGGCGAAATGTTGTCGATCGACACCGTATTGCGCAACTCGTTCGAGGTGCGGTTCATGTTGTTGTAGTAGCCGTTGCCCATGATCTGCATCATCTCCGAGAAGTAGTTGGCCGTGACGCCGCCGCCGTAACGGTTGTCGGTAACGTCGCCCACCGTCTCGAAATTGCGGCCGTACGAGGCCAGCGCATGGCCCGCAACGGCGAATGTCAGCTTGCTGCGCGTCTCGATGTCGATCACGCGTTCGGTCTCGCCCGTCTTGACGCTCCTCAACCGTTCATCGATGGTAGGCTGGTCATAAACCTTGATGCTGACGATGTCGCTGGCGGCAAGGTACTGCAGCGCGTTCATCGAGTTGTCTCCGAAGATCAACCGGCTGTCCACATAGGTCTTGGCCACATTTTGCCCCAGAACCTTGAAGCCGCCGTCCTCGACCGTAACTCCCGGCAGACGCGACATGACATCGCCCGCCATGTCGCCATCGGCGAGTTTCTGCGTAGCCGCAACGTTGTACTTGATCGTGTCGCCCGACATGACATAGACCGGAACGCGTCCCTCGACCTCTACCTTATCGATCTCGACGCTGCGCTCCCTGACCGTAATGAACACATTGGGATTCTTGGGATCAATGGTGATGCGCTTGCTGTACGGCTCGATCGAGAGGTGCTCGACCGTAATCACGGCATCGCCGGCAGGAACACGGCGGAAGAGGAAACCGCCCTGCGCGTCGGTAGTCGTATAGAGCGTATCGGCAGCCATGCACAACCCTACGACGGCTCCGTTCAGCACCTCACTATATACTAAACCGTCAGCACGGATAGCATCTCTGTTGTCCATATAGACATATCCGGCAAGGGAGACCTGCTTTTTTTCCGCAGAGAGAGGTTTCCTCACTTCGACGGAATCGGGCTCCGACACCATCTCCGTCCGCTGCGCCGGGGCAGCGGCCACCGTAAGCAGCAGCACGAACGTCAATATGGCTCTCAATCCGTTCATTTTCAATCAAGGTCGGTTAAAATAGTGTTTTCTCTTAAAGGCAGGGCCTTGCGGAGAGTGTTACATCGAGCCGCAATGCCCTGTGCCATAAATTAAATTGCCGGAGGATCAGTTAGGTCTGTCCTGCTCCATGCCGACCGGAAATATCAGCACGTCGTCATAAATCGGATTTTCGAGCACCTCTATCTCCCTGGTCACGGTCTGATACCCCTCTTTCGACACTATAAGCGTCCCCTTGGACCCGACCGTCAGATCCTTGAAACAGGTCATATCATATGTCGATTTGTCACGAAGAGTATCGCCTTCGATTATAAGGGTTATGTCTGCACCCTTGATCCCTTTACCCACAAGAGTCGGGTCGTTCGGGTCTTTAACCCGTTTGGTAACGGATACCATATAATATGACTTCCTGGCCTTCGGGGGTTTAGCACTGCAGACAGGCATGGACAAAAATGCGGCAAATAGCGCCAAAGCTGTTGCGAAAACAATTCTTTTCATGGGTCAGGGGATTTCCTTGCTTACAAATATATGCATAAAAACATGAAAACGACATATTCTACTAATAACTTGGTAAAAATATTCGCGAAAAAAGGGCTGCATTGAAGTCTTCAGGCCGCGTGACACGGCACCCGACCGGAACAGCAGTAGGCTGCTCATCAACAACATATGCCTTGCAGGCAATATTACATTTCCGTTAAATATCGGTTGCGGGCATGGATTTGGATGAAGCCGAAGTTATCTTTGCGGAAGAAATATCACGTTTTTATGGACAACCGACGTATTCTGGTAGTCGACGACGAAGAGGCCCTGTGCGAGATCCTCAAGTTCAACCTCGAAAAGGAGGGTTTCCAGACCGATGTCGCATACAGCGCCGAAGAGGCCCTGACAAAACCCATCGAAAGCTATTCGCTGCTGATTCTCGACATCATGATGGGAGAGCTGAGCGGCACGAGCCTGGCCAAGATCCTCAAAGCCAAACCGCAGACGGCATCCATTCCCATAATCTTCTGCACGGCCCGCGACGGCGAGGACGACACCGTGACGGGACTGGAGATCGGCGCCGACGACTACATAACCAAACCATTCTCCATACGCGAGGTCGTCGCCCGCGTCAAGAGTGTACTGCGCCGCAGCGCCGTGCCGCAGCATACCGACAGCGACACGGTCTCGTACGAAGGCCTCAGGCTCGATACGCTGCGCAAGACCTGCACGGCCGACGGCGAGACAATTCCACTGACCAAAAAGGAGTTCGAGATACTCGAACTGCTGTTGCGCAACCACAACGTGGTCTTCTCGCGAGAGGAGATACTCGCCCGCATCTGGCACAAGGAGGTGATAGTCCTCGACCGCACGATCGACGTAAACATCACACGCCTGCGCAAGAAGACGGGCCGTTACGGCAAACACATAATCACGCGTCAGGGATACGGATATGTATTCGAGACATAAGATATCGTATCAGAACAAGCTCTTCCTGCTCATCGTAACCTTCGCACTGGTTCTGGTGTGCTGCTTCATCACGTTCCAGTACCGGCGCGAAAAGACCTTCAAGGCCGAGATGCTCAACTCGCAGCTGCAGATATTCAACATGCAGTTTCTCGATGCCCTGGCCGTAGGCGCATCGCCCCGCGACTTCTTCGAGGAGCACCGCAACTATCTCGACGGCCTGCGCGTGACGGTACTCGACGCCGCAGGCAATGTCCGCTACGATTCGGGCAACGGCAACCCCGCGGCGATGCCCAACCACGGCGGGCGCCACGAAGTGGCACAGGCGCTGCAGAACGGCACCGGATTTACCATACGCCGCCTCTCGGAGAGCACCAATACCGACTACTTCTACTCGGCCATGTACGACGGCCACGACACGATCGTGCGTTCGGCCCTGCCCTACTCGCTGACGCTGAGAGATATCCTGAGCGCCGACCGCCACTTTCTGTGGTTCATGCTGGGCGTGACGCTGCTGCTCTGCGCCATAGGCTACCTCGTGACGCGCACCCTCGGGCTGAACATGGCACGCCTGCGCAGCTTCTCCGAAGCGATGGACCGCGGCGAAAACATCACCGATCCGCCGACGTTCCCCAACGACGAGCTCGGCGAGATATCGAAACACATCGTGGGACTCTATCTGCGTCTGCGGCAGGCCAGCGCCGACATCGAGCGCGAGCATGCCGCCGCCCTGCACGAACAGCAGGAGAAGATACGCATCAAGCGTCAGCTTACGAACAACATAAACCACGAACTCAAGACGCCCGTAAGCTCCATCAAGGGCTACCTCGAGACCATCATCGCCACGCCCGACATGGACGAGACCGTCCGCAACGCCTTCATATCCAAGAGTTATGCACAGACCGAACGGCTGCAGCAGCTCATCGCCGACATCTCGACGATAACGCGCCTCGACGAGGCGAGCGACAAGATAGCCTGCAGCGACGTGGTGCTGAACCGCATAATCGACGAGATAGCGGCCGAGATGCCGCTCAAGCCCAAGGAACAGCAGATGCGCATACGCTGCAACTTCGGGCGCGACCTGCATATCGAGGGCAATGCCGACATGCTGGCTTCGATCTTCCGCAACCTGACGGACAACGCCGTAGCCTACTCCGGCGGACGCGACATATTCATCACGCTGCTGGCCGAGAACGACGAGAGCTACCTCTTCTCGTTCGCCGACAACGGCATAGGCGTCGAGGAGAAGCATCTGCCGCACCTCTTCGAACGCTTCTACCGCGTGGACAAGGGGCGTTCGCGCAAGATGGGAGGTACGGGACTCGGGCTCTCGATCGTCAAGAACGCCGTGATATTCCACGGGGGCACGATCGAGGTGAGAAACAGGGCGGAAGGAGGCCTGGAGTTTATCTTCTCGCTGGCGAAGAACCGCCGCAAAAAGGAGGAACAGAAGACATTAACAAATACGTAACCGGCGTGTAACGGTTTTGTAACATCGTCGCACTTATTTTGCATAATAAAAACCGGCATGGCAATGACGCGCGAATGTTACGATGCGACCGCGGCCGAACGCAGAGTGGCCGATCTGGGCATGGCGATAGACCGCCAGGCGATGCGCGACGGCGACCGGACAATATTCGAAGCCGTCATCTTCGACATAAGGTCCATGATACTGCTCTCGCGCCGGACGCAGGACAACGGGCACGAAACATCGGTAGCCATGTCGCAGATCGAGAGCCGCATACTGTCGCGCATATCGTTCGCACTGCTGACGTATGCCGCCCGGCTCGAACGGGAACCTTCGGCCTACGACGAATGCCGACAGTGCTGCGGGCTGCTGCGCGAACTCGAGAAGCTGGCTCTCGACATCGGCGCCGCCGAATAGAGGGCAACGGGCCGTAAGCCGGACCCTAACAGAAGAAAAGGGTCTGTAGAAGAGTAACGGGACAGGTGCCGCAGGCCTCGAACAGAAAAAAATGATATACAACATAATATTATGTCGCCAATCTTTACATTCATCGTCATTACGCTCGGGGTGCTCGCCCTGCTGGGCATCGTCGTGGGCGTAACAAACGACGCAGTCAACTTTCTGAACTCGGCCCTCGGATCGAAGGTGGCCCCCAAAAACGTGATACTCGTAATCGCATCGATAGGTATCATGGTGGGCGTAGTCACATCGAGCGGAATGATGGACGTGGTACGAAGCGGAGTATTCTACCCGTCGCACTTCACCTTCTCCGAGATCATGATCCTCTTCCTGGGCATGATGCTCGGAAACATAATCCTGCTCGACATCTTCAACTCGCTCGGGCTGCCGACATCGACCACCGTATCGATGGTATTCGGCCTGCTCGGTGCCGCCATGGCCGCAGCCATATACAAGATCTCGAACTCGCCCGACTACACCATGGCCGACATGTCCGAATTCATCAACTCGGGAAACGCGCTGGTGATAATCTCGGCCATACTGCTTTCGGTGGTGCTGGCCTTCCTCGTGGGTCTGGTCACGATGTACATCTCGCGAGTGATCTTCTCGTTCCGCTACCAGCGCATGTTCAAGTATCTCGGCGGTCTGTGGTGCGGAATTTCCTTCACCGGAATCATCTACTTCGCCGTGTTCAAGGGCCTCAAGGGTACGGGAATCATACCCGATGAAGCAATGGCATACGTCAACGAGAACCTCGGGCTCTGCCTCTTCATTCTATGGATAGCGAGCTCGGCCGTACTGCAGTTCCTGATGCTCTTCAAGGTGAACATACTCCGGATAACGATCCTTGCCGGAACATTCTCGCTGGCCCTCGCTTTCGCCGGAAACGACCTCGTCAACTTTATCGGAGTACCTCTGGCCGGATACGACTCATACCGCCTCGCTCTGTCTTCGGGCAACGAGCAGATGCTCATGGAGCCGCTGATGAACCCCGCCAAGGCAAACTTCTGGATAATGGTGGGCGCCGGACTGGCAATGGTGCTGACCCTCTTCTTCTCGCGCAAGGCCATGAAGGTGACCGAGACCGAACTCTCGCTCTCGAACCAGCATGAAGGCGACGAAAAGTTCGGTTCGAGCTTCATCTCGCGCGGCCTCGTGCGTGCAGCAATCGTCACCAACAACTTCTTCGCACGCATCACGCCCAGGAAGGTGCGCGACGCAATAGACAAACAGTTCGAACCGCTGCCGCGCGAAGAACAGGGTACTGCGATGTATGACCTTATCCGCGCGACGGTAAACCTCACCGGAGCATCGATTCTCATAGCGATAGGTACTTCGTTCAAACTGCCGCTCTCAACCACATATGTGGTATTCATGGTGGCCATGGGTACGTCGCTCGCCGACCGCGCCTGGGGACGTGAAAGTGCCGTATATCGCATCACGGGTGTGATGACCGTCATATCGGGGTGGTTCATCACGGCACTCGCCGGCTTCGTCATAGCTCTGGTGGTAACGCTCGTGCTGATATGGGGAGGCTGGATCGCCGCCGTAGGAATATCGCTCGTCTGCATCTTCCTGCTCGTCAAGGGCAACTTCTTCGACAAGCACGATTCGAAAAAGGCGGATGTCAATACCGCCAGCATTACGGGACAGGACTCTACGGACCTGATGATGGACCGCATCGAGGAGGTCTGCACCACGATGGAGAAGGTGACGCGCATATACAGCCGTACGATCGTAGCAGTATTCAAGGAGAACCGCAAGGTGCTGAAGGACATGGTCAAGGAGTCTGACGAACTCTTCTACGAGGCGCGTGAACGCAAATACAAGATTCTGCCGCTGCTGCGCAACCTTCAGGAGCATGACGTGGCCACGAGCCAGTTCTACGTACAGGTCGTCGACTACATATCGGAGGCGACGAAGGCCCTGATACACATCACCCGCCCCGCCTTCGACCACATCAACAACAACCACCAGGGATTCACCAAGGAACAGATCGTAGACCTCAAGCTGGTGAACGACGAGGTGGAGGCCATATTCGTGACAATAAACGAGATGCTGCGCCGCAAGCATTTCTCCGACATGTCGATCATCATCGAGATGCGCGACCATCTCTTCGACACCATCGACGAAGTGATGCGCAACCAGCTCCGAAGAATGAAGGAGGGTCAGTTCTCCACGTCGGCCAGCATCCTCTACTTCAACATTCTCAACGAGACCAAGACCATGGTGCTTCAGTCGCGCAACATAGTCAAGTCGCTCGAGCACTTCGTGGGCGAGAGCGGCGAGTACCCGCTGCTGGCGCAGTCGATCGCCTCGAAGGCCGAGATGCTCGAAGAGATGGCCGAATAGGCAACCATGCAATACAATAAAGGCTAAGGCCATGACCCAGCAGGGTCATGGCCTTAGCTGTTTTCATAACGTAGGATCGCTCTGTTACACTTCAGATGGCGACTGTGAAGCCGTCCGATATCTTCTTTCCGAGCAGTTCCTCCCGGCGCGAAACACAAAAAGATGGCGGAGGAGTCATCCTTCGCCATCTTCAAATCAAACGGTTGCCGAATTATTTCGCAGCCTCAGCGGGAGCAGCTTCAGCCTCTGCAGGAGCAACCTCAGCCTCAACGGCCTCCTTTACAGTGCAGGTGTCGCAAGCCTCACCGGCCTTCTCGCAGTTCTCAACCTTTGCGCAAGCTTCCGCAGCCTCAGCCTCGGCAGCAGCCTTCTTGTTGCAGTTACCGCAGCCAACCATAGCAACGGCAGCAACCAGCATTACCATAGATAAAACCTTCTTCATAGTGCTTGATTTAAGTTTATTGATAGTATCACCCGCAAAAATATACATTAGCAAAAGAAAATGCAAGAAAAATAAAAAAATTTTCAAAATTCCCCGCTCTCACGCGCCAACTCACTGAAACTGATACTTTCACGCGTAATGTATGCTTTTGGGAAATCGTTGCGGATACGATTCAGAAGGACAATGGCCTCCTCGGAAGTCAAACAGCTGCCAACCAGCACCTTGAAATATGGATTTTCGTAATCGATCTGGCTGTGGATGTCCGGATAGAGCGAATTGAAGGCCGTGATCGTGGTTTCGGCATCGGCACGAGCCGTACTGCCGTTGTCGAAGAAGATGACTATGCGGTAGCCGCCAACGGCTTCGGCCTGCGGTGCGGCATCTACCTGTCGCACGGCCGTTGCGGCAGAGCCCACCTCACGGACCGTCACGCGCGAAACCGTGCGCAACGAATCGTTCACGACGGTCTCGGCCAGACGGCGTTTGAAATTCTCAATCTTCTGCGCCCGCACCGGCTGTAACGACAACATGGCCGTCGCGGCCACGACCGCTGTCAATATCGCTCTTCTCATCACAACTTTATTTTACTTATCTGCTCCCCGGTCACACCAAGCATGTCGAGAACCTTTTTCAACGGGATCTTTTCCACCTTCACATCGCGGCCGACGGGACCGACCTTTACGCGGGCCACTACCGTCAGCGATATCTTGTCGATCTCGCCGCGCTGCACCTTGTTCCACACGCCGTACACGGCCAGCGGATTGGACAGTTCGATGCCGAACGGCACCTCGACCGTGGCAGTCGTACGCTGCGGCACGGAGACCGGACGTTTCAGTTCGGCGGCGCAAATACGGGCCGTGGAGTAGTAGAGCTCGACCGTAGCGCTCTCGAGCGTCACGTTGTGGCGGAAATCGTTCCGCACCACCAGCGACGCCACAAGACCCGGCTCGCCTTCGGCGGGTCCGACACCCTCCACGCGTTCCACACGCAACTTCTCCTTCGGTGCCGGCTCAGCCTTTTGCTGTTCGCGCCTGCGGTTGCACGACAGCAGCGCCAGCGACACCATGACAACGACCGATACGGTCAGCAACAATCCGCGTTTCATCGTCGGGCAATGTATATCTGTGCTATGCCGAAACTTACGCTGCGCACCTCGCACGAAACGAAACCCGCGTCGCGCAACATCGCGGCGAAGGCCTCGGGCGACGGAAATTCGTCGACCGATTCGGGCAGATACTCGTAAGCGCACGGATCCTTCGACAGAAGGCGTCCGATGCGCGGCAGAATCTTGTGGAAATACCAGTGGTAAAGCGCTCCGAAAAACCGGTTGCGGGGCTTCGAGAACTCGAGCACGACAAGTGCGCCGCCGGGTTTTATCGTACGGCGTATTTCGCGCAGGCAGGCCTCGATGTTCTCGAAATTGCGTACGCCGAAGGCCACCGTCGCCACGTCGACATTGCCGTCGCCCACGTCGAGATGTTCGGCATCGCCGCGATCGAGCGTTATGTGTTCGTCGAGGCCGCGGGCCGCAATCTTCCGGCGGGCCTTTTCGAGCATCGCCTCCGAAATGTCGACACCGAGTATGCGGCATTCGTGTATGCGTTCGGCCATGGCTATGGCCAGATCGCCCGTGCCGGTCGCCACGTCGAGTATGCGTTTGGGATGCATGCGCCGTACGATACGCACCACGCGCCGGCGCCACATGCGGTCGACATTCATCGAGAGCAGATGGTTGAGACGGTCGTATGTCGGGGCGATATGGTCGAACATGTCGCGCACCTGATCCCGTTTCGAATCTTCCCTGTCGTAAGGTTTCATAGCAATCGCAAATTTACAAATTTTATCCGAAATGCCACAAAAGGTCACTCATATCTCACCGCCTCGTCGGGTTTTATCGAGGCGACGATGCGTGCGGGCACCGTCAGCATCACAACGATAACAGCAACAGTCGCCACGTTGAGCAGCAACAGCCACCACCAGCCCAGATCGATCGGCACCACCGAGAGCAGGTATCCCTCCGAATCGAGCCGCACCACCCCGCTCCACTTCTGTACGAGACACAGAGCAAGGCCGACCAGATCGCCGATCACCACACCCTTAGCGACGATGAAGGCCGCACGGTAGAGGAAGAGCCTGCGCAGCGAGGCGTCGGTCATGCCCAGCGCCTTGAGTACGCCGATCATACGGGTACGCTCGAGCACGAGTATGAGCAGTGCCGAGACCATGTTGAACAACGCCACCACGAGCATGATGACGATTATCACTGCAGCGTTGACGTCGTGAGCCTTGAGCCAGTCGAAGATGTTGGGGAACAGCTGCGTGACGCTTACGGCCATCAGGCCGGCGGCCTCGTCGCCACCCTCGAGCAGCAGACGGCGGTTGAGCCTGTCGGCGAAGCCGTCGGCATGCGAGAAGTCGTCGAGCATCACCTCGTATCCCGAGATCGTCAGGCTGTCGCCGTTCATCAGCCGCCGCACGTTGCGTATGTCGGTCAGGGCCATGGCATCGTCCATCTCGTCCATGCCGGTAGAATAGAGGCCCGAGACGCGGAAACGGTCCCGGCGCGGAGGCGTGTCGGCCCCTACGAAGAGCATCTCGACCCTGTCGCCAACGGCAAGACGCAGCCGGTCCGCTACGCCGCGCGACAGCAGTATATCCTTGTAGCGCACGGAGTCGCCCGTACGCGGCAACTCCCCCTCGACGATATTCTCCGCAAAGAACGACATGGCGCCGTCGCCCTCAATACCCTTAAGTACCAGACCGGCAACTCCCTCGTCGGTCTTGGCGATGCCGCCCTTGACGGCATAGACGTTCATCGAGACGAATCCGTCGGTCGTTGCGATAAGGCGTTCGACGGCGGCATTGCGCTCTACCGGTGCAGGCTCGGCCGTACCGGTAGTATGCATGTCGGCCACCTGCACGTGCGACGAGAATCCCGTCATGCGGCGGGCTATCTCGCTCTTGAAACCCATGACCACGGCCAGCGTCACGATCATCACCCCAACGCCAATGGCCACCGATGCGGTGGCGATACGCACCATCACGTTCGGGCGGTTGCCCTCCACCGAACGGGACGTGCGTTCGGCTATGAAATATTCGACATTCACTCGACTTTCAGAACATTACACCGCCGCGACAAAACGCCGCGACAGCCGTTATTCGGGTAATTTTATGCAAAGTAACACAATTTTTTCCTATTTTTGCACATTATTATAATGCCGCGAAGGCCGCGGCCGCAAATTTGCCGGTCAAGACCTTCAGGCCCGGACGGAGATGAGCTCCGTGCCGCAACATACGAATACAACAGCGCTAAAATTATGATTACATTGCTTCAGGCGGGCAGCGCCGCCTACGATACGGGCTTCGCCCTTTCGAACCTGACAACTTCGGGTGCATTCATCCTGACCATCGTCATTGCCGTTGTCGGCTATCTGGTACAGGCACGCCTGCAGTCGGTCTTCGAGAAATATTCGCAGGTGATGTTCCCCGGAGGGCTCACCGGAGCCGAGGTCGCCGAGAAGATGCTGCGCGACAACAATATCCACAACGTGAAGATCACGCACGTGGCAGGCCACCTCACCGACCACTTCAATCCCCAGACCATGACCGTCAACCTCAGCGACAGCGTCTACTCGAGCCGCAGCATCGCCGCAGCGGCCGTCGCCTGCCACGAGTGCGGCCATGCCGTACAGCACGCACGCGGATACGCCCCGCTTCAGCTGCGCTCGCAGCTGGTTCCCATCGTCAGCTTCTCGTCGCAGATAGCCGTATGGGTCGTGCTCGCCGGACTGATCCTCATGTCGGCAACCAACAACGAGATAGTCTGCTGGATAGGCATCGGCCTGATAGCCGTATCGGCCCTCTTCTCGATCATCACGCTGCCGGTGGAGTACAACGCCTCGGACCGCGCACTCGAATGGCTCGAGTCGAGCCGTACGCTCGAGGGTGAACAGCTCGACGGCGCCCGCGTGGCCCTGCGCTGGGCGGCACGCACCTATCTGGTCGCCGCTCTGGCCGCCATCGCCTCGGTAATATACTACATAACGCTGGTGATGAACCGGCGCCGATAATCCGCCCGCAGAGATGTACACGTTCGACCACGACCTCTTCCTGGCCCTCAACTTCGACGGCGGGAAATTCATGGACACGGCAATGACCGTCGTCTCGGGCACCGCCATGTGGATACCGCTCTACCTCTTCATCTTCGCAGTGATATGGCGACGGTACGGATGGAAAGACTGCCTGGCATTCGTGGCGTGCCTCGCCCTGGCAATGGGGCTGGCCGACATGTTCTGCGGCATATTCAAACACTCGGGACTGCTCAAGCATGTATGGGAGAGTTTCCCGCCGCGCCCGCGCCCGATGTTCGAACCCGCCATACGCGGCATGGTACACGTAGTATCATACGCCCACGGCCCCTACGGTACGGTCTCGGCTCACGCCGCAACGGTCGCCGCTCTGGCCGTCATTTCGACGCTGACGATACGCCGGCAATGGTTCACGTGGCTGATGGTGGTCGTGACGCTGCTGGTGTGCTATTCGCGGATATATCTTGCATGCCACTACCCGATGGATCTGCTGCTGGGCCTTGTCGTGGGCATTGTGTCGGGCGGCGCGATGTACCTGCTCTACAAAAAACTCGCGGAAGTACTCAAAAAATTCTCGTAATGCGTATCTTTGTGCGCAATTTCGACGAAATACAGATAATAAAAACATAACGACATGAGCACCGAACAACTCAGTGAACAGGAGCAGCTGCGACGCAAGTCGCTGGCCGCACTGCGCGAACTCGGCATCGATCCATACCCCGCAGCCAAATACGACGTGACGGCTACGGCACGCGAAATAGCCGAGAATTTCGACCCCGAAAAGGGAAACTACCAGAACGTGAGAGTTGCCGGAAGGATGATGAGCCGCCGCATCATGGGCAGCGCCTCGTTCTTCGAGCTGCAGGACCACACTGGCCGCATACAGATCTACATACGTCGCGACGACATATGCCCCGAAGGTGACCCGACCCTCTACAACACCGTATTCAAGAAGCTGCTGGACATCGGCGACTTCATCGGCGTCGAGGGATTCGCCTTCCGCACCAACACCGGCGAACTGTCGATACACTGCCGCAAGTTCACGCTCATATCCAAGTCGCTGCGTCCGCTTCCAGTCGTCAAGGAGAAGGACGGACAGGTGTTCGACGCGCTGACCGACCCCGAAATGCGTTACCGCCAGCGCTATGTCGACCTGGTGGTCAATCCGCAGGTGCGCGACGTCTTCCTGAAACGCACGAAGATCATATCGACAATGCGTGCGCTCTTCGACTCGCTGGGCTTCGTCGAGGTCGAGACCCCGATTCTGCAACCGATTCCGGGAGGAGCCTCGGCACGTCCGTTCATCACGCACCACAATGCTCTCGACGTTGACTTCTACATGCGAATAGCCACGGAGCTATATCTCAAACGTCTGATCGTCGGCGGCTTCAACGGCGTTTACGAGTTCGGCAAGAACTTCCGCAACGAAGGCATGGACCGCACGCACAATCCCGAGTTCACCTGCATGGAACTCTACGTGGCATACAAGGACTACAAGTGGATGATGGAGTTCTCGGAGAAGATGTTCGAGAAGGTGGCCATAGCCGTGAACGGCACGTCGGAACTTACCATCGACGGCAAGCAGATATCGTTCAAGGCTCCGTTCCGCCGTCTGCCCATGACGCAGGCCATCCTCGAAAAGACCGGATACGACATCACCGGCCAGAGCGAGGAGCAGATACGCGAGGCCTGCAAGCGCCTCAACGTCGAGATCGACGACACGATGGGCAAGGGCAAACTCATCGACGCCATCTTCGGACAATACTGCGAAGGCGACCTCATACAGCCGACATTCGTGTGCGACTACCCCATCGAGATGTCGCCCCTGTGCAAGCGTCACCGCGACAATCCCGACCTCACGGAGCGCTTCGAACTCTTCGTCAACGGCAAGGAGCTCTGCAACGCATACTCCGAGCTGAACGACCCCATCGACCAGCTGGAGCGTTTCCAGGAGCAGCTGCGGCTCAGCGAGAAGGGCGACGACGAGGCGATGTTCATCGACATGGACTTCGTGCGCGCCCTCGAATACGGCATGCCTTCATGCTCGGGACTGGGTATAGGCATGGACCGTCTTGTGATGTTCATGACCAACCAGCCCTCGATACAGGACGTACTCCTCTTCCCGACCATGCGTCCCGAGAAGAAACCTACGGTCGACCCCGTAGAGAAGTACACCGAAGCCGGCGTGCCCGAAGAGTGGGTTCCCGTTATACAGAAGATGGGATACATCACCGTGGAGTCGCTACGCAAACTCCCGGCCGGCAAGTTCTTCAACGACCTGTGCGGCTTCAACAAGAAAAACAAGCTCGGACTCAAGGCTCCCTCGATGGAGGAGGTCAAGAAGTGGTGCGGGCAATAACCGGCAACAGCTGAAATGGCAAAACTCAAACTTCCATACTCACCCAGAACGACAGCCGTCGGAGCATTCGGAGCAGCCTGCATCGTGCTGATGATCGTCAGCATATACGGCAAGTTGCCCGAATGGATCTTCTATACGATCTGCACGGCCATACTGCTGGCGCTGATATGGGTACTCTACTCGCAACTCCATGCCAAACTCAACAGGCTGCAGAGAGGCCTGATGAGTGCCATGTCGATAATCTTCCCGGGAGTGGTCATTACGCCGCTCGTGGTTGCCTTCGTCGCCGACGAAAGCTACTCGCGCTGGCAACACGCCGGACTGTCGGTCATGACATGGCTCTGTTCCGCGGCCATAATACTGATAATCTATTCAATAATATTCAAAAACAAACCGAAAATGAGAAAGAAAATCGTTGCCGGCAACTGGAAGATGAACACGCTTCCGGCCGAAGGCGTTGAATTGGCAAAGAACGTAGTTGCAGGACGCGCTACGGTTTGCTCGTGCGTAAACTTCATCGTATGCCCCCCGTTCACGCACCTCTCGCAGGTGATCGAGGCCGTCAAGGGTTCCGATATCGAGGTAGGTGCACAGAACTGCGCCGCCGAGGCAAAGGGTGCATACACCGGCGAGGTGGCTGCATCGATGATCGCCGCCCTGGGCTGCAAATATGTGATTCTGGGCCACTCGGAGCGCCGCCAGTACTACGGTGAGACGTCGGCCACGCTCAACAGGAAGATGGTACAGGCCTACGCCAACAACCTTACGCCCATCTACTGCGTGGGCGAGAACCTCGAGGAGCGCGAGGCTGGCAAGCACTTCGACGTTGTAAAGGCTCAGATCGAGGAGGTGGTATTCAACCTCACCGAGGAGCAGTTCGCAAAGCTCATCATAGCTTACGAGCCGGTATGGGCCATCGGTACGGGCAAGACCGCCACGGCCGACCAGGCACAGGAGATTCACGCATATATCCGTGAGGTTCTGCGCGGCAAGTTCGGCAAGGCTGCCGACGAGTGCCCGATCCTCTACGGCGGAAGCTGCAAGCCGGCAAACGCCGCCGAGATCTTCGCAAAGCCCGACGTCGACGGCGGACTTATCGGAGGTGCCGCACTGAAGGCCGAGGATTTCCTCGCCATCGGCAAGGGTTTCGAGGCTTAATGCCTGCATGAACAGTAACGGGACTGCCCGCCGCAAAGGCCGTGGCAGTCCTTTTTTTCAATCCGCATCATGGAGAGACACATCAACATACACGACTACGACTACCCGCTTCCCGAGGAGCGCATAGCCAAATTCCCGCTGGCCGAACGATCGGCCTCGAAACTGCTCATATACGACCATGGCGAAATATCGGAGAGGCACTTCGCCGACATCGGCGACGTCCTGCCCGAAGGCACGCTGCTCGTATTCAACAACACCAAAGTGGTTCGCGCACGGCTGATCATGCACAAGGAGTCGGGAGCCCGCATCGAGGTCTTCTGTCTCGAACCGCACGACCCGGCGGACTACGAACGCGCCTTCGCCGTCAAGGGTACGTGTTCGTGGAGCTGCATCGTCGGCAACCTCAAGAAGTGGAAGGAGGGGGCCGTAGCCATCGATTTCGATTACGAGGGACACCCGTCGAGGCTCGAGGCTCGTATCGAGGAGCGCGGCACGCGCGAGCACATCGTCCGCTTCGACTGGAACGCCGACATGACCTTCGGACAGCTGCTCGAATATCTCGGGCGCATACCCATTCCGCCATACCTCAACCGCGAAAGCGAGGAGATCGACAACACGCGCTATCAGACCGTCTACTCGAAGTTCGAGGGGTCGGTTGCGGCACCGACGGCCGGACTGCACTTCACGCCCGAGCTGATAGAGTCGATGCGCAGGCGCGGATTTTCGTTCGAGGAGGTGACGCTCCACGTGGGTGCCGGCACCTTCCTGCCCGTAAAGGAGAAGGATGCCGCCGACCACCCGATGCACACCGAACACTTCGAGGTGCGGCTCTCGACCGTCGAGGCGCTGCTTGCCAACATCGGCAACATCACGGCCGTGGGGACCACGTCGGTGCGCACGCTCGAGTCGCTGCCCGTACTGGCATGGAGGATACACAACACCGGAACGTGCGGCGACGAGGTGATCGGGCAATGGGAGCCCTACGACATCCCGAGGGAGTACACCGGCCGCGACGCTTTGGCCGAGCTGGCCGACTACATGAAACGCAACGGCCTGGAGCGTCTGAAGGCCGCCACGCGCATAATGATCACCCCGCTGGGATTCGAGTACCGCATCGTACGCAACATCATAACCAACTTCCACCAGCCGCAGTCGACGCTTCTGCTGCTCGTGTCGGCATACGTCGGCGACGACTGGCACCGCATCTACGACTATGCGCTGCAGCACGGATTCCGCTTCCTGAGCTACGGCGACTCGTCGCTGCTCATGCGGTAAAAAAAGAGAGACGGCATGCAATTTCAGCAGCCGCCGCGACGTTTTACTGCAGATGGAGCAAAGACTCCCCGTACCGCGCGTTTGCGGCACGGAAAATGCAAACAGCTACAACAAAAAAACAGACGATTATGGAGATAGTAAAGGTTCATGCGAGGGAGATCCTCGATTCGAGAGGCAATCCGACCGTAGAGGTCGAAATCGAAACCGCATCGGGAGCATTCGGCCGTGCAGCCGTACCGAGCGGAGCATCGACCGGTGAACACGAAGCTCTCGAGCTTCGCGACGGCGACAAGGGACGCTACATGGGCAAGGGCGTACTGAAGGCCGTAGAGAACGTCAACAACGTCATAGCACCAGCACTGCTTGGAATGCCCGTAACTGATCAGGTGGGCATCGACCGCAGGATGATCGAACTCGACGGCACCCCCACCAAGTCGCGTCTGGGCGCCAACGCCATACTGGGCGTATCGCTCGCAGCGGCCCGCGCCGCAGCAAACTACTACGGCATGCCGCTCTACCGCTACATCGGCGGAGCCAATGCCAAGACACTGCCCGTGCCGATGATGAACATCATCAACGGCGGTTCGCACTCCGATGCGCCGATAGCGTTCCAGGAGTTCATGATACGTCCCGTCGGGGCATCGTCGCTCCACGAAGGCGTACGCATGGGTGCCGAGGTCTTCCACAACCTCAAGAAGGTGCTGCACAAACGCGGTCTCTCGACGGCCGTAGGCGACGAGGGAGGCTTTGCCCCGGCACTCAACGGCACCGAAGATGCCATCGAATCGATAATCGAGGCTATCGGCGCCGCAGGATACGTTGCCGGCAAGGATGTAATGATCGGCATGGACTGCGCATCGTCCGAGTTCTACAAGGACGGTATCTATGACTACACGGTATTCGAGGGCGACAAGGGTGCAAAACGCACCTCGCGCGAGCAGGTAGAGTACCTGCGCGGACTGGTGGAGAAATACCCCATCGACTCGATCGAGGACGGTATGGCCGAGAACGACTGGGAGGGTTGGCAGCTGCTGACCCGCGAGCTGGGAGACCGCTGCCAGCTGGTAGGCGACGACCTCTTCGTCACCAACGTCGAATTCCTGAAGAAGGGCATAGAGATGGGTTGCGCCAACTCGATACTGATCAAGGTCAACCAGATAGGTACTCTTACCGAGACTCTCGACGCAATCGAGATGGCACACCGTGCCGGTTACACCACCGTCACGTCGCACCGTTCGGGCGAGACCGAAGACTCGACCATCGCCGACATAGCCGTTGCGACCAACTCGGGTCAGATCAAGACCGGTTCGATGTCGCGTTCGGACCGTATGGCCAAGTACAACCAGCTGCTCCGCATCGAGGAGGAGCTCGGTGACAAGGCCGCCTACGGATTCCACGAGCCCAAGAGGAGAGCATAACGCTCTACGGCAATATTGAAAAGGCCCGGCATGCGTGCCGGGCTTTTTTTGCGATTGCAGGGTGAGAATATTACGGGCTCACTCCGTACTACCGACGTCATGCCCGGGCGTGTGTCACCTCTTTTTCGGTGCCAGGACCTTCAGTTCGCCGGGCAGGCACTCGACATCGAGCGGAAAGTCGACACCGCGCTGTCCGTCCACGTCGGTGGCGATGTCGCCCAGCGGCGAGGTGATGTGCAGATGGCGGCTGCGCAGGTAGACGATCGACGACGGGTAACCGCCGATCATGTGGCGTATGACGTTGATGCCCAGCAGCAGCACGTCGCTCTTGCAGATGAGTATGCAGTCGAGAAGACCGTCGTTGATGCTCGCTCCCGGCGCAAGTGGCAGGCTGCCGGCGGTCTCGCCGTTGAATACCAGCGCTATGAGCGCATCGACCTTGAATGTCCGTTCGTCGGTGGTCACCTCCAGCGGTATGGTGCGCATCTCCTTCAGTTCCTTGATGCCCTCGAACAGATATGCCAGCCGCCCGATGCGGTGCTTGATGCCGTCGGGCGTATGCTGCGACGTGGTGGTGAAGAGGCCGAAACTGAAGACATTGACATAATAGAGACCGTTCACGCGGCCGCAGTCCACACGCCGGATCTCGCCGTCGGCTATCTGCCGGGCAGCATCGAGAGCCCCGCGCCGCATGCCCAGAGCACGCGCGAAATCATTGGCCGTACCCGCAGGAATGACCGCAAGAGGGATATCCAGCCCCTTGACCTTCATGTTGTTGATGACATAGTTCATCGTTCCGTCGCCGCCGGCCGCCACGACCATGTCCACATCCTCGTGGCCGTCGAACGGATTGCGTCCGAACTCGATGATGTGCGGCAGAACATCGTATCCGCCCTCACGCAATATGCCGGCTATGGCGTCGGCCTTGTGCGCTATGCGTCCGCGTCCGGCCCTGTCGTTGTAGAGAAAGAGTGCACGTCCCTTCATGATGGTGCTACTTGTCGATGGTGGTGAATATTTCGTATCCGTCGTTGCCGTCGTCGAGAATGAAATAGACCTGCACGCTGTCGCGCATAGATCCGGCCATCCGCATGGCGTCATCGGCACCGACGACCATGAACATGGTGGCCAGGGCATCGGCCGTGGCACAGCGGTCAGTGATGACCGTCGCCGACAGCAGGCGCGAAACGGCGCCGCGCCCGGTCCGCGGATCGATCGTATGCACGATACGGCGCCCGTTCCCGTCGATATAGAAACGGCGGTAGTTGCCCGAAGTGGCAAGCGCCCTGTCCTGCAACGGTATGGCCGTATAGAGATCCGCTCCCGGCGACATGTTGCCCTCGACCGGCGAGTCGACGCCGATGTTCCACTCGTTGCCCGAAGCATTGACTCCGCGGCAGCGTATCTCGCCGCCGATCTCGACGATATAGTCCCCGGCTCCCATCTCCTCGAGCATCGCGGCCGCAAGGTCGACGGTATAGCCCTTGGCAATGGAGTTCAGGTCGAAGCGTACGCGCGGATCGCTCTTCACGACGCGGTCACCGTCGATATGCCACTTGTCGTAGCCGACGAACTGCAGCAGCGAGTCGATGTTGGGCCGGCGCGTGGCATGCTTCGAGGCGAATCCCCACGCTTCGGTCAGCGGCTCGACCGTCACGTCGTAACGGCTGTCGTACTGCTCGCCGATACGGCGTGCCAGCTCCAGATTGAAGCGCAGGTGCTCGTCGAGCGAATCGGTCAGGCCGCGGTTCACGCGGCTTATGAGCGACGTGGAGTCGAATATCGACATCGAAGCCTTCATGCGGGCGTCGAGGTCCATCATGCCGGCATATATACCGGCCGGCGTCAGGCCGCGACCGTGCGCGCTTATGTGGTATGTCGTCCCGAGAATGGCCCCGTCCGAGGTCACGTACCTGCCCGAGCGGCCGCAGGCGACGGCCAGCATCGCCGCAACGGCGACGAAGAGTGTCAGAATCGATCTTTTCATGTTTTCCTGCATTCCGTTACACATGCCGGAAGGGGTCTCGCAAGACACCACTTCCCCGAAAGGAGAATACTCCGAAAAGGATGCATTCCCCTCCCGGCAACAAAGGTAACATTTTTTTCCGGCCCGCCAGCAAAAGCCATACCCGCAGGAGCAAATATCCGAATATCCCGACACAATTTCGCAATAATCGAAATTTTCATTTTACCGTTTTGTTTATTAAGGATATATTCCTATCTTTGCGCCACGCTCTGGCGTCATTCGGTAAGGAGAATACGTCGTAGAGTGGAACTAAATAAACTTTTTATACAAAATGGGTTATTTAACAGCAGAGAAAAAGCAGGAGCTTTTCGGTCAGTACGGCAAGTCTAACACCGACACGGGTTCGCCCGAGAGCCAGATCGCACTGTTTTCGTACCGTATCAGCCACCTTACTGAACACCTCAAGAACAACAAGCAAGACTTAGGCACGCAGCGCGCACTGCTGCGTCTGGTAGGTAAACGCCGCCAGCTGCTGGAGTACCTCAAGGAGATTGACATCGAGCGCTACCGCGCAATCGTCAAGACGCTCAACCTCCGCAAGTAAAAGAGGATCGGAATGAAGGGTCTGTCTAAGTTTAGGCCGGCCCTTCGTTTTTGCATCGTCGCCTTTTACGTGTGTCCGCCCCGAGCAGCGGCGGACAACGCATTCGGACCGCATCGCGGCAGCCTTTTGTGTTGAAACAAATTTATTTGGACGAAAAGATATGATGGAAGAAAACAAGTTGTACCATCCGGTACGCAAAACGATCACTCTGGCAGACGGCCGGGAGATCATGATTGAAACGGGAAAACTCGCAAAACAGGCTGACGGTGCGGTAGTTCTCAAACAGGGAGACACCATGCTGCTGGCTACCGTAGTGGCTGCCAAGGATGCCAAGGAAGGCACCGACTTCATGCCGCTGCAGGTTGAATACAAGGAGAAATACGCCGCTTGCGGCCGCTACCCGGGCGGCTTCATGAAACGTGAGGGCAAGGCCAACGACAGCGAAATACTCGTTGCCCGCCTCATCGACCGCGCACTGCGTCCGCTCTTCCCGGCGGACTACCACGCCGAGGTTTACGTTACCGTAACGCTCATCTCGGCCGACAAGGACATCCAGCCCGACGCTCTGGCCGGTCTGGCCGCTTCGGCCGCCCTGGCCGTTTCGGACATACCGTTCGGAGGCCCGATCTCGGAGGTGCGCGTTGCCCGCATCAACGGCGAATACACCATAAACCCGACCTTCTCGCAGATGAAGGATGTCGACCTCGACATCATGGTCGGCGGTACGATTGACAACATCCTGATGGTCGAGGGCGAAATGAAGGAGGTCTCGGAAGAGGTCATGCTCAACGCCATCAAGTTCGCACACGAGGAGATCAAGAAGCACTGCGCCGTACAGATCGAACTCTCGAAGGAGCTCGGCAAGGACGTGAAACGCACCTACTGCCACGAGAACAACGACGAGGAGCTTCGCCAGACAATCATCAAGGAGCTTTACGACAAGGCTTACGCCATCGCCACCAGCGGCACGATGAAGCACGAACGCGAAGAGAAGTTCGAGGAACTCGAAGCCGAATTCGCATCGCGCTACACCGAGGAGGAGCTCGTCGAGAAGGCCCCGCTCATCCACAAGTACTACCATGACGACGTGGTGAAGAAGGCCATGCGCAACATGATCCTCGACGAGGGCAAGCGTCTCGACGGCCGCCGCACAGACGAGATCCGTCCAATCGCCTGCGAAGTGGGTTACCTGCCCGCAGCTCACGGTTCGGCGCTCTTCACCCGCGGCGAGACCCAGGCTCTGGCAACCGTTACGCTCGGTACGAAACTCGACGAGAAGATGAAGGACGAAGTTCTGGTACAGGGTACCGAGCAGTTCGTTCTCCACTACAACTTCCCGCCATTCTCGACGGGCGAGGCAAAGGCATCGCGCGGCCTGAGCCGCCGCGAAATCGGCCACGGCCACCTCGCATGGCGCGCCCTCAAGCCGATGGTTCCGCTGGGCGAGGAGAACCCCTACGCCGTACGCGTCGTTTCGGATATCCTCGAGTCGAACGGTTCGTCGTCGATGGCTACGGTTTGCGCCGGAACCCTCGCGCTGATGGATGCCGGTGTCAAAATGAAGAAGCCCGTTTCGGGTATAGCCATGGGTCTTATCACCGATACGCAGAGCGGCAAGTGGGCCGTGCTGTCGGATATCCTCGGTGATGAGGACCACCTCGGAGACATGGACTTCAAGGTTACGGGTACGCGTGACGGTATCACCGCCACCCAGATGGATATCAAGGTCGACGGCCTCTCGTACGAAGTGCTGGCCAAGGCTCTGGAGCAGGCCCGCGTAGGTCGTCTCTACATCCTCGACAAGCTCACCGAGTGCATCGCCGAGCCGCGTGCCGACTACAGGCCGTTCGTTCCGCGCATCGTACAGATAACCATCCCGCAGGATTGCATCGGTGCCGTCATAGGCCCCGGCGGAAAGGTTATTCAGGACATACAGAAGACCACCGGCACCACCATCACCATAACCGAAGTGGACGACAAGGGCATAGTCGACATCTTCGGCGTGAACAAGGAGTCGCTCGACGGTGCTCTGGCCCGCATCAAGGCCATCGTGGCCGTTCCCGAGGTGGGCGAAGTATATCACGGCAAGATCACCTCGATTGTATCGTTCGGCGCATTCGTCGAGATACTTCCCGGCAAGGAGGCCCTGCTCCACATCTCGGAGATCGACTACAAGCGCTTCGAGACCATGGAGGAGACCGGACTCAAGGAGGGCGACATGATCGACGTGAAACTCATCGGCGTGGATCCCAAGACCAACAAGTTCAAGCTGTCGCACCGAGCACTGCTGCCCAAGCCCGAAGGCTGGGTAGAGCGCGAACCCCGCGAGCCGCGCAAGCCGCGTGAGCCCCGCGAAGGCGGCAACGGTAACGGTAACCGCAACCACGGCCACAAACCCCATTCGGACAAGAAACGCAACGAATAGGCGGCTGAAGCCAATCAAACGGGAGGACGGGTATGAAGACAACCCGTCCTTCTGTTTTTCCGGTAAAGTGTCGTGCGGGCAAAAAAATATGACGGAATTTATACGTTCGTTAAAGAGTTTTAGTTATATTTGCATAGTATATGCACCGGCACAAGCGAAGCAAGATGGCCAAAGCCGGCATTACGGGAGACAATGAATTGACAAACAGAATATTATCAAACACCAAAAAAACAAAAGCTATGAAACGCCTATTGAAAGTGACAATGGTACTTGCGGTTGCAGCATTTGCATTCACAAGTTGTAATTGTTTTAAGAAGATGGCCAAAAACGAGGGTCAGGTAGCCGTAAGCTGCAATCCCGAGGTTCTGGTCCTCAACAACGGAAAGGTTGCTGCCGACATCAACGTCAACTTCCCTGCAAAGTACTTCGACAAGAACGCCGTACTGAAGGTTACTCCGGTACTCGTGTTCGAGGGAGGCGAGGTTGCCGCTCCGACCAAATGTCTTCAGGGCTCGAAGGTAAAGGACAACTATACCAAGGTTGACGAGAACGGCGGTTCGTACTCGTACAGCGTTGAATTCCCCTACGACGAGCGCATGCAGCAGTGCGAGCTCCAGCTCCGCGTCGAGGTTAAGTGCCCCAGCGGTCCCTGCAAGGAGTTCACGCTCATCAACGCAAATACCGGCGCGCTTCCGACCAAGGAAGAGGCTGAAGTTCTGGCCAAGGGCGGTGCCGAGGCCGCAGCCCTCACCAAGTCGTTCGGCCGCACGATCGCCAAGGGTCTGAATACCCTCCAGAAGGATCTCGACTACGCCGACAACATGCAGGTTGCTGCCAACGACTACAAGAACGTTACCACGGTAGTTACCAAGGCCGACATCCTCTACAAGATCAACAGCTCGAAGGTTGAGAAGAAGGCCATCAAGACCGAAGAGCTCGAGAACCTCGAGGCCAAGGTTGCCGAATACAAGGCCAACGACCGCGCTTCGCAGAGCGTATACGTAAACGGTTACGCTTCGCCCGATGGTCCGGAGAACTTCAACGACAAGCTCTCGGGCAAACGTAGCGAGTCCGGTAAGAAGGCCATCGAGAAGCTGCTTGCCGATGCAGGCCTGCAGATCGACGCCGCTTCGTACGGTGAGGACTGGGAAGGCTTCAAGGAGGCTGTTGCCGCTTCGAACATCGAGGACAAGGATATCATTCTCCAGGTTCTGAGCAGATACGACTCGTCGGCTCAGCGCGAGAAGGAGATCAAGAACCTCTCGGCCGTATACAACACCCTCAAGAAAGAGATCCTGCCGAAACTCCGTCGCGCCCAGATCGTCAACAGCGCCGACATCACCGGCAAGACCGATGACGAGATGCTGGCACTGGTTAAGGCCGGCAAGTTCGATGAGCTCGACCTCGAGGAACTCCTCCACATCGCAGAGGCAAAGCCCGAGTGCGCAGTCGCTGCCCTGGAGTATGCAGCTGCAAAATATAACGACGCCCGTGCATACAACAACCTCGGTCTGGCTTATGCCGAGGCAGGTGAGAACGCCAAGGCTCTCGCAGCATTCCAGAACGCCGTTAAGGCCGGCGGCAACTCTGCCGAGCTTAACAACAACCTCGCTCTTGCATACCTCGCAAACGGCGACGTAGAGAAGGCCAAGGAGTATGCAAAGGCAGCCGATGCCCAGACTCAGGCTCTGGTTTACGCAGCCGAAGGCGACTACGCAAAGGCCGCTCCGAAGCTCACCGGCTACAATGCAGCCATCGCCCAGATCATGAACGGCGACCTGGCAGCTGCCAAGAACAGCATCGCCAACGACAACTCGGCAAAGGCAGACTACCTGCGTGCCGTTATCGCAGTCAAGGAGGGCAACCTGAACAACGCCAAGGCTCAGCTCAACAGCGCAATCTCGAAGGATCCGTCGCTCGAGGCAAAGGCCAAGAAGGACGTTAACCTCGCGGCTCTCTACGAATAGTCGCAGACGAAGTTCAAACATGAAAGGATGGCATTCCGAAAGGAGCGCCATCCTTTCGTTTTTGGCAGGCGACAACCGGGCCGCACACATGTGAAGATACTCCGTACATATATATGAATAAGGCCAGTTGCGATATTCGGCATGGCGATACAATTTTGTGCGAATTCAAAAAAAATGTATATATTTGTATCTATAAGAACATAAACCGTTAAAACCATATAAGTTATGGAGTACGCAAACCGTTTGAAGGAATATGCTCCCGCACAGAGCGAAGCACAGGTAGCCGATGAGGTTGCCCGCCTGAAGGCAGAAGCCAAAAAGAACGAGAATATCGACGTCTACAAGTTCTGTTATTCGGCCATCGACCTTACGACCCTGTCGTGCAATGATTCGGTCGAGTCGGTCACCGAATTTGCCAGAAAGACCGTCGAATTCTACGACAAGTATCCCGAGATCCCCAATGTGGCATCGATATGCATCTATCCGTCGTTCGTCGAGACCGTAGGCGTTGCGCTGGGCGACTCGCCGATGCGCATCACGAGCGTCGCCGGCGGATTCCCGGCAGCGCAGACATTCCTCGAGGTAAAGAGTCTCGAGGTAGCCATGGCCGTTGAGAACGGAGCCGACGAGATCGACATAATACTCAACGTGGGCAAGATGCTTACGGGACACTATGACGAGGCCGCAAACGAGGTGGAGGTTCTGCGCAAGGAGGCCGGCAGCGACATCACGCTGAAGGTCATCATCGAGTCGGGCGCGCTCAAGACTCCCGACCTCATACGCAAGGCATCGCTGCTGTCGATGGAGGCCGGAGGCGATTTCGTAAAGACATCGACGGGCAAGATCGACGTTGCGGCCACTCCCGAGGCTGCCGTCGTGATGTGCCACGCCATCAGGGACTACTACGACAAGACGGGCCGCAAGGTAGGCTTCAAGGCCGCAGGAGGCGTTCGCACGCCCGAGGAGGCCACGCTCTACTACACCATCGTCAAGGAGATTCTTGGCGAGGAGTGGCTTACGACAGATCTGTTCCGTATCGGTGCATCGTCGGCCGCCAACAACATTCTGTCGGCCATCGAAGGCAAACAGATCAAGTACTATTAGCAGAGAGGCGGACGGCCCTCGGTCGGATGCGGCGGGAACAGGCAAATGGCTGAACGTTCACGAACGGTTTCGGACAATAGAGCGTTGGTACCGGCAAAACGACACCGATCGGCTACAGGCCCAACTGCACAAGACAAAAGACCGGCACTCTTTCGGAGTGCCGGTCTTTTTCGTGCAAACTGCAGCCCTACTGCTCGAGTTTTCCGACCGTATCGCGCAGGCGCGAGGTATCGAGGTGAGTATAGATTTCGGTCGTCGCGATGTTCTCATGACCCAGAAGCTCCTGCACCTGTCGTATGCTTGCTCCTCCGGCCAGCAGGTGTGTGGCGAACGAGTGCCGGAAGGTATGGGGACTTATATGTTTGGTGATGCCGGCACGCCGCGCCGCCTGCCGGATGACCGTGAAGACCATGACACGCGTGAGTTTCTGTCCGCGGTTGTTCAGAAAGACGCTCTCCTCGCCCGATTTGGCCTGTTCGCGCTCCTCGAGGTAGATCTGTATGCGGTCGCGCGCTACGGGGCTTATCGGCACCAGGCGCTGCTTGTCGCCCTTGCCGGTAACACGTATGTAGCCCTCGCCGAAAAAGAGATCGCACAACCGCAGCGACGTAAGTTCCGATACACGCAGCCCGCATGAGTAGAGAACCTCGAGCATGGCCCGATCACGACGTCCCTTGACGGTCGAGGTGTCGACGGCAGCGATTATGCGATCGACCTCGTCGGTGGTAAGCGTATCGGGCAGCTGCCGCCCGAACTTGGGCGTATCGACGAACTCGGCCGGCGAGGTGGTGATGGCGTCCGTCACCAGCAGGTAGTTGAAGAAACTCTTGATGCTGCTGAGACAGCGCGCCTGCGAACTGCGTTCGCTCCCCTTGTCGAAGACGTGACACATGAACCTCTCGATCATCTGCGACTCGACCTTGCGCGGCGGCACGTCGTACATGCGGAGAATAAAGTGCGCGAACTCGCGAAGATCGCGCATGTACGAGGTCACGGTATTGTCCGAGAGATTGCGTTCGAACTTTATGTATGTACGGTAACGCCTGGCTGCGTCTTCCCATTTTTTGGCATATTCGGCCATGATCGTTCGGGTTTGCCACCGCAGCGGCCCCACAACTGCAAATGCAGGCCGCAGACGATGATTTTTCGAAAATTTATATCTATTTTTGTTAATACAAAGATACAAAATTTTACATAATATATGGATTACGTCGAACTCAACATCCGCGTCGCCGACGACGAGCAGTCCGGGATCATCGTGGCCGAACTGGCCGACTACCCTTTCGAGAGCTTCACGAACGAAGGGCCGATACTGAAGGCATACATACCGCGCGACGCTCTGGCCGACTGCATGGAGCAGGTCAATGCACTACTCGACCGCTACGGCATCACAGACCGACGCTATGTGGAGATCGAGCAGCAAAACTGGAACGCCCTGTGGGAGAGCCATTTCGAACCGGTAGAGATAGACGGACGCGTAATCGTGCGCGCCCCGTTCCACGCTCCGCGTCCGGAGTACGGCGAGATGGAGATAGTGATCATGCCGCAAATGTCGTTCGGCACTGGTCACCATGCAACCACGCGGCTGATGATCGAGTCGATGCTCGAGACAGATCTCGAAGGCAAACAGGTGCTCGACATGGGGTGCGGTACGGGTGTGCTCTCGATCGTGGCGGTAAAGCGTGGCGCCGCACATGTCGATGCCGTCGACATCGACGACATGGCATTCAGCAACTGCGGCGAGAATGCCTCGACCAACGGTGCAGCCGACCGCATAACGCCCATACTCGGCGACGTGCGCATGGTTGCAGGACGGCACTACGACACGATTCTGGCCAACATCAACCGCAACATACTGTTGCGCGACATGCCAGCATACGCCGAAATGCTGCACGACGGAGGCCGTCTGATCATGAGCGGATTCCTCGATGCGGACGTGCCGACAATACGTGAGGCGGCTCATGCGTTAAACATGAAAGAGGTGCAACTGAAATCCAACGAAGGCTGGTCGGCCGTCGGTTTTGTCATGGAGCGATGAAGAGTTACAAGGCCCGCGGCATAGTCCTCAACACGCTGAAATACGGCGAGACGTCGATGGTCGTACATCTGCTGACGGATGTCGGCGGTCGCCGCAGCTACATGGTGCAGGGCATCAGGTCGTCGCGCGGCCACGGTTCGAAGGCGGCGCTGTTCCAGCCCATGTTCGCCGTGGAGTTCGAGGGGCTCGAGTCGCCGCGTATGGAGATGCACCGGTTCAGGGAGGTGCACAGCGGCATCGTGCTGCAGTCCACGCCTTTCGACATACGCAAGACGACCATAGCGCTCTTCATGGCAGAGGTTTTGTACCGGCTGGTCAAGGAGAGCGAACCCAATGCCGACCTCTTCGATTTCGTCTGGGGATCGGTCGAGGCCCTCGACGACGCAAGGGAGGGTACGGCCAACTTCCACCTGTGGTTCCTTGCCAACCTGAGCCGCTTTCTGGGGTTCAGTCCCGGAAACGAATACATGCCACGGGCTCTGTTCGACATGCGCGAGGGTGTATTCACGACCGTACCGCCGCTGCACTCGGCCGTGATGGACGCCGACAACGCCATGATACTGCGCGACCTGCTCGAATGCGACGTTAAGTATCTCGGCGAAATAGGTCTCAACCGCAACCAGCGGGTCGGTTTTCTCGACGCGATGCTGACATACTACGGATATCATCTCGATGCGATACACGCCGTTCGCTCGATAAAAATATTACAGGAGGTATTCTGATGAAAAAGAGAATGTTTGCAGCGATTGCGCTGCTTGCCGCAATGACGGCACAAGCCCAGCAGACCGGTATTATGGAGACACCGGAGGAGTTGCGTGAAGAGTTGAATATCGACCAAAAGGAGTTGTCATACAACCCCGAGACCGGCATATGGCCGAAAATCGAGACGTGGCAACCCGATTTCGAGGCATGGAAAAACCCGCGCAACGAGCCGGAACTTGTACCGGTACGTCCGTCGGTGACGATGAGCTCGATAGTCAACGTCTACAACAAGCCGATGCCGCGGCGCGTCGTGGTACTCGACAACAATACGCTGCGCGTACTGCGCCACATCGACATATCGAACGGACAGGCTTCGAACTGGGGAGACTTCCCCAACAGTTTTCTCGACGCCCGCACGCTGTCGTTCCCCGTTCCAAGGTAAGGTCTGACAGCGCCTAACGCGCCAGTGAATCGGCTGCAGGCATACCCGTATCCGCCGGAGCGACATCATCGGATATGGATGCAGTTCCATTCGTAGGAGACGGAGCAGAGATATTCGTGTTGCCGAGCGAATCGGCCGGCTGCACGACACTCACATCCGGCATCGGTGTTCCGATGCCGGTTTTTTCGTCTGCAGGTACAGCCGTAACAACGGCCGCAGCCTTTCGCCAACATACGGCCGAAGTGTAGCCGTCACGGCCCAGAATCGTCAGGACGATGACGGCCAGAACCGCCACCGCTCCCGCAAAATAGATAACTCGCCTAAACATCTTTCCTGTCCTTATTGTCGGCGGAACCGGGTGCGACCGTTTCCCTGTCATCCGCCGCCTTCAACAGATCGATCGAGCGCAGTATGGCGTTGTCGATCCTGTATATGTTGTCGTAGAAGCCGTCGCTCTCGAGTTTGGTATTGCGGCTTATGTATGCCCGCAGCTGCGCCTCGATCAGGCGGCGCGAAACGGCTATGTCATGACGTACGGGGGGCACGCCGTGACTGGCGGCATAGGCCACGAAATCCTCAAGCAGGTTTCTGTCGGCATCGAGGAATGCGCGCAGTTCGTCGAGCGTGGTGATGCGGTCGAGTTCGGCACGATGACGGTCGGCATACTCGATCGTATATCGATAGAGAATGTTGCGGCCCGAAACCTCGATGAAGTATTTGGTAACGTCCGTGGTATCGAGCGGCACGAACAGGTCGGGCATGATGCCTCCACCGCCATAGACGACCTTGCCGCGCGGGGTGACATAACGCAGCGAGTCGGCGAAGTGGATGCTGTCGGCCGAGAAGAACTCGTTGTTGACGTAACGGTTGAACAGGTCGCTGCGGTACGACTCCTCGTCGCCCATGGTGTATGGTTTCTGTATGGAGCGCCCCGTAGGCGTGAAATAGCGGGCCACGGTTATGCGCAGCGCCGAACCGTCGGCAAACGGAACCTGTCGCTGTACGAGCCCCTTGCCGAATGAGCGGCGGCCGACGATGGTACCGCGGTCGTTGTCCTGCAGGGCTCCGGCCAGAATCTCGCTCGACGATGCGCTCGCCTCGTCGATCAGCACCGCAAGGCCGATATCGGTCAGCGTTCCCTTGCCGTCGCTGAACTCCTCGACACGGTTGTGATGGCGATCCTCGGTATAGACTATGAGGTCGTCGGCCGGAAGGAACTCGTTGGCTATGAGTATGGCCTGATCGAGATATCCGCCCGAATTGCCGCGCAGATCGAATATGAGTCGGGTCATACCCTCCTCCCGTAATGCGGCAACGGCCTTCATCAGCTCGGTGTAGGAGGTACGTGCGAACTGCGAGAGTTTGATGTATCCAATGCCGTCGGCGATCATGAACGACGCCTCGATGCTCTTGAGCGGAATGGCGTCACGGACGACAGTCACGTCCACAAGGTCGGCGATACCCTGACGCTCGAGCGAAAGACGCACCTCCGTACCGCGGCGCCCGCGCAGACGATGCACGATCTCGTTCTGAGGGATCTCACGCCCGGCAACAATAGAATCGTTAATGCGTATGATGCGGTCGCCGGCACGTACTCCCGCCTTGTCGCTCGGACCCGACGGTATGACGTTCAGCACGATGACCGTATCGGTAGCCATGTTGAAGACCACGCCTATGCCGTCGAACTCTCCCTCGAGCGGTTCGTTGACCTGCTGCATCTCCGAAGCCGGTATGTAGACCGAATGCGGATCGAGTTCCTCCATGACCAGAGGCATCAGGTGCTCGACAATGGTGTCGAGCGACAGCGAATCGACATACTCGGTGTCGATCAGTGAAAGCGTATAGGAGAGCTTGTTGGTCGGGGTTGAGAGCTCCGAAACCATATGCTCAATCTGTGCCGTCGTGGCACGGCGCCCGCGGACCTGACCGAAACGCAGTCCCGACAGAAATGCCAGTATAACGATCAGCACCGGCAGGATATATCCCTCATATTTGATATGACGCATGTAGCAAAGAGTTTATTTGTTCTTGAAGGTGTAGGAGAGTCCTACGCCCAACACTATCTGTGTCTGTAACGATTTTATCTGTGCTTTGTTGTAATACATCTGGAAATAAAATTGCGTCGAGAAGTACTTCGTGGCCTTGATGTCGACCGTATGTTCCCAGCGCAGCGTCGGTACGATGCTCTCGAAGAGATCCTTGTCCTTACCCGTCTGCTGTGCCAGTTCGTTGATCCAGCCGTAGAAGGAGTAGAGCGTTGTGCGGTAACGGAAAATGCCCTTCTTGCCGAATGTACGGTCGAAATCGATCTGTATGGACGAACCTCCCTCGTAACGCGACGTACCGTTCTCGAGCGTCAGCCCGTAACAGTACGACGTATTGCGGTTCTCGTCCGACAACAGCGAGTTGTCGGCCAGATAGTCGGCATATGTAAGCGACGACCCGTCGACTGTTGTAAATCCCTTCTTGTTGAAGAAAACGTCGCGTACGGTCCAACTGCTCACGTATGTCGAGTTCATGGTTATGGGCGAGAGGTAGATCTTTATCGGGAACTTCTCCTTGGGGCATACGTACGTAAAACCGAGCGATATGTTGAGATATGCCGGAGAGAAGAACCGGCTCGTGCGGTTGTAGGTATCGTCTATGCCGTTGGCGAACTGCGAACGAAGCGACACGAGACCTCCGAAATTCCACGTCTTGGACATCTTGTAGGCCGGTGCCGTCGACACGAACCACTCGTCCTGATTCTTGGTCCACTCGCTCTCCTTGTTCGTGGCGCCGAGCTTGGCCGTCACCTTGTTGTCGACGGTGAACTTGCCCTTGCTGAAGGTGTGCGTGAACAGAAAGTTCGATATGGCCGAAATCGAATTGGTATTGCCGTTGACGCTCTGCCACTTGCTGTTGAAGTTCGAAAGCGACCCGTTGAGCGATGCGTTGATCTCGATAGTGTTACGCTCCTTGCGTATGGCGGCGCGCGCGGCGCGCTCCTGCGCCTCGTTCGAAAAGTCGGTCCGGACTTCGTTCTGCTTGATCGTGTCCTCGAAGGTTATCTGGTCGGGCTTGGGGGCCGCAGCCTCGATCGAGACCTGAGCAGTTGCCATGCCGGCACTCAAAACGGTCAGAATCGTGAAGATGGTACGAAGTTTTTTCATAAGCACATCGTTTGAAATCGTTTGTAAGGTACAAATATATGTATTTTACGCAAATATATGAAGCCGCTGATCGGATCGGAACAGAAAACTTCCCTTTTCATTTGCCACTGCAACGCTCTTTTCCTATATTTGCCAATAAAACACTTTTTTCATGAAATATACGGGCGCACATGTAAGTGCATCGGGCGGCGTGGCGAACGCACCGCGCAACGCCCACGAAATAGGGGCTACGGCTTTTGCCCTCTTCACCAAGAACCAACGGCAGTGGAGCGCACCGCCGGTAACGCAACAGCAGGCCGAGGAGTTCCGTGCAGCCTGCGCCGGGTACGGCTACACGCCGCAACAGATTCTGCCTCACGACAGCTATCTGATCAACCTCGGACACCCCGAGCACGAGGGTCTCGAGAAGTCGCGCGCGGCCTTCATCGAAGAGATGTCGCGATGCGAGGCTCTCGGGCTCGACCGCCTCAACTTCCATCCCGGCAGCCACCTCAACAGGATCACGGTGCTGCAGTCGCTCGACCGCGTGGCCGAATCGATCAACATTGCCCTCGACCGCACGCACGGCGTAACAGCCGTCATCGAGAATACGGCCGGTCAGGGATCGAACCTCGGATTCGCCTTCGAGCATCTGGCGTACATCATCGACCGCGTCGAGGACAAGACGCGCGTGGGAGTCTGCATCGACACCTGCCACGCCTTCGCCGCCGGTTACGACATGCGTACGAAAGAGACATTCGAGCATACCTTCGCCGAGTTCGACCGCATCGTCGGCTTCCGATACCTGCGGGGCATGCACCTCAACGACGCCATGAAGATTCTCGGCAGTCACGTAGACCGTCACACACCTCTGGGCGACGGCATGCTGGGCATCGAACCGTTCCGGCTGATCATGCAGGACCCGCGTTTCGACAACATACCCCTCATTCTCGAGACACCGGACGAGAGCCGCTGGGCCGACGAGATAGCGCGGCTGAACGCTTTTGCGCAACAGGCATAGCCGCACACAACGAACAAATCAGGCGGGAGGCTGCATGGGCAACCTCCCGCCTGATTTTTGTTTGAAGATATCACAGTCTGTCGAGGCAGGCGCGGATGATGCGCGCGCTGTCGTGGATCTGCTCCTCGGTAATCGTCAACGGCGGCGAGATACGGAACGCCGTATCGCAATAGAGGAACCAGTCACTCATGATGCCCTCGCGGGCGAACATCTCCATCATGGCGAACATCTTGTCGGACGAGCCGAGCTCGACAGCCAGCAGCAGACCGCTGCGGCGTATCTCCTTCACCTGCGGATGGCCCGAAAGCAGACGTTCGTACAGTGCACCCTTCGCCTCGGCCTGCTCGGCCAGACGGTTCTCGACGATATAATCCAATGCCGCCAGACCGGCCGCGCAGCAGACGGGATGACCGCCGAATGTGGTTATGTGGCCGAGCGTCGGGTTGACCGTAAGCAGGTCCATCACCTTGCGCGAGGAGACGAATGCTCCGAGCGGCATGCCTCCGCCCAAAGCCTTGGCCAGGCAGACGATGTCGGGCGTCACGCCGTACTTGAGCATGGCGAACATCTCGCCCGTACGGCCGAAGCCCGTCTGTATCTCGTCGAAGACGAGCATGGCGCCCACCTCGTCGCAACGGCGGCGCAGCGCCTGCAGATATCCGTCGACCGGAGGTCGTACACCCGCCTCGCCCTGCACGGGCTCGGCTATGACGCAGGCCGTGCGTTCGGTTATGTATTGCAGTTCATCGAACGAGTTGAACTCGATGGCCCTCACGTCGGGCAGCAGCGGACGGAAGGCGTTCTTCCACTCCTCGCCCTCGGGTGCCCCCATCAGGCTCATGGCCCCCTGGGTCGACCCGTGATAGGCCCGGCGCATCGATATTATCTCGGTACGGCCCGTACAGCGTTTGGCCAGCTTCATGGCCCCCTCGACAGCCTCGGCGCCCGAGTTGACGAAATAGACGCTCTCGAGCGGATCGGGCAGCAGCGACGCTATGCGCACGGCATACTCCACCTGCGGACGTTCGACCATCTCGCCGTAGACCATGATGTGCATGTAACGTCCGGCCTGCTCCTGCACGGCCCTGACAACCGCCGGATTGGCATGGCCCACGTTGCTGACCGACACCCCCGCCACCAGATCGTAATAGGGCTTGTCTTCGGGCGTATAGAAGAATACCCCTTCGGCACGAGCCACCTCGACCATCATGGGCGAAGGCGAGGTCTGCCCCACGTGTTCGAGAAATGCCTTTCGAAGAATCGTTCCCATAAGATCATCAAAGTTTCAGCGATTTCCACTCGTCGCCCAGACCGGCCGATGCCTTCACGCTCGGGGTCTGCGACTTGTCGTTCGCGGTCAGCGACTCCATCTTCACGTTGCGGGTGATGTAGTCGCCCAGTTCGCCGAGCGACACGTCGCCGGCAGTCGTCTGCAGCTTCTTGAGCAGGAAGTAGGTGAACAGACCGTGCGACTTCTCGCGATAGGGATATGCCGTCTCGTCGCCCTGTGCCGCCGTGAAGACCACCATGTTGCCCTGCGGCTCCATCGGGCGCGCCTTGATGGCCACGCCGCGCGCCGAGGCCAGCATCTCGCCGCTGCGCTGCGAACCCGAGAAGCACGAATCCATGAAGACCGTGACACGGGCCGCCTTCATTGCGCCCAGATGTTCATATATGCGGTCGACGCTGTAACATGTCGTCGGATCGGTCGGAATACCGTCCACCGGCAGCAACAACGCATGCTGCGTCTTCTCGTCGGGAATGCCGTGGCCGGCGTAGTAGAAGATGACGCGCGCCTTGGGTCCGTAGCTTGCCACTACCTGCTCGATCCAGTTGATGGCCCGCTTGATCGTAACGAACGTGGCGTCGTCGTAGAGACGTATGTTCTTCTCGGGTATTCCCAGCGTCCTGTTGCAATACTCCTTGAAGGTCTTGCCGTCGTTGAGCGCGAACTCCACGCGACCGGCATTGTCGTAGTTCTCGTTGGCGATGATCACGGCAAAGGTCGACGGATCGCTCTTTCGGCCCTGCGGCACGGTTACGTCGACATCCGAACGAGTACCGGCCACCAGCGTGGTCGTCGAGATGTTCTGACGTCCCGTAACCGACGGCTCGTCGTCGGTGATGATCTCGATGGGATTGAAGTTGTACTCGACCTGTGCGACCGTATAGTTGAGCGACGCACGGTTGCTGTAACGGAACTCCCGGCCGTCGGGCATGCGGAACGTTACGGAGGCGAGCGCCAGCTTGTCGTCCTCGATGAAGTAACGCGGCGTCTTGGTTATCGACGCCCACTGGTCGCGGAACTTCTTGGCCGACGAACGCGGTACCGGCACGAGCAGCTTGCCGAACTGAGGCGTCGTGATGCAGTAGGTCTCGTTGTCGGCATCGTACGAACCGTCGATCGCATACGACGGATTGACCTTGCGGCTCTTCTCGGCGATGAACTTGGCCTCGGCCTCCTGCGTCAGCTCGCGGGCCTTGCGCTGGCGCGTGGCCTCGTTGACACGTGCACGCCACTCCGACGTCTTCTCGTATTCGCCCTTGATCTGCCACTTGTTGATCTGCTCCTCGACATACTTCTGCGCATAGGCCCTGAACGAATTCTCGAGGCGCTGCTGTTCGATCTGCTGCTGACGCAGGCGCGCAGCCTCGGCCTGTGCCTGGGCATAGAGCTGAGACGAACGGTCGGCCGCCGCCTGCCTGGCCTCGGCAATCTGTGTCATGACCGTGTCGTATCGGCCTGCGGCACGGTTGGCCTCGATGATTTTCTTGCCGGTCTTGTTGTAGAATGCCTTGATCTTGGCGATGGGTTTGCTGTCGTATGTATTCTTGCACTTGTAGAGCACGTTGCCCGCAAAGTCGATCATGTAGAAGGTCTTGTAGCCGTTGCCGGGCGAGCCGAACTTGCCCAGAAAGACGAAGTAGTCGCCATCGTAGAGTCCGCAGTAGGCGTTTACGCGGTAGTTGAACGGGAGAATCTGGTTGCCGTTCTGGTCGATCACGCCCCAGCTGTTGTTGCCGTCGGACACCACGGACACGCCGTCGACAAAGCTGTAACGCGCCAGCTCGGGCGACATGGTGCCCGAGGTCGGATAGACGTAACGCGCCGGGATGATCAGGTTGTCGTAGGCATCGGTAAAGCCAACACCGACATTCGGGACGATCACGGCACGGAGATTCTCGCTGAGTGCGGCAATCTGTGTATATTTGGGAGCGGCGACGGCCGACGTACCGGCCTGTTGCGACGAAGAGGACGACGCAGAACCCGATGCCTGTGCCACGGCACTCGTTCCGGCACCGGCATTGGCACCGGTGAAGCCCACGCCGCGCAACGAACCGCGCGTAGCCTCGATGCTGAAATAGAAGAGCGTGTTCTTCGATGCGGTGGTATAGCCCTCGCCATGTTCGTTGCCATACTTGAACTCCATGTCGAAACGCATGCCCGAGCTGTTGTCGGTAGCCACGAAGCGCGCGTCGAGGCACGAACGGCCGTTGTACTGGCCGACGCTCGGGGCGCGTTTGACGTCTATCGTATAGCCCTTCGAGCGGAACAGCGACATCCACTCGTCATACGACATCGACGGATCGAAGCCGGCCTTGATCCACTGCGGCGGTACGTCGCCCTTGAGTATGGTCGACATCTTGTACACGATGTTGTCGGTGCCCACGCAGAAGAGGTTGGTGCCGTTGCCGGTCTCTATGTGGTAATAGTCGGGATATTGCGCCGAAGCGTGGTGTCCCGCGGCCTCGAGCTGCGCACGCGAGGTCTCGCCGAGCACGATGCCCTCAAGCGGGAAGAGCGCCCCAGCCGACGAGCTCTGTCTCGATGGTCCCTGCGCAGCGACAGCCGACGAGCCTCCGCGCACCGAACCGCGCGTGGCCACCAGCGTCATGCTGTAGAGCGACGATGGCGATGAGGTTGTGTATCCCTCGCCGTTGTCGTTACCGTAGTTGAAATCGAGGCGGAACTGCAGTCCGTTTGCCGGATTGGTAGCGTAAAACTCGGCCTTCAGACAGTTGCGGCCGCTGAATTTTCCGACCGAAGGGGTCTCCTTCACATCGATCGTATAGCCCATGCGGCGGAACAGCGACTGCCAGCCGTCATAGGACAAACTCCACGACAGTCCCTGCGAAGTCCACTGTGCGGGCAGCTCGTCGGTATAGGTCAGATAGAGCTGTTCGAACACGCCGTCCTTGTCGTGGTCCCAGAAATCCCACGTACCAACGTCGAAACATTCGGGATAGTTGCTGTTGGTCGAGCGGTATCCCAACTGCGAAGCCTGCTGACGCGTAGTCTCGCCCAGCGTCATGCCGAACACCGGAAAGAAATCCTGCGCCGCGGCACTTCCGCCGGCAAACAGCAGGAGTGACATTAACAGAAGTTTTTTCATATTTCGTCGAATTTTCGTTTCAATACGTTTTCGTCGTCCCTGACGCACTCGCGAGCCCAGCGGTAGAGCGTCTCCGCCTGTTCGAGCGGCGACATCCGCCAATCGGCAACCTCGCGGCGCATCCGTTCCGAAAGCATGTAGATCAGGATGGCCGCCGAAGCCGAGACGTTGAGACTCTCGACCATGCCGCACATGGGTATGCGCAGGAACTCGTCGGCACCGGCAATCACCTCGTCCGAGATGCCGGCATGCTCCGTCCCGAAGACCAGCGCGAACGGGCCGCGCGCCACGTCGAAGGTCTCGGGCGTACAGCTCTCGCGGTGGGGCGTCGTGGCCACTATGCGGTAACCGCTGTCACGGAGCGACGCAAGGGCCTCGGCCGTAGAGGCATGGCGTACGATGTCGACCCACTTGTCCGTGCCGCGCACGATGTTCGAGCTGGGATTGAATTCGCACAGGGTCTCGACCGTATGCATCGTCTGCACGCCGAAGGCTTCGCAATGGCGCACCAGAGCGCTGGCATTGTGGGGATGGAACGTATTCTCGGCCAGCACGGTCATGTAGCGCGTACGCATGGCAACGGTCGACTGCAGCGTCTGCATGCGCTCGGGCATCATGAAACCGCCGAGATACTCGGTACGTTCGGCATACCACTCCTGGGAGTGCGGATCACTTGCGGTATTTCTCATCTTCGTCGAGTATTTTCAGGTAACTCTCGTATCGCGACCATGCGATCTCGCCACGCTCGACGGCCGCAATCACGGCACAGTCGGGTTCGTGCGTATGGGTGCAGTTGTAGAAGCGGCACTGCGGCGCATGACGCATCATGTCCGGAAAGTAGCGGCATAGTTCGGCGTCGTCTATGTCGATCAGTCCGAAACCCTTGATGCCGGGGGTGTCGATGACGTATCCTCCGCCGGCGAGCGGATACATCGTCGAGAAGGTGGTTGTATGGCGCCCCTTGAGGTGGCTCTGCGATATCTCGCCCGTGCGCACCTCGAACGCGGGGTCGAGCGCCCCGATGAGCGTCGACTTGCCGACGCCGGAGTTGCCCGCCACGAGGGTCGTGCGTCCGGCCACCAGGTCGCGCACCGCATCGAGACCGTCGCCGTGCAGCGCCGATATCTCGATCACGTCGTATCCCGCGCCCTCGTATGTCGATCGGAAAGCCTCAACCTCGTCACGCATCCCGGCCGTAAGGTCGGACTTGGCAAGCAGTATGGTCACCGGGACCGAATAGGCCTCGCACGTCACCAGAAAACGGTCCACGAACTCGGGAGCCGTACGCGGCGACGCAAGCGTCACCACGAGCAGCGCACGGTCTACGTTGGCCGCAATGATGTGCGACTCCTTCGAGAGGTTCGATGCACGACGGATGATGTAGTTGCGGCGCGGCTGCAGATCCTCGATGACGAAATCACCGCCGTCGTCCGAGAAGCCGACACGGTCGCCCACAACCACCGGGTTCGTCGACCGTGCGCCGCGCAGCCGCATGCGCCCGCGCATGCGGCAACGGTAGCGTACGCCGTCGTCGGCCATCACGTCGTACCAGCTGCCGGTGGCGCAGACCACCGTTCCGGTCATTGTCTCACGCTCAGACATCGATATCGGCCTTTTTGACTATTTCGTCGACCGTACCGTCGATGTCGACCTTGTCGAAGAAGCGGAAGACGCTTTGCGTAGCGTTGCACAGAGGCCGGTAAAAGAGCGAATGGTCGAGCCGCGCCGGTTTGATGAAGCGTCCGTTGCCGTTGAGCGAGTTGAAGGCCGTGCAGAGTATTCCGACCACGAGCGCCGCCTTGAACAGCGACAGCAGCATGCCGAAAATGGAGTCGAAAATCCCGAGGCCAACGAAATCGAAGAGGCTCTTGACCAGACGGCCGAGTATGGCCACCACGATCAGCACCGCTGCGAAGACCACGAGGAATCCCGCGGCAAAGGCGTAGCGGCCGTCGACGTGGAGCCACGCTCCGACGCTGTCGCCGAGTTTGGCGGCCAGCCAGATGCCGACGCCGATGGCGGCTATGCCGCACAACTGTATGACGAAACCGCGACGCCACCCGTTGACCACGGCAATCAGGGCGATGACGCATATCACGATGTCGAAAAGGTTCATATGACGCAAACGTTGAAAAAAGAGTCGGCAACGGCCGACATCACACTATTATATCTGTACAAAGTTAGCGTATTTTTTGGTTTATTCATATATTTGTAAGGCAAAATCCCGAAGAGATGAAACGTTATGCAGTTATTTTATTGTCGGTTATGACGGTCTTCGCGGCCCAGGCACGCGAAATATACTCGCTCAACAACTATTGGCGTTTCTTTTTCAAGAACGAAAACACGAGCGACGTGGCCCGTTACGTCAACGTCCCCCACACGTGGAACCTCGACGCCATGACCGGCCGAGGCAGCTACGTGCAGACCACGGGAAACTACCTGCGCGATCTCTACATCCCCTCCGAATGGAAGGACAAGAGGCTCTTCCTGCGCTTTTACGGCGTGCAGAGCGTGGCCGACGTCTTCATCAACGGCGAACATGTCGGCGAACACCGCGGCGGCTGGACGGCCTTCACCATCGAGATCACCGACAAGGTGCGCTACGACAACAACAACCTGCTGCACGTAATGGTAAGCAACGCCTACGAGAACGACGTGCTGCCCATATCGACCGAGATGAACCTCTACGGCGGCATCTACCGCGACGTCGAGCTGATCGTCACGGACCGTACGGCCATAACGCCCATGTTCTACGGCACGGACGGCATACTGGTCAAGCCGTCGGCCGTAACCCGCGACAAGGTCGAAGCCAGCGTTGTGCTCTACCTCACCTCGACGGCCGAGAACAACTGCAACGTCGAGATTTCGCTGATAGGGCCGGACGGATATGTCGCCGTCAACCGTCAGGCCAGGGCCAAGACCGACGGCAAGGCCGTAACCATACCCTTCACCATCGAGAATCCCGAGTTGTGGAGCGTCGGCCGGCCCAACCTCTACACCGTCGAAGCAGTGGCCGGAAGCGACACGGTACGCATACGCACCGGATTCCGCAACATCGAGGTCACGCCCGAGAAGCACTTCACACTCAACGGCAAGAGCGTACCGGTACGTGGCGTTACGCTCTATCACGACCGTCTGCCCGTCGGCAACGCCATGACCACGCAGCAGTGCGAAACAGACCTGCAGACCATACGCGACATGGGAGCCAACGCCATACGCTCGGCCACGGCGCCCCACATGCAGTACCTCTACGACCGCTGCGACGAGGAGGGAGTGCTCGTGTGGATAGATTTTCCGCTGACGCAGAGTCCCTTCCCGGGAGACATAGCATACATCGATACCGACCGCTTCAGGGAGAACGGCCGCCGGCAGGTGTACGAAATCATGGCCCAGAACTACAACCATCCCTCGGTGGCGATGTGGGGTGTATTCTCGCTGCTCAAACCACGCGACAACGGCATGGTCGAGTACGTACGCGAACTGAACGACATGGCCCGCAAGTTCGACCCGTCGCGTCCGACGGTGGCTTGCAGCAACCAGGACGGCGACATCAACTTCATCACCGACCTCATCGTATGGCAGCAGAGCTACGGCTGGGACAAGGGCAAGATATCGGATCTGACGTTGTGGACGAACCTGCTGTCGAAGGAGTGGAGCCATCTGCGGCAGGCCATCTGCTACGGGGCCAACAGCGCCGTGGGCGAACCCTCGGACATACTCGTCAACATGCGCAACCGCCAGAATCTGATTCCGGAGGTATGGCAGACACGTTTTCACGAGGGATACGTGGCCGAACTCGAGGGCAAGGAGATCTTCTGGGGCGTATGGATCAACAACATGTTCGACTTCGGGTCGACGCGCTACTTCTCTGGAGTGCTGAATGCCGGTCTGGGAGGCTTCGACCACACCACGCTCAAGGACATATACTACCTCTACCGTGCCCTGTGGAACAGTTCGTCGCCGACGCTGCACATCAAGGGCAAGACACGCCAGTACAGTACCAGCACGGCACAGACCGTCAGGTTCTACTCGTCGTCGGCGACGCCCGTGCTGACAATCAATGGCGATACGGTCGCCACACACCGTATGGGGCCGTGCCTCTTCGTGTCGGACACCATACAGATGCGCGGCAGCAACGCCATAGCGGTCTCGGCCGACGGGGCGTCGGACAGCACGACACTCACCATCGGCAACCTCTTAAAACATCGATAGACGAAGGACCTTCGGACATCAGCAGATCCAGCACCGAAAGTCCCGACACAAAGGGGAAACGATCCGAAAAAAGTTGAAAATATCGGGGAGAGACGAACGTGCTCTCCCTCTTTTTTGCGCGCATGTCGATGTCGCCGTCGGAGGCCTCGACATAGGCATCGGAGAGATGCAGTTCGGCGTCGCAGCCCGCGGCACGCATCAGCAGCCGCGTGAGTTCGGAATTGTAGTCGGCCAGAAACTCGTAACGTCGCGTGTAGAAGGGTTCGAGCATCGGTGCGTAATAGTCGAAATAGGCGGACGAACGGTATGCCGACATGATCGCCACCCAGTGCTGGTGCTGCCAGCGTTTCGAATAGTCGATGCGCATGTCGCGCATGGGCGTACGCGGGCGGTTGGCATTGCGCAGATGCACCGACAGCTCCATCACTCCGTTGGCGGTCATTATGCCCGCACGGTTGCGCTCCGAGCGCTTCACGTAGTTCTCGCCGAGGTCCACGACACAGTCGCCGCCCTGCTGCGCAAGGCGTGCGAAATACTCCACCGAACCGAGATATACCGAAGGAAGTATCACCATATCAGTCGCGTCATTGAGGGTCGGTCCACCTGCCGTCGGCCTTGATCAGCGCCACCAGACGGTCCAGCGCCTGCTCCTGCGGAATGTTGCGCTCGACGATCTCGCGGCCGCGGTAGAGGGTTATGCGGCCGGCCGCCGCTCCCACATAGCCGTAGTCGGCATCGGCCATCTCGCCCGGGCCGTTCACGATGCAGCCCATCACACCTATCTTCAGATTCTTCAGGTGCGACGTACGCTCCCTGATGCGGGCCAGCGTCCCCTCGATGTCGTAAAGGGTGCGGCCGCAGCTCGGACAGGCTATGTACTCGGTGTGCGACATGCGCACTCGCGAGGCCTGCAGGATGTCGAGCTCCACCTCGCGCAGCTGCTCCGAGGTGAAGTGCGGCGACTCGATCCACACGCCGTCGGCCAGGCCGTCGATGAAGAGCAGGCCGAGATCGGCCGCGGCCTTCACGGCCAGATCCTCGAGCGAAGGGTCGTCGTAGCGCCGTTTCACCACAACGGGTTCGTCGCTGTGAAGGTTGAGTATGGCGGCACGCAGTTCGGCCGTCGGATTTGCCGAGACGGATTCGATAATGCGGAATTCGGGCGTAATCTCGTCATGCACTATAGGGGTGGCGACACGGCTGCGACGGCGATATTCGGTCGGCGAGTATGCCGAGGCATCGTCGACGTGGAAGGTCCCCTCGCGCGAGGCGAAATGCTCCACCAGCAGCCGGGCTACCGGCACCTCGTTCTCGGGCGGTTCGGTCAGCGACACGCGTATCGTGTCGCCGATGCCGTCGGCCATCAGGGCCCCGATGCCCACGGCGCTCTTGATGCGTCCCTCGATGCCGTTGCCGGCCTCCGTAACGCCGAGATGTATGGGACAGTGCAGCCCCTCGCGGTCCATGGCCTCGACAAGCAGCCGGTAGGCATAGACCATCACGCGCGTGTTGCTCGACTTCATCGACACCACCACCTGATCGAAGCCGCAGCCGCGGCAGATGCGCAGAAACTCCATGGCCGACTCGACCATTCCCTGCGGCGTATCGCCCCAGCGGTCGAAGACGTGCCGTGCCAGCGACCCGTGGTTCACGCCTATGCGCAGGGCCACGCCCCGCTCGCGGCACTGCTCTATCAGTGCCTCAAGTTCGCCGTGTGCCGTGCGGTAGTTTCCGGGATTGATGCGCACCTTGTCTACATACCGGGCCGCTATGGCGGCAACCTCGGGCGCAAAGTGTATGTCGGCCACGATGGCCGTATCGTAACCGTCCGAACGCAGACGTTCGACTATGTTGCGCAGATTCTCGCCCTCGCGGCGCCCCTGTGCCGTGAGCCGCACGATCGGCGCTCCGGCCCGGGCGATACGCTCGACCTGAGCAACGCTCACATCGGTATCGGCCGTGGGCGTATTGGTCATAGACTGCACCGCCACGGGGTTATTCCCGCCTATGGTCACGCTGCCGAAATGCACTTCGGTGCTGCGGCGGCGCTCATATTTCTCGATATTCATCTTCGGTTCGATTTTAAGGCAAAGTTAAAAAACTTTTTGCGGCGGAGGGCGCACACGCGACTTTTTTCTATCTTTGTATTGTGGGAAACTATCTCGACAACAACATCAAGTTCGTCCCCGGCGTGGGCGAAGCGCGTGCCGGACTGCTCGCCAGGGAGCTGGGTATCGTCACCATGCGCGACATGCTCGCCCACTACCCCTTCCGCTACATCGACCGTACGAAAATCTACCGCATAGGCGAAATCAGCGAGTCGCTCAATGCCGCATACGTGCAGTTCCGCGCCCGTGTGACTGGCATAGGATTTGCCGGCACGGGCCGCAAGAGACGGTTCTCGGTCTACGTGTCGGACTCCACGGGTTCGGCCGAGCTCATCTGGTTTCAGGGCATAAAGTGGATAGAGAAGCGCATCGAGGTGGGACGCGAATATCTGATATTCGGACGTCCGTCGTTCTTCCGCGGCGAGCTGTCGATGGTACACCCCGAGGTCGAGAACATCGAAAAGGCCCTGTCGCGCCACGTCGAGAGCGGACTGCAGGGGATCTACTCCACAACCGAGAAGCTCTCGGGAGCCCTCGGCACCAAGGGCTTCTACAACATCATCTGCAATCTGTGGGCGCTGGTCAAGGACCGCATCGACGATCCGCTGAGCGACGCCTTCCGTCAGAAATACGGGCTCATACCGCTGCGCGAGGCACTCCGCAACATCCACTTCCCGCAGTCGCCCGAGCTGCTGAAACAGGCACAGTATCGGTTGAAGTTCGACGAACTGCTGGGCGTGCAGCTGAACATACAGGCGCAACGTTCGACGCGCATGAGCCGCCGCAACGGCTTTCTCTTTCCGCGTGTGGGCGACGCCTTCAACACCTTCTACAACGAGAAGCTCCCCTTCCCGCTGACCGGGGCGCAGAAGCGAGTGGTAAAGGAGATACGCAACGACACCGTCTCGGGATGGCAGATGAACCGTCTGCTGCAGGGCGACGTGGGCAGCGGCAAGACCGTCGTGGCGCTGCTGTCGATGCTGCTGGCGGTGGACAACGGTTTCCAGGCCTGCATGATGGCGCCGACCGAGATCCTGGCACGCCAGCACTTCGCCACGATAACCCGCATGCTCGAAGGCGTCGGCGTCGAGGTGGCGATACTCACCGGCGCATCGAAGGCGCGTGAACGCCGCCATGCGCTCGAGGGCATAGCCGACGGCTCGGTGAAGATACTTATCGGCACGCACGCCCTTATCGAGGAGAAGGTCGTATTCTCCAATCTCGGTTTCGTGGTCATCGACGAACAGCACCGTTTCGGCGTGGAACAGCGCGCCCGCATGTGGACCAAGAACCTCCAGCCGCCGCACATCCTCGTAATGACGGCCACGCCCATACCCCGCACCCTCGCCATGACGCTCTACGGCGACCTCGACGTCTCGGTCATCGACGAGCTGCCGCCGAACCGCCGCCCAATAATGACGGCGCACTACTTCGACTCGGCACGTCTGCGGCTCTTCGGCTTCATGCGCGAACAGATACACAAGGGGCGGCAGATATATGTCGTCTACCCGCTCATCAAGGAGTCCGAAGCCATGGACTACAAGGATCTGACCGACGGTTTCGAGTCCATCTCTCGCGACTTCCCGCTGCCCGAATACCGTGTGGCGGTATGCCACGGCAAGATGAAGCCCGAAGACAAGGAGGAGTCGATGCGCCAGTTCAAGGAGGGGCAGGCCGACATCCTCGTGGCCACGTCGGTCATAGAGGTGGGCGTCGACGTACCCAACGCCACGGTCATGGTCATCGAGTCGGCCGAACGCTTCGGGCTGTCGCAGCTACACCAGCTGCGCGGACGCGTGGGCCGCGGCGGCGAGCAGTCGTACTGCATACTCATGTCGGGCGAGAAACTCTCGAAGGAAGCAAGGCAGCGTCTCGACGCCATGTGCCAGACCAACGACGGCTTCAAGCTGGCGGAACTCGACCTCAAGCTGCGCGGCGCCGGCGACATCAACGGCACACAGCAGAGCGGCATGGCTTTTGACCTGAAGATCGCGAACCCCACGCTCGACGTGCAGATACTCCAGATAACACAGCAGGCGGCCATCGAGACGCTCGGCGGCGACCCGCAGCTCGCAAAGCCCGAAAATGCGGGCCTGCGCGAACTTAAAATGGTCTACAATACGGATAAAACCATGGATTTTTCGATGATCTCGTAATAAATGCGCGATCGTCGGCGTTAAACCTCTATGAAAAGGAGAATACTCACATTCCTGGCCGCAATGGCAACGACCGTCGCATCGGCGCAGCTCTATCACCCGGGCGAGGTGCTCAGCTATCGCGTGAGTTACAAGGCCCGCTTCTTTCCGAATACCGAAGTGGCGACGGTCGACGTCACCACCATACACGACACCCTCGACGGCCGTCCCTGCTACCGCGTGCGCGGTCACGGCAAGACGATGCCGGCATACCGCTGGTTCTTCACGGTCGACGACAGCTACTACGTGTGGGTCGACCCCGAGACGAAACGCTCGGTACGCTTCGAAGGCGACATACGCGAGGGCAACTACCGTTTCCGGAACATATACCGCTACGACTGGGACAGCCTGAAGGTCCACACATGGTGGAAGAAACGCGACCTTCCGGAGCGTTCTAAGACCATGGAGATCACCGAACGCAGCATGGATGCCGTATCGCTCTACTTCAACCTGCGCAGCTCGTCGTCGGACGAGTTCGTCGAGGGCGAGGTACGCAAGCTCGAGATGGTGCTCGAGGACACCATACGCACGCTCAACTTCCGCTTCGAGGGGCGCGAGGTCAAACGAATACCCAAGATGGGCAAATGCCATACGCTGCGTTTCTCGTGCCAGATAGGCACATCGGACGGCTTCTCGTTCACCGACGGCACGGAGTTTACGGTGTGGATATCGGACGACCGCAACAAATTCCCGGTCTACCTCGAGTCGCCGATACGCATAGGCAGCATCTGCGCATACATTTCGCAATATTCGGGATTAAAATATCCGCCCGAAGGCTTCAAAAAGTGAGAAAAAACGTATATTTGTAAAAATTACCAGCAACATGGAAGAGAACACCAAAGGATTCACTCCCGAAGACGACGATCAGGAGTATTACGAGGCCGACACCCGCAAATCGGTGCGCGGATACAAGATCGTAATCTGCATACTTGCCGTCATACTGGCGGCGCTGTCCATACTCTACTACAACATCAACCGTCAGCAACAGCGCGACTACGAGCTGATGAAGATCGACCGCGACTCGATACAGAGCGACCTGACGAACCTCATCGAGGAGTACGACGGCCTGAAGTACCAGAACGACACCATCGCCGCCAACCTCGAGCGCGCCAACCAGATGGTCGAGCAGCTCAAGCGCGAACGCCGCTGGAACTATAACAAGCTCAAGGAGTACGAGAAGGAGGTCGGTACGCTGCGTACCATCATGAAGACATATCTGCGACAGATAGACTCGCTCAACCACCTCAACAAGAAGCTTATCGACGAGAACGTCGGATACCGCAAGGAGATATCTTCGGCCAACCTGCGTGCCGAGATGGCCGAAGAGAAGGCCACCGAACTCCACAACAAGGTACAGCAGGGAGCCATCGTCCGTGCCCGCGACATAGCGCTGGTACCGCTCAACAAGAACGGCAAGGCCGTAACCCGCGTGCGCATGGCCGTAACCCTTCGCGTGGACTTCACGCTGGCGGCCAACGAACTTGCAACTCCGGGCAACCGCGACATCTACGTGCGCATAACCTCGCCCGACGGATACCTGCTCTCCACGGAACAGACGCCGTCGTTCGAGTATGAAGGCGGAAAGCTCAACTACTCCGTATCGCGCGAAGTGGATTACCAGAACGAGGATCTCGACGTGAGCATCTTCTACAACGGCAGCGGATTCACCGACGGAACCTACCTCATACAGATTTACGGCGGCGGTTACCTCATCGGCTCCACCGAGGTGCCACTGAGATAAACGGCCGGTCGCCGAACCTTCGACAAACGGGGATTGCCGCAGTGCTGTCCCCGTTTTGCCGGTTAAAACAACAGGCTCAAGACGTGTTTCTACCTACAACCATCAAGGAGGTGCGGGCCCTGGGCTGGGACTCCCTCGACGTGATACTCTTCTCGGGCGACGCGTACATCGACCACCCGGCATTCGGGACGGCCGTGGTGGGCCGTCTGCTCGAAGCCGAAGGGCTGCGCGTGGCCATAGTGCCGCAGCCAAACTGGCGCGACGACCTGCGCGACTTCACCAAACTCGGAACGCCGCGGCTCTTCTTCGGCGTAACGGCCGGAGCCATGGACTCGATGGTCAACCACTACACGGCGAACATCCGTCTGCGCAGCAACGACGCCTATACGGCCGGCGGCAAGGCGGGATTCCGCCCCGACCGTGCCGTGACGGTCTACACGCAGATACTCAAGCGTCTCTATCCGCACGTGCCGGTAGTCATCGGAGGCATCGAGGCCTCGCTGCGCAGGCTCACCCACTACGACTACTGGAGCGACTCGCTGCATCGGTCCGTGCTGATGGACAGCGGCGCCGACCTGCTCGTCTACGGCATGGGCGAGAGGGTCGTGCAGCAGGTGGCGAAGGCCATGCGCAACGGTTACAACGCCAAGCTGCTGCGCAAGATCCGTCAGGTGGCGTTCGTGGCCGACGCCGACTACGTCAGCCGCATCGAGGAGCGCATCGACCTCCACCCGTACGAGGAGTGCTGCCGCAACGACAAGGCCTTCGGCGAGAATTTCGTCATCGAGGAGACACAGAGCAACCTGCTCAACCCCTCGGCAACGCTCGTCGAACGCGCAGGCGACAAATATGTGGTCGTAAACCCGGCAAACACCACCCTGACCACCGAAGAGCTCGACCATTCGTTCGATCTGCCGTATGAACGCGCCCCGCATCCGCGATATCGCGGCAAGGGAGAGATTCCGGCATGGGAGATGATAAAGCATTCGGTGAACATACATCGCGGCTGTTTCGGCGGCTGCTCGTTCTGCACCATTTCGGCGCACCAGGGCAAGTTCATCAACTCGCGCAGCGAAGCGTCGATTCTGCGCGAAGTCGAGGCCGTCACGCACATGCCCGATTTCCGCGGTTACATTTCGGACATAGGTGCGCCGTCGGCCAACATGTACCGCATGGGCGGCCGCGACCGCTCGATATGTGCAAAGTGCCGCCGCCCGTCGTGCCTGCACCCGAAGATGTGTCCGAATCTCGACAACGACCATACGCCCCTGCTCGAGCTCTACGACAAGATACGCAGCGTCAAGGGTGTAAAAAAGGCCTTCGTGAGCAGCGGCATACGCTACGATCTCTTCGACGGAGGACCCTATTTCGCCACCGTCGTCAAGCATCACACTTCGGGACGCCTCAAGGTGGCCCCGGAACACACCGAGGATCACGTGCTGCGGCAGATGCGCAAGCCGCCGTTCGCCATGTTCGAGCGGCTGAATGCAGACTTTCACGACATCTGCCGCCGCGAAGGGCTGAACTACCAGCTCATACCCTACTTCATATCGTCGCATCCGGGCTGTACCGAGGCCGACATGCGGGCCCTGTCGCTCAAGGTTCTGGGCAAGCTGCACTTCACGCTCGAACAGGTGCAGGATCTTACGCCGACGCCTATGACGCTCTCGTCGGTGATGTTCCATACGGGCATGAACCCCTATACGGGCGAACACCTGTATGTAGCACGCAATCAGGAGGAGAAGCGCCGGCAGAAGTCGTACTTTTTCAGTGAAAATGGCGACAGAGCTGGCAACGGAGCGCCGCACGGCAAAGCGGCAGGCGGCAAAACACCGCATGTAAAGCCGGCGGCCGGCAACACATCGCGCAGGTCGGAAAAACATGCTTTCGCGCAGGCCGGGAAGCGCCGCGAAGAGCATACGGAGAAAGGTACGGCAGGCAGGAGACGCGAGACGGGCCGGTTCAGAAAATAACGGACCGCGGAAAACAGAGACGGCGGGAAGAGATTCGACTCTTCCCGCCGTTGCGTGTCCGTGCGGCCGATGCCTAAAGCTTGGTCAGCTTTGCGAATTTTGCCAGCAGCGTCTTCTCGCCCGCACCGTCGAAGTTCACGACAATCTTGTGGTCCGTTGCGAGCGTCTCGATACGCACCACCGTGCCGGCTCCGAATTTGGCATGGCTCACACGCTCCCCGACGCCGTATCCGCAGGGCGATACCGGCGACACATCCCCGTCCGAACGGCGGACGCCGACACTCCGCATACCCTCGGTAGATGTACGCAGTGGCTCCACGCGCTGCACCGGAGTGCGATTCGCAGCATCGTACGGACGCTGACCGGCGGAGCGTCTCTCTCCGCCGAAGGGCTCGCGGCCCTGACCGGCAGCCCGTTGTCCTCCACCGAAACGGTTTTGCCCGAACGTACGCTCCGATGAGCCTGAACGGCCTCCGCCGAACGATCCCTGTCCGCCGTAACGGGTGGCCGGACCACCGTATGTTCCGCCCGAAGAGCCGTAAGTTCCACTCGACGTACCGTCGCGGCGACGGTCGGCATAACGCACGTCATAGCGATGCCGCAACTCGTCGATGGCCGACGAGCGCTCGTCGGCCTCGCGCTGCGCCGAACGCATCTGGGTCTTCAGGTCGAAGTCGGCATCCACATATTTCTCGTCTATCTCGCCCAGAAAACGGCTCGGACGCGAAAACTCCATGTTGCCCCACTTGTATCGCATCTCGGCGTACGACAGCGTTGCCTCGCGCTTGGCGCGCGTCAATGCCACGTAGAAGAGGCGCCGCTCCTCCTCGAGCCCCTCCATCGTCTCCATGGCCCGCTGCGACGGGAAGAGATTGTCCTCCATGCCGACCACATACACATATTCGTATTCGAGTCCCTTGGCCGAGTGGACCGTCATGAGCGTCACCTTGTCGTTGCCGTCGGGATCGTCGTTGTCCATGTCGGTCATCAGCATCACGCTCTGCAGCCACTCCTCGACCGTCGCCTCCTCGTTCTCCTCGCGTTCGCCGTTGCGGATCTCGGCATCGCGCTGCTCCTTGAAGTCCTGCATCGAGTTGAGCAGCTCCTCGATATTGTCCACGGCGCTCTGGGCTTCGGGCGTATTCTCGGCACGCAGAGCCCCGAGTATGCCCGACTTCGAGGCCACCTCCATACCGAACTCGTAGATGTTGCGGTCGGTGCGCGCCAGCGACAGCTCGTTTATCAGTCTGACGAACTCCGTAACCTTGCGCACGATGGCCCTTGTCGTCGCATCGACCGTCGGCGATGCCGCCGTCTCGGCCACGAGTGCGTCCACAGCCTCCCACATCGATACCCCGCGGCTGCGCGCCAGAGCCTCGATACGCTGCACGGTCGTGTCGCCTATGCCGCGCGCCGGACAGTTCACTATGCGCTTGAAGGCTTCGTCGTCGCGCGGGTTGATGATCAGGCGCAGATAACCCAGCATGTCCTTGATCTCCTTGTGGTCGTAGAACGAGCTGCCGCGATAGATACGGTAGGGAATGCCCTTGCGCCGCAACGACTCCTCGAAGACGAGCGACTGGCTGTTGGTACGGTAGAGGATGGCCACGTCGCTCCATGCGGCTCCGCTCTGCCGCACCTTCTCGCGAAGGTCCGACACGACGAGCTCGGCCTCCTCGCGGTCGGTATAGGCCCGCACCATGTGGACCGGAGCCCCCTGCTCACCCTCCGAAAAACAGTTCTTCTCCATGCGGTGGGCGTTGTGGGCGATGACCGAATTGGCCGCCTCGACTATGGTGCGCGTCGAACGGTAGTTCTGCTCGAGCTTGAATATCCGGGCCGTGGGATAGTCGCGCTTGAAGTTGAGAATGTTCTCGATCTTGGCACCGCGGAACGAATAGATGCTCTGCGCATCGTCACCCACCACGCAGATGCGGTTGTGAAGCTGCGACAGGCGCCTGATGATGATGTACTGCGCGTAGTTGGTATCCTGATACTCGTCCACGAGTATGTACCGGAACAGCTCCTGATAGCGCGCCAGCACATCGGGACAGTCGCGCAGCAGGATGTTGGTCTGCAACAGCAGATCGTCGAAATCCATGGCACCGTTGTGCTTGCAGCGCTGGCAGTAGATGTTGTAGATGTTGCCGAACTCGGGAATCTGCTTCTGACGGTCCTCGGCCCCGTAGACCGAATTTGAAAGATATGCACCCGGCGTCACCAGGCAGTTCTTGGCGTACGATATGCGCGAAGCGATGGCGTTGGGCTTGTACTTGTCGTCCGAAAGGTTCAGTTCGCGTATGATGGTCTTCAGCAGATTCTTCACGTCCGAAGGCTCGTAGATGGTGAAGGTCTCGGGGAAACCTATGCGGTCGGCATTCTCGCGCAGAATACGCGCGAAGACCGAATGGAACGTACCCATGCGCAGGTAACGGCTCTTCGGGCCGATCATCCCCTCGATGCGTTCGCGCATCTGTTCGGCGGCCTTGTTGGTGAAGGTCAATGCAAGTATGTTGAAGGGCGCCACGCCCTGTTCGATCATGTAGGCTATGCGCGAGGTCAGTACCCGCGTCTTGCCAGAGCCCGCTCCGGCTATGATGAGCGACGGCTCTTCGTAGTTGATCACCGCCTCGCGCTGGGCGGGATTCAATCCTTCCAAAATCCGTGATTCCATAAGTTTCGCAAAAATAGCAACAATACCCTGCATTAGGAAATAATCGCACCGCCTTTTTTCAACAACCGCCGGCATCGGCTTCCGCCGGCGTTCCGTGCCGCGACGCCACCGCCGCCACAAGACGACACCACGACGGAACAGGCATGCCCTGACGGCGTTGCGGTTCGATTTTTGGATGTTTTTTTTGAAAAAAATATTATTTTCGCAATATATTTGGTTCACCTTCGTTGTGAAGATACCTAAACGCAAACGACAACAAATACAATATAAAAATGAGCGAAGTCATAAACATCAAGGAACTCAACGAACGGATCGAACGCGAAAGCGTATTCGTCGATACCCTGCGCACGGAAATGTCGAAAGTGATAGTCGGCCAGAGCCACCTGCTCGACTCGCTGCTCATCGGTCTGCTCTCGAACGGACACATACTGCTCGAAGGCGTGCCCGGTCTGGCCAAGACCCTCGCCATAACAACCCTCGCCAAGGCTGTCGATGCCGATTTCTCGCGCATACAGTTCACCCCCGACCTTCTGCCGGCCGACCTTATCGGTACGCTCATATACTCGCAGAAGAACGAGGATTTCACCGTGAAGAAAGGTCCCGTTTTCGCCAACTTCGTGCTGGCCGACGAGATCAACCGCTCCCCGGCCAAGGTGCAGTCCGCACTGCTCGAAGCCATGCAGGAGCATCAGGTAACCATCGGCGACAATACATACAAACTGCCCGAACCCTTCCTGGTGCTGGCAACGCAGAACCCCCTCGAGCAGGAGGGTACATATCCCCTGCCCGAAGCGCAGGTCGACCGTTTCATGCTCAAGGTCAAGATATCGTATCCCAAGAAGCAGGAGGAGCGCGACATCGTGCGCATGAACCTCTCGGGCAGCGGCATGCCGCAGGTATCGAAGGTCATCTCGCCCGAAGATATCGTCAAGGCCCGCAAGGTGGTCGAGGAGGTCTACATGGACGAGAAGATCGAGAAGTACATCATCGACATAATCTTCGCCACGCGCGAACCGGCCGAGTACAACCTCACCAAACTCCAGCCGCTCATCGCATACGGAGGTTCTCCGCGTGCAAGCATCTCGCTGGCCAAGGCCGCACGCGCCTATGCGTTCATACGCCGCCGCGGATACGTCATTCCCGAGGATGTGCGTGCCGTCTGCCACGACGTGCTGCGTCACCGTATAGGTCTCACCTATGAGGCCGAAGCCGAGAACATCACCTCGGAAGAGATCATAACCGACATCCTCAACAACGTAATCGTGCCGTAATGCAGGAGAACGAGAACGATATTCTCAGGAGGGTCCGCAAGATCGAGATCAAGACCCGCGGGTTGTCGAACGAGATTTTCGCAGGAAAATACCACACGGCATTCCGCGGACGGGGCATGTCGTTCGCCGAGGTACGCGAATACAAGGCCGGCGACGACGTGCGCGACATCGACTGGAACGTCACGGCCCGCTCGCGCAAACCCCACATCAAGGTCTACGAGGAGGAACGCGAACTGACCATGATGCTGCTGGTCGACGTCAGCGGCTCGCGCATGTTCGGCTCGACGGACCGCCTCAAGAAGAACATCATCACCGAGATTGCGGCCGTACTGGCCTTCTCGGCCGCCGAAAACAACGACAAGGTGGGTTGCATATTCTTCTCCGACCGTGTCGAGAAGTTCATTCCCCCGAAGAAGGGACGCAGCCACATACTGATGATCATACGCGAGCTGATAGGCTTCGAGCCCCAAAGCCGCGGCACGAAGCTCTCGGAACCGGTACGCTTCCTGACCAACGTCGCCAAGAAACACTGCACGGCATTCATCCTGTCGGACTTCATGGACTCGTCGCGCGACCGCAGCGCACTGGACGACGCCCTGAAGATAGCCAGCGGCCGCCACGATCTGGTGGGCATACGCGTCACCGACCCGCGCGAGGCCGTACTGCCCGACGTGGGTATCATCGAGATGCAGGATGCCGAATCGGGGCGCAAGGTGTGGGTCGACACCTCGTCGGCACGCGTGCGCGAACACTACGCCCGCGTCTGGGACGAGATCAGCGACGCCATAGACTCCACGCTCAAGCACAATCGCGTGGATACGGCCTGCGTGTCGACCGACGGCGACTATGTGGCCGAACTGATAAAACTATTCAAGCAACGATGAAAGAGCAATTGGCGAAATACGCATTCACGGCTCTGGCCGCAACCCTCACGGCAACGGCCCACGCCGCCGCCCCCGAAGTGAAAGCCTACGTCGAGCCCGACAGCATTCTCATAGGCGACCGCTTCACCTACACCATCGAGGTGGAGAAGGATCTGGTGCAGAGCGTGGCGTTTCCCGAGTTTTCGCCCGACCCGCGCAGCGGCATAGAGCTCGTCGAGAGCCTGCCGCCCGACACCCTCGAGCGTGACGGCCGCCACCTGCGCGTGCGCAAACGCTACACGATGGCCGCATTCGAGGAGGGACGCATAGGCATGGGTACGGCCGAAGTGCTATATGCCGACAAGAACATCGTCGACACCCTGCGCAGCCGCGACTCGATATTCCTCAACGTCGCCACGTTCCAGATCGACTCCACGTCGCACCCCATATTCGACATCAAGCCGCAGAAGAGGCTGCCGTTCCGTTACGCCGAGATCGGAGGCTACATTTCGTGGGCGGCACTGGCCATACTGCTTGTCGGCGTGCTCGTCTTCGCGCTGTCGCGCTGGCTCGCCCGCCGCGGAAAGTCTATCGGCGACCTGTTCAAGCCCGCACCGCCACAACCGCCGCACGTTGTGGCGATAAAGGCGCTCGAGACGCTCCACAACCAGAAACTGTGGCAGAACAACCGCCACAAGGCATACTACTCGGGGCTTTCGGACATACTGCGTACCTATCTTTCGGGTCGCTACGGAATAGGAGCAATGGAGATGACCACCGATGAGATAGCCGAGGCCGTACGCACCATCGACCTGCCGAAGAAGGCCGAGAGCGATCTGGTATCGGTACTTCGCGACGCCGATCTGGCCAAATTCGCCAAGATGCAGCACGACCCCGAACAGAACGAGGCCGACTACAACAAGGCATACTACTTCGTCGAGGAGACCAAACAGGTCGAGGAGAGCCGCGTCGCCGACGAAGACGAGATAATCAACAACTTAAACAAGCCCGACAATGCGTAGGCTACTTTATATATTGATCTTCACGCTTGCGGCATCGAGCGTCGCGGCACAGCAGATGCCCGAACGCCATCTGGTACGCAAGGGCAACCGCCAGTTCAAGAAAGAGCACTACGACCGCAGCGTCGACCTCTATACGCGCGCCCTTACCGCCGACTCGACATCGTTCGAGGCGGGCTACAACCTGAGCAACGCCCTCTTCCGTTCGGAGCGTTACGACAAGGCCGAACAGACGATGATGCGTGCGGCGGCCGATTCGACGCGTTCCGACATCGAGCGGGCCGAAGCGTTCTACAATCTGGGCAATACGCAGTTCATGCAGAAGAAGCTGGAGCAGGCTCTCGAGAGTTACCGCAACTCGTTGCGGCTGAACCCCTCGGACATGGAGGCCAAATACAACTACGCCTACACCAAACACCTGCTCGACCAGCAGAAGAACGACCAGAACAGCCAGAATCAGAACAAGAACCAGAACCAAAATAAGGATCAGAACAAAGATCAAAACCAGGATCAGAACCAGAACCAGAACAAAGATCAAAACCAGGATCAGAACCAGAACCAGGATCAGAACAAAGATCAAAACCAGGATCAGAACCAGAATCAGGATCAGAACCGGAATGGCGACGACCGGCAGGATCAACGGAATCCGGACGACAATCGCGACGGAGAGGGTGGAGAGCAACCCCGCGAAGGCAGCATATCACCGCAGGAGCAGGAGGCCATGCTCGACGCCATACAGGCTCAGGAGGACAAGACTCAGGAGAAGGTGAAGGAGAAGCAGGGCGTCATCGTCCGCGGAACCAAGAACTGGTAACACCATAACAACGAAGTGATCATGCAATTCGCAAATCCGCACATACTGTGGCTGCTCACGGTGCTGATACCGATGGCGGCCTACTACGTCTACCGCTCGAGGCAGGGCGGCGCGGCGATCCGGGTATCGACGATCGAAGGTGTGCGACGCGCACCGCGCACGTTGCGATACTGGCTGCGTCACGTGCCCTTCGCTCTGCGCTGCGTGGCCGTGGCCCTCGTCATAGTGGCCCTTGCACGTCCGCAGTCGGCCGAGCACCACTCCAAAAGCAACGCCGAAGGTATCGACATAGTGCTGGCGATAGACGTCTCGACATCGATGCTGGCCCGCGACTTCAAGCCCGACCGCATAACCGCCGCCAAGGAGGTGGCCGCTTCGTTCATCGCCGACCGTCCGACGGACCGCATGGGTCTTGTCGTATTTGCAGGCGAGGCGTTGACGCAGAGCCCGCTGACGACCGACCAGAGTACGCTCCAGACGCTGCTGGCCCGCATCCGCAGCGGGATCATCGAGGACGGTACGGCCATCGGCAACGGTCTGGCCACGGCGATAAACCGTCTGCGCGAGAGCGACGCCAAGAGCAAGGTTATAATACTGCTCACCGACGGCGTCAACAACCGCGGACAGATATCGCCCCTCACCGCCGCACAGATAGCCCGCGACTACGGCATCAGGGTCTACACCATAGGTGTCGGCACGCGCGGCAAGGCCCCGTATCCGGCCGTCGACATGTTCGGCAACACCACCTTCGTGCAGGTCGACGTCGAGATAGACGAAGACGTGCTCCGCAAGATCGCCGAACAGACCGGAGGACAATACTTCAGGGCCACCGACAAGCAGAAGCTAAAGGCCATATACGACCAGATCAATACACTCGAGAAGAGCAAGGTCGAGATATCGCAGTTCACGACACTGAACGAGGAGTACCTGCCGTGGGTGCTGTGGGCGCTGGCCGTCCTGGCCGTGGAATTCATATTGAGGACCGTAATTTTGAAACGAATACCGTAATATGTTCAGGTTCGCAAATCCGCATCTTTTGTGGCTGTTGCTGCTTCCGGTGGCTGCGGTCGTAATCTATATGCTCGCCGCCGTAATGCGCCGCCGCAGGCTGGCCCGTTTCGGCAACATGGCGACACTCCGGGAACTGATGCCCGAGGTATCGACGGCCCGCAACCATTTCAAGTTCCTGCTCTTCATAATCGCCATGATACTGATTGCCGTGGCCGCGGCCCGTCCGCAGTTCGGGTCGAAACTGCGCGAAGAGAAGAGCCGGGGCGTCGAGATGATGCTCGTGGTCGACGTCTCGAACTCGATGCTGGCCGAAGATTTCGAACCGAGCCGCCTGGAACGTACCAAATACGCCATCGACAAACTCTTCGACGGCCTGAAACAGGAGCGCGTGGGCGTCATCGTCTTCGCCGGCGAATCGAAGGTGCAGCTGCCGATAACCTCGGACTACCGAATGGCCAAGGCCTTTGCCAAACGCATCTCCACTTCGCTGGTAGCCGAACAGGGAACGTCGATCGGCAAGGCCCTGTCGATGGCCATGATGTCGTTCTCGTCGCAGAACGACAACAGCCGCGTGATAATACTCATCACCGACGGCGAAACGCATGACAACAACGCCCTCGAGGTGGCCCGTCAGGCCGCCGATCAGGGCATCAGGATCTTCACCATAGGTATCGGCACCCCCGAAGGCGCCCCCATATCGATCAACGGCGAATACCTGCGCGACGAAAACGGCGAGATGGTGGTCTCGAAACTCAACGAGCAGATGCTCCGCGAAATCGCCTCCACGACGGACGGCGCCTACGTACGCGCCTCGAAACAGTCGATCGGCCTCGACGAGATCGTCAAGACCATAAACGACATGCAGCAGAACGAACTGACGACGCTGCGTTTCGAAGAGTTCAACGAACAGTTCCCCTACCTGCTGTGGATAGCACTGGTACTGTTGGTATTGGACGTTTTCATCCTCGACCGCCGGAATCCGCTGCTGGCACGATTCAACATATTCGACAAAAAGAACGTAAAAGCCTGACAACCGACTTCGGCTTTGCATAATGGCGGAATTTTTTGGATATGGCAAAAAATTCCGCTATATTTGTGCCAATTGGAAAATAATGAACTTAAAATGCCGAAGTTGTATGACGAGGTAAACGTACTGAAAAAACCCCAATGGCTGAAGATCAGGCTGCACGACACCGCCTCCTTTGCGGAAGTGGACCGTATCGTGAAACAGCACGGACTGCACACGATCTGCAGCAGCGGAATGTGCCCGAACAAATCGGAGTGCTGGAGCCGCCGCACGGCCACCTTCATGATATTGGGGGATATATGCACACGTAACTGCCGTTTCTGTGCTACAAAGTCAGGACACCCGTCGCCGACCGACCCCGACGAACCGCTGAAAGTGGCGGAGAGCGTGGCGTTGATGGGCCTTCGGCACGTTGTCGTAACTTCTGTTACTCGCGACGATCTGCCCGACGGAGGCGCCGCCCACTGGGCCGCAACCACACGGGCCATTCGCGCGAAGAATCCGAACGCAACAATTGAGCTCCTTATTCCCGATCTGGACGCAAGACACGACCTGCTGGATACGGTCCTGGCGTCCGGGCCCGACATCATCGGGCACAACATCGAAACCGTCGAACGACTTACGCCGCTCATCCGCTCAAGGGCGAAGTACCGTACGAGCCTCGAGACCCTGAAATATCTGGGCAGCAGAGGCGCCGTAACGAAAAGCGGAATCATGGTAGGCCTCGGCGAAAGCGATGACGAGGTAGGACAGACGCTGCGCGACCTGCGCGATGCCGGTGTCCGAATCGTAACTTTGGGCCAGTATCTGCGGCCGACTCTGGAGCACTATCCCGTTGCGGAATACATCACTCCGGAGAAATTCGACCGCTACAGGCAACAGGCTCTCGAAATGGGCTTCGACTACTGCGCGAGCGCACCGCTGGTACGTTCGTCGTATCTGGCCGACGCCGCACTGAAGAGCGTGAGAAGGTAGAACGCCGACTAAAAGAGGGCGGTGAAGGGTGCGCGTAACGGGCAGCCCCGATCCGTGCATGTCGGCAAAAGGGAATACGCATTATGCCACTGTTTGTCGAATACAGAGACCTGGGTCGCATGGATTATGCCGAGTGCTGGAATTTGCAGCGCTCGCTCTTCGACGCCATGCTCGCGGCAAAGGGAGCACACGGCATCGACGCATCGCCGGATGGCGCCGCAACGGACGCACGCGACGACTCGGCCGGTACGATCCTTACGGTCGAACATCCTCCCGTATACACTCTCGGCAAACACGGACACCGCAGCAACATGCTCGCAAGCGAAGAGCGTCTGCGTGCTTTGGGTGCGGACTTCTATGCCATAGACCGCGGCGGCGACATAACCTTCCACGGCGACGGGCAGATAGTGGTCTACCCCATCCTCGACCTCGAACGGCTGGGCATCGGGCTGCGCGAATATATCGACGCCCTCGAACAGAGCGTCATCGACACGCTGGCCCCTTACGGAATCAGGGCCGGCCGCTCGCACGGAGCTTCGGGCGTATGGCTCGGGCGGGGTGCGGAGTATGGCCCGGACGGCAGCACGTCCGCAGCCGAAAGCAGCGCAACGGCAGGTCCGCTGCGAAAGATATGCGCCATAGGCGTCAGGGCATCACGCTTTGTGACGATGCACGGCCTCGCGCTCAACGTAACCACCGACCTGCAGTGGTTCAACAACATAAACCCCTGCGGATTCACCGACAGGGGCGTAACCTCGATGCAGCGGGAGTTGGGATCGGCACCCGCCATCGACCGGGTAAGAGAAGAGCTGATCCAGAACCTTACGAGAATATTAAATGTTAAAATATATAAAAATTAAAGATTATGCCCATAAACAAAAGATGGGTAGTCAAACCGCAGGGCGACGCCCGTACGGTGGAGAGACTCTCTGCCGCATTAGGTATTGCCCCCGTGTTGGCTAACCTGCTGGTACAAAGAGGCATAGACACAGTAGAAAAGGCAGACAAGTTCTTCAATCCGAGTCTTTCGGACCTGCACGATCCATTCCTGATGAAGGATATGGACAAAGCCGTCGAACGCATCGAACAGGCCGTACGCAGCGGGGAGAAGATCATGGTTTACGGCGACTACGATGTCGACGGAACCACGGCCGTGGCGCTCATGTACAAGTTTCTGCGCCAGATCGGCCACAAGAACCTGCTCTTCTACATACCCGACAGATATACCGAAGGTTACGGCATATCGATCAAGGGTATCGACTACGCCGCCCGCAAGGGTGTAGGCCTGGTCATAACGCTCGACTGCGGCATCAAGGCCACGGAAAAGATCGTCTATGCGAAACAGAAAGGCGTGGATTTCATCATCTGCGACCACCATCTCCCTGCCGACGAAATACCGAAGGCAGTGGCTGTTCTCGACCCCAAGCGTCCCGACTGCAACTATCCGTTCGACGAGTTGTCGGGGTGCGGCGTGGGATTCAAGCTCGTGCAGGCCTATGCACAGAAAAACGGAATACCGTTCGAACAGATAACCCATCTGCTCGACCTGCTGGTGGTCAGCATCGCTTCGGATATCGTCCCGCTGACGGGCGAAAACCGCGTACTGGCGCACTACGGACTCGAGATACTCAACAGTTCGCCGTCGGAAGGACTGGCGTCGATAATCAAGATATGCGGGCTCGACACCCACACCATCACCATCGACGACATTGTCTTCAAGATCGGTCCGCGAATCAATGCCGCCGGCCGCATGCGGATGGACGAAAACGACGAGAATGCCGCCCCGTCGGGAGGCTATGCGGCCGTGAGCCTGCTCATCGAGGGCAACGAACAGAAGGCCCGTGAACTGGGCAACGACATCGACTCGTTCAACCAGGACCGCAAGAGCATCGACCGCAACGTCACGCAGGAGGCACACGACTACATCGAGAGCAACCCCGAACTCAAGAAGCGCAAGAGTACGGTGGTCTACAACCCCAAATGGGTCAAGGGCATCGTCGGCATCGTGGCTTCGCGCCTGATCGAGACCTACTACCGCCCCACGGTGGTGCTTACCATGAGCAACGGGATGGTCACGGGTTCGGCCCGCTCGATTCCGGGCTTCGACCTCTACCAGGCCGTGGAGTCGTGCTCCGACCTGCTCGAAAACTTCGGCGGCCACATGTATGCCGCCGGCCTGACGATGCGCCCCGAGAATGTCGAGGAGTTCGCACGCCGCTTCAACGAGTACGTGGAGCAGAACATCGACCCGCAGACACTCATTCCGCAGGTCGACATCGACAGCCGGCTGCTCTTCTCGGACATCACGCCCGAGTTCAACCGCCAGCTGAACCGTTTCCAGCCCTTCGGGCCCGGGAACACGGCCCCGGTATTCGTCACCTACTCGGTCAGCAACCGAGGCGACGCCAAACTCGTCGGCGCGGAACAGGACCATCTGCGCATGGACCTCGTTCAGCGCGAGAAGCCGAACACCGCAATACAGACCATAGCGTTCCAACAGCCGACGCACTACGAATGGATACGGGCGGGACACCCCATCGACATCTGCTACCAGATAGTCGAGAACCATTACCGCGGAACCGTGTCGACTCAGTTGAGAATAAAGGACATAAAACCCGTAGGAAAATAAGAGATGGAGACCAGATACAAACGTGAGGACATATACGATCCCGCAACCATCGAGGAACTTAAAGTACATTACCGCGAGATCCTGCGGCTGCTGGGTGAGGACCCCGAGCGCGAAGGACTGCTCAAAACCCCCGAGCGCGTGGCCAAGGCCATGTCGTTCATAACCAAGGGCTATACCGAGGATCCGGTCGCAATACTCCATTCGGCCATATTCCGCGAGGAGTACAAGCAGATGGTGCTGGTCAAGGACATCGAGCTCTACTCGGTCTGCGAACACCACATGCTGCCCTTCTACGGCAAGGCCCATGTCGCGTATATCCCCAACGGCTACATCACCGGACTGTCGAAGATCGCCCGAGTGGTGGAGTGCTTCGCCCGCAGGCTGCAGGTGCAGGAGCGCATGACCGTACAGATACGCGACTGCATACAGGAGGCGCTCAACCCCATGGGCGTGGCCGTAGTCATCGAGGCCAACCACATGTGCATGCAGATGCGCGGCGTCGAGAAGCAGAGCTCGGCAACCACGACATCGGCATTTACAGGCATCTTCCTGTCGGACCACCGCACCCGCGAGGAGTTCATGACCCTTATCAGCAACAAGTACAGATAACGGTTGCATCTTCCGGGGAGGGGCGATGCGAACTCACGCCATCGACGGCTGCCGCAAGTTGCGGCGGCCGTTTTTTTGTGTTTCGTGACGTGCTGGGGAACCGAACATGTCATAAAATCAACCCTTTATCGCCATATTTCCGCCGAAATGTCGTATTTTTGAAAAAATATGTCTATTTTAGCGCAAATCGGTCGAAGCAAATCGAGAGAAGGGGTTGGCATCCCGTCCGAACAGGACGGAAACGAGAATGTATGGAACGTAACGGCCGATACTGATACGGGCTCAAACCTATATAAACATAACAAAACCCGAACTGCAATGAAAAGAGTATTAATTATGGCATTCGCGGCTGCCGTGGCAATGGCCGCCTGCCAAAAGATGCAGACTCCCGTCTCTGCGACAGGCGACGCCCTTGTCTCCGTCACAACAACACTCCCCGCACAACTGACTCAAACCCGTGTTGCAGGCGACGGCACAACCGCCGACCGATGCATCATGGAGATATACCTCGACGGCAAACTCTATGGCGAACGCCAGTATGCCGATGTCCAGAACCTCAAGGCCACGTTCTCGGCACGTCTGGTTACGGGCGAGACATACGACCTCGTATTCTGGGCCGACAAGAAGGGTGCCGATCTCAAGAGCGACCTGCACTACAACACCGCCGACCTCGGCAACGTAACCTTTGCCGAGGGTGACGACTATCTCGGTAACGACGACGCCCGCGACGCTTTCTTCGGTACGGCTCAGGTCGTTGCCGACCAGTCGAAGGCCATAAGCGTCGAGCTCCGCCGTCCCTTCGGTCAGCTCAACGTCAAGACCCTCGACATGGCCGAGGTTGCTGCCGCTGCCGCTTCGCTCGTGCCCGCCAGGGTGAAGATCGCGTTCGACAACATACATACCGGTATCAACCTGCTCTCGGGTGAACTTACCGAAACAACCTCCGCTGTAGCTTATGCCGAGGCAATGGCTCCGGCAAACAACACCGACAACGCAGGTGAACTGACGTTCGACTACGTATTCGCTCCCAAGACCGAGGGCGAGCAGTACCTCGCCGACTTCACCATGTCGTTCCTCGACGAGGCCGGTGCTCCGGTTGCATCCGACTACGAGTTCTCGAACATCCCCGTACAGCGCAACTACCGCACAAACGTCTCGGGTAACCTCCTTACAAAGAAGGCCGACATCAACGTTACCGTAGTTCCCGAATTCGACGGCACGACAGCTACGGCATGGGACGGCGAATCGCTCAAGGCCGTAACGCCCGTAAACAAGGAGGTCGACGGCGTGGAGCAGACCGTATACGGCATAAGCGAGCCGGCCGAACTGGCTTGGGTTGCGGATCAGGTGAATGCCGGGAACGGCGCTCTGACGGGCAAATATTTCGAGCTGGCCAACGACATAGACCTCGGCGGCCATGCATGGAGCTCGATCGGCAACAGCGGCAAAGCCTTCAGCGGCACGTTCGACGGCAACGGCTACAGGATCACGGGTCTTGCGAATGATCTCTTCGGCTACACCGACAATACCGTCATCAGGGATCTGACAGTCGAAGCCGCCATCGCCGACGGTACGGCTGCTCTTGTCACCACGGCAGCGGGCACCACCGACATCAGCTCCGTAACCGTAGACGGCACGATCAGCGGCGACGCAGCCTTCATCGGCGCTACCACGGCCGGAGGCGTCACCTCGTTCACCGGTTGCGAGAACAGGGCCGACATTTCGAGTACATACAGTGCCGGCGCATACGTAAGCTCGGCCTACGGCGACATCACCATAACCGACTGCAGGAACAGCGGCGACGTGGTCTCGACACGCACGACCGGAGCCAAAGCCTCGGGATTCGTCGCCACGGTACGCGACGGAGCCGACATCGTGATGACTGGTTGCGAGAACAGCGGCAATCTGAGTGCCGAAAGTTCCGTCGAGATGTATGTTGCGGGATTCGCCTGCTGGCTCGGCGACGGCAGCAACACCGCCACGGTCACGCTGCGCAACTGCACCAACAACGGCGCAATCAGCGGCGTACGCAAGCAGAACGGAGGTTCGACGATAGCCGTGGGCGGACTCATCGCCACCTGCTGGCACGCCACGGCCATCATCGAGGGCTGCGCCAACAATGCTTCAGTTACGGCCACCAACGAGGCCGAAGGCCACAACGCACATGTGGGTGGCATCATCGGCATGTGCAACCCGAGCGGCGTGGTCACCATGACCGACGTGACGAGCAACGGACCGCTCTACGGATACATCGCCAATGAGGCCAACACCTCGGGAGTACCCAACATCGGCGGCCTGATCGGACAGACCAACACCGGAAACGTCACGGTGAACTCGGCGACGATTACGGCAAACGTGACGGCGACTTATTCGAGCATTGCCGCAGCCAAGGTCGACGCCCTGCTGGGCAATGTCACCGCCAACTCGACGGTATCGATTGCAGGCTACACCAACGAGTCGGAGCTGCCCTGCCGTTACTGATCACCGACTTGGCCGAAACTGAAAGAGCCGTTGCTTCGACGAAGCAACGGCTCTTTCGCATGCGGTGACACTCTACTCCACCCACGTAACGCTCGTCGAGTCGTCGTGCGGCGGCAGCGGTGCCGGCTGGAAATCGGAATAGCCTGCGGCTATGACGCACAGCACGCCGTACTCCTCTGGTATGGGCAACAATTCGCGCAGGACGTCCAGAGCCTTGCGGCCTTCGGGTTCGGCCTGCAGGCAGGGACGGCCGTCGACATGCACCCAGCACGAGGCAAGGCCCTCGTCGACGCAGGCCAGCTGCAATACCGTGGCCGATATGGCGCAGTTGGTGCGCCACATGGGCGATGCGTTGCCGTCGCCCATGACGACGAACGCCAGCGGTGCGTTCTTCAGAAAGGCCGATCCGTAGTCGCGCATCCCGGCCATGCGGGCTATGGTGTCGCGGTTCTCTACAACCATGATGCGCGTGGAGCGCGAATTGCGCGACGAAGGCGCCGTAAATGTCTCCTGCAGAAGACGCTCGATGACCTCGCGCGGCACGCGCCGGTCGTCGAACCGCCGCACGCTGCGGCGTTTTGCCAATATATCCTTGAATTCCATATGACAACGTTTTGGATAACCTCATGCAAAAATAGTGAAATTTTTCATACATTTGTAGAATGGCGGGCGGTCTCTGCGCAAAGACAGACATTCGGAACCGCACCGCCGCTGTACCTCAAATAGACGCACATGACAACCGATGAAAAACAGACCGTAGCGCTGATCTACGATTTCGACGGGACGCTCTCGCCCGGCAACATGCAGGAGTACGACTTCATACCGGCCGTAGGCAAGAGCAACAAGGAGTTCTGGAGCGAGGCCAACTCGCTGGCCGAAGAGCAGGACGCCGACCGCATACTCACATACATGGCCAAGATGATTCAGGAGGCCAAGTCGAAGGGGCTGTCGCTCCGCCGCGAGGCATTCCAGGAGTCGGGCCGCAACATCAAGCTCTACGAAGGCGTACGCGAGTGGTTCGCCCGCATCAACGAATACGGTGCGCAGCGCAACCTCAAGGTGGTGCACTACATCAACTCGTCGGGCATGAAGGAGATAATCGAGGGAACGGAGATAGCCCATGAATTCCGCAAGATATATGCCTGCACCTTCCTCTACGATGTCGACGGCATAGCCTACTGGCCCGGCGTGGCGGTCAACTACACCAACAAGACGCAGTTCATCTTCAAGATCAACAAGGGTGTGGAGTCGGTATTCGACAGCACGCTGGTGAACCGCTACATCGAGGAGAAGAACCGTCCCGTACCGTTCCGCCACATGATCTACGTGGGCGACGGAACGACCGACATACCGTGCATGCGTCTGGTGAAGAATTTCGGGGGCCACTCGATAGCCGTATACAACCCCTCGGAGAAGGGGGCGCGCAAGGAGCTCGGTTCGCTCATACGCGACAACCGCGTGAACTACGTCTGCCCGGCCGACTACAGGGAAGGTTCCGAGATCGATACCGTCGTGAAGACCATCATCGACAAGATCGACATCGACACACGGCTCGAACAGCTGAGCGTATCGAAGGGTTAGAAGAGCGAGATGAGGCCCTCGGCGGCATAGAGCAGTGCCACGTAGCGCAGCAGTTTGCCGAGGAACATGGCAAATGTCGTAACCCACACGTTGCTGCGCATGAGTCCCAGCACGACGGCTATGGCATCGCCGATATAGGGCAGCGCGACGAAGAAGGCCATAAGAGCCCCCTTGCCGGCAAGGAAACGGGTAGCCTTGTCGATATGTTCGCGGCTGATCCGCAGGTAGCGTTCGATCCATTCGGTCTTGCCGAGGCGGCCTATGCCGTAGCAGGTCATGCCGCCGAGCGTATTGCCCAGCGTGGCCCACACCACGCCCCACACGGGCGAGAGTCCGGCCTGCACCAGCGCCACCAGCACCAGTTCGGAGCTGAAGGGCAGCACGCTTCCGGCAAGGAAGGCCGAGAGGAAGATGCCCACGTAGCCCCACTCTATGAAGAAATCAATTACCTGTTCCATAACCGACCGTTGCGTCATGTGCAACGTCGCAAATGTATGCATTATTATCCGAACGTCAAAAAGAGATCTGCCACGGCATGAACATCGATGATAAAAACATCACCGTCACACGCGTCACCGGCGACAGGCTGCAATATGCGGAGCTGCTCCTGCTGGCTGACGAGAGCATGGAGATGATCGGCCGCTACCTCGACCGCGGCGAGATGTACGTGCTCCGCGACGGCGGACAGACATGCACCGTCGCCGTGGTTACGGACGAGGGCGGCGGCACGTGCGAGCTGAAGAATCTGGCCACGCGTCCCGACCGGCAGCGCTGCGGGTACGGACGCCGCATGATCGGGTTCCTTGCGGAGCACCTGCGCGGCCGCTTCGACGAGATGACGGTCGGCACCGGCGAGACACCGCGGATACTGCGCTTCTACCGCAGCTGCGGATTCGTGCCGTCACACCGCGTAAAGGACTTCTTTACGGACAACTACCCCGCCCCAATAATCGAGGAGGGCATACTGCTCCGCGACATGGTCTACCTGCGCCGTCGGCTGACGCCGGAAAAAGGAGACGGCAGAGAGAGCGAACGCTGAAAACGCAGAAAAGCAGCGCATTCCATTTGGATTTACGGGATTTTATGCCTAACTTTGAGAAGAACGCACCAGAACCATTGTCCAACCTTAAAAACCGTATGCCCGTGAAACGATTCTGTTACATATTGCTGTGTGTGCTGCCGTTGCTTGTTACTTCATGCAACAGGGACGAAGATATCGACGGAAACTACCTATCGACGATATTCGAACCGGGGTCTTTGGAATTCGGGTCCGAAGGAGGTACTGCTGAAATGACCGTAAACGGAGATTTATCTTCTGTAAGCCTGATAAGTATTGACCATAAATCTACAGTAGAGATATTCGGGGAATACCGTTCCATAGAGCTAAAGTTCAACCGCGACGACCAGTTTCCCGTAACCGGAGATTTCGGTGTATGTACCGTTACCGCAACATCTCCGAGAAACGTAACCGTAACCGTCCCGCCGAACTCCGAATACAGAGAAATCAATTTTTCCGCAGTAGCATACGAAGGCCGGGCCGACAAGTTTATGGCTCCGGGCGTTTTCACGATATGGAAGGTCGATGACGGAGAGTAACGCCCGCGACAACGGGAAGTGCCGTTTTTCAACGACATGCTGTTGGCTTTTTGACAAAAAAATATTAAGTTTGCGAAGTTAAATGCCGAGATAATGGTCAACACACTAAAATTCTACCAGGACTTCCCGAAAAAGGGCATCAAATTCATCGACATCATCCCGTTCCTGCAGGACAAGGCGGTATTCAACCAGATAATAGACCGGCTCGTGGAGTTCACCACGGCGCCCAACGTCGCGGCTCCCGAAGCGCGCGGATTTCTCTTCGCCTCGCCGCTGCTCGTAAAGAGCCCGACGGTCACCAACGTCATACCCATGCGCAAGAGCGGCAAGCTGCCATTCAACGAGGGCGACCTCGTGGAGGTCAAGATCGAGAAGGAGTACGGTTTCGACCTGCTCTACTACCGCAAGAGCGACATCGCGGCCGGAACACCCACGGGCGACAACTTCGAGATCACGCTGCTGGACGACGTGCTGGCTACGGGCGGAACGGCCGAAGGAATAGCCAGGTCGTTCGAAGGCATGCGCATCGAGGTCGGCGGCAAGAGCTACGGCGTGAAAATCAAGGAGTTCATATTCCTCGTACACCTCTCGGACCTCGACGGCAAGCAGCGTCTCGAGAAGATAGCACCGGTACATACGCTCATGTCGATATAGCGCGTCGCCGTCGCGGCGCCACCGGCAGTCGCAACACACGGATGACAAAACCTCAAAAACCCTTCGGGCTCAGCCCGGAGGGTTTTTCATGCAAATGGCGTTATCTGCCGATATTTTTGTATATTTGTCGGAAATTTGAATCCGTATACCCGTCGGAGTACGAAAATACCGCACGCGGGCAACGGACCGGAACCAGCATACAAACAACCCGAAGATATGAAGTTCAAGGAGTACAAAGGTTTGGACCTCCCCTCGCTTGCAGCCGAGGTGCTCAGGGAGTGGGACGCCGACGACACTTTCCACAAAAGCATCACTACACGTGAAGGACATCCGACGTTCGTCTTCTATGAAGGTCCCCCGTCGGCCAACGGCATGCCGGGCATTCACCACGTCATGGCCCGTACGATCAAGGACATAATCTGCCGCTACAAGACGCAGCAGGGTTACCTCGTACACCGCAAGGCCGGTTGGGACACGCACGGACTGCCCGTGGAACTGGGCGTCGAGAAGGCCCTCGGCATAACCAAGGAGGATATCGGCAAGAAGATATCGATCGAGGAGTACAACCGCGCCTGCCGCGCCGACGTGATGAAGTTCACCGGTGCATGGGAGCGCCTTACGCGTCAGATGGGATACTGGGTCAACATGGACGACCCCTACATCACCTACGACAACAAATACATCGAGACCCTGTGGTGGCTGCTCAAGCAGCTCTACGAAAAGGGACTGCTCTACAAGGGATACACAATCCAGCCCTACTCGCCGGCCGCCGGTACGGGCCTCTCGACCCACGAGCTGAACCAGCCCGGTTGCTACCGCGACGTGAAGGACACGACCTGCACGGCGCAGTTCCGCATAATCCGTGACGACAGGAGCGAAAAACTCTTCGGCGACGTGCAGGGCGACCTCTACTTCCTGGCATGGACCACCACGCCGTGGACCCTGCCCTCGAACACGGCCCTCTGCGTGGGACCCAACATCGACTATGTCGAGGTCAAGTGCATCAATCCCTACACCTCGGCCGAGCAGACCGTAGTCATGGCCCGCGATCTCGTCGGCAGCTACTTCACCGCCAAGATGGAGGGTACGTTCGTTGTCGGCGACAAGGTCTGGAAGGGTTCGGAACTCGAAGGCATACGATACGAACAGCTCATTCCGTGGGTAAAGCCCATGGGCGACGCGTTCCGCGTAATCGTCGGCGACTTCGTAACCACGTCGGACGGTACGGGTATCGTGCACATCGCACCGACGTTCGGTGCCGATGACGACCGCGTGGCACGTGCCTCTGGCATAGCCCCGCTCTTCATGGTCGAGAAGGGCGGCAAGAAGATGCCCATGGTCGACCGCACCGGAAAGTTCTACATGCTCGACGAACTCGACGACGACTTCGTACGCGAGAACGTCGACGTCAAACACTACAAGCCCTGGCAGGGCCGCTACGTGAAGAACGCATACGACGATTCGCTCAAGGACAGCGACACCACGCTCGACATCGACATCGCCGTAACGCTCAAGGCCGAAAACAAGATCTTCAAGATCGAGAAGCATACGCACTCCTATCCCCACTGCTGGCGTACCGACAAACCGGTACTCTACTACCCGCTCGACTCGTGGTTCATCAAGACCACGGCCCTGCGCGACCGCATGATCGAACTCAACAAGACCATATACTGGAAACCCGAATATACGGGTTCGGGCCGCTTCGGCAAGTGGCTCGAGGGTCTGGTCGACTGGAACCTCTCGCGTTCGCGCTTCTGGGGCACGCCGCTGCCGATATGGGCTACGGAGGACCGTTCGGAGCTCAAGTGCATCGGTTCGATCGAGGAGCTGATCTCCGAGATCGAAAAGTCGATTGCCGCCGGCGTGATGAAGGAGAATCCCTACAAGAACTTCAAGGTGGGCGACATGTCGAAGGAGAACTACTCCACCAAGGTGATCGACCTGCACAGGCCGTACGTAGACTCGATCGTACTCGTGTCGTCGAAGGGCGAACCGATGAAGCGCGAAAGCGACCTCATCGACGTGTGGTTCGACTCGGGTGCGATGCCATACGCACAGCAGCACTACCCGTTCGAACACGGAGGCAAGGAGTTCGAGTCGCTCTATCCGGCCGACTTCATAGCCGAGGGCGTCGACCAGACGCGCGGCTGGTTCTTCACGCTGCACGCCATAGCCGTCATGCTCTTCGACTCGGTGGCATTCAAGAACATCATCTCGAACGGTCTGGTGCTCGACAAGAACGGCAACAAGATGTCGAAACGTCTGGGCAACGCCGTCGATCCGTTCGAGGTGCTCGACAAGTACGGCGCCGACGCAACGCGCTGGTACATGATAACCAACTCGCAACCCTGGGACAACCTCAAGTTCGACGTCGAGGGCGTAGACGAGGTACGGCGCAAGTTCTTCGGCACGCTCTACAATACATACTCGTTCTTCGCACTCTACGCCAACATCGACGGCTTCACGGGCCGCGAAGAGCAGATTCCCGTATCGGAACGTCCCGAGATCGACCGCTGGATCATCTCGTTGCTCAATACGCTGGTCAAGAACGTGACCGACTCGCTCGAGAACTACGACCCGACTCCCGCGGCTCGCGCCATACAGGATTTCGTCGGCGAGAACCTCTCGAACTGGTACGTGCGCCTCAACCGCAAGCGTTTCTGGGGCGGTACGATGGACCGCGACAAGCTGGCTGCCTACCAGACCCTCTACACATGTCTGGAGACGGTCGCACAGCTGGCCGCACCGTTCGCTCCGTTCATCTCGGACCGCATATTCCGCGACCTGAACGCCGTCAGCGGCGCACACGACTGCGGATCGGTACACCTCTCGACATTCCCCAAGGCCGACGAGTCGCTCATCGACAGCGAACTCGAAGAGATGATGTCGCTGGCTCAGCGCATCTCGTCGATGGTACTCGCTCTGCGCCGCAAGGTCAACATCAAGGTGCGTCAGCCGCTCTCGCGTATCATGGTGCCGGTACTCGACCCCAAGACGGCAAAACATATCGAGGCCGTCAGGAACCTGATTCTCGGCGAAGTGAACGTCAAGGAACTGGAGCTCATAGACAATACCGCAGGCGTCATAACCAAACGCATCAAGCCCAACTTCAAGACCCTCGGCCCCAGGTACGGCAAATACATGAAGCAGATCGCGGCTCTGGTTGCAGGCTTCACGCAGGAGCAGATAGCCGAAGTCGAGAGCGGAGCATTGACATCGCTGGAGGTCGGCGGCGAAAAGCTCGAGGTGGCCGTTACCGACTTCGAGATCACGTCGGAAGACATGCCCGGATGGCTGGTGGCCTCCGAAGGCAAACTGACCGTCGCGCTCGACGTAACGGTAACCGACGAACTGCGCAAGGAGGGTGTGGCCCGGGAATTGATAAACCGCATACAGAACTTCCGCAAGGATTCGGGCCTCGAGGTTACCGACAAGATTACAGTCGAGATCGAGGACAAGGAGTCGGTTGCCGATGCCGTCGCCGGGTTCGCCGCCTACATAGGCTCGCAGACACTCGCCACCAAGGTGTCGTGCTCACCCAACCCCTCGGGCGACTTCGTCGGCGAGACCGATCTGGATGAAGAAAAGCTTAAAATTGCGATAACCAAAATGTAGGGATGTCCTCGTAAAATTTGGAATATTGCCGAACTTTGTTTAATTTTACATAAATCAATATATAAACAAGGAGGATTTTTACTATGGCAGAGGTCGAAAAAACGAGATACAGCGACGCTGAGCTCGAAGAGTTCAAGCAGATAATTCTCAAGAAGCTCGAGGTAGCCCGGGCCGACTACGAGTTGCTGCGTGCGACGATTACCCATACCGCCGACAACGACACCGAGGACACCTCTCCCACATACAAGGTTCTGGAGGAGGGCGCCGCAACGCTGTCCAAGGAGGAGAACGGCCGTCTGGCTACACACCAGATGAAGTTCATCCGCAATCTCGAAATGGCTCTGGTCCGTATCGAGAACAAAACCTACGGTATATGTAAGACCACAGGCAAACTTATTCCAAAGGAGCGTCTGATGAAGGTGCCGCACGCTACCGAATGCATCGAGGCGAAAGAGAAGCGTCTCAAGTAGCCCGCACGGCATACCGATAACGAATGATACCGGACCGCATGTTGCATGCGGTCCGGTATTTTCTGTTGCTGCAGTCCGAACTTCAGCCAAAGATTACGCCGAAACGGTCAAAAAGAAGAATCTTGCGTTCTGTTTTTCGCATAAAATATGTAACTTTGCCCGCAACGACAGCGGCGGAATCCATGCAGCGAACATGACACCCCCCCGTCCGCAAAACTGTTTTATATGAAATATTACAGCATTCTGTTGGTTGCAGCCATGCTCATGGCTTGCGGGAAAGATCCCGACAACAACGGGGCAGACAGCTCCTACAAGGAACCCGTTCCCGAAACAATCACTTTCGACCAGGCCGAAGTATCATACTACGGCGACCCATACATGTCCGACGTGTCCGATATGTGGACGATCGAACTGAACGTCTCCTCGGCCGAGAGCCCAGCACCGCGACTGTGCGTCAGCCTCAATGCCGAAGTCAACCCGGCAGCCGCTCCCGACGCCGGATTTCTGGCCGGCACATACCACATGCCCTCAAATTCCGGCGACATGTCGGCCGGGACATACAATACGGGATACACCGATACGCAGGACCGTCCCAACGGCGCCGTCGAGATACCGGCAGGCTCCTACTTCCTGCCCGACCGCAACGGCGACGCCTCGACCGCCGACCTGCTGCGCGAAGGAGGATGCACCGTCACGGCCGAAGCCGACGGACGCATAACCATCGAAGGCATAATGGTAGGTACCGACTTCATGAAGCGATACTTCTCGTACGAGGGCAAGCCCGACGTGGCCGACCGTACGCATGGCGGAGAGTCGAGCGGCATACCCAACTCCGACCTTACGGAGGATGTCGAGCCGACTTCGTTCACGCAGACCCGCCTGGTCGACAAGGGTGACATATACTTCCTTGGCGACGAGTCGTACAGGCAGTTCGAGTTCTATCTGGCCGACGAGGGCATCGACCTCTCGACACAGTGGCCCGGCGGTACGGGCGAACTGCTCAGAATCGAGCTATTCGTGCCCTGGGATACGACCGCCGAGGCAGGCCTTCCGACCGGCACATACACCGTACCGACGGATATTCCGCCCTACGGAGGAATGTACCGCGAGGATATCGTCCCGTTCAACATAATTCCGGGATATCCCGACCGATTCACCAACAACTCCGGTACATGGTACCAATATCTCGAGGATGGCCAATGGGTGCGCTATGCACGGATAACGGGAGGAACGATCACGGTCGAGCGCCCCGACGGCAAATACCGCATAAGCGTCGACCTGACCGACTGTGCCACACCGGCAAATCACGTCCGCTGCGTCTGGAGCAACTGATGATGACGGCATAAGACAACCATGCGACAACAACATTAAAATAATATAATAAAACCCCCGTCGATATGAAAAAGAGATTATCTGCCATTATGAGGATGTCGGCCGTAGTGTTCATGGCCGCAGCCATGGCCGTATCGTGCCAGAAGAGTGATCCCGAAACACCTAATCCGGATCCCGAACCCAATCCGGATCCGGATACCACCGAAACGGTCCTCGAAGATCTCAAGCAGAACACCATAGTCATCAACGGCGAAGAGAAGGCCGTAGCCAAGGTATTCGTCGACGAGTACAGCGGCTACATGATGGTGACGGCTACCGACAACGCCGAAGCCGAATCGTTCGACTGGCTCGTGGACAACAACGGCGAATACGTACAGGTACTGGTGATCCCGAGCCTCTACAACGTCGAGTTCGATGCCAAGACCGAGACCGCAGCATTTACCATAATCAGCACTTACGAGGCAGCACCTCTCTTCGAAGGAGCTGGTGCCGGAGCGACCGACGCCATCGAGTCGGCCAAATGCCGTTTCGACTTCGACGGCGAGAACGCGGAGCTGTTCCTCGACATGAAACTGGCCGACGGCAATACCGTGGCGGCAAGGTGCACCGGTACATACGCCGGCGAGAAACCGCAGGAGAACGTCATCGCCATCAACGGCGAGACCAAAGTGTTGAGGGCGTCGTTCTATTCGGTAGAGGACGGACTCGGATACTTCTACTTCACGCCGGGCGACATCGACTACTTCGAGGAGATCGAAATGGCTACGTACTATGTGGCCATCATGATGGACGAGTCGCTGCTGGAGAACGGCACGACGGTCGACGTCAACACCACGACCGAATACTTCGACATCTTCCTGGTGGACAACATGACGGGCGACATGCTCGAGGTATCTACCGACAGCCACGACGGCGCCGAGGGTACATTCTCGATATCGCGGCTTCAGGGCGAGGCCTCGTTCAAGGCGTCGATGTCGTTGAAGTTCAACGCCGACACACAGGTCGAGCTGTCGTTCGAAGGCGAATGCACCGACATGTACGCCGCACCCGAAGAACCCAACGAGATAACATACGACGGCACATCGACTGCCATAGCATCGGTAGTTGTCGACATGACGTCCGATATGCGTACCATCTGGCTCTCGACAACGGCAGGCATCGACACAGTCGAGGCAATGCAGGAGGCCGATCCGCTGAAGATCACCGCACCGGCGGAGGCATTCACGGGCGAGCCAGTCGGCTTCTCGACATACAAGAGCATCGTCTTCGAGTACAAGGGTTCGACATGGAACTACGACAACGGTTCGCTCGGAACGCTCACCGTATCGCTCGAAGGCACGACGCTCAACCTCGACATAACGAACTACGACGGCCTCAAGGCCCACTACTCGGGTGAGGCCGTGGTAATTGAATAACACTGCATGCGATGATGATCCGAAAAGCATTTACCGCACTCGTTACGGCAGCACTGACGCTGTCGGCCGCGGTCGCACTTACGGGTTGCGACAAAAACGACAACGCAGAAACAGAGCCCGCAGCCGAAGTCCTCGGCACGTACGACCTTGACGGCACGACGTACGAGATTCTCACGACGCGATGCGTCAACGACGGCTCGTATCTGATGTTCACCTTCTCTCCGCTGCCGCCGTCGGCCGATATGACGACCTATGTCGCCTTCGGCATACGTACGTACTGGATAGACAGCGAGGAGAGTGTCGCCGATGTCAACCACAACGACGACTACATATTCATGTACGAGGATCCGCTACGGTTCTATTCGCAGTACAGGCGTCCGCTCGACGGCACCTTCTTCGTCGGAGACAACGGCGGCAACAACTACACCGTCAGGGTGGACTTCACGCTGCCCGACGGCAAACCGTTCCATATCGATTTCACCGGCGACTTCGAATAGACTGTTCCGAACATAACGAAGGCCGTATCTGAATTCAGATGCGGCCTTTTGTTACGCCGGCACATCATGAGCACAAAGCGACGCAAACAGGTCAATATCTTTCATTTATTTTGTATCTTTGATGATGTAAACCCCTGACTTGTCATGAAAAGAACACTATGTCTGCTGGCCCTTACGCTCGCGGCCATCCTTGCAGGCCATGCACAATGCACCGAAGGCAACGAGCCTCTCATTCAAAACGTCTACGGACGGCAAACCGAACGGTTGAACGGCTACTGGAACTACTTCGCCGATCCGCTCGAGACCGGATACTTCAACTACCGCCGGCAGCCCGATCCCAACGGGTTCTTCAAGGATATCGAGGTCGACAACGTCACCGGCTGGAAAGAGTACGACTTCGACCTCTCGCCCGTGATGGCCGTACCCGGCGACTGGAACACGCAGGACCCCGAACTCTTCCGTTACGAAGGCATGGTATGGTTGCGCCGCAAGTTCAACTTCGAGCCCGCCGACGGACAACGTCAACTCCTCTATTTCGGGGCTTCGAACTACCTGACACGCGTATTCCTCAACGGCGAAAAGGTGGGCACGCACGAAGGCGGATATACACCATTCAATTTCGACGTCACGGACAAACTCGTCGCAGGCGAGAACACGCTCATCGTGGCCGTAGACAACAAACGCCTGCCCGAACGCATCCCGACAGTCATCTGCGACTGGTTCAACTACGGAGGCATTACGCGCGACGTCCTGCTCGTATCGGTTCCCGAGACCCACATACGCACATACACCGTCGCCCTCAAGCAGGGTACTTTCGACACGATAGAGGCCTCGGTTGCGCTCAACGTACGCGAAGCCGGGCGTGAAGTGAAGTTCGAAATACCGGAACTGAAGATTTCGCTCGCGGCTACGACCGATGCCGAGGGAGTGGCACGCTTCGAGCGGCGCACACCCAAACTGACGCTCTGGTCGCCCGACGACCCCAAACTCTACGACGTGACGATAAGCACCGACGACGACAACGTGCAGGACTGCATCGGATTCCGCACCATCACCACCCGCGGCCGCGAACTGCTGCTCAACGGCAAACCGATATTCCTCAAGGGCATAAGCATCCACGAGGAGGCCGCATTCCGCAACGGCCGCATCGCCACGGTCGAGGAGGACCGCATCCTTCTGGGCTGGGCGCGCGAACTCGGCTGCAACTACGTGCGTCTGGCGCACTATCCGCACAACGAGCAGATGGTACGCGAGGCCGAACGCATGGGGCTGATGGTCTGGAGCGAAATACCGGTATACTGGACCATACTCTGGGAGCGTGAGGACGTATATGCCAACGCGCTGAACCAGCTCGACGAGATGATCGAGCGCGACCACAACCGCTGCAACGTGATCATCTGGTCGATAGCCAACGAGACACCGCACGGCGACGCCCGCGACCGCTTCCTCGGATCGCTGGCCGACTATGCCCGCCAGAAAGACCCGACGCGACTGATATCGATGGCCATGGAGCGCAACGACAAGAGTCCCGAGGTCCTCTCCGTACGCGACAACATGAGCCGGCATGTCGACGTCATAAGCTTCAACGAGTATGTGGGCTGGTATGACGGCACCAACGAGAAGATCGACCGCGTACGCTGGGAGATAGACTACGACAAGCCCATAATCATCAGCGAATTCGGTGGCGACGCCCTCTACGGCAGGCACGGCCGTCCGACCGATATCTGGACCGAGGAGTATCAGGCCGAGCTCTTCCGCAAGACGCTGCGCATGATCGACGAACGCATGCCGCTCGTTTCGGGCATCTCGCCGTGGGTGCTGAAGGATTTCCGTTCGGCACGGCGGCTGCTCCCGCAGACACAGGACGGCTTCAACCGCAAGGGACTCGTTTCGGAGCGCGGCGAACGCAAGCAGGCATTCTACGTGCTGCAATCGTATTACCGGCAAAAATAGAAGAAACCATAATGAAACAGACGATTCTTTACTCCGTGGCCGCGGCACTCCTGGCGCTGATGTGCTGCTGTTCGCCGGCAGGCCGTAACCGGGACTTCATCCGTGTCGAAGGCACAGGTCTGGTCGACGGCGAAGGCAACAGGTTCGAGATACGCGGCACCAATCTCGGGCACTGGCTCAATCCCGAAGGATACATCTTCAAGTTCGGCAACAGGGCCAACTCGGCTCACTTCATCGACGAAGCCCTGTGTCAGGCTGTGGGCGAGGAGTTCACCGACAGTTTCTGGCGCCGTTTCGTCGAGAACTACATCACCGAAGAGGACATACGCTACATAGCCTCGACCGGAGCCACGACCGTACGCCTGCCCTTCCACTACAAGCTGCTCACGGACGAACCTTATCTGGGCATGACCTCGGCCGAAGAGGGTTTCCGCATCATCGACCGCGTAGTCGGCTGGTGCCGAAAGGCCGGGCTGCGCATCATACTCGACATGCACGACTGTCCGGACGGCCAGACCGGAGACAACATCGACGACTCGTACGGCTATCCGTGGCTCTTCGAGAGCGAGGAGGCGCAGGTAAAATACATGGACATCTGGTGCCGCATAGCGCGCCGCTATGCCGACGAACCCGCGATCCTCGGTTACGACCTCATGAACGAACCCATAGCCCACTACTTCGAGAACCGCGACTCGCTCAACCGATGCCTCGAACCGCTGCTCAAACGCACCACCGAAGCCATACGCCGCTACGACCGCAACCACATCGTCATATACGCCGGTGCACAGTGGAACACCCGTTTCGAGGGTGTATATACGGACTTCGACGCCGACAGCAACCTCATCTACTCGTGCCACATCTACAAATGCCCGCCCACGGCCGGGTCGCTTGCCGGATTCGTGCGTTTCCGCGACATCTCCAAACGTCCCATGTACATGGGCGAGACGGGCGAGAATACCGACGAATGGGTTGCCGACTTCCGCAAGGCCCTCGACGATGCCGGCATCGGCTGGACATTCTGGACATACAAGCGGCTCGATACCACGCGTTCGTTCGTCAGCGTACCGCTGCCCGCAGAGTGGCAGACGCTGGTCGACTTCACCGGCGCCGACCGCACGACATACGCCGCAATACGCGAGAACCGGCCCGACATGGCCGTCGCCCGTCAGGCAATGGAGGAGTATCTCGAGAACTGCCGGTTCGAAAACTGCACCAAAAACGCAGGCTATATCTCGGCACTCGGGCTGAACCCCTGACCCCGCCACGACGGCTTCGCCGGGTCAGGCAGGAAAATTGTTACATAACCTCCGGAGACTCCCCGAATGAACAAAACGGCCGGACACTGATGGTGTCCGGCCGCCTTGTCGTTTACGGGGACTGTGCCCCTATCGGAAATCCTTCTCCACAAGCACCAGCTCGATACCATCGCCGCGCCCCAGATTACGCGAATAGCGCTTGTCCGTGGCGTTGTCCCAATGTTCCGCCACGCCGAGGCTTCCGAGGCGCATGCCGTCGCCTTCGGGGTCGTAAACCGTACCCGACGGGGCATTGCCGGCCTGAGCCGCTTCAGACAGATACATGTCCGAATAGTCGACGTCGGGCATGTCCGGGAACTCGTTGGTCAGGAAATCGACTCCAACCATGTCGATGGCCACCGGATCCTGGCTCGCAAACAGCGAACAGGGCCAATTGCCGCCGAATGGCTCCATACTCCACTTCGGCCCCGGTTTGCCGCCCACGTTGCGGCATCCGTAGAGCCCGTCGACAAGGTAAAGCATGCACTTGCCGCCCAGATAGCCGTGACCCATGAAGTCGACGAAGGTGATATATTTGGGCGACCCGTCGCGGCTCTGGTTGAAGTTGTTGTGAAAGTTCCTGCGCCAGTCGGAGTGTATGCTCATCGTACCGTACCAGTTCTTGCCGCACAGCGTCACGCCCTGTCCGACGTGGCCTTTCAGCAGCGCCATGTTGATGACATAGTCGGCATCGGTGAAGGCCGTGGCGATGCCGCGCGCCAGCTGGCCGTTGTCCTGCGAGTAGACCATGGCGTCGGCCCTGTATTCGGCCTTAACACGCCCGTCGCCGCCGGAATTGTCGAGGTAGCGCACCTCCGGGAATGCCATATGACACTTGTCGAAGAGATAATCCGTAATGTAACGGCTCGGTTCGGCAACGATGATGTTGACCTGCGGCACGCCGCCCTGACCGACAAGGCTCCGAAGAAGAGCAAGCACCATCTGCGGCGAGGCGTTGATCTCCCCGTTGTCGTCGTGCGAGTAGGTATTGTTGTTGTTGATCTTGATCGTCACGGTCTCGCCGACCTCGTAGCCGCGATCACCGCGCTGACGTTCGCGGTTCGAAGAGACGAAGAGGACGTTCCATGCCTCGGCTGCCGACTGCGTGCCCGTAAGCGTGCAGAGGGCACTCTCGACGAGCCAGTCGCAGGCCTGCTGCGAATTGAAGGCATCATCGAACCAGAATCCGTCGCCTCCGTCCCAGCTGGCGGCACCGGGAGCATGGCTCCACGCCACGCGACCGGGGTTGACGCCGCGCGCCTCGCCGACGGGCGACAACGGTGCAAGCGTCTGCCTGACGGGCAGCTCGGTCCTGATCTCGGGTTGCGCACATGCCGCAGGCATGACGGCGGCAAAAGCGATGGCCGCAAGCGATACGGCCCTGAATACGTATCCGGCCGAACGTCGGCCGGAATTGACATGCTGTAAGCCTTTCATGATATGGCAGGTTTCCTATAACCGATTCATTGTCACGTAAAGATAAGCATAATATCCGGATATGGTACACCCTACGGGCAACAATCGGCACGGAACATTGCGGCCGTGCATCCGCAACAAAAACCGCCGCGGAGCTGCACTCCGCGACGGCATGTCGTTCCGGTCCGCAGCGACCGCTATGCGATGTTCTGCATCTCGATAAGTTTGGCGTAGATGCCGCCGAGAGCCATGAGCGACGCATGGGTGCCCTGTTCGGCGATGCGGCCCTGATCGATCACGATGATCTTGTCGGCATTGTGGATGGTGCTCAGACGGTGGGCGATGACAACCGACGTACGTCCCTTGAGCAGTGAATTGAGAGCCTCCTGCACCAGCATCTCGCTCTCGGTGTCGAGTGCCGACGTGGCCTCGTCGAGGATCAGCACCTCGGGGTTCTTCAGCACGGCACGCGCAATGCTCAGTCGCTGGCGCTGGCCGCCCGAGAGCTTCACGCCCCGATCGCCGATATTCGTTCCGTACCCCTCGGGAGCCTCCATGATGAAGCTGTGGGCGTTGGCCACCTTGGCGGCCTCGACGACCTCCTCGTGCGTAGCGCCGGCCTTTCCCAATGCTATGTTGCCCTCGATCGTGTCGTTGAACAGGACCGTCTCCTGAGCCACGACGCTCATGTGTTCGCGAAGGCTCTCCTGCGTATATCTGCGTATGCTGCGTCCGTCGATCAGGATGTCGCCCGACGTGGTGTCGTAGAAACGCGGTATCAGCTCACTCAGCGTCGACTTGCCGCCTCCCGACGGACCTACTATCGCCACGGTCTCGCCCTTGCGTATCTCGAACGAGATGTTCTCGAGAACCTCGCGCGAACCGTCATAGCTGAAACATACGTTGCGGAACTCGATGCGGTCCTTCAATCCCTCGAAAGCTACGGCATCGGGAGCGTCGGTAATCTCGCTGCGGGCATCGATGATCGAGAAGATACGTTCGCCGGCGGCGATACCCTGATTGATGTTTGCGAACTGGTCGATGAACGAACGTACCGGACGCGTGATCTGCGAGAAGGCCGCAATGAAGGCGATGAACCCGGCCGCACTGAGCGATCCGTTCATCACCAGCATGCCGCCGAAAATCAATATCACCGACACGGCCGAAATTCCCAGAAACTCGCTCATGGGCGAGGCCAGCTGCTGCTTGCGGGCCATCGACAGCACCAGACGCGTGAACTCGGCATTCAGATTGCGGAACTTGCGCTTGACATACCCCTCGGCCGTATAGCTCTTGACCACCTTGATGCCCGAAAGGGCCTCGTCCAGCACGCTAACCATGTCGCCCATGCGCTCCTGACCCTTCTTTGCGGGATGACGCAGGCGCTTGACGATACTGCCGATAACCACTCCCACCAGCGGCAGGAAGATGATCGAGAAGATCGACAGTTCCCACGATATGCTGAACATCAGGAAGAGGAATCCGATAATGAGGAAGGGCTCGCGGAAGGCCACCTGCAGGGTATTGGTTATGCAGAACTGAACCATCATCACGTCCGAAGTGATTTTCGAGATGATGTCGCCCTTGCGCTGGTCGCTGAAGTAGCCGACGTTCATGCCTATGATGTTCTCGAACATGTCGTTGCGCATGCGCTGAAGCGTATTGGCACGCATCGACTCGACGGTATATGCCCCCAGATAGCGGAACAGGTTGCTCAGGAAGTTGGTCACCAGCAGCACTATGGCCAGCAGCAACAGCACGTTGATGACCTTGTACTCGCCGAAGGTAATGGTATAGAGATAGTTTAGAAACTCGGACAGGAACTCGCCGTTGAGTCTTACATGCGGCATCTCGTAGACCGGCGTGAACTGATATCCCTCCGAGAACATCGTATCGAGGATCGGGATGATCATCACGTAGTTGAACGTGTTGAAGATGGCATGCAGGGCCGCATAGAAAAAGTAGGGAACGGCGTAACGGCTCAGCGGTTTGGCAAAACCCAGCAGCCTGATATATGTTTTGAACATGTGCGGTTCTGGTTTATTCTGTTAGAGCGGGTAAATATAGCAAAACTCTCGCAATTCTTATCATGCCTGCTGTTTCATATTCCCGAAAGGCAACACTTTCCGACCGTTGCGACGTTACGACAGACCGCCTTCGGCCGCAAACTCGTGAACGGCATCGATATAGGCCTGTATCGTCTCGTCGATCGGGAGGAACGACTTGCCGCCGGCGGCATTCTTGTGGCCGCCGCCGTTGAAGTAGCGGCGTGCGAAGACGTCGACGTCGACACTGCCGCGCGAACGGAACGACGCCCGCACGAAATCGTGCTGCTCGATGAATATTGCCGACATCTTCATCTTCTTGATGGTCAGCGGATAGTTGACGAAACCCTCGCTGTCGCCCTGCTGGAACCAGAAACGGCGCATCTCGGCCTCCGTAAGCGACATGTAGGCGACGGTCCCCTTCATCAGGGTCTTCATCTTGCGGTTTATGGTGTAGCCGAAGAGTCGCGCACGACCCTCGGTGAACGAATTGTAGACGTTGTTGTAGATCTGCGGTATGTCGATGCCCTTGCCCGCAAGTACGGCAACCGCACGGAACAGCTCGGGCGTAAGGAACGAAAAGGCGAAGTTGCCCGTATCGGTCATCATGCCCACGTAGAGCTGCTCGGCCATCTGCCGCGATATGATATCCGTACCGAACAGCCGCTCGACGATCGTGTAGACCAGAAACGAGGTGCTCGACGAGTCGGGATGCGAGAAGACGATGTCGAAACCGCCTTCGGGCGTAAGATGGTGGTCGACCAGCACCCGCACGGCATGGGTATTGGCCGCGATGATGTCGCTCAGCTCCTCGAGCCGCGACAGCATGTTCATGTCGGCACAGACGATCACGTCGGCCCCGGCAACGGCCTCGACGACCCTGTCGTGTTCGTTCTTGAATATGGTTATGTTCTCCAGACCGCTTATCCAGTCGAGAAAATAGGGATACTTGTTGGGTACCACGCACGTAACGTTGTGGCCGCAGGAGACGAGCACCTCACGCAGGGCAAGCGACGATCCGATCGCGTCCCCGTCGGGATTGATGTGCGACAGCACGACAATGTTGCGGCGCACGTCGCCGCACAGAAGGTCGCGCAGGGCCTGTAAACTCTCTTCCGATATATTCATACGCGCAAAGATACGAAAAAAAGAGGAACAACACTCGGTTGCTCCTCTTTTTATGAATATTGCAGGCCTGCTATTCGGCCTTGTTCTCGTCCGGAACCATGTACATGTTGGTGCGCAACGGATTGACAAAACCGCGCGGCTTCTCGACCTTGCGCATTCCGAACGACGATCTGGTAGGCTCGGCAACACGGAGCGAACGAAGCGACGACTCGGTATCGGCGAATATGTCGTTCAATGCATAGTAGATTAAGTCTGGGATTATACGTTCGTCATCGTAAGGCTCATAGATAACACCCCACTGGAAACAGTTATCGACATAGTACGAAGCATCGATGTCGGGCGTGAAGCCGTTGGCATAGTTGCTCTCGCCCTTGGCGTTGTACGACTGGAAGGTGATCGGCGCGAATACATACGAGTAACCGTCCACCGGTCCGAAGTTCATTACCTCCATACCTACATTCTTGCCGTTGGTGGTGGCTCCGACGAGTTTCACGGTCTTGTCGATACCGCGCAGCGAGTTGATGACAAGCTCGCTGGCCGATGCCGTATTCACCGTTCCGATAACATAGATCTTGTCGAAGTTGAAGCCATAGGTGTTGGCCACGTCCGAAAGGAAATCCTCGGACTTGTATGTGGTGTAGTCGTCCTTGTTGCGGCCATCGGCTGCCATACGCTCGTCATTGTAACGATAGTACTCGAATACCTTGCCGTCGCAAGCGGTACCCGCAAGGGCACTCGATATCATTCTGGCCGACTTTACATTGCCTCCTCCGTTGCAGCGAAGGTCGAGGATGATGTCGGTAATGCCTTCAGCCTTGAAGTCATCGAATACCTTCTTCACTTCATCGTCGAATGCCGAATCGAACGATACGTATACCAGATAGCCCACCTTGCGGTCGGAATTCTCCGCCGAGAAGATATTGTAGTAGACCACGGGGTTCTCGTAATACGATGCCGCAGTAAGCGTAATCTCGGGATCGATGAAGTTACCCTCCACATCGACAAGCTGAATACGCTTCGTAGTACCTACCGTCAGATAACTCATAAGGTATGCATAAGCCTCATTGAGATTGGCTTTGGTAATATATGAACCTTCGTATTTGGCTATGTAGTCGCCACGCTTGACGCCTGCCTTGTCGGCCGGAGAATCCTTGTATACATAATCCACCTGGAAGCAGTAGTTACCGTAATCGTCCAGGAGATATATCGTACCTATACTGATTCCGAAACCTGTTACGGCACTGGCGCGGGTAACTTCGGCGAGGGCTGCGCTTGCAGACGATACGGGCGAACGCTGGATATAGGAGTAGATATACTGGCGCTTGCCGTCCTCCCAGTGACCGTCGAGAATGTTGGTGGTCATCGACGACAGGGTGTTGTCGACAAACTCGTCATACGCCTGATTGTAATTGAGCGTCAGCTCGCGGAAATCCTCGTTCCACAGATAATACTCGTCAAGTATCGGGGTCGTATAGTTCTTGTTGACATTGGCATCTGTTCCCTTCAGCGACTCGGAGAGCTGCGTGAAGCGGCACAGCGTAACCGTCTTGCCTCCGACCGTCGCCGACAACGTTACGTTACGGTTGAAATCGGTGGTATTGGCCGTGAATTCGAGAACTATGTCATGGGTGCCGGCCTCACCGCTCGCACCGGACTTGATCGATGCTATACGCGTAGCGGAGCTCTTGGCGGTCCACGCGGCATCCGAGGTAATGGTTACGGTCACTTCCTGAGCCTCGGCTGAAACCTCTTCGGTATCGTTGCAGCTCTTATAGGTGATACCGCCACCCGTAGTGGTGGTCTCATCATTGGTAGCATCCTTGCTGCAGGCGGCCGCAAAGAAAAATACCGCACTGCACATCAGAATCTTGAATAAGTTTTTCATACGTTCTCTTCCTTTATTTGAAATTCTACAGTTGTCGTGAAAGGCAAATATACACTATTTTGTGACAATATGCTTCTCTTTGGTCGAAAAATATCGGCACCAGCGTGAAATTCCGCACTCCGAACACTTAGGTGCCCGTGCCGTGCAGACATAACGCCCGTGAAGAATAAGCCAGTGATGGGCGCGCGGAAGCAGGTGCGACGGAATATTTTTTTCGAGTTGCAGTTCGGTCTGCAGCGGTGTACGGGCATTGTGCGTAAGCCCGATGCGGGCCGATACACGGAAAACATGCGTGTCGACCGGCATTACCTCCTTGTTCCATATCACGGCTCCCACGACGTTGGCCGTCTTGCGTCCCACGCCCGGCAGTCGCTGCAGCTGCGCAAGGTCGCTCGGCACCTCGCCGCCGAACTCCGTACAGAGCATGCGGGCCATGGCGGCCAGATTGCGCGCCTTGTTGTTGGGATACGAGATGCTGCGTATGTATGGAAAGATCTCCTCGGGCGTGGCCTGGGCCATGGCCTGCGGCGTCGGGAAGGCCTCGAACAGCGCCGGCGTGGTCATGTTCACGCGTTTGTCGGTACACTGCGCCGAGAGTATCACAGCCACCAGCAACTGGTACGGGGAATCGTAATGCAGTTCGCTCTCGGCCGATGGCATGTGCTCGGAAAACCACTCGATTATCCCGTCGTATCGCTCCTTGAGTGTCATGGAAGGCATGTTTGGTTATCGCAAAGTTAAGCGTTTATTGCAAATATGGCATGCACGAATACAAAAAAAACAGAGGCACCACAATACAGCCGTCACGTCTTTCCGAAGTCGCAAGGTCATCACGTCTCCGAAACGCAGCTCCGCCACACGTCATGTTCGTTCGGTCCGGAACCGCCGTGCTTGCCGTCTATGTCACTCTTCGCCCCGCATCGAGTGGGCGGCGTAGTTCTCCCACCTGTCGAGCACGGCGCGGAAATCGGCCGGCAGCGGAGACTCGAAGAGCATCTGCTGTCGCGTGGTCGGATGCACGAAGCCCAGCGTGCGGGCATGCAGGGCATGGCGCGGCATCAGCTCGAAGCAGTTTTCGACGAACTGGCGGTACTTGGAGAACGTTGTGCCCTTCAGTATGCGGTCTCCGCCGTAACGCTCGTCGTTGAAGAGCGGGTGGCCCTTCCACTGCATGTGTACGCGTATCTGGTGCGTGCGGCCCGTCTCGAGACGGCACTCCACAAGAGTCACGTATCCGTAGCGCCGCAGCACGCGGTAGTGCGTCACGGCATGCTTGCCCTCCTCGCCGTCGGGAAAGACGCACATCTGCAGGCGATCCTTCGGGTTGCGACCTATGTTGCCGATGATGGTGCCCTCGTCCTCGTCGAAGTTGCCCCACACCAGAGCCTCGTAGCGGCGCACGGTCGTATGGTCGAAGAACTGCCTGGCCAGAAAGGCGTTGGCGAATTCGTTCTTGGCAACGACGAGTATGCCCGACGTGTTCTTGTCGATGCGGTGCACCAGTCCGGCACGCATGTCGCCCTCGGCGAACATCGGTATGTCGCGCAGATGGTAGGCCAGGGCATTGACCAGCGTGCCGCTGTAGTTGCCGTGACCGGGATGGACAACCATGCCCGCAGCCTTGTTCACGACGATCACGTCGTCGTCCTCGTAGAGTATGTCGAGCGGGATGTTCTCCGGAATGATCTCGACCTCGCGGCGCGGGTAGGGCATCACGATCGAGATATGGTCCAGCGGCTTGACCTTGTAGCTCGATTTGGCGGCTACGCCGTTGACGAGTATGTTGCCGCTGTCGGCAGCCGCCTGAATGCGGCTGCGCGAGCACTTCTCCATGCGGCAGGTCAGGTACTTGTCCAGTCGCAGCGGCGTCTGGCCCTTGTCCGCCGTTATCGAGAAGTGTTCGTAAAGCTCCTCGCCGCCCGAACCGTCATCGAGTTCGTCCGGGGCGTCGAATCCGTAATCGTCCTCTTCTATCATAGGAAAAAGTCCTCTTCGTTCTGCATCGTATCCTCGCTGCGCTCCTGCACGGCGCCGTCGCTCCGCGCCGGATCTTCATTCTCGGGCAGAACGCCCGCACGCCGCAGCGAATCGGTCCGTGCCTCCTCGGCAAGGCGTGCATCTATGCGATCCTGCGCGGCACGGTCGCTCTCGGCACTGCACTTCTCGACCTTGACGGCATCGGTCGTAAGCCTCAACGTCACGTCCGAACCCAGTGCGGCACTCGTACCCTGATCGAGAGACTGGTAGTATACGCGCGCATCGTTGCGGTCGAGAAGGTCGACATCGGTGTCGTACGACACACTGCCCACGTTGAGTCCCAGCTCCCACAAACGGCTGCTGGCACGCTGCAGCGACATGCCGATGAGTTTGGGAACACCCGTCACGCCGTATCCGCCCTCGACACCCACGCGAAGCGTAACGCCCGAACCCATCTCGGCCTGCATCCGGCTCTCGGGCATGATCTGTACGCCGTCGAAGAACTCCTCGAGAACGTAGTTGGTTGCCATGTCCTCGACATAGACCAGTCGGTCGATGCCCAGACCCGCCAGTTCGAGCATGTTCTTGGCCTGACGCAACGAACGCCCGGCAACATAGGGAATCTTGACCATCTTCTGACGGAAAGAGTTGATGGTCACGTAGACCTTGCGGCCAGCCTTCACCTCGACACCGCCCTTGGGCAGCTGGTCCAGAACGATGCCGCCCTCGTAGGCCGGCACGAAAAGCGAATCGTTGACGATGATCTCCAGTCCGCTGCGGTCGGCATCGCGCTGCGCCTGCTGCAGCTTCACACCCGTAAAGTCGGGTACCGTGCGGTGCGAACCGTGACGCGTGCCGATATTCATCAGCAACGCCGACACCAGCGCCAGCGCCAACAGTATGAGCACGATCAACACGATATTGTACAGCAGCGGGTAATCGCGTCTGAATTCCGATATTCTCTTTTTCGCTTCCATGGTGCGTATCTTCATTTATCTCGTTATCTCGTTGTAGAACGTGTCGCGCTCGACGGCCCGCATGCCTGCATTGCGCGCCATCTCTTCGATCTCGGCCATGGTGATCCGCGGACGCTTGTCGTCGGCCCCGGCCATCGAGTAGATCTTTGTCGAGTCGTCGATCGTGCCGTCGATGTCGTCGGCACCGAAGCCGAGGGCCATCTCGGCCGTCTGCTTGCCGTACATCACCCAGTAGGCCTTGATGTGCGGGACATTGTCCAGCACGAGCCGGCTCATGGCCAGCATGCGCATGTCCTCGACCACCGAAACCTCTCCGATGGCGCTCATGCTGTTGCCGTAGTTGCGGTACTTGAGCGGTATGAAGGCGTTGAAACCGCCCGTCTCGTCCTGCAGGGCGCGAAGCCGCAGAAGGTGGTCAACGCGGTGTTCGAGCGTCTCGATGTGGCCGTAGAGTATCGTGGCGTTGCTCTTGAGTCCCATCCGGTGAGCCGTGCGGTGGATATCAAACCACTCGGCCGTCGAGCCCTTCTCGGGACAGATACGCGCACGCAACTCCTCGTCGAAGATCTCGGCGCCGCCGCCGGGTATCGACTCCATGCCCGCATCGACGAGCAGCTGCAGTCCCTCGCGCGTCGGAAGCCCCGCCTTGCGGATCATGTACGAGAGTTCGATGGCCGTGAAGGCCTTGATCGCCGCCCCGGGCATCAGAGCCTTCACGCGACGGATCATTTCGGCATAGTAATATATGTCATGGTCGGGATGCACGCCCCCGACGATGTGTATCTCCGTGGCCCCGGAACCAGCATGGCTGCGGACGATACGCTCGATATCCTCAAGCGAATAGTCCCACGCCTCGGGACTTCCCTTCGGCCGGCGGTAAGAACAGAACCTGCAGTTGAAGACGCACAGGTTCGTCGGCTCGACATGGAAATTACGGTTGTAGTAGACCTTGTCGCCGCTCACGCGCCGCTTGGCCGCAACGGCCAGCTCGCCCAGCAGCCACAACGGAGCCTCGCGCCACATTACCAGCGCTTCGTCGCCCGTGATGCGTTCCGAGCGGCGCAACTTGTCGGCTATGTCATCGACACGGGTCATCATTTCGGTGCTTTGTTATAGAGGTATATGCCTATGAACAGGAATATGATGTTCGGCAGCCAGACGGCAAGTCCCGCCGGCAGCGAACCGCTCTTGGCGAACTCCTCGAAGAAACGGTTGAACATGATGTAGCCGAAACAGAGCGCCGTACCGATACCTATGTGCAGTCCCGTACCGCCGCGCACCTTGCGCGACGACAGCGACACGCCTATCAGCGTCAGCACGAAGGCCGAAACCGGATAGGCGTAACGCCCGTGGTGCTCGACCTCGATAATGCGGATCGAATCCGAACCCTTGGCCCGCTGCTGTTCGAGGAACTTGTTCAGCTCGCCGATCTGCATCGTCTTGACGAGGTCCTGCACACGTCCCATCTCGGCCACGTCGAGGTTGATCAGCGTATCGAGGTTGCGGTACTGGGTGAAGGTCTCGCGCCGCAGCGAATCGAACGTACGGATCGTGTATCGCGGCGCCGACCAGCGTTTGGTGTTGGCGTCGAACCTGGCATCGGCCGCCTCGAGCACCGACACCATCGTGCCGTTGCGGTACTGCTCGAGCGCAAAGAACGATGCCTGTTCCGTACGTTTCGAGTAGTTGCGTATGTAGGCGAACTGTCCGGGCTCGATCTGGCGATAGATATGTCTGTCGTACTGATAGTTCTGGCGGCGGCGTATGTACTGGCTCTCGAAATCGACGCAGGCACGCTGCGACACCGGTATGACCCACAGGTTGAGTACCAGCGACAACCCCGCTATGGCCAGCGCTCCCAGGAAGTAGGGCCACATCAGGCGGCGGAAGCTCATGCCGCCCGACAGCATGGCGATGATCTCGGTCTGATAGGCCATCTTCGAGGTGAAGAAGATCACCGCGATGAAGGTGAACAGACCGCTGAACTGGTTGATGAAGAAGGGTATGAAGTTGAGATAGTAGTCGAAGATTATCGCCTTGAGCGGGGCATGCAGCTCGGTGAAGTCGTCGATCTTCTCGACATAGTCGAAGATGACCACCACCACGATGATCATCACGATGGCGAAGAAGTAGGTGCCGAGGAACTTGCCCAGTATGTAGCGGTCGAGGATCTTGAATCCCGGAAAACGTATCTTCATCTTTGTCAATTTCATCAATATCTTTCGAACGACAGCCATTCGGTCAGGTCGTCGTCATCGGAGTCGGGCCGCGCAAAACGGTAGACCTCACCGCATCCGTGCAGCAGCGCCACGTCGCCCTCGAAGCCGATGAACGACCAGTAGATGCCGTCGGTATCGTACACGCAGCCGTCGGCGCTGAACTTCGACTCGTCGATCACAAGCGGCGTGCGGCTCTCGGTCAGGTTGTCGGCCGCCATGTAGGCCGTCCGTTCGGCGGCGTTGGACATCATCCTGATGTTCTGCGCAAAGAGGCCTCCGCCGTCGCTGAAACGCAGACGCGCGGCACGGCAGTAGACCATCTCGGGCGTGATGTAGAAGACGTAGCTGTGGCGGTTGGTGCCGCACTCGAAACCGACGGCATCACGCCGGTGCGTGTACTTTACGCCCGTACACCACTGCTGCATGCAGGCTCCCGGCATCAGCGGCGACGCCTCGAGCATCTCGTAGGGCTCGCACATGCTTATGTTTTCGATATTCTCGAGCAGCCGTTCGCGTCCGCCGACAACTATGCGCAGCCGTCCGTCATCCTGCAACGTTCCGAGGTCGAGACCCTGCCCCGTCTGCTTCGACTGCCGCGTCTCCCGCACGGCGACCGAATCGCCCGAGAAGACGGCATGTCCCGCCAGAACGGTATCGCGTTTCGACAAGGTGTAGAGGCTCGCCGACATCCGGTCGCCGTCGCGCTCGAACAGCAGGGCGAAACGACCCGTACGCAGATATTCGCAGTCGGCATCGCCCCATACACCCGCAACCGCCGAACCGGCAACGGGCCCGGGACCGCACGACACGGTCATGAAGAGCGTGACGGCCACGATGCACAGCACCGCGGCTTCGGCCAGTTTTTCGACATAGAGCTTGATGTTCATATCCTTGCGTTTCATGTTTCGGTTACAGTCTGCGCATCAGGCGCGGCACCGCGCCGCGTTTCCACTCGACGAAGTC
>CALUNG010000003.1 GCA_944321955.1 uncultured Alistipes sp. | reverse complement strand
GTGGGCCTGTTCTGCTGAGGCCCTGGAGTCGTGGCCGAGCCATAGCCGGGTTGCTGCGTCGGCGTGCGGTAACCTGCGGACGTCGTCGTCCCGCCCGTAGCGGCGTTCTGCACCGGCTGTGCTGCCGGTTTCGGCGGTGTCTGGGGCGCCGGCTGGAAACTTACGGCGCAGGCTCCGTGTTTCGCTCCCGCCAGCAACAGCGCAACGGCTGCCGTATGTGCCGGCGTGTCGATCTTCTCCTGCGACTCGCTGTTGATGCCGGACTGGGGCGTGCCTGTGCGTACGTCGTATCCCGTGACACGGTGGAAAAGCTCGTCGATATGCTCCAACGAGGCCGATCCTCCGGTCAGCACCAGCCCGTAGGAGATACGTCCCGCATATCCCGAATCCTTGATCTCGGCCTTGACATATTCGGCTATGTCGGTGAGGCGCGCCTCGATGATGGCTGCCAGATTGCGGCGCATGACACCTTTGGTACGGTGTCCCATGCTCGGGATCTGTATGAGTTTCTGCTCCGGGACAAACTCCGCGATGGCCGAACCGTAATTCTTCTTGAGCTTCTCGACGCTGCGCTCCGGAACGCCGTGTGCCGCTATGTCGCGGTTGATGGCGTTGGCTCCCATGGGGATGGAGGCTATGTAGCGTACGATGTTGCCGTGTACCACGGCCACGTCGGTGGTACCGCCGCCGATGTCGACCACGGCTGCGCCATCCTCCTTCTCGTCGTCCGTGAGTACGGCTTCGGGCATGATCAGGGCGTTGGCGAATATGCCCAGCACCTTGATGCCCAGCTGACGGAACGTCATGTCGAGACGCGTGAGCGGCATCTTGTCGCAGAGTATGAAGTTGAACGTCGACGAGAGCTGTCGGCCGAATGCGCCTACAGGACTCTTTATCTCCTGTCCGCCGTCGATCATGTAGTTCTGAGGGATGCGCTCGATGATGGTCTCGTTCTCGGGCGCTATGACGTTGCGCATGCGCTCGTTCAGACTCTCCACGTCGCGTTGCGTGACCCCTTCGCGCGGCTCCTTGACGAAGACATGGTCCGTGTAGCGGTCGCAGCGTACGAATGCTCCCGACACTCCGACATAAGCTTCGGTTATGCGGATGCCGAGCTCCTCCTCGATCTCCTGTTTGGCTTCGCGGATGACGTTGCCCGCTTCGTTGTAGTTCTCGATGATGCCGGCGTTGACTCCTCGTGCCGGTTTCGAGACGATGGCTTCGACGTTGATCAGCCCCGACTCCTCCTTGGTGCCGACGACTATCACGATGTTCGACGTCCCGACGTCTATTCCTACTATATAGCTTTTCTTCTCCATATCTATTTCCTGCAGACGACCTGTCCTTCGTATCTGACGTCGATGCTCGAATACACGTCCCAGCCGATATTGTTCAATCCGTCGCGATAGAAACGCATGAGCTTGTCGAACTTGCGCTCGACCTGCTCCCGGCTGCCTATCTCTCCGAACAAAATCGTATAGTTGCCGCTCCGGGGTACGAGGTCCACCTCGAGTGCCCCGCTCGGCATCGTTCTGGCCACTATCTGAACGACTTCCGAACGCCAGAAATCATCGTCTTCTATCCAGCAGACAAAGTTAATGAGTTTGATGAAATCTTCATATCTTTTCTCCAACTTTTTTTGGCCTCTGTATTCGGCCTGCTGGCGTGCGGTTACGGCCTCGACGCGGCGGTTCGCATCACGCAGAGCCCCACGCAGTTTGCGCAGATTGCGGTGCTTCCCGGCACGCAGTTCCTCGACCTTCTTCTCGAACGACTCGCGGGACTCGAACCACTTCTTCTTGATGTATCGGCGGCGTTCGTTGCGTATGGCCGTCGAGAGCGAATCCTCGAGTTCGTAGAGAGGCAGTTTTTCGCGTCCGATCTTGCGTATGCGTTCGTTGCTTTCGTCCAGAAGCCGGTCGATATGAGTCCGGACATCACCCTCGTACGATGAAGGGAACGGCGGACGGTAACTGCCCGTGACAACCGGCACGTAAAGGGCCGATGCGCTCGGCGCCCTGAAGACGAACCCGGCTTCGGTCGTATATGAATTGTAGCCGTCCATCATCAGTCGCAGCATGGGGCGTCGCTGGCTCACCTCGATATGCAGCACGCCGGTGTAAGACACGTATGTGTTTACCCGGTCCACGAAACCGTTCTTGGCGATGACAGCCTCGATGCCGGCAAGATCGACCTTGTCGACCGGAACGCCTATCGTGCTGATGCCGCTGCGCAGGATCCACTCGCGCACCTTGCGGCTCGATACCAGATGCCCGTTGGCGGTGCTGTCGACGACTTCGATGTCGACGCTCTCGACAACCTGTTCGGACCGGTGACGGCGCGTGACGCCGATGGAGTACGCCACGTAACCCACGACGATGCACCATACGAATGCAATCAGTGCGTATTTACCGATCCTTCTGACTTTCATTATGCTTTTGCGGCGGCCTTTTTACCTATTACTTCGGCCAGAGCCTCGCAGCATGCGTCGATGTTGCCGGCTCCGAAACTTATAACTACATCCGTATCCATCCGTGCGACCGTTTCGGCCAGTTCGCTGCGCTCCACTATGCGGCATGGAACCGTGATGCGGTCGGCGATGATCTGCGAGGTGACGCCCTCGATGGGCTCTTCGCGCGCCGGGTATATCGGCAGCAGCACAACCTCGTCGGCATGCGACAGCGCCTCGGCGAACTCGGGGCAGAGGTCGCGCGTGCGGGTGTAGAGGTGCGGCTGGAACAGTGCCGTGATGCGGCGGCCGGGGAACATCCGGCGTACCGACGTGAGCGTGGCGGCCAGTTCGCGCGGGTGATGCGCATAGTCGTCCATGTAGACGGCGGTGGGAGTATTGACGTAGAATTCGAAACGGCGCTTGACTCCCGAAAACTCTCTGAGTGCCCTGCGCAGGCTGTCGAGGTCCGTTTTCCGGCCGTCGTGCTTCTCGGCGCAGAGGAACATGGCCACGGCCGCAACCGAATTTTCGATGTTGACCCACCCGGGAACGCCGAGCGTGCAGTCGGCGATTGTGCCGTGCGGTGTGACGATGTCGTAGATGTAGTAACCGCCGCCCGTCAGCCGTATGTTGCGTGCGTAAAAGTCGCACGGCTGGTCGTACGAATAGCGGTATACGGTGATGCCCGGATTGTCGATGGCGATGTCGACGCCCTTCTTTATTATCAGAGTGCCGCCTTTGCGTATCTGGCTCACGAACTGCGAGAAGGCCTGCTTGACGGCTTCGTGCGTGCCGTAGATGTCGAGATGGTCGGCATCGGCCGCCGTGACCACCGCAACATCGGGGTAGAGCCGCAGGAACGAGCGGTCGAACTCGTCGGCCTCGACCGTCAGGCGCGCTCCCTTGCCCAGAACCAGATTGCTGTCGAAGTTCTTGGAGATGCCGCCGAGAAAGGCGCTGCCTTCGTGTGCAACCTCGTGGTTGAGCCACGCCACAAGCGTCGATGTCGTGGTCTTGCCGTGCGTGCCCGAGACGGCAAGCACGTATTTGCCCTGTGAAAGGTATCCGAGCATCTGCGAACGCTTGACTACCTCGTATCCCTTTTCGCGGAACATGCACAACTCGCCCATGTCGGCCGGTACGGCCGGGGTGTAGACGACGATGGTGTGCTCACGGTCCCCGAACTCTTCGGGGATGAGCGACACGTCGTCGGTATAGTGTATCGATGCGCCTTCGGCCTCGAGTTGGGCCGTAAGGTGCGACGGCGTACGGTCGTAACCGGCCACGCGTTTGCCTTCGTGCATGAAGTAGCGGGCCAGGGCGCTCATCCCTATGCCGCCTATGCCGATGAAATATACGTTCTCGATCTTCATCTCTTCTTTATGTATTTCTCGATCTGATCGACTATGCGGTCGGCCGAATCGGGAATAGCCAGTTTCGATATGTTGGTACTCAGCGACTTGAGCTTTCTCGGACTCTTCAGCAGCTCCATGGCTTCGCTCATGCAGCTCTCGACGGCGTTGGAGTCGCGCACCATTACGGCCGCACCCTTTTCGACAAGGGCCATGGCGTTCTTGGTCTGGTGATCCTCGGCCACGTTGGGCGAAGGTACGAAGATCGTAGGCTTGCCCTCGAGACAGAGCTCCGATACGGTGCAGGCGCCGCTTCGCGAGATTACCAGATCGGCGGCGGCATAGGCGTAGTCCATGCGCTCGATGAAGGCCCCCTGCCAGATGTTATTGGCGGGGTATGCAGCCAGAAACTCGCGCATCTCGCGTTCGTAGAACTTGCCGGTCTGCCAGATGACCTGTACCGGTACGTTGCCTCCGCCCGCTACGATCCACGACTTCATCATGTTGTTGAGCGTACGGGTGCCGAGCGAGCCTCCGACGACAAGCAGCACCGGCAGCTTGTCGCTGAATCCGTAGTAGGCGAGAGCTTCGGTACGGTCGGCCTTGTCGGCCCCGAAATTGCCGCGCAGCGGGTTGCCCGTCATGACGATCCTGTCGGCCGGGAAGAAACGTTCCATGCCTTCATAGGCCACGCAGATGGTGTCTGCGCGTTTGGCCAGCAGCTTGTTGGACAGACCGGCATAGGAGTTCTGCTCCTGTATTACCGTCGGGATGTCCATGTGCTGCGCCGCCCAGAGTATCGGGCCGCTGGCGTAGCCTCCGAAGCCGACGACCACGTCGGGTTTGAAGAGCTTCAGAACCTCGCGGGCCTTCATCAGGCTTCGGGCCAGGCGGAACGGTACCGTCAGGTTCTTGAGCGTAAAACGTCTCTGTATGCCGAGTATCGGCAGCCCGACGATCCTGTAACCGAGTGCCGGTATCTTCTCCATCTCCATCTTGCCTTCGGCTCCCACGAAGAGCAGCTCCACACCTTCGCCGTAACGGCGGCGGAGAGCTTCGGCGACGGCGACGGCAGGGTATATGTGGCCGCCTGTTCCGCCGCCGGACAATATTATCCGTTTCATAACGTGAACAATTTCCGAAATATCCACAAAAATATGTATAATTCCCGTAAGCGCAAACCTATTTTTTCAAAAAGATGCCTTTCCGCACCACGGTGAGCACCTGCCACGAAACAACGAAAAGGCGTCGTCCGAGGATATCGGACGACGCCTTTTCGTCTATGTCGCGAAAGCGACTCTACAGACCCAGCTTTTCGCGTACGGTCTGCGGTATGGCGTTGCGGTTGACCATGATCGAGATGGTCTTGTACTCGACGAACGGACGCGAGAAGTAGTAGTAACCGTCATACGGCGGTATTACGTCCCACGAGTTCTTTACCTTGAAGTAGGGATTGCCGTTCTGATCGGTGGCCGTGCCGATGATCACCATGCCGTGGTCGTCGGTGGTCTCGTAGTTGTCGAAGGCCTCCTGACGCATCTGCTGTGTGATCTTCTTCTCCTTGCCGGGCTTGTCGAACTTGTAGAGTGCGTTCTCCTTCTCCTTTTCAGAGAGTTTTCCCCAACGCTCGGCCTCGGTGCCGCTCATGCTCTCGAGATCGGCCTCGGGGACGATACCTATGGCCTTCGTGCGGCTGAAACCGCGCTCGCTCACGTCGGTGGCCCACTCCACGGAGTAGTCGTTGGCCAGAGCGTTGTCGATGATCGACATCATCTCGTCGAGAGGCACGTTGTATACGGTGTCCCACGCCCAGTTGTCTGGAACCTCGATGATGAACTTCTCGTAGAAGGGGTGATGCGTGTAGGAGCCGACGCATACGTAGTCGTCGATGTCGATAGGCAGCGATTCGGCGAACGTACGGGGCGTGTACTCCTTGCCCTTGTATGTAAACTTCTCGGGACGTACGCCGAAATAGGCGTCGAGTATGGCGTTCAGACCATCCTGCCATGCCGTGGTGAGCTTCCTGTTCGGAGCCTCGATTATGGCGTCGACGTAAGCCTTCAGTACGGCGTCGATCTCGTTGAAGTAGGGCTTGTCGGTGCCGTAGTTGAGGCCCGGATAGACCTCCTCGGGGACGATGCCGTAGTTGCGTATGCCGTTGGTCACGTCGTGTGCTGCGCCGCCCACGGCGAAGTTGAGGCTTCCGTGCAGGCGCACGTACTTCACGGCCTTCTCGAAGTAGACGTTACGGACGATCCACATCTCCGAAAGGTCCATCTCCTCGCCTCCGGCACGCAAGATCTCGTTCTCGAGGAACGAGAGGGCCGAATAGCACCAGCAGGTGCCGCTGCGGGACTGGTCCTTGACCGAAGTGGTGCGGACGAGTTTGCCGTCGGTGAACTTGTAGCCTTTTTGCGACATGCCCTGGGCCGATATGCCCAGAACGAGAATCAATAGCAGGGTCAGTCGTTTCATGGTTCTCTATTTTTTGCTTGTGTTTATGATCTTGAGACATTCGTCGAGCGTAATGGTCTCGGGTTTTGCTCCGCGCGGCAGGCGGTAGTTCTTGCCCTTGCAGGCGATGTATGCTCCGTAGCGGCCGTTCTTGATCACCACGTCGGGATTGCCGTCGAACGTACGCAGCGGGGTATTGGCCGCAGCCACCTGTGCCTTGTGCTCTTCGAGAAGCTCGACGGCCCGGTCGTAGCTCAACGTGTAGGGATCATCCTGCTTGGTGAGCGACGCGAAGGTCTTGCCGTGACGTACGTAGGCTCCGTACTTGCCGATTCCGACAACGAGATCCTCGTCGCCGTACTTGCCGAGGTTGCGGGGCAGGGCGAAGAGTTCGAGGGCATCCTCCAGCGTCAGCGCCTCGATGAGCTGCCCCTTCTTGAGCGACGCGAACCGCGGCTTTTCGGTCTCGTTGCCCTCGATCTCGACCATCGGCCCGTAGCGTCCGATACGTGCCTTGACCGTGCGGCCCGTGGCGGGATCGGTTCCCAGTATGCGGGCCTGGCTGTTCTTGTCGGCCTGCGTCTCGATGGCATGCTCGACCATCTGGTGGAACGGTACGTAGAAGTCGTTGATCATCTTGGTCCACGCTATCTTGCCTTCGGCGATGCGGTCGAACTCCTTCTCGACGTCGGCCGTGAAGTTGTACTCCAGAATCGGGGCGAACTGCGCCTCGAGATAGTCGTTGACGATCATGCCCACGTCGGTCGGGACCAGACGGTTCTTCTCGGCGCCGTAGTTTTCGCTCAGCGTCTTTTCGGTTATCCTGTCGCCCGTGAGCGTCAGCTGCGTGTAGCTGCGTTTGCGGGCCTCCTTGTTCTGCTTCTCGACATATCCGCGGTTGATGATGGTGGTGATGGTCGGGGCGTACGTCGACGGACGTCCTATGCCCAGCTCCTCGAGCCGCTTCACGAGCATCGCCTCGTTGTAGCGCATCGGCGGAACCGAAAAACGCTCCGTGGCCGTTACCGATGCGGCCGTAACTCTGTCTCCGGCGGCCACCTTGGGCAGCAGGCCTTCGCTCTGCTCGCCCTCCTCTTCGGTCGATTCGGAGTAGAGCCGCAGAAAACCGTCGAAACGTATGGTCTCGCCCGTGGCTACGAACGTCGCGTCATTGCCCGTACGGGATATGTTGATGGTGGTGCGGTCGATGTCGGCGGCAACCATCTGCGATGCCACCGTCCGTTTCCAGATGAGCTCGTAGAGCTTCTTCTCTGCGGCCGTACCCTCGATCGTGCGGCGGTCGATGTATGCCGGACGTATGGCTTCGTGAGCCTCCTGGGCGCCCTTGCTCCTGGTGGTATAGTTATGGGCGTTGGAGTACTTTTCGCCGAACAGCGACGTGATCTCCTGCTTGCAGAGCCCCAGAGCCAGCGTCGAGAGGTTTACCGAGTCGGTACGCATGTAGGTTATGAGACCCTGCTCGTAGAGCCGCTGAGCTATGGACATCGTCTGCGATACCGACATGCCGAACTTGCGCGATGCCTCCTGCTGGAGGGTAGACGTGGTGAACGGCGGTGCGGGGTAACGCTTCGTGGGCTTCACTTCGCAGCTCTCGACCTTGAAGCCGGCCCCGATGCAGCTCTTGAGGAACTCCTCGGCCTCGGCCTTGGTCGCGAACTTGCGCGCCACTTCGGCCCGGAACGTCGATTTCGGGTCGCCTTCGGGGCTGAACAGCGCCGTGATGCGGTACGACGGCGTAGACTTGAATGCAATGATTTCGCGTTCGCGCTCGACGATGAGCCTTACGGCTACGCTCTGCACGCGTCCGGCCGACAGAGCCGGACGGACCTTCTTCCACAGTACGGGCGACAACTCGAAACCGACCAGGCGGTCCAGAACGCGGCGCGCCTGCTGGGCGTTGACCAGATTCATGTTCACCGTACGCGGATGCTTGATGGCGTCGAGTATGGCGTTCTTGGTTATTTCGTGGAAGACTATTCGTTTGGTCTGATCTATCGGGAGCCCCAGCACTTCGGCCAGGTGCCATGCGATGGCCTCTCCTTCGCGGTCTTCATCGGATGCGAGCCATACGGTTTTGGCCTCTTTCGAGAGTTTCGACAGCTCGTCGACGACCTTGCGCTTGTCGGAGGGGATTTCGTATACGGGTTTGTATCCGTCGTCTATGTCGATGCCGAGATCCTTCTTCGAAAGGTCGCGGATGTGTCCGAAACTCGACTTGACCATGTAGTCCTTGCCCAAAAACTTCTCGATGGTCTTGGCCTTTGCCGGGGACTCGACTATTACTAAATTGTCCTGCATTTGCGTTATTCTCTTTCTGAACGACAAAACCTAAGCTGACGACTTAGGTTTTGTGTGATTCGTTCTTCGGTGGTTGTTATTTTATCATTGTGTATGTCAGGTCGATCTTCATCGAGGCGTTGTTCAGGGCATCCTCCATGCCCTGGACCTTCGATCGCTTGAAGGTGTAGGCGTCGTACGCTTCGGGCCCCATGTAGAGCGTGCGCGAGATGTATTTCGTGTCGCCCGCATCGAACTTGAAGACATATTTGCCGTCTTCGCCCTTCGTCGCCCTGCCTTCGCTCACGAGCCAGTCGACATAGTTCTTCAGACGCTGTATGTAGCTCGATATGTCCATCACGTAGCTTGCCCAGCTGCGGTTGATGTTGCCGCCGTAGGCCAGTGTCGTATTGTACATCTTCTCGTAGGCGTAGTTGTAGTCTGGTATACCGGTCAACTGGTCGTAGTCCGTATAGAGGCCCAGTCTCGTTATCGATTCGTTGAGCAGCGGCGTGAGAACCGTCGGGTCGAGCTTGAGCCAGTCGTAGTCCGAACCCTCGAGATAGACGTAGAGACGTGCCTGATTTACGGCCGATTTGCTGAAGCCGTCCTCGTTTCCCGTCTCGTAAAGCTCGTTGAGGAAATCGTCCGTGAAGTATACTTCCATGACCGGTCCGCCCATGCCTGAAATATAACCCGTGGGGTTTTCGGTGCGGGCGAGGCAGTTCTCTTCGGTCGTCTTGTTCGGGTCGTCCGTCATTGCAAGCGACGACATGACCGTCGAATTCGAGAAGTCGTGCGTTACCGTGTTTATCGATTTGTTGCCCACCTTGGCATTCTGATCATAGAAATAGTAGTACATGTAGGTGGTATCCTTGATGAGCATTGGGTCCTTGGGATTGCGGTTACGCCCCAGCAGATAGAGACCCGTAGCCGAAAAGTCGGTCTTGTACATGCCTCCTTCGGCATCGTCGGCCAGATTCTCCTGCGGCTTGATGTAGAGTCCCTTGAAGGCTTCGACCCACTTCTTGTCGTCCGTGTATATTTCGGTGTCGTCGGCGTAGCCGTCCCAGCCGTCGTCGAGATCGCCTATGAGCATCAGCCTCTTGACAAAGTCCCACGTAGCTCCGTTGGCCGAGAGGTCGGCGGGCTTCATGGTTACGGCTGTCGATGTGGTATAGATGCCGTTCTCCTGATCCGGGAAACGGAACGTGAAGAGCAGTTTCGACGGGTTGTACAGCTTCGACATGTCATGGTTGATGTATGCCACCGTGTCGTCTCCGTTGACCATGCTCTCCTCGAGCGACGAGATTATTTCATAGACTTCGTACGTCTGCACGTATGTCGTGTCGCCGGCATAGTCCGTGATCGAGAGCAGCATCTGCATCGAGTCGAAGATGGGCAGGTATCCGAACCCCGTATCCTCGATTTTCGACATGAACAGAAACTCCGATGCATATCCGGCCGAACGTTTGCCGAAGATCTTGTCGGGGTCGTTCTGCACGCCCATGTATCCCACCTGCAGGTTGGACGATATGAGCGAGTCGCTGCGGAAGATCGATGTCCTGAAAATCTGACGGTTGTCGACCGTAAGGTATTGTTTTGTCTCGGGGTCGTATTTGGTGACTTTGCCGGCCTGGAAACTCTTGAACCTCATCTCCATCTTCTGGTTCTCGGGCACGAATTCATATCCGAGCGTGTCGTCGACGGTCGTGCAGCATGTCAGAAAGGGTGCAATCGCTATTGCGAGAGCTGCAATGCTCCCGGCAATACGGCGCAGACTAGCGTAACTCTTCATAGAAACGGTCGTAATTATCGAAAAATCCCTCTTCTTTCGGCGAACGGTATTCGAGCAGCGGTTTTCCGCTGTTGCGGGCGATGTCGAGCACGGCGGCATCGACACCCTCCGACGCTATCGCCACACCGTCGGCATAACCAATAACGAAACGATAGAGATTTTCGTATGAAGGATCGTCGAGAATAGACAGATTTTTATCCTTGACGCCCTCGCCTGCAATCGAATGGCGCAGATTGGGGTTGAGGCTGCCGGGGAACTTGTCGTCGTAGAGCGATACCACAATCTTGACATTCTTGAATACGGGGTCGTCGTTGAAAACTTTTTTGAGGTATATGGGCGCTATGGCCGAGAACCAGCCGTGGCAGTGCACGATGGTCGGTGACCAGTGCAGCTTCTTGACCGTCTCGAGTACGCCGCGGGCGAAGAAGACCATGCGTTCGTCGTTGTCGGCGAACTGGTTGCCGTCGGCATCGGTCATTACGGCCTTGCGGGCGAAATAGTCGTCGTTGTCGATGAAGTAAATCTGGATACGCGCAGAGGGTATCGACGCCACCTTGATGATGAGCTGGTGGTCGTTGTCGTCGATTATCAGGTTCATCCCCGACAGGCGAATGACTTCGTGCAGCTGGTTGCGGCGTTCGTTGATGCAACCGTAGCGGGGCATGAACGTACGCACTTCATTGCCGCGCTCCTGCATTGCCTGCGACAGGGTACGGCAGAGCAGCGACTCTTCGTTTTCGGGAAGATAGGGCGCAATCTCCTGGCATACGTATAATATCCTGTTGTTTGACATCGCAGATTTGTATTGGTTCGACAAAGATACGAAATTTTTTCTTAAACTTAAAGTATCAGCATTGCGTCGCCGTAGGTACCGAAGCGGTATCCCTCCTCCTTGGCGACCTTGTAGGCCTCCATTACGAGGTTGTAGCCGCCGAAGGCGGCGATCATCATCAGCTGCGTGGAGTAGGGCAGCTGGAAGTTGGCCACCATTGCGTCGGCGACGGTGAAGTCGTATGGCTCGAAGATGAACTTGTTGGTCCAGCCTTCCATGGCGTTGATGTGTCCGTTGGTCGAGACCACCGTCTCGAGCGTACGCATGACCGTAGTGCCGATCGAGACGACCTTGTGACCGCTGTCCTTGGCCGAGTTGACGGCCTGAGCGGCCTCTTCGGTCACGAAGAACTGTTCGGAGTCCATCTTGTGTTTCGAGAGATCCTCGACGTCGACCGTGCGGAAGTTGCCGAGACCGGCGTGCAGTGTGATGAATGCCTTGTCCACGCCCTTGATCTCCATGCGCTTGAGCAGATGCTTGGAGAAGTGCAGTCCGGCCGTTGGGGCGGCGACGGCACCCTCTTTCGAGGCGAAGATGGTCTGGTAGCGCTCGGCATCGAGCGGCTCGACCTTCTCGCGCACCCATCGCGGCAGCGGGGTCTCGCCCATGCGGAAGAGCGTCTGTTTGAACTCGTCGTAGGGACCGTCGTAGAGAAAACGCAGCGTGCGGCCGCGCGAGGTGGTGTTGTCGATGACCTCGGCTCCCAGAATGTCGTCCTCGCCGAAGTAGAGCTTGTTCCCGATTCGAATCTTGCGGGCGGGGTCAACCAGCACGTCCCACAGACGCAGGTCGCGGTTGAGCTCGCGCAGCAGGAATATTTCGATCTCGGCGCCGGTCTTCTCCTTGTTTCCGTAGAGGCGTGCCGGGAACACCTTGGTGTCGTTGAACACGAAGAGGTCCTTCTCTTCGAAGTAGTCGAGAATATCCTTGAATATGCGGTGCTCGATTTTGCCCGTGGCGCGGTTTACGACCATCAGGCGGGATTCATCGCGGACTTCTGCGGGGTATTTCGCCAGCATTTCGGGCGAAAAGTCATATCCGTATTGCGATAACTTCATGATCCGTTTTGAGTAAGTTTTCTATGTTTTCAGAAAATGACAATCAAACTTTATACGAAAAAAGGCCGTTTTTGTTTCACTTGGTCTCGATTTTCCCCAACATTTCCAGAAAATCCTCCACCGACATGGCATTGTCCGCCGTGAAACCGCCGCTGCGCACCCTTCGGAGTGATGTCAGGTATGCGCCGCTGCCGAGGGCTTCGCCTATCTCGGCGGCAAGCGAACGGATGTAGGTTCCCTTGCTGCATCTGACGCGTATGCCTATCGACGGCAGTTCGCATCTCTCAAGCTTGAGGTCGTATATGTTTATGAGGTTCTTGCGCAGCTCGACCTCCTCGCCGGCACGGGCCAGATCGTATGCGCGTACGCCCTCGATCTTCTTGGCCGAATAGAGCGGCGGGGCCTGCAGCCGTTCTCCGGTGAGCGAGGCGAGAGCCTGCTCGACGGCTTCGCGCGTGATGTGCTCCGTAGGGAACGTGCGGTCCACCGGATGTTCCATGTCGTAACTTGCCGTAGTGGCGCCCAGCATCAGATCGGCGGTATACTCCTTCTCTTCGGCCTGCAGCTGCTCGACCATCTTGGTGGCGCGTCCGATGCAGACGACCAGTACGCCCGTGGCCAGCGGGTCGAGTGTGCCGGCATGTCCCACCTTTACCTTGCGGTAGCCCTTGCGGCGCAGTGCGAACTTGATCTTGCGCACCACGTCGGTCGATGTCCACTCCAGCGGCTTGTCGATGACGGCAATGTAGCCCTCTTCGAAGTTGATGTTGTCTATCTGTTGATTTTCCATATGTCAGAGCAGGCTGCTGGTTATGGATACGATGCCGGCCAGAGCGCAATAGATGGCGAACCATATCAGCTTCCCGCGCTTGACGATATTGATCATGAACTTGCAGGCAAGGCATCCAACGATGAAGGCCGCTGCGAATCCTGCGATCATCGGCACCGTTCCGATCGATGCGAACGAGGCTTCACCCTTGATTATCGTCAGCAGCATCTCTCCCAGAATCGGCGCCAGCACCATAAGGAACGAGAATTGTGCCACCGACTCCTTGCGGTCGCCCAGAAGCAGACCGGTTGCTATGGTCGAACCCGAACGCGACAGTCCCGGCATGGCGGCCACGGCCTGTGCCAGACCTATTATGAATGCGTCGCGGTATGAGATTTCGGCCTTCTGGCGCGGGCGGGCGTAGTATGCGAAGGCGAGCAGAGCGGCCGTGAGCAGCAACATCGCACCTACGATGGTGAGGATGTAGGGCGAATTGAGCATGGCGTCGAGCTGGTCCTTCAGCGCGAAGCCTACTATGCCTATCGGGATCATCGACACGATGAGCTTTAGAATATATGCCTGTTCGGCGTTGAAGCGGCGCGAAAAGAGCCCGCATACGAGGCGGCGCACTTCGGGCCACAGCACAACTATCGTACTGAGTACAGTCGCGGCGTGCAGCGTGACGTCGAAAGCGAGGTTTTCTTCGATCTCTACGCCCAGCAGGGCCTTGGCTATCTGCAGGTGGCCGCTGCTCGATACGGGCAGGAACTCGGTGAGGCCCTGCACCATGCCGAGTATGATTGCTTCTATCGTCTCCATGGTTTTGCGATTGTATTTTTAGTGAACGTTCTGCCCGTGTTGCGGGAATCAGCGCGCAAAGATAATAAAGATAATGCGAACAGACCCAAAAACAATCCGCTCTTTTTGCAGTATATCAAAATATTGTGTGCGGGAGCAGGGTGCATGCAAATTCTTTGCCGCATCGTGGCGTCCGGTTTCCTTTTGCTGCGCGGCTGTACGGCAAAAGAAATGAAAACAAACGAAAATAGCGTATTTGTGTCCGATTTTAGCCTGTTTTTATGGTTGTTTTACATATCTTTGTATCAGCAATAAATAACCTTAAAAACTTTTTTGATGGACAGACTTGAATTTCTGAAGAGACTCGGCCTGCTTACGGTCGGGGCGTCGCTTGTGGGGGTTGATGTCAAGGGCATGACCTCCGATGAAGATACGGATGCCGACTTTTTTGACGGTGCCGAAAAACTGGACATTCCCGTCGAGGGGCTCGGAGCAAAGGTATCGAAACCGATATCGGTCATCATCGTCGGAGCCGGCAATCGCGGTCGTACCTATGCGGGATATGCATCGCGTTTCCCCGATGCCATGAAGGTGGTGGGCGTGGCCGACATCAATCCCGACCGTCGCGAAGCGATGCGCAAGCGTTACTCCGTCCCCGAAGAGAACTGCTTCGGCGATTTCCATGAAGTGTTCGAACGTGCGAAGTTCGCCGATGCCGTCGTTATCGCCACTCCCGACAACCTCCATTACGAACCCTGCATGATGGCTTTGGCCGAAGGATACGACGTACTGCTCGAAAAACCGGTGGCTCCAACCGAAAAGGAGTGTCGCAGCATTCTCGCTCAGGCCCACAAGTACAACCGCATCGTTGCCGTGTGTCATGTTCTGCGTTACGCACCGTATTTCATCGCCTTGAAGCAGGTCGTAGATTCGGGTGCCATCGGCGATCTTGTAAGCATACAACACATGGAGCCCATACAGTATGCCCACATGGCCCACTCGTACGTGCGCGGCAACTGGCACAACTCCAAACAGACAACACCCATCATCCTCGCCAAGTCGTGCCATGACCTCGATATCCTTCGCTGGATCGTCGGCAAACCGTGCGAGATGATTGCGGCCGAGGGTTCGCTCTTCTTCTTCCGCCGCGAGAACATGCCCGAGGGCGCTCCCGAGCGCTGTACGGACGGATGTCCTCACGAGGCTACGTGCCCCTATTCGGCCATCGACATCTACGAACGCAAGAAGTGGCATACGTCGGTGTTCGATCTGCCGCGCAAGGATCCGAAACTCATACACGAAAAACTCCTGACCACCGATTACGGACGGTGCGTTTTCCGTTGCGACAACGACCAGTGCGACCATTATGTGGCCACGATGCGTTTCGGCGACGGCATTACGGCCAGCTTTACGATGGATGCCTTCACGCCGCGCGGCGGCCGCCGTACGCGCATCATGGGTACACGCGGGTATATCGAAGGCGACATGACCACGTTTACCGTTACGGAATTCCGCACCGGCAAGCGTATGGTATGGGACAAGAAGGTCGAGGAGATTCCCGAGTACAGGGGTGCCGGTCACGGCGGAGGCGACCTCGCACTTGTCCGTGACTTCGTGCGCGCCGTTGCCGCTCAGGATCAGTCGCTGCTGTCGAGTACGATCGACGTCTCGATCGAGAGCCACGTCATGGGCTTCAAGGCCGAGGAGAGCCGACTGGGCAAGCGCAAGGTTGCCGTGAAGTAACCTGTACGCATCGATACACGCGAGAGGCGGGTCATCACGTGATGACCCGCCTCTCGCTTTGCATGCGGCAGACGCCTAAAAACGCTTCAGGCTGGCGTATATTTCAAAGGCGAAGCCGCCTATGACCAGTATCGGCGCGAGCGTGATGCGCCTCCACGAGAACATCGAGTAGTCGAATTCGTCGGGCGACGGGCTGCCTCCTCCCGCCATCAGCACGAACCCGATGACGATTACAACGAAGCCGATGAGCAGCAGTACGTAGTTGCGCATCGACAGCGCCATCTTTCCGTCGTTGCCGTCGGTTATCTTCGAGAAGCGATCCTTGAGTTTTCCCATGTCAGTAAAGATATATTTTGTTTGATTTCATGTTTACGAACTTGTTCACGGCGAAGAGCGTGAAGAGCAGCGATACCGCCACGCCAGTGACGATCATGCCGCCGAGGATGGCGGCGGCCGCCATGAGCTGTTCGTGCGACGATATCTCGGGCAGCGAACGGTCTATGCCGTAGATCGTGGCGCCGAACAGGGCGGCGGCGATGATTCCGGCCGCAATGCCCTGCTTGAAGCCGCTCCACAGGAAAGGCCTCATTATGAACCACTTGGTGGCGCCAACCAGCTTCATGGTGTTGATTATGTAGCGTTTCGAGTAGATGGCCAGACGGATGGTGCTGTTGAGCAGCGTGAGCGATATTACCAGCAGCACGGCCGCGAATATGAGCAGCAGAGGACGTACCTTGTTGATTGTCGAGTGCATCTTCTCGACCACACGTGCCGGATATGACACGTGCTCCACGCCGTCGAGCGTCATCGCCTCGTCGATGAATGCGCCGAGCGCCTCGTCATCCCCCGATTTTGCCGAAAGACGCACCTCGTATGAATCGAGCAGCGGGTTTTCATCGAGGACATCCTCGAATTCCGCGGCGAATATCTTGCGGAACTCCTCGTCCTCGAGTTTCGACTCCTTCGACGAGAACGTAATTTCGTCGACCATCGGGCTCTGCTCGAAGTGTTTGCGGATGGCTGCACGCTGCTCTTCGCCGGCGTCGTTGCGCAACTCGACTATGACCGTAACGCTACGGCTCAGCGAGTCTGCGATCTTCATGGCTGCGGTCATCAGATATGCCACGGCTCCCAACAGAAAGAGTACCAGCGCGATGCTGACCGTCGAGATCATGTATGAATTGCGGACCTTGCGTTTCAGTCTGCGGTCTGTGTTTGACATTGCTTTTTACGTTTGCTTGCTGTAGTCCATATTATCAACGTAACGACACCCGCCAATATTATCAGCGAGAAGATGGCCGTTACGGTACTTGTCAATCCCCATGCCGGAGCGCGGAAACGCCACTCGACCGTATGCGTGCCCTCAGGCAGGCGCATGCCGCGCAGCAGATAGTCGACGCGGCAGTATGGAGCTTCGTTGCCGTCTATGTATGCTTTCCAACCCTTGTCGTAGAATATCTCGGAGAAGACGGCGAAGGCATCGTCGTCGGCCGTGTATTCATAGCGCAGGTAGTTGGGCCTGTACTCCGCGAGCGATATGTCGCCATCTCCGAACGGGCCCTTTTCGGGCAGGTTGCGGTTGCCTTTGGGTGAGAAGACGGCCGTGTGTCTGGTATCGATACGTCCGAGCAGGTCGATCTCTTCGCCGGCATCGGCGGCCGGCACTACTCCGTCGATGAACCAGGCGGCGCCGTTGGCGCTGTCGCGGCGCGTGACGCTGCCGTCGGGGTTGATGACGTAACGGGTGTTGAGCATGTCGAGGACGCCCTCGTCGCCCTGCGAGAGGTAGCGGTCTATGAGATCCTGATAACGGGCGAGCTTGGCTCCGTGGTAGCCGCCGACCGAACGGTGGAAATAGGATGTCGTGGCATCGTTGAACGGGCTGACGGTGAGGTTCAGCACGCGGTATCCGGGATCCTTGTCCTTCATTATCTCGAGGTCGGCCTGCGTGGGCTTTACTCCCTGCCGGTTCTCGGCCACGAAACGGTCGCGTGGCATGAAGCGCATGTCCACCGGAAGCATGTCGGCCAGCACGATTACGGCCAGCGCGCCCGTAAGTACCCCGCGGTTGATTTTGCGCAGGGCGAAGAGTGCGGTTGCGGCGGCTGCCAATACGATGAATATGAATGAACGCCATGCGTCGGAGCTCATCATTTCGGCCCGCTCCTCGACCATGGCGGCGGCCACCCGTACGCCCAACTGCTCGTGTACGCCGTGCTCTATGTAGTCATCGGCGCCCGCATTCCTGAACATGTGGTAGAACTGCTCTATCATGAAGTCCTCGCTGGAGGTGCGGCCGAAGTCGAGAATCGAGCTGCCGGCCACGGCGAACAACAAGCATATGCCGCCCGTGATGCCTGCGGCCCATGCTATCGGTCTCCACATGCCGCGGCGGGCCTGATCATCGGCCTTCCACATCTTCCAGAGCGCCGCACCCGCAAGCAGCGGTACGGCCCATTCGAGTACGACCAGCGTGGTCGACACCGTGCGGAACTTGTTGTAGAAGGGCAGGTATTTGAAGCAGAATTCGGTGAAGCCCATGAAATTGTGCCCCCATGCCAGCAACAGCATCAACAGCATGACCACCGCTATCCACCAGCGGTTGCGGTTGCCGATGAGCATCAGTCCGAGCAGGGCGAGGAATATCGCTGCGGCCCCGAGATATGTGGGGCCTGCGGTGTAGGGCTGTTCGCCCCAGTATGTGGGCAGCTGAGCCGCGGCCTGACGCAAACCTATGTCCGAAAGGGCGTCGCCGACGGGGCCGTCGGGGCTGAATGTCGAGGCCGAGTCGCGTCCCTCGAAGTCGGGTATCAGCATGTTCCAGCTTTCGCCTATGCCGTAGCTCCAAGCCGTGGCGTACTGCAGGTCGAGACCGTCACCCGAATTTTCGGCAGCGAGTTCCGATCCTCCGCGGATCGTGTCTCCCGAGTGCTGCGACGTGTACCACAGCGGTGCGAAATTGGATCCCAGCGCCACGATGCCGGCAACGGCAAGTACGCCCGTACGTTTGCAAAATTCCCTGATTTGGTGTCCGCGTATGGCGAAAACCAGCTCGCTGATCCAGAATGCGGCCATCGCCAGCAGGAAATAGTAGGTTATCTGCGGGTGGTTGGCTCCGATCTCGAGCGAGGTGAAGAGAGCCGTCAGCACGCCGCCCGCCCACATGTTGCCGCGCAGGGTCATCCAGGCGCCTCCCATCATGAGGGGAGCGTAGACCAGAGCCCACATCTTTGTGACGTGTCCGGCGCCGATTATCAGGAAGAAGTATGTCGATAGTCCGTAGGCCAGCGCCGGAACGATGCCAGCCCACGGCGACATGCCCAGCATGAGCATCATCAGCCACATGGCCGTCATGGCGAAGAAGATGAATCCCGCCGGGGTCTTTACGGCCTTGACGATGTTGCCTATGGTGTTCTTGACTATCTGCGAAGGGTATTCGACGTTGATGAGATATGCGGGCATGCCGCCGAACATGCCGCCGGTCCATTGTGCGTCTTCGCCGGTGGCTTCACGCATCCGGCGGATGTCGCTCCACATTCCGTCGTACTGCTCGATGTCGTGTTGCGGCAGAACCTTCCCCTCGAACTGCGGGGCGAAACAGAATGCGCTTACGGCATAGAAAATCGCCAGCGCAGCCGCGTATGGCGCCAATGTCCTGAGTATCGATTTGAATCTTTCCATTTGGAATGAGCGGTATATACCGCCAAAGGTACGAAAAAAACATCGAGATATCATGGCCGCCGATGCGAAAAATGATTATATTTGCAGAACAAACGGTAACATTTGATGATAACGATCAATTCGATTCGTAAACCGATAGAGTCTGAACTTGAGGAGTTTGATGAGTTTGTGCGGCGCAATTTCAGCGCCGGTGACGGAATTGTTGCCGAGATGCTCGAATATGTGCTTTCGACGCGCGGAAAGGGTATCCGTCCCATAATAGTAATGCTGTCGGCTGCCATGAATTCCAGTCATGACGGCAGTTTCGGCAAACGCAGCTATCTGGCGGCGATGCTCGTAGAGATGATACACGTGGCGTCGCTTATCCATGACGACGTTATCGACGAATCGGACATGAGGCGCGGCCGCGCCTCGGTCAACGCCCGCTGGCAGTCGCGCAATGCCGTAGTCATCGGCGACTACATTCTGGCCCGCAACATGGAACTGGGCCTTTCGAGCGGCCAGTACGACATTGTTTCCCATGTTATCAAGTCCATAGCCATGCTTTGCGAAGGCGAACTCGTGCAGAACGACCACGCCAAAAAGATGGATACCTCTCGCGAGACATACTTCGACATCATTCGCAAGAAGACCGCGAGCCTGCTGGGCGTAAGTGCTTCGGTAGGAGCCTTGTCCGTGGGCGCTCCGCACGACAGGATTGTAGCGATGCAGCGTTTCGGCGAGGCGATAGGCATGGCATTCCAGATACGTGACGACATACTCGACTATACATGTTCGGCCGATACGGGCAAACCCTCGAACAACGATCTGCGTGAATGCAAGATCACGCTGCCGCTGATTGAAACGCTCGAAAGCGCCGACGAAAAATTGCGTGGCGAGATACTCGCGGCGCTGGGACGGTGTGCGACCGACGAATCGGCTATCGAATTCATAATGAAATGTGTGGATGAGGCCGATGGCATTGCGCTTGCACAGCAGACCGTAAAGAGCTATCTGATGATCGCCATGACCGTGCTGTCGGGGTATCCCGAATCGCCGTACCGCGAGGCACTGATGAACCTGTGCGCCTATGTGGCCGAACGTGAAAGATGATCCGTCGCGGCGGCTGTCACATTCGTGCCGATTTGCGACTTCCGGTTGCGTGTACGTACGCCTCCGAAATGAACGACTGAAAACTTTGTAGAAATATTTACACAACCAAAAACCTTTAATTACTATGGAAAACGTACAGAAAAAGAGTTATGCGCTTCCGATAGCCGTGATGTTCGCGCTGTTCTTCATGATAGCGTTCGTGACCAATTTCGCGGGTTCGATGGGCGTTATCGTCAAGAATCAGTTCGGTGCGAGCGACGCCCTGTCGCAGCTCGGAACGCTGGCCAACTTCATCGCCTATGCGTTCATGGGTATTCCGGCCGGCGTGATCCTCAAGCGCAAGGGCTACAAGTTCACTTCGCTGCTGGCCGTTACCGTCGGCTTCATCGGCGTAGGCATACAGTTCCTTTCGGGGTATGTGGCTCCGCATTTCGCATTCGGCGTATATGTCGGTGGTGCGTTCGTTGCCGGTTTCTCGATGTGCATGCTCAACATCGTCGTAAACCCGATGCTCAACACCCTCGGCGGCGGCGGTAACCGCGGCAACCAGCTCATTCAGCTCGGCGGCTCGTGCAACTCGATCGGCGGTACGATAGCCCCGATCCTTCTGGGTTACCTCATCGGCGGCTCGGTTGAGAACGCAAGCGTGAGCGACGCCGCTCCCGCCATGATTATCGCCATGGCCATCTTCGCTCTGGCATTCATCATCATCGGCCTGACCCGCATTCCCGAGCCTCACATGGAGACCCCGGAGGAGAAGGCTGCCCGTCTGAGCGGCAAGGTCGCCAAGGACAAGTACGGCCCGATGTCGTTCCGACACTTCGTTCTGGGTGCCGTGGCCATCTTCTTCTATGTAGGTATCGAGGTCGGCATCCCCAACATGTCGAACCTCTACATGTCGAACCTCGACTGGGTAGGTCCCGCCATTGCAGGTACTGTTGTGGGTATCTACTGGTTCATGATGATGTGCGGCCGTCTGATCGGCAGCGCCGTGGGCGGCAAGGTGTCGAGCAAGGTGATGCTTACGACGGTCAGCGTGCTGGCGATACTCTTCGTGCTCTGCATCATGTTCGTGCCCGAAGAGGTGAAGGTTGCAATTCCGTTTACCGAATACACGCTGCCTCTGAACATGATATTCATGGTATTGTGCGGCCTCTGCACCTCGGTTATGTGGGGCGGTATCTTCAACCTCGCGGCCGAAGGCCTCGGCAAATACACTCCGGCAGCTTCGGGTATCTTCATGGCGCTGGTTTGCGGCGGCGGTATTCTGCCCGCAATTCAGGGCTGGATCGCCGACTCGGTAGGTTATCTCGGATCGTATTGGCTGATCGTTGCCGGTCTGCTCTACCTGCTCTTCTATGCGCTCGTTGGATGCAAGAACGTCAACAAGGATATTCCGACGGAATAACATGCGCGTGCGTGCGATGCATGTAAAATAAAGGTGCCCCGGCACCTGTCAGAAAGCCCGACAACAGATGTTGCCGGGCTTTTTTGTTGCCTCACTACTCGTCTCCGTAAAGAAACAGATCGAGACAGGCCAAAGGAAAGAATACGAAGATCATATATAGAAAATGGAGTATTCCCGGGGCACTCTCTGCCGGTGCATACTTCTCCATGTATCCGAAGCGACGGTCGATCCACTCTTCGGCCTGCTCCCTCTTCTGTCGGTGATATTCACCGTCGAAAATCCTGTTTGTCATGGCTGTCGTCTTTTTGTGATACTTTTTCGGGTATCTGTTTCCGGCAAATATCGGGTGCCTCTGTGACAACTATTGACACGGAGTCTTTTTTGTTGTGTTTTTTTCTTGGCTGATCGTGCCTTGGCTTACAGGTCTCGATCTCCTCTTGTGCCAATGACAAAAAAATGTTCTGATGGTTCAGAGCTTGAGCCGGAACAGGGTAGTCTCGACCTCGGCGAATCCGCATCTGCGATAGAGGCTGCGGGCTGCCGTGCGGCGTGGATTCGATGTGAGATTTATCTGGTCTGCACGACATTTACGGGCAATTTCGATGGCCTTGTCGACCAGCGCGAAACCGATGTGTTCGCCGCGGTGTGCCGTGTCGACAACCACATCCTCGATCCATGCACGGCGTGCCGTCGGAATGTCGTAAATGACCAATGTCAGTATGCCGACGATTTCGTCTGTTTTTTCATCCACGGCCGCCAATAGATGCGTGCCGTTATCGGTGATCATTCTCTCGATATCTTCGCGTCCGGGTATCCGCGCTGTCGGGGACAGCTGCGGTATGAGCCGCGCAAAGGCCTCTCCGAGGTTGTCGCGGTACTGTTTCGTCTCGATAATCTTCACTTTTAACCCCTGTTTTTCCGACAAAATTAAGAATTTTCATCAATACGTGCTCCTTTTGCCGTAAATGCTGTTTTTTCTCCAATATTGCATTTTGCAATATTCTGAACAACAATGTATTGCAATATTTGCAATAAGCTGTAACTATAGTATCGAAAATACGATAAGAAAAAAGAATTGAAAAACGCTGCAAAATGCGATAAATCGCTGAAAAAAGCCGCCAAACGGCGAAAAAAAAAGGCATATATATGTTGTGGATCGAAAAAAATGCGTACATTTGCAGTCCGTTTGGATACGGATAACAAGGAAATCGGGGGTCGAACCCCGTGAGTATTAACAATTAAAGGATAAAAAACGTTAAAATGCCAACTATTCAACAGTTAGTAAGAAACGGCAGGGCGCAACTGGAGGACAAGAGCAAGTCTCCCGCGCTCTCAGCGTGTCCTCAGCGTCGTGGCGTATGTACACGTGTGTACACAACGACCCCGAAGAAGCCTAACTCGGCAATGCGAAAGGTTGCGCGTGTAAGATTGACCAACGGCAAGGAGGTCAACGCCTATATCCCCGGAGAAGGCCACAACTTGCAGGAACACTCGATCGTGCTTGTGCGCGGCGGACGTGTCAAGGACCTCCCTGGTGTACGTTATCACCTGGTACGCGGAGCCCTCGATGCGGCAGGTGTCGACGGACGTCGTCAGCGTCGTTCGAAGTATGGCGCAAAACGCCCCAAGGCAGGAAAGAAGTAAAAAACACTAAACAAGGAAAACAACAATGAGAAAAGCTAAGCCAAAGAAGCGAATTCTACTTCCGGATCCGAAGTTCAACGACGTCGAAGTAACGCGTTTCGTGAACAACCTTATGCTGGATGGTAAGAAGAGTATTGCCTATGCCATTTTCTACGATGCACTGGAGATGGTCGGCAAGAAGATGAAGGATGCTGATAAATCTCCTCTGGAAATCTGGAAACAGGCTCTTGAGAATATCACACCCCAAGTCGAAGTAAAGTCGAAGCGAATCGGTGGTGCGACCTTCCAGGTTCCTACGGAGGTTAGACCGGAGCGCAAGATTTCGATTTCCATGAAAAACCTTATCCTTTACTCACGCAAGCGCTCGGGTAAGTCGATGGCCGAAAAACTCTCAGGCGAGATAGTGGATGCCTACAACCAGCAGGGTGCCGCCTTCAAGCGTAAGGAGGAGATGCACCGCATGGCCGAGGCCAACAAGGCATTTGCACACTTCAGATTTTAATTGAGGAGGATAGGTTAGATGGCAACAAGAGATTTGCATTACACCCGTAATATCGGTATCATGGCTCACATCGATGCCGGTAAGACGACCACGTCGGAGCGTATACTTTTCTATACGGGTAAGACTCACAAAATCGGCGAAGTTCACGAAGGCGGCGCAACGATGGACTGGATGGTGCAGGAGCAGGAGCGAGGCATCACCATCACGTCGGCTGCAACCACCGCATTCTGGCACTACAACGACAAGCTTTACCAGATCAACCTTATCGATACCCCGGGACACGTGGACTTCACGGTCGAGGTGGAGCGTTCGCTCCGTGTACTCGACGGTGCCGTAGCCACGTTCTGTGCCGTAGGCGGTGTCGAGCCTCAGTCGGAGACCGTATGGCGTCAGGCCGACAAGTACAATGTCCCCCGTATCGGTTACGTCAACAAGATGGACCGCACGGGTGCCGATTTCTTCAGCGTATGCGCGCAGATCAAGGAGCACTTCGGTGCAACGGCTCTGCCGGTCGTACTGCCTATCGGTTCTGAGGACAAGTTCGAGGGTCTGATAGACCTTATATATAATAATGCGATCTACTACTTCGACGACAAGACCGTTCGCGACAACTTCGAGCTGCGCGAGATTCCGGAGAACATGAAGGCCGAAGCAGCCGAGTGGCGTGCAAAACTCATCGAGGAGGTTGCCGCTACCGACGACGCCCTCATGGAGAAGTTCTTCGAGGATCCCGATTCGATCACTCCCGAGGAGCTTATCGCCGCAATCCGCAAGGCTACCATCAACATGACGCTGGTTCCGATGCTCTGCGGTTCGTCGTTCCACAACAAGGGCGTGCAGAAACTGCTCGACTATATCATCGCATTCCTGCCGTCGCCCATGGACGTACCCCCCGTCGAGGGTATCAACCCCAAGACCGACGAGCCCGTTGTACGTCACGCTTCGGAGAGCGATCCGTTCTGCGGACTGGCATTCAAGATCGCTACCGACCCGTTCGTAGGCCGTCTGGCATTCGTCCGCGTATACTCGGGCAAGCTCGATGCAGGTTCGTACGTGCTCAATTCGCGTACCGGCAAGCGTGAGCGTATCAGCCGTCTTTACCAGATGCACGCCAACAAGCAGAATCCTCTGGAGAGCGTAGGTGCCGGTGATATCTGCGCAGCCGTAGGTTTCAAGGAGATCCGTACGGGCGATACTCTCTGCTCCGAGGATGCACCTATCGTACTCGAGCAGATGACGTTCCCCGAACCGGTTATCGGTCTGGCCGTAGAGCCCAAGACCCAGAAGGACCTCGACAAGCTCGGCATAGCTCTCGCCAAGCTGGCTGAAGAGGACCCGACCTTCACGGTTCGTACCGACGAGGAGAGCGGTCAGACGATCATCAGCGGTATGGGTGAGCTTCACCTCGACATCATCGTGGACCGTCTGCGTCGCGAGTTCGGCGTCGAGATCAACCAGGGTGCTCCCCAGGTCAACTACAAGGAGGCCCTTACCAAGACCGTTCAGCATCGTGAGGTATTCAAGAAGCAGACCGGTGGTCGCGGTAAGTTTGCCGATATCATATTCGAGATCGGTCCTGCCGAAGATGGCAAGATGGGTCTTACGTTCGTCGACGAGGTCAAGGGCGGTAACATCCCCAAGGAGTTTATCCCCGCAGTACAGAAGGGCTTCGAGTCCGCCATGGCAAACGGCGCTCTGGCCGGATATCCGATCGACTCGATGAAGGTTACGCTGAAGGATGGTTCGTTCCACCCCGTAGACTCCGACCAGCTGTCGTTCGAGATCTGCGCCCGCAACGGTTTCCGTCAGGCCGCTCCCAAGGCCGGATCGGTAATCATGGAGCCTGTCATGAACGTGGAGGTCGTGACGCCCGAGGAGAACATGGGTGATATCATCGGTGACCTTAACAAGCGCCGTGGCCAGATCCAGGGTATGGAGTCGAAGGGTACGGCCCGCGTCGTTAAGGCGAAGGTGCCCCTGTCGGAGATGTTCGGTTACGTGACCGTACTCCGTACCATATCTTCGGGACGTGCAACGTCGTCGATGGAATTCTCGCACTTCGAGGAGGTTCCCGCCAACCTGGCCAAGGAGATCATCGAAAAGGCGAGCGGCAAACGTAAGGATTTAGAATAATAAAGAACAGATATGAATCAGAAAATTAGAATCAAGCTCAAGTCTTTTGACCACAACTTGGTAGACAAATCGGCCGAGAAGATCGTCAAGACCGTAAGAAGCACGGACGCCATGGTAAGCGGTCCGGTGCCCCTTCCGACGAGAAAGCAGATCTTCACTGTCAACCGCTCGACCTTCGTAAACAAAAAGGCCCGCGAGCAGTTCCAGTTCTGCACCTTCAAGCGTATCATCGACATCTATTCGTCGACTCCCAAGACGATCGATGCACTGATGAAGCTCGAACTTCCTTCGGGTGTAGAGGTTGAGATCAAGGTTTGATGAGCAGATAACGGCCTGATGCGGCCGACAGAGAGACGGCGAGCGCGTTGCCTGCCGCGAGGGCAGGCAACCTACGCTCCGTCAACAGATTGAAAGAAGAGACAAGATCACTTTTATTAACAAACGTAATTCGACAAAAATGTCAGGACTAATTGGAAAGAAAATCGGAATGACTTCCGTTTACAGTGCCGAGGGTAAGAACATACCATGCACTGTCATTGAAGCTGGTCCGTGTGTGGTTACGCAAATCAAGACAGCCGAGAAGGATTCGTACGAGGCTGTTCAGGTTGCCTATGACGACAAAAGTGAAAAACACACCAGCAAAAGTTTGTTAGGCCACTTCAAGAAAGCCGGCACTACCCCCAAACGCAAAATGGCTGAATTCAAGGGTATGCCCGAAGTGAACCTTGGTGACACCCTCACCGTCGACATGTTCTCCGAAGAGGACTGGGTAGACGTAACGGGGATCTCGAAGGGTCGTGGCTTTCAGGGCGTTGTAAAGCGTCACGGTTTCGGCGGTGTCGGCGGCCAGACTCACGGTCAGCACAACCGTCAGCGTAAACCGGGTTCGCTGGGAGCATCGTCCTATCCGTCGCGCGTCTTCAAGGGTAAGCGTTTGCCCGGACAGATGGGTGGCGAGCAGGTTAAGGTTCTTAACCTCAAAGTATTGAAAGTAATCCCCGAGAACAACCTCATCCTTGTGAAAGGATCCATTCCGGGGGCTAAAGGCGCTTATTTAACCATTGAGAAGTAGTATGGAATTAGCTGTATTGAACACACAAGGACAAGAGACCGGTCGTAAGGTAGTCCTCAGCGACGCAGTCTTCGGCGTGGAGGCTAATGACCACGCTATTTACCTCGACGTAAAGCAGTATCTTGCCGATCAGCGTCAGGGAACTCACAAGTCGAAGCAGCGCAACGAAGTTGCCGGTTCGACCCGCAAGTTGAAGAGGCAGAAAGGAACGGGCGGTGCACGTTGCGGCGGTATCAAGTCTCCGCTTTTCCCGGGAGGCGGCCGCGTATTCGGACCCGTACCCCGCGACTACAGCTTCAAGCTCAACAAGAAGCTCAAGCAGCTGGCTCGTCGCAGCGCCCTTACTTACAAGGCTCAGGCCGGTGCCATAACCGTAGTCGAGGCCCTCAAGCTCGAGGCTCCCAAGACCAAGACGGTCGTAGCTCTCACCGATGCTCTGAAGGTATCTGACAAGAAGGTATTGCTGGTTCTGCCGGAATCCAACCCCAACCTTCAGCTCTCTTGCCGCAACATACCGTCGGTAAAGCCCATCCTCGCATCGAACCTCAATACCTATGAGGTGATGAATGCATCGGCTCTGGTGATGGTGGAAGGCGCAGAAAATGTATTGAATGTAATGTTAGCTTAAAAACGCAAGGACATGGAAGTAATTATTAAGCCTATATTGACCGAGAAAATGACGGCTCAGGGCGACAAACTGAACCGCTACGGTTTCATCGTTGACGTTAGAGCTAATAAGCTGCAGATCCGTAACGCCGTGGAGCAGATGTACAACGTCGTTGTAAAGGATGTTAACACGGTGAATTACATGGGTAAACTCAAGAGCCGCTATACCAAGGCCGGCCTTCTTGAGGGACGCGCAAACAACTTCAAGAAAGCGTTCGTTACCTTGAAGGAAGGAGATAAGATAGATTTTTACAGTAATATCTAAGCAAGATGGCAGTAAGAAAGTTTAAACCGGCAACTCCCGGTACAAGACATAAGATTATCGGCACGTTCGAGGAGATCACCTCGACAAAGCCTGAGAAGTCGTTGCTGAGTCCCAAGAAGAGCACGGGCGGACGTAACAACACCGGTAAGATGACCGTACGCTACATCGGCGGCGGCCACAAGCAGATGTATCGTAACGTCGACTTCAAACGTGCCAAGGACGGAATAGCTGCAACTGTAAAGACTATCGAGTACGATCCTAATCGTACTGCACGCATAGCGCTCGTAGTTTATGCCGACGGAGAGAAGAGCTATATCCTCGCTCCGAACGGACTGCAGGTCGGCCAGACCGTGATGAGCGGTGCCGGCGTTGCACCCGAAGTTGGAAATACGCTTTTCCTGAGCGAAATACCTCTGGGAACCGTAATCCACAATATCGAACTCTACCCCGGTCAGGGCGCCGCAATGGCACGTTCGGCCGGTTCGTATGCTCAACTTTTGGCTCGCGAAGGCAAATTCGCCATTATCAAGCTGCCTTCGGGAGAGACTCGTATGGTACTCGTAACTTGCCGTGCAACGGTAGGTGTCGTATCGAACCTCGACCATAACCTCGAAAGCGACGGTAAGGCCGGACGTCAGCGCTGGCTGGGACGCCGTCCGCGTAACCGTGGTGTCGTAATGAACCCGGTTGATCACCCGATGGGTGGTGGTGAAGGTCGTGCGTCGGGTGGACACCCGCGTTCGCGCAAGGGTCTGTTGGCTAAGGGTTACAAGACTCGTAATCCCAAGAAGACGACCACGAAGTTCATTATTTCAAGAAAGAAAAAATAATTAAAAAGAGTACATAATGAGTCGTTCATTGAAAAAAGGACCGTTTATCGACCCGAAACTCGAAGCTAAGGTCATAGCTCAGGCAGAGGGCAATAAGAAGTCTGTAATAAAGACTTGGTCGCGAGCAAGTATGATTTCGCCTGACTTCGTAGGTCAGACGATAGCTGTCCACAACGGAAACAAGTTCATTCCCGTGTACGTAACCGAGAACATGGTAGGCCACAAACTCGGTGAGTTCGCTCCTACCCGTAACTTCCGTGGTCATGCAGGTAACAAGAAAAAATAGTAGAAAATGGGTGCAAGAAAATCAATAAGAGCCGAGAAACTCAAGGCTGAAAAGAAGCAGAAGGCTATCGCTATCATGCGTAACTGCCCTACGTCGCCCCGTAAAATGCGCCTGGTGGCCGACATCATCCGCGGTGTGGAGATAAACAAGGCACTTGGTATTCTTCGTTACTCGAAGAAAGAGGCGTCGATCAGAATGGAGAAGCTGCTCCGCTCGGCAATCGCCAACTGGGAGGCAAAGAACGAAGGCGAACGTCTCGAAGACGTCAAGCTTTGCGTCAAGGAGGTCATGGTCGACGGCGGCAGAATGCTCAAGCGTATACAGGCTGCACCTCAGGGTCGCGCTCACCGCATACGCAAACGTTCGAACCACGTGACGATCGTAGTAGATAAAATGGTAATCGCTGAAAACAAGTAACAAATGGGACAGAAAGTAAATCCAATAGCAAACCGTCTTGGTATCATCAAAGGTTGGGACTCCAACTGGTTCGGTGGTAAGGATTTCTCAGAGAAATTGGTCGAAGACGCCAAGATACGTAAATACTTGAATGTCCGTTTGGCAAAGGCAAGTATTTCGAGAATTATCATAGAGCGTACGCTCAAACTCGTAACCGTAACCATCTCGACGGCCCGTCCGGGTATCATCATCGGCAAGGGCGGCCAGGAGGTCGACAAGCTCAAGGAGGAGTTGAAGAAACTCACCGGCAAGGAGGTTCAGATCAATATCTTCGAGGTTAAGCGCCCCGAGGTCGATGCCATCATCGTAGGTCAGAACATCGCCCGTCAGCTCGAAGGCCGCGTATCGTACCGTCGTGCCGTGAAGACGGCCATCGCATCGACGATGCGTATGGGCGCCGAGGGTATCAAGGTTCAGATCTCGGGCCGTGTAGGCGGCGCCGAAATGGCCCGCAGCGAGATGATGAAGGAGGGTCGTATTCCGTTGCACACCTTCCGTGCGGACGTGGACTACTGCCTGACCGAAGCCCTCACCAAGGTGGGTATCCTCGGAGTCAAGGTATGGATCTGCCACGGTACCGTTTACGGCAAGCGCGATCTGTTCGAAATAGCCGGAGCATCCGCACAGCAGGGTGCCGGTGAACGTCAGCATGGCCGCGGCGGCAAGGGCGCTCCCAAGAGAAGACGCAACAACAACAATAAGTAAGTCGGACCTTTTAAGCGAAAAGTACAGCTATGTTACAGCCAAAAAAGACCAAGTTTAGAAGAATGCAGAAGGGTCGTATGAAGGGTTTAGCTCAAAGAGGTAACCAACTTGCATACGGTTCGTTCGGCATCAAGGCCCTTGAGTCCATGTGGATCACGGGCCGCCAGATAGAAGCAGCGCGTCAGGCAATCACGCGTTACATGAAACGTGAAGGACAGATATGGATCCGCATCTTCCCCGACAAACCCATCACCAAGAAGCCTGCCGAGGTACGTATGGGTAAAGGTAAGGGTAATCCCGAAGGATTCGTAGCTCCCGTAACTCCCGGCCGTGTTCTCTTCGAGGCCGAAGGCGTGCCCTTGGAAGTGGCAAAGGAGGCATTGCGTCTCGGAGCCCAGAAGCTGCCTATTACGACCAAATTCATAGTAAGACGCGACTTCGAGGAGTCGGCAAATAATTAAAGAAGGAGAAAAGATATGAAAAGTGCTGAAATAAAGGATATGTCAATTCAGGATCTGCAGGAGCGTATCGAGGCTGAGAAGGCAAAGCTTTCGCAGCTGAAGGTGCAGCATGCAGTATCGCCTATCGAGAATCCTTCGATAATCAAGAAATCCCGCAGAGATATAGCTCGTATGCTGACAATTCTGCGTCAGAAGAACCCTAAATGTTAATTACTATTATGGAAAGAAATCTTAGAAAAGAGCGTATTGGGGTCGTTGTCAGCAACAAGATGGAGAAGACCATTGTGGTTGCGGTTGCGCGTAAGGTTAAGCACCCGATTTACGGTAAGTTCGTGAACAAGACTACGAAGTTCGTGGCCGAGTGCCTCGATGAGACCTGCAAGGAGGGAGATACTGTACGCATTATGGAGACCCGCCCGTTGAGCAAAACGAAGCGTTGGAGATTAGTACAAATCATTGAAAGAGCTAAGTAGTTATGATACAGCAAGAAAGTAGACTTGTAGTAGCCGATAACAGCGGTGCGAAGGAGGTTCTTTGCATTCGTGTGCTTGGTGGCACGAAGCGCCGCTACGCATCTATCGGCGATAAAATCGTGGTAGCGGTCAAGAGCGCAACCCCGTCGGGCGACATCAAGAAGGGTGCCGTATCGAAGGCGGTTGTGGTCAGAACGACCAAGGAGATCAGACGTGCGAACGGTTCTTACATTCGTTTCGACGACAATGCCGTCGTGCTGCTCAACAACCAAGGTGAAATGCGCGGTACTCGTATATTCGGCCCTGTAGCCCGTGAGCTTCGTGACCAGTATATGAAGATTATCTCCCTTGCACCTGAAGTATTGTAATAACAAAAAACAGATTACGAATATGTCAGTGAAATTACATATCAAGAAAGGGGATATGGTTTACGTCATTGCCGGTGACGGCAAAGGCCAGCAGGGTAAAGTCCTGAAGGTCGACGTCGACAAGCAGCGTGCAATCGTCGAGGGCGTCAACATTTGCAAGAAGGCCACCAAGCCCAATGCAAAGAATCCTCAGGGAGGTATCGTCGAGCAGGAGGCTCCGATACATATCTCGAATCTGCAGGTGCTCGATCCCAAGAGCGGGAAGCCGACGAGAATCGGTCGCAAGGCCAATGCAGAAGGCAAATTAGTTCGTTACGCTAAAAAATCAGGGGAGGAGATCAAGTAATGGCATACGTTCCAACACTCAAGACACAGTATAAGGAGCAGATCGTTCCTGCCCTTATGAAGGAGTTCGGTTACACGAGCGTAATGCAGTGCCCGAAACTCGAGAAGATTGTTATCAACCAGGGTATGGGTCAGGCCATCTCGGATAAGAAGCTTATCGAAGTGGCTCAGGAGGAGCTTACCTTGATCACCGGTCAGAAGGCCGTACAGACGAAGTCCCGCAAGGATATTTCGAACTTCAAACTGCGTAAGGGCATGCCTATCGGTGTGCGTGTAACGCTCCGTTCGGATCGCATGTACGAGTTCCTCGAGCGTCTGATCGCCGTAGCCCTGCCGCGTATCCGCGACTTCAAGGGTATCAACGAGAAGTTCGACGGCCAGGGCAACTACACCCTTGGCGTTGCCGAGCAGATCATCTTCCCCGAGATCGATATCGACAAGATCACCAAGATCTTCGGTATGGAGATAACTTTCGTAACATCGGCCAAGACCGACGAAGAGGCCTATTCGCTTCTGAGCAAGTTCGGTCTGCCTTTCAAAAACGCAAAAAAGAACCAATAAGCTATGGCAAAAGAGTCAATGAAGGCACGCGAGGTAAAGCGTGCGAAACTCGCAAAGCGTTACGCCCACAAGCGTGAGGAGATTGCTGCCAAGGTAAAGAGCGGCGAGATGGATCACGAAGAGGCATGGATTGCCCTTTCGAAACTTCCGCGCAACTCCAATCCTATCCGTCAGCACAACCGTTGCAAGCTTACGGGTCGTCCGAAGGGATATATCCGCCAGTTCGGTATCAGCCGTATCCAGTTCCGCGAGATGGCTTCGAACGGTCTTATCCCGGGCGTTAAGAAGGCAAGCTGGTAGCAGTCGAAGTGTAACTGTCCGTCGTATGACGGACGGTATCCGATAACGTGACCCGTCGATTCAAGTCGGCGGGTCTCGTATTTTTTTGCGTCCGGGCTGGACCTTCCGCGATTGAAAGGCGAGGCAGCATCGCTTCGCAGCCATGATGATCTTCCCTTCAGTCGAGACAGTCTCACCGCAGTCGTGATGATCTTGTCGTGCAGTCGTGGCCGCCTTGCTTCGCAGTCGTTGCGATCTTGTCGTTCGGTTGCGGCGATATTCTTTTTCTGTTGCGGCAGTCCCGCCTCGCAGTCGTGGCCGCCTTATCTCGTAGTCGATTCCTGTCGTGATGATCCCGATATTGGCGAACTCTTTTGATTTTGACGCCACACCCGTTTGACGGTGATTCTGTCGCAGGATGCAGTGAACCCTTGTTTGTTGCTCTGCTTTTGCCGCGTATACGGCGTTCGTATGGATGCTTTACGGTTGGCGGGTCTCTGCGTCACAGATGCATGAAAGCTGGCCCTCTTGACGGAATATAAAAGTCACTCTGCGGAGACTCGCTCTTCATTATACCGCGTGCGGAGCAGCTCGCATGCAACGGTTGTGACCAGTCTGATCAAACGGTATTTTCATGAACATACAAGCCTTTTTACGACAAGAGCAAAAAATGTTCTATATTACGCTAAAAATGTCCTAAATTTCCGTGATAGCGAAAAAATATTACTTTTTTACTGCTGTTTGCGACCTCCAGTTTACACTATGAAAAGGCATGCAACCAGATGAAAATAGACAGTCTGTATATTGCATAATATAAAGATATTCAACATATTATAAGGCATTTGACGTGGCTGTGGCATGGTGCCGGATCAGACCATAAATCCCGCAATCATTGTACCTCGGAGCTTGATAGGCAACCTTCACGAAAGGGTTGGATCACAAAAACATGATGTGCCGACAATTGCACATGTTTGCGGGAAAATTCTTATCTTTGTGGGCTTTATGTGGACTTTATGCCTTCCCGCAAAGGGCGTTAACCCCTGAGAGTGAGGTGGAAAGGACGCATTTACAATTAATTTTTAACTTTTAATTCATTACAGTTATGACAGATCCAATTGCGGATTTTTTAACGAGAATTAGAAACGCAGTGAAAGCCAACCACAAAGTGGTTGAAGCTCCTGGCTCAAAAATTAAGCAGGAAATCACTAAGATTCTCTATGAGCAGGGATACATCCTTGCCTACAAGTTCGACAGTGACGCCAAAGGTCACCCCGTCATCAAGATCGCTCTCAAGTGGGATGCAGCCACCAAGAGCAACGCCATCAAGGATTTGAAGCGTGTAAGCCGTCCCGGTCTTCGTCAGTATGCATCGGTGGCCAACATGCCTCGCGTACTCAACGGTCTGGGTATCGCCATCCTGTCGACGTCGAAGGGCATCATGACCGATGCCAAGGCACGTCAGGAGAACGTTGGCGGCGAAGTATTGTGCTATATCTATTAATGTTAAAATCCAAACACAATGTCAAGAATTGGTAAATTACCTGTAAACTTGCCTGCCGGAGTAACCGTCACGGTAGCACCCGACAACACGGTAAGCGTGAAAGGGCCACTTGGTACACTGAGCCAGAAGGTAGACTCGGACATCAAAGTTGAAGTTGGCACGCACAAGGAGAAGGAGACCGAAAAGGAGATCCCCGCAGTGTTCGTGACACGCCCGACCAATCAGCCGCGTCATCGTTCGATGCACGGACTCTATCGCGCACTCATCAACAACATGGTCATCGGAGTCTCGAAAGGCTATGAGATCAAACAGGAACTCGTAGGTGTAGGTTTCAAGGCCGAAGTCAAGGGCAACGTTCTCGAGATGAGCCTCGGCTATTCGCACGATACCTATCTCCAGCTTCCTCCCGAAGTTACCGCTACGGCCGTAACCGAGAAGAAGGGTAACCCGATAGTAACACTCAAGAGCTGCGACAAACAGCTCATCGGCCAGGTTGCAGCCAAGATCCGCTCGCTGCGCAAGCCCGAACCGTACAAGGGCAAGGGTATCAAGTTCGTAGGCGAACAGATACGTCGTAAGGCAGGAAAGTCTGCAAATGCTAAATAGTAAAACACAAGTCAAGTTATGTCATTGAATAAGATAGAAAGAAGAGAGAGGATCAAGATGCGTATCCGCAAGATCGTAAGCGGCACATCGGAGCGTCCCCGTATGACTGTATTCCGCAGCAACAAGCAGATCTACGTACAGTTCATAGATGACCTTGCAGGCGTTACTTTAGCAGCAGCATCGTCCTTGGACAAGGAGGTTGCGGCAGAGGCTGCAGGCAAGAACAAGAGTGAAGTTGCAGCACTGGTAGGCAAGCTCGCCGCCAAGAACGCCGCAGCCAAAGGAATTTCGGCCGTCGCATTCGACCGTAACGGCTACCTCTATCACGGAAGAGTTAAAATGTTGGCCGACGCCGCACGCGAAGGCGGTCTTAAATTCTAAAGCGATATGTCAAATACTAACATAAAGAAAGTACGCACAAGCGACCTCGAGCTTAAGGACAGACTCGTAAGCATACAGCGTGTTACCAAGGTAACAAAGGGAGGTCGTACATTCAGCTTCTCGGCTATCGTGGTAGTCGGCAACGAGAACGGTGTCGTAGGCTACGGCCTGGGCAAGGCATCGGAAGTTACGGCCGCCATCTCGAAGGGAGTCGAGGATGCCAAGAAGAACCTCGTTAAGATCCCGGTAATCAACGGTACGATTCCCCACAAGCAGGAGAAGCGTTTCGGCGGTTCGCTGGTAATGATTCGTCCTGCCGCACCCGGTACCGGTATCATCGCCGGAGGTGCCATGCGTGCCGTCCTCGAGTCGGTAGGCGTGAAGAACGTGCTCGCAAAGAGCAAGGGCTCGTCGAACCCCCACAACCTCGTAAAGGCAACCGTAGGCGCCCTGTGCGAACTGCGCGACGCCCGCAGCGTGGCTCAGGTTCGCGGAATATCGCTCAACCAGGTTTTTAACGGTTAATTTCTGAACGACTATGGCTACATTGAAGATTACACAGATCAAAAGCCGCATAGGTGCAACCGCACAGCAGCGCAAGAATCTCGATGCTCTGGGTCTGAAGAAAATCAACCGCAGCGTCGAGCATGAGGATTCGGCAGTCATCAAGGGCATGCTGGAGCGCGTCAACCACCTCGTCAAGGTAGAGGTTGTCGCCGAGGGTGCCAAGACCGCCAAAGTAAGTGAAACAACTAAGAAAGAGGAGGAATAACAATGGAACTCAATAATCTCAAACCCGCAAAGGGTTCGACTCACCATGACAAACGTATCGGACGCGGTGCAGGTTCGGGCCACGGCGGATATGCGACTCGCGGTAACAAGGGTGCGCAGTCGCGTTCGGGTTACTCCCGCAAGCTGGGATTCGAAGGAGGTCAGATGCCGTTGCAGCGTCGTCTGCCGAAGTTCGGCTTCACGAATCTGAAGAGAGTCGAGTTCAAGCCCATCAACCTGTCGACTCTCGAGGAGCTGGCAGCAAAGAAAAACCTGACCGAAGTGAATCTCGAGACCCTGGTGGCCGCGGGCTTCGTATCGTCGAACGACAAGGTCAAGATTCTGGGCAACGGTTCTCTCACCAAGGCTCTGAAGGTTACGGCCAACGCATTCTCGAAGAGTGCCGAAGCAGCAATCACGGCAGCCGGCGGCAGCGTGGAGAAATTGTAAGAAACCTGAAAAACCTGATTGTTTATGAAAAGTTATCTGATTGTTGGCATTGTCTTTTTGGTTATCATAGCCCTCTTGGCAGCCAACAAGAAGCTTCGTGAAACTCTCAAGAACATATACAAGATCGAGGAGCTGCGCAAGCGCGTAGGCTATACGCTGCTCCTGCTTCTTGTGTATCGCTTGGGTTGTTTTGTGGTAATACCGGGTATCAACCCCAACCTTCTGGGTGAGGGTTCGGCACTGGCAAGCCAGATGGACAACAACAGCCTTCTTGGTCTGTTGAACGTATTCTCCGGCGGTGCATTTGCCAATGCAGCGATATTCGCACTCGGTGTAATGCCGTACATCACCGCTTCGATCATCATCCAGCTGTTGGGTATCATGATACCTTACTTCCAGAAGATGCAGAAGGAGGGTGAGAGCGGCCGCCGCAAAATGAACCAGTGGACCCGTTTCCTGACCATCGGCGTGTTGCTCCTTCAGGGACCGACATACGTGGCCAATCTGTATCACCAGGTACCGCAGGCGTTCGTGTATGGTAACTCGTTCATGTTCACCGCCTATGCGACGGTAATCCTGATCGCCGGCACGATGTTCATCATGTGGCTGGGCGAGAAGATCACCGACAAGGGTATCGGCAACGGCGTATCGCTCATCATCATGATCGGTATCGTCGCACGTCTGCCGCACGCCCTGCTCGCAGAGGTCAACGCCCGCTTCAACACTTCGAACGGCAGCTTGATCATGATCATCGTCGAGCTGGTGCTCCTGTTCCTGGTCTTCATGGCTACGATCGCCGTAGTGCAGGCCGTCCGCAAGGTGCCCGTGCAGTATGCAAAGCGTATCGTGGGTAACAAGCAGTACGGAGGCGTACGTCAGTACATTCCTCTCAAGATGAATGCCGCCAACGTGATGCCTATCATCTTCGCCCAGGCGCTGATGTTCATCCCGATGCTGTTCCAGAAGGTAGCTCCGGGCTTCGCCGGCGCATTCGCCGACATGACCGGCGTATGGTACAACATTACGCTTGCATTCCTGGTAATTGCGTTCACATACTTCTACACCGCAATTATCATCAACCCCCAAATGATGGCTGACGACATGAAGCGCAACGGCGGTTTCATCCCGGGCGTAAAACCCGGCAAGGCTACCGTTACCTACATCGACAACATCATGACGAGAATCACCCTTCCGGGTTCGATCTTCCTTGCCATCGTGTCGATTCTTCCGGCACTGGCGATGAAGTTCCTGAACATTCAGCAGTCGTTCGCCTACTTCTACGGCGGTACGTCGCTGTTGATCATGGTCGGCGTGGTGCTCGACACTCTCAAGCAGATAGAAAGCCATCTCCTGATGCGTCACTACGACGGTCTGATGAAGACCGGCCGCATTCAGGGCCGCTACTAAAAGTTTTATCAAGGGCTCATTTATTGGTAAATAGATGATATACTTAAAGACCGATGACGAGATAGAGTTGCTCCGCGAGAACAATATTCTCGTGAGCAAGACGCTGGCGGAGGTTGGTCGCAACCTCAAGCCCGGCATAACGACGAAGGAACTGAACAGAATCGCTGAAGATTTCATCCGTTCTCACGGCGCAACTCCTCCTTGTCTCGGTTACGAGGGCTATCCTGCCGCGACCTGCATATCGGTCAACGAGCAGGTGGTTCACGGTATTCCGTCGGATTACGTTATCAAGGATGGCGACATCGTGTCGGTAGATTTGTGTACGTTTATGAAGGGGTTTGTTGGTGATTCGGCATATACGTTTGCCGTGGGAGAGGTCAGCGACGAAGTTAAGCGACTTCTCACCGTCACCAAAGAGGCTCTTTACAAAGGTACTGCACAGGCCAAGGCCGGAAATCGCGTGGGCGATATCTCGGCGGCAGTGCAAGAGTACGCCGAAAGCTTCGGCTACGGCGTTGTGCGCGAACTGGAAGGACACGGACTGGGTCGGAAAATGCACGAGGACCCGGGTGTACCGAACTACGGCGCACGCGGCAGGGGACCGTTGCTCCGCGAGGGCATGGTCATCTGCATCGAACCGATGATAACGATGGGTAACAAGGCGGTGGTTTTCGAACGCGACGGCTGGACAGTCCGTACGCGCGACAGAAAACCGGCTGCGCATTTCGAATTCGCAGTGGCGATCCGCAAGAACGGACCCGATGTGCTGACGGATTTCAGTATAATCGAACAGGCACTTAATAATTGAAACTCCATGGCAAAACAGGCTGCTATTGAAATGGACGGCACGATAATCGAGGCCCTGTCGAACGCGATGTTCCGCGTCGAACTGGACAACGGTCACGTGATTACCGCCCACATCTCGGGCAAGATGCGCATGCATTACATCAAGATCCTGCCCGGAGATAAAGTAAAAGTGGAGATGACCCCCTACGATTTGAGTAAGGGTCGCATATCCTTCAGGTACAAATAACAAGATTGGTTGAAAATCATGAAAGTAAAAGCATCAATCAAAAAGAGAAGCGAGGATTGCAAGATTGTAAAACGCAAGGGCAAGCTCTACGTCATTTGCAAGAAGAATCCCAAGTTCAAAATGCGCCAAGGGTAAATTATTAAACGATTGAATTAAAGAAATTGAAAATTTATGGCACGTATAGTCGGTGTAGATTTACCAAAAAATAAAAGAGGCGAGATCGGTCTGACCTATATCTACGGCATCGGCCGCAGCACGGCACAGAAGATTCTCGACAAATGTGGCATAAGCTACGATGTGAAAGTACAGGACTGGAGCGATGACCAGGTCGGCGCCATCCGTTCGGCCATATCCGAGATGGGTATCAAGGTCGAAGGCGAATGCCGTTCGCTCGTCCAACTCAATATCAAGCGTCTGATGGATATCGGTTGCTACCGTGGCATCCGTCACCGTCTGGGTCTTCCGGTTCGCGGTCAGAGCACCAAGAACAACGCCCGTACCCGCAAGGGACGCAAGAAGACGGTCGCTAACAAGAAAAAGGCAACTAAGTAATATTAGAGAGTTATGGCAAAGAAAACAGGAACAGTTAAGAAGAAGGTTGTCAAGGTCGGTGCCGTGGGTATGGCTTACGTACACTCGACGTTCAACAACGTTATCATCTCGATTACCAACGAGGTCGGCGAGGTTATCAGCTGGTCGTCGGCAGGTAAGATGGGATTCCGCGGTTCTAAGAAGAATACTCCCTATGCAGCACAGACGGCCGCAGCCGACTGCGCGAAGATTGCTTACGACATGGGACTGCGCAAGGTAAAGGTATATGTGAAGGGTCCGGGTCAGGGACGTGAATCGGCCGTACGTACGATCCACGGAGCAGGTATCGAGGTGATGGAGATCATCGACGTCACTCCGCTGCCGCATAACGGTTGTCGTGCTCCGAATCGTCGTCGCGTATAATTTTTGCGATTACGTATTCGGTGCATCACCAAACTGATTTTGACGGATTATTAAAAAGTTAAAACAATGGGAAAATATATAGGACCTAAAACTAAGATCGCCAGAAGATTCGGCGAGGCTATTTACGGTGCGGACAAGAGTCTTGACAAGAGAAACTTTCCTCCCGGACAACACGGTCTTGCGCGCAAGCGTAAAAAGACTTCGGAGTACGGCATGCAGCTCTCCGAGAAGCAGAAGGCCAAGTACACCTACGGATTGCTCGAGAAGCAGTTCGCACGTACCTACGAGCAGGCTGCCCGTATGGGCGGTATCACGGGTGAGAACCTGCTGAAACTGCTTGAGTGCCGTCTCGACAATGTTGTATACCGTCTGGGTATCGCTCCCACGCGTGCGGCAGCACGTCAGCTGGTTTCTCACCGCCACATCTGCGTAAACGGCGAGGTAGTCAACATCCCGTCGTATTCGCTCAAGGCCGGCGACACGGTATCTGTTCGCGAGAAGTCGAAGAGCCTGGAAGTAATTACCGATTCGCTGGCAGGCGCCGCCAAGAGCCGCTACTCGTGGCTCGAGTGGGACAACGCCACCATGACCGGCAAGTTCCTCCAGAAACCCGAACGTGAAGAGATCCCCGAGAACATCAAGGAGCAGTTCATCGTCGAGTTGTACTCCAAGTAGTAATCAATAACACAATTAAATTATGGCAATATTAGCATTCCAAAGACCTGAGAAGGTCATCATGCTTGAATCCACTTCGTCGTTCGGAAAGTTCGAGTTCCGACCGCTGGAGCCGGGTTTCGGTATGACCATAGGCAACGCACTGCGCCGCATACTGCTCTCTTCGCTCGAGGGCTATGCGATTACGACGGTGAAGGTTGCCGGTGTCGACCATGAGTTTGCCGCCATACCCGGGGTGATGGAGGGAATGATAGATATCGTTCTCAAGCTGAAGCAGGTACGTTTCATCCGCACCGTTGATAACCAGGAGGCCGAGAAGGTTTCGATCAATGTTGCCGGTGTTACGGAGCTGACGGCCGGATACATCTCCAATTTCCTGTCGTTCTTCAAGGTTTTGAATCCCGACTTGGTTATATGCCACCTGGCACCTGGCACGAAGATGCAGATGACCATTACCATCGGCAAGGGGCGCGGATATGTGCCTGCGGAAGAGAATACTCCGGCCGATTGTGAGTTCGGAACGCTTCCTATCGATTCGATTCACACTCCTATCAAGAACGTCAAGTACTCTATCGAGAACTACCGTGTCGAGCAGAAGACCGACTACGAGAAGCTCAACATAGAGATCACCACCGACGGATCGATTCACCCGAAGGATGCGCTGAAAGAGGCAGCCAAGATCCTCATCCAGCACTTCATGCTCTTCTCGGACGAAAAGATCACTCTCAACATGGAGGATTCGAACGGAACCGAAGAGTTCGACGAGGATGTACTCCACATGCGCCAGCTGTTGAAGACCAAGCTTTCGGATCAGGACCTGAGCGTACGCGCCCTGAACTGCCTGAAGGCTGCCGACGTCGACACGGTAGGCGATCTGGTGCGCCTCAATCGCAACGATTTGCTGAAGTTCCGCAACTTCGGTAAGAAGTCGCTGACGGAACTCGACGAGCTGCTTGCGTCGCTCAATCTTAAGTTCGGAATGGACGTATCTATCTACAAACTTGATAAAGATTAATTTATGAGACACAATAAGAATTTTAATCACCTCGGCAGACAGGCCGGCCACCGTAAGGCAATGTTGTCGAACATGGCTTCGTCGCTCATCATGCACAAGCGCATCGAGACGACCGTCGCCAAGGCCAAAGCAGTTAAGCAGTTCGTTGAGCCTCTCGTAACCCGCTCGAAAGAGGATACGACCCATTCTCGTCGTGTGGTATTCTCGTACCTTCGTCAGAAGGAGGCCGTTACCGAGCTGTTCCGTACGATCGCTCCCAAGATCGCCGAGCGTCCCGGAGGTTACACCCGCATTCTCAAGACCGGATTCCGTCTGGGTGACGGTGCCGACATGTGCATCATCGAGTTCGTCGACTTCAACGATGCATACACTCTCGGCGTAGCTCCGGCAGCTGCAACGGAGGCTAAACCCAAGACCCGCCGTTCGCGCAAGAGCAGCGCGAAGACCACCGACGCCGTCGAGGACGCAACCGTCGTAGCCGAGAAACCGGCCAAGAAGAGCGCCGCTCCCAAGGCAAAACCCGTAGCCCAGAAGGCTGCCAAGAACACGGGCGCCAAGGTTGCAAGCGTGAAGACCAACGTAGGCAAGAAGATGTAATACATCTGTTTCCTATAATTTCGGAGCATCGACCTTCGGGCCGATGCTCTTTTTTTGACCGATGCTCTTTTTTTTGCATGTGTCGGAGTGGCCGTTTTCATGATTATGCGCGCGTAGCGTGTCGTTGACGATCGCGAACTCGCTTTCACTGCGGCGGGAAGCGTTGCAAATGTCTGAAAAATGGCTTATTTTTGTAAAAAAGGTGCCATGAAGATACGTGTGATACTTTTTGCCGTATTGTCGTTGCTGGCGGTGTCGGCCGCGGCTCAGAACGACGTGCCGGTGTCGGAAGATGTCCCGTTCAACGGACTGATAATCGATACCGACGGTGCCGGGGTGCGTGCCCGCGTCAAGGTAAAGGGCAAGGACAAGGTCACGACGGCCGACAGGAAGGGCCGTTTCGGACTGACAAACATAGCCGACAGCGACGTGCTGGTCGTTACCTTCCGGCGCGACGAGGTGGAGATACCCGTTGCGGGCCGCCGGAGCATACGCATACTCTGGACGGGCGATACGGGATATTCGGCATCGGAGTCGGACGAGTTGGCCGACCTCGGTTTCATGTATGTCAAGCGTCGCGAGAAAATCGACAGTTCGTCGGGCATATCGGGCGAGGAGCTGCGCCGTCTGGGAACATCGAACCTGCGCGATGCTTTGCTGTCGCGCGTGCCGGGGCTCATGCTTGTCAACGGCGAGATCTGCATACGCGGTATCGGGTCGATAAACTCCGGCAACGGGGCGTTGATACTGTGCGACGGTCACGAAACCAATATCAACTCGATAAACATCAACGAAGTCGAATCCGTCGAGGTGCTCAAGGGATCCAACATGTACGGATTCCGCGGAGCCAACGGTGTCATACTGATCAAAACCCGGTCGGCCGGTTCGGCGAAATAGTCTTCATACAATGCATATCGGACTCAAAACAATGATTTCTGCGGCCTTGAGCATCGTTGCAGCCGCAACCGTAACCGCTGCCGTGCCGGAACCCCCGCGCGGCCACGAGGCGGATTCCTGCGTACGTGTCTCCAATATCTTCGAGGTGAACGGTACGCCGTGCAAGATCGTCTTCAAGGATCACGACTGGTCTCAACCGTGCGAGGTTGTGGCCTATTTCGACCGCGACGGAGAACTCTTCATGGAGACCCGCAGCCGTGATCAGCGCCGTACCGACGGACGCGGCGAGACGGTTTATCGTCCCGATGTGAAGGAGACGTATGTGGGCGAGAAGGGCGAGTTCCTGTGGCGTCATGCCGAGGGGTTCGACTACTACGGCAAGAAGACGGCCGAGCGCGAGAACAACAACTGCGAGCTGGACAAGGAGAAGCATTTCACATACCGTCCCTACGCCATAAAACCGATATATTGTGGCGACGGCGATTTCGACCGTCACGGCAACTGGATCAAGGGCGTGCAGGCTACGTTGCAGAGCGGCGCCACGCACGACTATACACGTACCGTGTATTATTACGGGGAAGATGCAGCTGTCGAGGGCGAAGTGGCGCAGAAGAAGGCTTATGCCGACAGTATCGTGTCCGAGTGCAGAAAAGCGTTGCCCACGGCCGGAGAAAAGAGCAACTACAACTTTCGGCACAATCGCGGATTGTTCAAGAATGTGCTGTTGCCGCTGCTCTTCGGATTTCTGGCGTCGTTCGTGCCGACAATCATCATGCGCCCGCGCCGCAACATCTCGAACAGGCTTATCATAATCATCGATGCGGCATTTCTGGTGGTGATATTCTTCCCGCTGGCGCGTCTGCTCTATCGTGCCGGCCCGTACGACCACATATTCGCCGCATTGTACTGGTTCCTGTGGATCTTCGCCTACATGTTCGGCTTTACGCGGGCCATCAAGGGCCGGTGCTCGCGTTGCGCCTCGACTGACTATACAATTATCGAGGAGAAGGTGAAGACGACGACCAAAACCGAGACTGCCGAGTATCCGGACGGTCACAAGGAGGTGGTGAGCCGTCATACCGATCGCGAGTATTGGCAGCATCTGCGCTGCAACGAGTGCGGACATACGTGGTGGACGATGAGATGATCGGCCTGCGCAGTAGAGACGAAACGAGGTATCGACTTTGGGCCGATACCTCGTTTTATTTGTTGTGTTTTACGATCTATTTCTCGCCGTGCGCCCGTTCGATCAGACGGCCGAGTACGCCGATGTCGTCGACGATAAGGTCGGGTTGTCTCGGGGCCTTGTCGGCAACGTCGAGCGTCGTTTCACCCGACAGTACCAGCACGCCGAAGGCTCCGGCATTGTGCGCCATCTCGATGTCGGTGTAGATGCGGTCGCCGACCATGGCTATCTGATCCGCCTGCAAGCCGTATCGTTTGACGATGCCCGAAAGCATGTTGGGATCGGGTTTGCCGAGGGTGATGTCGGGTTTGCGTCCCGTAGCGTGCTCGAGGCATGCGCATATCGAGCCGCAGTCTACAAGTATAACCTGCTGGTCGGTGGGGCAGACGCGGTCGGGATTGGTCGCAATGTATGGCAGCCCGCGCGAAACCCACCATGCGGCGCGGCACAAGCGTTTGTATTCAAGCGTCATGTCGAATGCCACTACCACGATGTCGGGTACGTCGGCCGGATCGTCGGCCGTGGATTCGAATCCGGCCTTTTCGAACTCCGAGATCATGCTCGGCGTCCCCAGCATGAAGAGTCTGCGTGCCTGCGGATAGTGTTCGCGTATGTAGTCTATCGTGGCGAGGACGGTCGTGTATATCTCGTCGGCCTCGGCATGTATGCCCAGCACGTCGAGTTTGTGCAGGTAGTCGGCAATGCACTTCGACGGGTTGTTCGTGAGGAACGAATGTCTTATTCCGAGCGAACGCATCGACGCGAGAAACGGAGCGGTGAACGGAAAGAGCGACATGCCCATGTAGACCGTGCCGTCCATGTCGAGTGCCAGGTGTCGGATGTCACGCAGACGCTGCATGAGTTCATCGTCGGAATATATCGAACGATATTCGTGGAATTTGACCATAATTTTCTGTTTGCGTGTTAGTTTTGACCCTTGAGACTCGATTTTGCCGGCCTGAGGCCTGTCTTGTTGTTTGTACGTATGGTAAAAGTAACGATAATCTTTTATTTTAACAAAAATTTACGGGTAAAAGTGTTTCGAATGATTGCATGTTCGAAACTAATTGGTTAAATTTGCAAAGGAAAAGAAACCAAACCAACCTGATCTGCCATGAAATACTATGGACCCGTTTTGTCGTTGCTGGCTGCGGCGGCGGTTCTGACGGTTGCCGCAGGCTGCAACCGTGAACTCAATACCATTCCGTGCAATACGCTTGAAGAGGTGGATGCCTATTTCCGTTACGAGCCCGGTTGCGGCATGATCATCAGCGGACATCGCGGAGGCATGGCCGAAGGCTATCCCGAGAATTGCATCGAATCGTTCGAACATACGTTGCGGCACATGCCGTCGTTCTTCGAGATCGATCCCCGCATGACGCGCGACAGCGTCATAGTGCTCATGCATGACAGTACGCTCGAACGTACGACGACGGGTGAGGGTCGTGTGAGGGACCATACATGGGATGAACTGAACCGGCTCTTTCTGGTGGACCGTCATGGCAACATAACCCGATACCGTATCCCCAAGGTAGAGGATGTCATTTTGTGGAGCAAGGGTAGGACCGTGCTCAATTTCGACACCAAGGATGTCTCGCGTGATGTGCTTGTACCGCTTGTGCAGCGGTGCGGGGCCTGCAACGTCATATATACGGTGCATACGCCCGAAGCGGCGCTGGAGTGTCTTGCGCTCGATCCCGAAGCACGGTTCTCGATATGGGTAAAGAATCTCGAACAGTTCGAGGCCTATGCTGCGGCCGGGGTTCCGTGGTCGCATGTGAAGGTGGCCTATGTCGTGAGCCCCACGATGAACGAAGGTCTCGAGCCCTTGCGTGAAGCCCTGCATGGCGTGGGTGTGCGCTGCATGACCTCTACGGCGCCGTTGCAGGACAAGATCCCGAACGATCGCCTGCGCAGGGCGCGTTATGCCCGTGAGGTGGCGCTGAAACCCGATATCATCGAGACGGACTATCCGTTGGATTTTATCGGCATTTACGAGAACATGGAACTATAACAACGATATGAACAAGATAGAAGCAGCACTGCAGCGTACTACCGACACCCGCGATCTTATTATAGGTGTCGGCGCCCTGAAGCGGACTCCGGAGATGTTCCGCAAACTTTTTCCCGGAAGCAAGGCCGTCATCGTGGCCGATACGACCACTTTCCGCGTGGCGGGCGAAGAGGTCGCACGTCATTTGGCCGAGGCGGGCGTGGAGACCGTCAAGCCCTTTGTTTTCGATGACCCGCAGCTCTATGCCGAGTGGTCGTACATCGAGCAGCTCGAGGCCTACCTCCGTCAGGTCGATGCCATAGCCATAGCCGTTGGGTCGGGCGTGATAAATGACCTTACGAAGCTGGTTTCGGCGCATCTTGGCCGCAAGTACATGGTAGTAGGTACGGCCGCCTCGATGGACGGATATACGGCCTACGGTGCCTCCATAACCTTCGAGGGCAACAAGCAGACGTTCGACTGTCCGGCGCCGTACGGCATGCTCTTCGATCCGGTGATTGCAGCGGCCGCACCCAAGGAGCTGGCCGCATCGGGATATGCCGACCTGATAGCCAAGATCCCGGCCGGAGCCGACTGGATCATAGCAGACGCTCTCGGCGTCGAGCGTCTCGACAGCTTCTCGTTCGGGCTTGTCCAGGACGGTCTGCGCGATGCCCTGAGCGCTCCGAAAGCCGTATTCGAAGGCGACGTTGCCATGACCGAAAAGCTGGCCGAAGGTTTGATCATGAGCGGTTTTGCGATGCAGGCCCTGCAGTCGAGCCGCCCGGCTTCGGGTACCGAACATCAGTTCAGCCACTGCTGGGACATGGAGAATCTCTGCTATGAAGGCAAACACGTCTCGCACGGCTTCAAGGTAGGTATCGGGACGTTGGCCTCGACGGCATCGCTCGAGTTTCTTCTGGAGACGGATATCGAACATCTCGACATCGACCGTTGCGTCGATTCGTGGAAGTCGTGGGAGGAGACCGTGCAGGATATCTATCGCATATTCGACGGCAAACCCGGACACATTGCACGTGCCCTGACCGAGACCAAAGGCAAGTATGTCGACCGTGACGGTCTGCGCCACCAGCTCGAGACGCTCAAGACCTGCTGGCCCGAGCTGAAGGAGCGTATCCGCCGTCAGATCATACCCTTCGGGCAGGTGCGCGAAAATCTCAAGGCTGTAGGAGCTCCGTACGAACCGGAGATGATCGGTGTGACGCGCGAACGCTTCCGCAGGACGTTCGGATACATGCCCTACATGCGCAGCCGTTTCACCAATATCGACGTGCTCTTCCGCTGCGGTCTGATGGATGCCGTCGAGGAGCGTCTCTTCGGCAAGGGCGGCATCTGGGAGATACGATAAAACCGATGAACCATGACTGAACAACAGAAAAAACTCTTCAAGAGCTGGCAGACCCGTACCATCATCGGTACGATGTTCGGCTATGCACTCTTCTATTTCGTGCGCAAGAACTTCTCGCTTGCCATGCCAGGCATGGAGGCCGATCTCGGCCTGTCGAAGACAAGCCTCGGAATATTCCTTACGGCGCAGGGTATAGTCTACGGTTTGTCGCAGCTTGTGAACGGAATGTTTGCCGACCGCAAGAACGCCCGCTGGTACATGTCCATCGCGTTGATGCTGTGCGTTATGGCAAACGTGGCCTTCGGCTTCGGCGAAAATGTGGCCTACATGCTCACAGGCTCGACCGAGGGCGGTGCATACATCAATGTCCTGACCGTATTCATGGGCCTTATGTGGGTCATCAACGGAGCGTTCCAGGGTGCCGGATTTCCACCGTGCGCACGCCTGCTGACTCACTGGGTGCCGCCTCAGCAGCTGGCAACCAAAATGTCGATATGGAATACGTCGCACTCGATCGGCGCCGGTCTCGTGGTGATCCTGTGCGGATATCTGATGTCGCACTTCGGTACGGACATGAGCGGCGATGCCGGTGTGGTCGCGTCGATTGCAGCCAATCTCCACGTCTCGCCCGACGATACCGAAGGCATGGCCCGCGTCATGCAGTCGGCATCGCATTACGGAGCATGGAAACTCTGCTTCTGGGTGCCGGCGGCGATAGCCTTTGTCGGAGCGATAGCACTCTTCATGACGATCCGCGATACGCCCAAGTCGGTGGGCCTTCCCGAACTCGAAGGAACCGAGTCGAAAGATGCTCCGCATGACGAAAATCCGGCCGAAGCCCGCGCCTTCATACGCAAGCATGTTTTCGGCAATCCGCTGATATGGATCCTGTCGTTCGCAAACTTTTTCGTCTACATCGTCCGTTTCTCGATCCTCGACTGGGGACCGTCGCTGCTCAGCCAGTCGAAGGGAGTAAGTCTCTCATCGGCCGGATGGCTCGTGGCAATGTTCGAGATCGCCGGTATCCTCGGCATGCTCTTCGCCGGATGGGTTACCGACAAGTGGCTCAAGGGCCGTGCACACCGTACCTGCGTCTTCTGCATGCTCGGTACGGTTATCTTCATGACGCTGTTCTGGCAGCTGCCCGCATCGACGCCCGTATGGGTATACTTCGTGGTTCTGTGTGCGGCCGGATTCTGCATCTACGGCCCGCAGGCGCTTATCGGCATCGCGGCGGCCAATCAGGCGACGAAACGTGCCGCAGCGACGGCCAATGGCTTCAAGGGCATGTTCGGATATGCAAGTACGCTGGTGTCGGGAGCCGGTTTGGGCTTTCTGGCCGACCACTACGGCTGGGACTCGGCATACATAGGAATAATCGTCGTGGCGTTCATCTGCATGGGCATACTCATGCTTATGTGGAAAGCTCCGGCCGACGGCTACGACCATACTCAAATGGAAAAGCCGGAAGTCAGGTTGTGACGCTGTTTCGTCCGAAGAATCAGGGGCGGAGGGAAACCTCTGCCCTTTTTTATGGCTTTTTATTAAATAAAATTAATAACAGTGTGGTTTATATATAAAATAAAATATGTTTATATATATTGTATGTCGCGAAAATTTTTTATTTTTGTGAAAATCCAACTTTGCTACTGGCTACCGTGTGTCAATTCGTGATATCTTGTGTGTCTGCCGCCGGTGATGTACGGAATGCATGTGTATGAACATTATGTGGCTTTGCATATGAAAAAACTCTTGCTCATATCTTTTGTGTTTTTGTTTGCTGCATGTTCACATCAGCGCATCGAATCGGAATCTTTCGGCAGTCTCTCGGACGGGACTCCGGTTACGCTATATCGTCTTGTCAACGATACCGGAGCGAGTGTGTCGCTTACGGATTTCGGTGCCCGCATCGTTTCGATAACGGTGCCGGATCGGGACGGTGTTCTGGGCGATGTCGTTCTTGGATTCGATTCCGCGGAGGCGTATGAGGCTGACCGGACTACATATTCCGGAGCAACTCTTGGCCGGTATGCAAACCGTATAGCGGACGGTCGCTGCATGGCGGGTGACAAAGAGCTGATATTGTCTGCCAATGAAATTCGTAATGGTCGTGCAATACATCTGCATGGCGGATTCGAAGGTTTCGACCGTCGTATGTGGCGTGCGGAGCCCTTCGTCGGTGAAAATGGCGTTTCGTTGCTTTTTACGCGTCTTTCCCCTGATGGAGAAGAGGGATATGCCGGCAATCTGCGGTGTTCGGTTACATATCGCTGGAGTAATGACAACGTGCTGCGTATCGAGTATGAGGCAGTCGCCGATGCGACAACCGTTGTAAACCTGTCGAATCACGTCTACTTCAACCTTCGCGGATACGATGCTGCAAATGTCTTGGAGCATGCCATGCGGATATATGCGGACCGCAGGGTTGCGACCGATGCCTTTTTTCTGTCTGACGGTGTATTTGGCGTCGACGGTACCCCCTATGATTTCAGGGAGATGCGACCAATCGAAGACCATGTCGACGATGAAGATCTCTCCGTATTTTCGCGAGGGTCGTTGAACTGGTTTGTGGACGGGTACGACGGCAGGACGTTGCGCCCGGCATGTACGGTTGTCGACAACGTCAGCGGACGTTGTCTCGATGTAGTGACTACCGAACCGGGACTGCTTGTATATCCGTGCAGCGCATTTGACGGCTCTATCACGGGTAAAGACGGTAAACCTTTCGAACGTTATGCCGCCGTGGCCCTTGAAACACAACACTTTCCGGATACGCCGCACAGGCCGGATCTGCCTCAATGTCTGTTACGTCCCGGAGATGAGTTCAGGTCGGTAACCGAGTATCGTTTCGGGGTATTGCAGGATAATGAATGATTCACACGATTATGATTAGGCAAACAAAACACAGCGGAAGGTCGGTTATCGAAATGTCCAATGATTACGTCAAGGTTTATGTCGCGCCGGAATTGGGCGGTCGTATCCTTCAGATCGAAATCGGCGGATGTGCCCTGCTTTTCGAGAATGAGAATCTGAAAGGCATGGCCAACGTGCAGGGAACGTCGAGATGGAACGGCAACTGGCAGAATTTCGGAGGCGAAAAGCTATGGGTGGCGCCTCAAGGTTGGTCAAGTGAAGATGAGTGGCCGGGACCGCCTGATCCGGTCATCGACGGTGGTAGTTACAAGGTATCTGCCGAGAACGATGTCATAGAGATGACCTCGTCGGTCGAGCCTCACATAGGCGTGCAGGTGGGACGCAGCGTCAGACTTCTCGAGAAGAGCACGAGACTTGAGATAAACGCCTGGTTGCGCAACCGTTCGGAGCACAGCAAGCATCTGTCGATCTGGCCTGTGGCTCAGGTCGAGGCATCGTCATACGAGAGTGGCCATTACAAGATATTTTTCGGTCGGGACCGCAGCAAAAGCGGGTTCACGATAATTCACGGTATCGTTAACTCCCCTCAGTGGCATTTGCGCGACAATATCGTTGAGGTCGATTACCAGTATATTGCCGGTAAAATAGGCAGCGATACCGATTGCGGCTGGGCCTGTTACATGAATTGCGACAAGGGAGCATGTCTTGTGGCCAATTTCGAGAGGGAAGAGGACAAACCCTATTTCCATGACGCACCGTTGCAGGTTTGGGCACAGGGTCGCGGTTCGATCTATACTCGCGGATCTTTGTCGGTATGCCCCGACAACATGAAGATAAATCCCGGTTACATGCAGATGGAGCTGCAGTCTCCGTTGCAACGCGTACGTCCGGGCGATTCGATCGAATACAAGTATTCGCTGTGGTCCTGTCGCGTGCATCCCAACACGTCGGTGATTTCGGCCGGACGCAGCTGGATTGCCACTTCCAATATAGTGCTCGGACGTGCGAACATATCAGCGCATCTCGGGGTTGCCGTCTGCGGGTATGTGGCCGTGGAGTGCGACGGAAATGTCACCAGAATCCCCGTCTCTCCGAACGAGCCGGTCGATATCGATGTTCCCGTTTCGTCCGGAAACGTATCCATGACTCTTCTGGACAGTGAACTGCGTGCCGTAGAACGAATCTACCGTTCGCATCGCTCCTTTGCATCGATATTGTGCGATCCGCTTTATCAGTAACGTGTAATATATAATATATATGTTGGTGCCGGCTTCGATTGTGGCCGGCATCAATTTTTTTGTAATCGGGACAATTGAGGTACATGCATGTCTCGAATCGAATAGATTGTTCCGATAAAATAAAATCATGCCTGTTTTTGCACTTTTATGCAAAAATATTTGCATGTGAATTATAAAATTTTTAATTTCGCAAAGTAAGGGTATTATTAATAAATAAATTAAATAAATCCCTGATCCGTGAATTTTCCTTTTGTAAGCGGCACGCGTGTGAATACCGCTAAACGAAAAGCCTCATGGCGTTGATGCCTTAAGAATTGTCAGAATGAACCAACTTAAAACTAAAACCTTGAAAATTATGAAGAAACCGACCAAAAACGAAACTCGTCAGAAGAGTTATCGCCGTCCCGGGCTCTTTGTTGCCTGCATCGAACCTGATGCCGGGTATGCCATGTCTTCCGTAGAGCTTGATCCTGTCGAAGAGGAAGACTTTACATGGTATTGATCTGATTATGAACCTGAAAAACTGAAGAAACATGAAAAAACACTTACTTGCAAGTTTGGCGCTTGCATCGATTCTTGTGGGGTGTACCGTGAGCGAGATCGATGACACGGCAATGCCAACCGTCAAAGGTGTGTCGGTCATAAATGTCACCGTGGACAACGATGATACGCGCATCTATCTTGGCGACAAAAACGACGACAATACATATCCGGTCCTGTGGCATGGCGACGATGCCTTGTCGGTAAATGGTGTGACTTCAACATCGATTGCCGTGCAACCGGACAACGGATCGGCAGCCTCTTTCGAATTCGGGGCTCTGCTCGAAGTTCCGTACAAGGCGGTATATCCGGCATCCGTTGCGGCTGCCGGAGGCGATCGTGTGGTTTTGCCCGTAACGCAGGCCATGACGGAGGGAACGTTCGACCGCAATGCCGCCGTACTGGTAGGTTACAGCGAGGTTGCCGGACAGATATCTCTCAAGAGTGTCATGGCGTTCATGAAGATTACGGTGAATGCCGGAAGCGATCCCGATTTGTTGAAGTATATTCGAATCGAAGGCAATGCACTTGAACCCATGAGCGGCACGTTCGACGTGGATTATGCGGACCTTACGCTGTCGCCGGTTGCGGATGACGGCCTTTATGTAAATCTCGATTGTGCCGGAGCCGCACAGGGCAGTACCTTTTTCATAGCCATACCTGCGGCGACGTATGCCTCGGGCATCACCATGACCATAGTCGACGAGAACAGCCACTACCAGATAATAAGACGTTCGACACCATTCACGGCCGAGCCGGGCAAGGCTTATGCAAGTGAGGTTACGTTCGAACCTACGGGTACATATGTTGACGGAGGCATATATACGGCAGCCGATTTCCGTGCCTTCACCATTGCAGCGGATGCCGCTGTTACGGTTACCTACGACGGTATGCTGTCGGCTTCGGAAACGACCATGGGCGATATCTCTGACTGGGTCAATGACGACGGTGAAGTGGTGTTGATGAACGACATTTGGATTGACAAGGTCGGATGGACAAACTCCGTGGATGACATAGCCGATATGCGAGTAAATTCGATAGCCAACTGGATGGGCGTATTCAACGGCAACGGTCATACCATTACGGTCGCCAATCTTACCACTCCCATATTTATCAATCTGTTCGGTACGGTCAAGAATCTGACTGTCGCAGGAACGGCCAATCTGAGAACTGCGCGTGCATTGGGAGGTGCCGTGGTCGCGCAGTTACAGGCGGGAGGTCTGCTTCAGAACGTTGACAACCGTCTGGACATGTATGTGCGAGACGAAATCAATGCCGATGGAGCTGCAGTTGGCGGTCTGTGTGCGAGAGCGTTCGGCGGCACGATCGAGGAGTGCACAAACTATGGAAACATAACGTACATGGCGACCGATGCCATTACCGGCTCATCGAACCACGTCGTCTACGTCGGCGGTCTCGTCTCGAGGGTCGGTGTCGTATCGAGCGACCTGCAACTTGCCGAGACCGTGACGATAAGGGGCTGTACGAATGAAGGAACCATAACCATCGACAGTCAGGTTCAGACGAATTACCTTGCAGCCGGAGGTTTTGTCGGTCGAGTTCGCGGACTGGCCCCGGCCGGTTCGGATCTGTTGAGAATCGAATCGAGCGTCAATAATGGTGAAATATCGATGAGCGGCCCCTCGTCTTCGTCGCTCTGGACATACAATCTGGGCAGCGGTGCCGGCGGATTCATCGGTGTTGCCGCGGGCTCCACATCGATAAGCGGTTATGCCGTGATATCATATCCATACGGAGGTTCGGATCAGTATGCCGACGGATATCGCATTGTGATGGACGACTGTGTCAACAACGGCCGGGTCGTAGCTTCGGTTTGCGGTGCGAATACGGCATCGAGCTCCAACCGTGTACGCACTTGCGTAGGCGGCATGAGCGGCGTAATGTTCGGTAGCGTTGCCAACCATGCCGTCGTACGCAACTGCCGGAATTACGGAGCGCTTGTTGCCGGATTCGATGTGGGAGCGGCCGGTTCGGCGCGGTCGTCTCTCTACCATACGATCGGCGGAATGGTCGGATACGGCGGATGCATCGATATGGACGGTTGTGTGGTGAAAGCTGCTTTGGGCGATCCTTCGCTCATGCGTAATGTCTTCTCGATAGGAGGTCTTTTCGGAATACTTTACAACGTGTCATCCATAAGCAACTGCAAGGTCATGGCCGACATATACTACAGCGGCATCTACGTCGGCGGTTTCAACGGCGAGAGCGGCGGTTCATCCGAAAACTGGCGATATGTGGGCCTTGTCAACGGCGATACGAGCAAACTCGTGCGCACCGACTCTTACGGAGCACTTGCCGGGACCACCGTAACGGAGTGCAGTATCGGCGGCACGATCAACTACGCAACCGTCAAGACCGGAACATCATATTCCGGATCACTGACCGTAAACGAAGATAATCTTCCGGATTGCGTATACTGTCAAGACGACAACAACAATACGGACTTTACGTCGAGTGTAACAACGTCGTCGATATCCCTGTGGAACGGTATTGAATAATGACCGGTAAGGCGGCCTGTGCGGGAGACCCCATGCTTGAGGTATCTCCCGCGGGGGCCTCTCATGTGCATAAACTGCCAGAAATAATCAAAACAACTGTAGATTGATGTTTGCAAGAAAACTTTTGGCGATACCGTTCTTAGCGGCCGCATGTTGCGTGTCGTGCAGTCAGGGTATCGACGAGGATGTCCGCACTCAGGCGGATGACGGCCCGACGGTGACGATCCGCGCCTCAGTACCGTCGGCAACGAGAACCCATATGGGAGATCAGACCGGATCGTATGTTCCGGTGTATTGGAGCGACGGGGACATGCTGAATGTGAACGGCGTCAACTCGTCGCCTCTCTCGACAGGCGGAAACGGCGAGCTGTCGCAGGCCGTGTTCGAGGTTAAGAATGTCTCGGCGCCGTATTACGCCATCTATCCAGACGGAATTTTCGTCTCGTCGAGAGATGACAACCGTGTCGTTACGATTGACATAGACGATGTGCAGACCTATGCCGAAGACTCTTTTGCCGAAGGTTCGGCCATATTGTACGGTCATGCCGTCGAAGAGGAAGAGATCTCTTTCGAAAATCTGTGCGGCGCCGTTCGTCTGTCGCTCACAGGTGCAGGACTCAGCGTTTCAGAGATAAGGATTGTGAGCAACGGCGGCGCCGTTTCCGGATTGTTCGATCTGGATATCGAGACCGGAGCGTTGACTGTGGTCGAAGGCTCTAACAGTGTTACGCTCGCCATGCCCGAAGGTGGTGTGGCGCTGACCGACACTCCGCGCAACTTCATCATAACGTTGCCGGCAGGCGATTATCCCGAGGGCTTTACCGTTAAGATCAAGGAGGCTTCGTCCAAGAAGACCATGAACTGCTCCTGGACGCGCATGGATGTATCCGAAGCCGTTGGCTCGGGCGTTACACTTACACCAGGTTACATGGCCGATTTCGGTGAGATTGAGTTCGTTCCGACACACCGCGAAATTGTAACGGGTGACGATTTCATCGAATTTGCACTTGTGGCAGACGGAGCTGCCGATACGGGAGATGCCGACGGCGGCAATGCCGGCGACTATTCCGACTGGATATCTCCCGAGGGCGAAGTCGAACTGTGTGCCGACATCACGGTGCCGCAAATCTGCTGGTATACGGACGCTTCGCAACGTCAGGGCGTCATAACCAACTGGTATGGTATCTTTGACGGTAACGGACACACGATTACCTCGGAAAACTTCTGGTCGCCTGTATTTTTCAACATATACGAAGGCTCTGCGGTGAAGAACCTTACGCTTGCAGGCGTCATGGACAAGTCGATCAACAGCAACGGTCAGTCCACGCCGGGCTGTTGTGTGCTGTCAGGATACGTTTATGGAGGCGAGATATTGTCGTGCGTAAACCGTGTGGACATATCGGCGTCGTTATGCACCAACACAGCCATGGCTTCCATGGCCCGTCAGATCTTTGCGGGCCGCATTGCAGATTGCCGCAACGAGGGTAATATTACATACCGTTTGGCGTCGCAGACCTCTTCGATAAATGCATATGTCGGGGGTATCGTTGCCATTGTGGGCAACCTTGTAGGTGAAAGCGAACTGTCGGGAGCCGTAAATATTGAGAGGTGCGTCAACAACGGAGACATATCCGTCTCCGTCGCTTCGAAGATGTCGGCGTCATACAGTGTCAACTATGCGGCCTTCGGAGGCATTTCGGCATGGGTGTGCGGCGGCTCGCCCGAAAGGTATGCGACATTCTCCGATTGCGAGAATCATGGTTCTGTCTCGGTCGAGTATCCGCAGACCAACGTGGTCGGCAATGCTGCAAGTACGGCCGGTGGAATAGTGGGATGGGCATACCGTTTCAGTTCGTCGACCAGTGCCGGTCAGTTGTTTGCCTTCCCTCTCGGCGGCGAGTCTACGACTGCATACGACGGTTTCTACGTGAAGATGGAAGGCTGCCGCAATTACGGAGAGATCTCCAATCGCACTACCGCGGCCGGAGGGTCCAACTCCAACCGTTCGAGAGGTGTGGCCGGAGGAATTGCCGGCACATTGTTCGGACGTTCGGATGCCCATGCCGTGATCGATCGGTGTGAGAATTACGGTATGGTTGCCGGCGGAACCCCCTATTCACGTTCGTACTGTCACATTACGGCCGGCGGTCTGGTCGGCTATGGCGGCTTCACCGATATCAGTGCATGTACGGTGAAGGCGCAGATCGGCGACGGAGTCAATCCCATGTTTTCGGCCGGGGGCGTCTACGGTGTCCTTATCAACAGGTTCTCGATAACCAACTGCTCGATATATGCCGACATCAGGCTCGTGAATCAGGATTGGGAGTATTACGGTCTGTTTATCGGTGCTGCCGGCTCGATGATTTCGCGCGACATGCCGAGTGCCAATGCCTATCTGGCCGGATCGTCCATTTCGGGTTCGAGGATCGGTGGCAGTATCTATTGCAAGACGACGGCCGCAACGACCGAACGCGATATTACGGCCGCCAACTTCTCGAACTATTGTTTCTGTGGAAAAGATTCAACTACCGATTTGATTCTTAACAATATTGCCGTTTCCGACATATCGTACTGGAATGGTGAATGACATGGTGAATGAATATTATGATGAAAAGAGTTTTTAGCATCGTGATTTTGCTGGCTGCAGCCGTTTCCTGCCAGAAGCAGGAGACGGTATCCGAGCCCGTGATCGAAGGACACTCGCTCTTTGTGGCGGATGTCGAGACACTCGCCTTCTGGAACGGCAACAGCTACGAGCATCTGTGGACCGAAGGGGTGAACATCGGGGTTTACGCTTCGGAGCAGGGCTCCAACTGCGAATACATACTCAAGCGTGCATATTATGACAGTCGTGGAGAGGTCGAGTTTTACGGGCCGAAGGTCAAGGGTGACGTCATCATGGCATATTATCCCTATGATGCGGAGATGGATGCTTCGTTGGGGCGTTTCCCGATGACCGTATCGAGTGAACAGACGTATGATTCCGACGTCTATGCACAGTTTCTCTCGACTACGGGTCTGTTTGCGCGTTACGATCTCTATTCCGACGGCAAAATGCATTTCGAGTATCCTTTGGGATGCATGGCCGTAACCATAGACTATCCCATAACCGTTAAGTCGATGCTTCTCGAGTGCGCGAGCCGCAATCTTGCTGGCCGCGGATATGTCGACGAAGAGTTGAATCTCGAGATGTCCGATACCGGATCGGCATCGATACGTCTGGAGTGCGGCGAAGGCATCGTCTCCACGCCCGACGACAGTAAAACCTTCTACATCATGTTGCCGCCGGGAACGTATCCCGACCGCGACCTGACGCTTACCGTCGAGGCCGTACCTGCCTCCGACAGTTTTATTCTCAGGATGAAACAGGTACAGGTGGAACGGGTGTCGATCGCCGACAACAATATCGTAACTGTCGATATCGGCGGAGAGTTGCCCGGTTTCGAAGTTGGAACGAACCCATTGGATTGACGACTATGAGAAGCTTTGTACAATACATGTTGTTGGCCGTCGCAGGCGGCGCAGTCGCCGTTTCGTGCGACAAGGAGCCCGAGATCCGTACGCAGGGTACGTCTCTGGGTGAAATCGAAGTGTCGGCCGAGAGCGGATTCCGGTCGATAGCCGTCAATACGACGGGCGTATGGTATGTCGGAGAGGCCGATGGAGCTGCTTGGATATCGTTCGACGACACGGTCGGACGGGACAACGGTGCCTTTACCGTATATTACGAGTCCAACAAGTCCGATCTCTCGGTCACGAGGTTGCGCCGCATGGCCCGCATCGTTGTCTCTACGGCCGACAAATATACGGCCGATACGTTGTATCTCAAACAGAACGGAGTGCCCTCGGTCCTGAGGTTCAGGGACTGTTCGGTCGAGTTGCCTGCAACGGCCGGGGAGCATTTCGTGTACGTTACCTCAAACATTCCCGCCGAGGAGGTTCATGCCGTCGACGTGAGCTCGGATCAGCCGTGGATACGCAACGTGCGTTTCGACAATTCGTCGAGAGTCGTCTTCACGCTCGATGCGGCCGATGCCGAACGTCGCGGGAATATCAGCTTGCGATTCACCGATGCCTGGGGCGAAACCTCCGAGTCGGTTTTGGAGATAATTCAGAAACTGTAGGCCAATCATGAAAGGATTCATCAAGAATATTTGTGCGGTATCGATGTTCGTACTCTCGCTTGGCGGGTGCGGTTCCGATCCGCAGAGCGGTGAACACGACATCCAGGTGGAGTTCGTGCCGACACCGCAGCAGCGTATGACGATCATCTATTACAATCTCGATCGCGGCATGGCATCGGATGCGGCTTCAGGTTATGCCGGGTTCGTGTCATGGCTTTCGGCACAGGATTGCGACATGCTTGTCGCGTGCGAGGCCGATGCGGCGATGCTCGGTGCCAGAATGTCGGAGTGGGGCCACACGTCGATTGTGACGGCGGATGCCGATGACGGCTATCCGGTGGTCGTAACCTCGAAGGTTGCTCCTTCGTTCAGCGAGACGGTCGAAGTGGAATCCGGCAAACCGGCCCTGCACGTGCAGATCGGGGATATTCATGTCGTGGGTATGGATATCGATCGTTCGCTCGAACCGCTCGATGCATATGACCGTATGGTAGGCGTTCTGGATGCTACATACGACAACCGTTCTTATGTTGCTTCGTCATGGATTGTCGGCGGCTCGATGTACCATCTCTCCATAATGGATATGGATTACGGAATAGAGTGGTATCCCGATGATCTGGATGCCGACGAGTACCGGTTCGATCTCTATGCGTGGAACGACAATCTGATAGATTGCGTGGCGCAGCTCTACAAGTACAACATCCCGACCTTTACACCGCCCGAAGATCCTTCGAAGGCGTATCGGGCCGATTACGTGTATGTCTCCCGCAGTGTCTACGAAGGCAACATCGATTCGGTCGAGATAATGGACGATGAATTTACGGCAGCGGCCTCGGCCCATAAACCGATAAAGATATCCGTCAGATATTGATCCAGTTAAAGATTTGAATGATTATGAACGATATTTTTACAAAGTTGAGGCATCTGTTCGCCGTCATTGCGCCGTTGGCTCTGGCCGTTTCGGCGGTTCGGCCGGTCGCAGCCCAGAACAATGCCGCCAATGAAGAGAAACATACGGTTACGGGCAGGGTGCTCGACGAAAACAACGTACCTCTGGTCGGAGTGAGCGTCGTCGACAAGGACCAGACCACCAACGGAACCATGACCGACAACGAAGGCAAATACAGCATAGAGGTCAGCGGCAACTCCGTACTCGAGTTTTCGTATCTCGGATACTCGACCGTCTATCATGATGTAGGCGGACGTTCGATCATCGACGTTACGCTCAAACCGTCGAATGTCAACATACAGGATGTCGTCGTCATAGGTTACGGAACCACCACGAAGGCCGATCTGACCGGAGCGGTGTCGACGGTCGACATGCGTTCGATCTCCGATACGCCCGTACTGTCTGTCGGGCAGGCCCTGCAGGGACGTGTTGCCGGTGCCGACATATTGTCGACGACGGGTGAGCCGGGCGAGGAGACTTCCATTCAGATTCGTGGGGCACGATCCATTTCGGCGAGCAATGAGCCGCTGATCGTTGTGGACGGTGTGGCCGATGCCGTTCAAAGTCTGAACGATATCAATCCGGCCGACATCAAGTCGATTTCGGTTCTCAAGGACGCGTCCTCGACTGCGATTTACGGGTCGCGCGGAGCCAACGGCGTCATTATAATCACGACCGAAAGCTCGACGCCGAGCAAGTTTACGGCATCGTTTCGTTCGAATGTTGGAGTGTCGTATCTGGCATCGAAACTCGATTTGATGAATGCCAGCGAGTTCGGTGCATGGCGTAACGAGATACAATACTGGAACTACAATCTTCAGGGCCAGCCCCAGCAGCCGGGCTCGGGTTATATATTCATCGATCCGTCGACTCTGGGCGAGGGTACCGACTGGATGGATGCCTTGTCGCAGACGGCCGTATACCAGAGTTACAACCTTTCGGCCTCGGGCGGTACGAACCGTACCAAACTTTCGGCCTCGTTCGGCTACGATGATCAGACCGGAATCATCATACGTACGGGTCTGCAACGTTATACCGGACGTCTCAGCGTACGCAGTGACGTTACCAAATGGCTTACTCTTGCGGCCAACATCAACTACGTGTATCGTACCTCGGACAAGAACTCGGCCGCGATAGGCGGTACGAATACGAGTGCGGCCATATTCCTGTCGCCCCTGTTGACCATCAACGACACCTGGAACCTGTACGGCGACAACGCCAAGGCCGGAGGTTCGATATTCAACAACCCCTATATCTGTGCCATGAACATCACCAACGAGGAGCAGGCCAGCAATCTCAATATCGTTCCCCGCGTAACCGTAAAGCTGCACAAGAATTTGTCGTTGACGTCGAAACTTTCGTATACCGATCACCAGCTTCAGACCTTCTACTACTCTCCGTCGTACATGCCCATCGCTGCGGCCGAAGTGTCTGGAGGATCGGCTCGCCGGGCGCGTTACGAGAAGGCAAACCTGCTGAGCGAGACGACAGCCACCTATCGCAAACTCTTCAAGGGCAAGCATAACTTCGACGCAATGGCCGGATATACGGTAGAGAGGGTCGACGTAAACTATCAGTCGCTGCAGGGCTCGGGATACATGAACGATGCCGTTACCTACCACAGTATGGGCAGCGTGTACGACACCCGTACACTTGTTCCGAACACATATACTACCGAAATGTTGCGAATGGCGGTTCTGGCGCGCGTGAACTACAATTACGACAAGCGTTATTATCTGACCTTCACCGCGCGAGCCGACGGTTCGTCCGTTTTTGCCGCCGGTAACAAATGGGGATTCTTCCCGGCCGGCGCGTTCCGTTGGACCATAAGCAACGAACGTTTCATGCGCGGAGTCAAGTGGATCAACGACCTGTCGTTGCGTCTGAGCGGCGGACGTTCCGGTAACGATGCCGTATCGAGTTACATGTCGCTTGCCACGCTTGGCACGGGGCAGGGATGGCTTTTCAACGACAACCGATATATCGTGTACTATCCGAGCAAGCTGGCCAACAGTAACCTTACATGGGAGACGACCGATTCGTACAACGTAGGTTTGAGTTTTGCCGTTCTGCGCAACCGCGTGGTGCTGGAAGCCGAATTCTACCAGTCGTTTACATCCGATCTCCTGCTGTCGATGAAAAACAGTCAGGTGACGGGATACGATACGTACTACAACAATGTGGGTTCGACTCGCAATACCGGAATCGAGTTTTCGATTACTTCGCGCAACATCGTTTCGCCAAAGTTCAGCTGGACGACGACGTTTACCATAGCCCACAACAAGCAGATGGTGGTCGATGTCGGCAATAACGGCGAATATGTTCCCACGTTCATGAACCCGCGCAACAGCAGCCAGATGCTCTACGGCTACAAGAACGGCTATCCTGTCAATGCCATGTGGGGCTATCAGTATGCCGGAGTATGGCACAACGAAGATGAGATCGCCCGTAACGCAAATACCAGGGCATACGTTTCGGCATCGGTGGCCGAACCCGGATATGCGCGCTATGTCGACGTGAACAACGACGGCAAGCTCGACCAGGACGACATGATATTTCTCGGCAGTTCGGATCCGGTTGTATACGGCGGTTTGCAGAATACCTTCACGCTCTTCCGCAATCTGGTGTTGGGCGTATACTTCTCCTATTCGTTCGGCGGCAGCATGTACAACCTTTCGGAGATGTACATAGGCGGCAGCTCGTCGAGCTGGAACAAGTACCGTTATGTGCTCGATTCGTGGCATCCGGTTCGAAATCCCGATTCCGATATTCCGAGGGCCTTTACCGACGACGGTCTTGGCAGCAGCCGTTTCGTGCACGATGCCTCGTTCATACGTCTGAAGACGGTTTCGTTGAGTTATCGTTTCGATCTTTACCAGAAGACCAAGTTCATACGCAACATAACCGTCGGTATCAGCGGCGAGAACCTGTTCCTTTGGAAGAACTACAACGGATTCGATCCCGATGTGTCGACATCGTCGGCAGCCCGACGCATAGACAACGGAGCCTATCCCAAAGCCCGTACCTTCGTGTTCAACCTGTCAATTACCTATTAAAGGCGCAAGAGATGAAAACAATTTCGAAAATATGTATGGTACTGTTGCCGTTGTTTGCGGCCGTGTCGTGTTCGCTTGACGAGAACAACACCTCCTATGCTACGGCAGACACCTATTACAAGAGTTACGACGAGTGCCGCACCGGTGTCAACGGCTGCTATTCGCCGTTGAGGAACATATATTCGGGCCACAGTTTCTTCTGCATGACGGAGGTGGCCACCGACGTGATGTATTACGCCTACGACGGGCTTTACGATGCCGTATGCGACATCTCTCCCGTGCGTGCCGGCATCGGCAAAACGGTATGGCAGCAGGGATATATGGGTATTATGCGTTGCAACGAGATGTACGAATGCATAGAGAGGGCCTTCGACGACGGTCTTGTCACTCGTTCTCAGGCCGATGCCCTGATTGCCGAGGTAGTCGTGCTGAGAGCCTTCTACTATTATGTGCTGACCTGCACCTTCGGAGACGTGCCGCGTTATTTCGAACGGGTGACCGAGCAGAACAGGGCGGAGATAGCCCGTTTGCCGCGCATGTCGGCCGACGAGACCCGCAGTATCATTATCGATGAACTGAAATTGTGGCTTATGCCGGCCACCGAGGAGCATCCCGAACGCAAGTGTGCCCTGCCGCTTGAACGTACCTATGACAACGATGCACACCTGGTGGGTTCTGCCGTCGGGCTCATGCTCGCAGGCAAGATGGCCATGTGGAACCGGCAGTGGGAGGATGTCGTCGAGGTTTACGGCGTACTGGAAGGAATATATGGTTTCGGTGCCGGAGTGGATCCCGAAGCGGCTCTTGCACAATATCCGTTGAGCGACGTGCCGTTCGGCAAGAAATATACGCGTGAATCGATATTCGAACTATCGAACGATGCACAGGATTACGGACAGCAGGTTACCGGAGCTCTGGCCCCGTGGTGCACGCCCGCCAAGTCGGCTACGGGCGAGACGGACGATGGCCGCAAGTCCGATATCTACAACGGTATCTCGATACCGGAACTCGGTGACAACGCACGCACCTACACCTCTGTGCGTCCAACTCCTTATTACTATCAGGATTTGATGCCGCGAGGCTCCAAGGACAAGCGCCGAGCCAAGTACGACGAGTCGGGAGCCGAGCTCGACAGTTCGGGTAACATGGCCTGGAGCTGGTGGGGATACGATATCGACGATACGGCGCACGAGAACCTGAAATTCAAGTACTTCTCCACGGTCAACTCGGCATTTACCGGTACGCCGTGGCTCGGCAACAAGTTCTGGTGTTTCGGCATGAACAATACGCGCGACAGCAACAACTACAAGATCTTCCGTTATGCCGGAGCGCTTCTCAATCTCTCCGAGGCATATTACGAGATGGGCGACTATGTAAAGGCGTGCCAGTATCTCAATGCCGTACGGTCGCGAGCCGGGCTTGATGCCATCGACAGCAGCGATACCAGGTACCTGCTGAGCGAGATCCGCAACGAGTATGCCCGTGAGCTTTTCGGCGAGTATCACCGCAAGTTCGATCTGGTGCGCTGGGGCATATGGTACGAACAGACCCGCAACTGTACGGCCTCTACGCCGCTGTTGACATATATCAGACCCTACAAGAAGTTCTATCCCATACCGGCCGAACAGGTTACGTATTCGGGAGGGGCGTTGAACAATGACGATTATAACGAGTAAAACAGACCGTGACGATATGAAAAGATACATAATTGCGGCAATGGCCGTTATGTTTGCCCTTGCGGGCGTGTCATGTACCGAAGAGTCGGAGTATACGTTCGATGATTCGCGTTTCGAGACATCCATCGAACTGGGTGTTAACGAGGAACGGATTACCGTCGATGCCCGTCTGTCGATCGGCTCCGACGGCAGTCTGATAGACTATTTCGTCATACCGGTATATTCCAATACCTCCTGGACGGCCGAGCTGGTCGGCAATCCGTCGTGGGCCTCCATCGACAAGCATGCGGGTGAGGGCTGCGATTACATCTATTTCACCTATACTTCCAACACCAGTACCGAGGCCGATACTCAGGAACGTTCCACGATCCTGCGCCTCGAGACTGCCCGCAAGCGCGTGGAGATGGAGATAGTCCAGCTCGGAAGTGAACGGGTCAACGAATAAACACCGTGAAGATCATGAAAAGAACAATCATTATAATGCTTGCGGCAGTTGCAGTAGCCTGCGTGTCGTGTTCGAAAGAGCCTGAATATCTTTCGATAGTTGAGATCGGAACCGAATATTCCAGTTACGAAGTCTCGTATGCGGCCGGGGATATGGTCGTACGGGTCTATTCGAACGGAGAGTTCACGGCGTCGTTCGACGAGAGTGTCAATTGGGCATCGTTTCATGAGAACGGCGAGCGGACGATCACGTCCAGCGGGGACCGCGAACTGGTTATAGATGTCGAAAAGAACCGTGGATTGTCGCGTCGTGCCGTCATGGGTATCGTCTGCGGGCGCAGCCGTATCGAGGTTGAGATCGTGCAGGGAAGCATGCTCAATGGCGGGATCGAGTTCGTGGATGCCAACGTGTTGGCCGACAGCAATGGAGGCGAGATGTCGTCGAAGATGCTGACACTCATAGATCATGACCGTATCGAGTCGGAAGTCTCGTACGAAGGCGACCGGCACGACTGGATCTCGGGCGTGAAAATAGTAAACAACTTCGTGACCTTCAACGTTGACCGCAACTACTCCGGAGTGATACGTAGTGCCGTCATCGTACTGTCGTCGACGGATGAACTCGGCGAGGATGTCGCCGGTGCTCTATACGTCAAACAGCCTGCCGCCGATACCGAGTTCGAGCCGTTGACCTTTTCCCAGATGTACGCATTGCTGGGGACCGGGAGCAAGGTCACCGTCGACCGGAACTATACGATAACCGGATTTGTCCTCAATGACAATACGTATGGCAACGGCGGTGAGATCTTCCCCGTTTCGAGAACATTCCAGGACGAGGAGGCCGCCGACTATACTATCTATCTCGAAAGCGAAGACGGAGCATACGGTGTCCGGATTCTGGCACGCGACGCCGAAAACAATACCACGCGGCGCTATGATCGCGCCGTCATCAACCTGAACGGAATGACGCTCGAGCGTCTGGGCGGCGGAGAGGATGATCCGGTACGCTATTCGCTTTCCGGGGCGGTCAGTTCGAACATACTGACCACGACGGCATCATCGGCCGAGGCGCTTCCGGTAAAGGTAAAACGTATGAGCGAACTGACCGATGAGGATGTCTACACATACGTTACGCTGAGCGATTGCGAGATACCGGTACGCAAGGGCCCTCTTTCGCCCATAAGTTACGCCTATGCCGACTTCATGAGCAAATATCCGATGCTAATACGCGACGTCGAGGGCAGTTCGATGTACATGATGACGAATACGGCATGCACCTATGCCCGCAACGGCGAACCCATGCCTCAGGGATCCGGTACGGTATCGGGAGTCATCGTCCACGAAAACTGCGACCAGTTCGAGTGGGATGCGTCGGCGCCGTCGGATGAGCGTACGTTTGATCTGGGCAATATCGGCCGCTATCAGATCCGCCATATTTCGCGTGATGACATAAATCTGGCCGAGGATTTTGAGGATGGTTTCTCGGAGATGATATGTGAGTTCCGTTATTTCAACCGCAATTACGACGAACTGGTACGCAACGTCGACGACAACAACACGATCTGGTCCACCTATCCGCCCGTGGCCGATCCCGTGGGCAATGTCAACGGTACGATGACCCACTGGCCCGAAGGTTCGCAGATCACTGCGAAATACGAGTGGTCGCAACTCGGACCGGTCACTTCGGACGGAACATTCCCGAATCTCGAGGTCGGCAACGGCGTCACCGACTATAACGGTACCCCGACGACTTTCGGCCTTGCCAACAGCAGTTTCTCCTATACGAACGGATGCATATACTATGCTTCGACCGATGCCGGTCCGGCATGGCAGGCGTCGCGTTGGCGTCGCGGTTCGAACGACTTCTGCGCATGGATCGTGAACTTCTCTACCGAGGAGCTCGATGCAAGCCATTCGCCGATGTCGATACAGTTCGGAGCGGTCAATTCCTATGGCACGTTCGGGGCTCCGCGTTACTGGAAAGCGCAGTATTCGCTCGACGGCAACGCCTGGACGGACCTCGGAGAGTACACTGTTCCGGATTTCCCGCCTCTGTCTGGCGTGAAGCAGTATTGGCAGCTGCCGGCATACAAGTATGTCAATTTCACATTTCCGGCCGATGCCGACGTGTGGGGCAAGCCGGATGTTTACGTACGGTTGATTCCATCGCAGGACCTTGCTTCCAATTCGTCGGGAACGACCTATGCTACCAACATAATAACCAACAACATAGGCAGCGGGTTGTGCTACTTCGCGGTCAGATACAACAAATAAACCCCAAATAAAGAGTATGAAAAGAGTAATATTATTTCTTGTGGCGGTTGCGGCTGTCGTTTCGGCATATGCCGACGGCAAGGTGCGCATATGGTCGGAACCGCTCGAGCTGCCGACATATGAGCTCGGCGCTCCGGAGAAGGCTCCGAGTTTCAGTCGTAATTTTGCGTTCCAGCGGGCGCGTCGTTCGGTATATCCGCTTGCCATGAATGACAACATTACCAACCACAAGCAAATGCATACATACAATGCGCTCTATCTCGAGAATGATTATGTGAAACTTTGTGTTCTGCCCGAAATAGGAGGTCGTCTCTTCTATGCCGTCGACAAGACCAACGGCTACGATATCTTCTATCACCAGCATGTCATCAAACCGGCCAATGTCGGCATGACTGGTGCCTGGATATCGGGAGGCGTGGAGTGGAACGTCTTCCATCATCATCGCGGAACTTCGCAGCTGCCCGTGGATTACAAGCTTGTCGAGAACGAGGATGGCAGCGCAACCATCTGGGTAGGCGAGACCGAGTACCGCCATCGCATGTCGTGGGCCATCGGCATGACGTTGCATCCGGACAAGTCCTACATCGAGATAACGGGACGTATGATCAACCGTACGCCCAACACCAATTCGATTCTCTACTGGTCGAACGTGGCCACGTCGGTAAACGAAGATTACCAGATATTCTTCCCGCAGAGTACCGAGTTCGGCGTTTACCATGCCAAGAACAGTTTTTGCCACTATCCCGTTTCATACGAACCTTTTACCGACAAGGATTATTATGCCGAAGGTCTCGACGTGTCGTGGTGGAAGAACCACAAGGACCCCAATTCGATCTTCATCTGGAATCACCGCAAGGATTTTCTGGGCGGATACGATCATGGGCGCAAGGCCGGTACGATGTTGTGCGGAGATCACAATATCGTCAAGGGCGGCAAGTTCTGGCTGTGGGGGCCAGGCAAGTACGGATCCAAATGGGACTGCGAGGTGCTGACCGACAGTGACGGGCCCTATTGCGAGTTGATGGTCGGGGCATACAGCGACAACCAGCCCGACTATTCATGGATCAATCCGTTCGAAGTAAAGGAGTTCACCAAATACTGGTACGGCGTTCGCGATCTGGGCGGCATAGGGGATGGATGCGAGCGCGGAGCGGTCAATTTTACGCTCGACGGCAATCGCGTGACGCTGGCTGCCAATGCGACCGAAGTGATGAACGGAGCATCGGTCAAACTATATGTCGGCGGCGAGGAGTTTTACGGCCGAACGATAGATATTGCTCCCGACAAACCGTTTTCGGCGCAGGTAAGACTCGATGCTCCGGTTGAAGAGACCGATATACGGCTGGTGTTCGCCGACCCGCAGGGAAAGATAGTGGGCGATTACATGCCTGTTAAGAAGGATATCAACTCGAAAACGCCCGAGACCGTCAAGCCTACTCCGGCACCCGAGGATATAGCCAACCTCGAGGAGCTATATTTTGCGGGATTGCGTCTCAAACAGTTCCATCAGGCTCATCTCGACTATATCGACTATTTCGAGGAGGTTCTGCGCCGTGATTCGATGGATTCCCGCACCAATACCCAGGTGGGCATATATTACCGTGAACGCGGAGACTACGAACGTGCCCTGAAGCATCTGCGCAGAGCTACGCAGCGGCAGATGTTCGGGTATACGCGTCCGGCCGACTGCGAGGCGCTGTACAACCTCGGACTTACGTTGAAGGCTCTGGGCCGATATGAGGATGCGAAGGATACGCTGAACCGCGCTGCATGGAGTTATACTTATACCTCGCCGGCCATGTACGAACTTGCGCAGATCGATGTTGCCGGGCATGATCATGCACGTGCTCTGGCGCATCTGGACAAGGCTCTGACCTATAATGCGGCCAATTACAGCGCCGAATGCCTCAAGGCTACGATTCTGCGGCATGAGGGAGATACCGTCGGTGCCGCGGCAAGTATAGGAAAGGTTCTGGCTCTCGATCCGGTGAATGCATATGCGTCGCACGAGGCCGTATGCCTGGATCTCATGCCCGTATCCGAGTTCGAGGAGCTGATGCGCGGACAGGCCGAGTCGTATGTCGAACTTGCCGTACAGTACATGAACAACGGCTTTGCCGATGAGGCGCAGTCGGTACTGAAACGTGCTGACGGGATTGTCGCGTATCCTACGGTCAAGTATTATCTGGGCTATCTGACCGATGCAGCCGGCGACGCCGATGCGGCTCGACGCTATTTCGCCGAAGCGGCAGCCATGCCTGTGGATTATTGTTTCCCGTTCAGGCTCGAGACGCTGCGTGTGTACGACAAGGCTCTGGAGTACATGCCCGACAACGCCGTGACGTATTATTATATGGGCAACCTGCTTTATGACAAACAACCCGATGCCGCCATGGATGCCTGGAACAGGTGCGTGGCGTCGGATCCGCACTTCGCCATGGCATGGCGTAATCTGGGCTGGGCCTGGAAGTTCCATGTGAAGGACATGCCCCGGGCTGCCGAATGTTACGAACGGGCCATAGAGTTCGACCCGTCGCAGGCCACCTTCTTCGATGAACTGGATGATGTGTATGAAACGATGAATGCCGATGTTCGGAAACGTTGCCGGATGCTTTCCGACAACCATGCCGTTGTCAGCAGGCGTTACGCTCCTCTGGTACGCGAGATACGCATGCTGACGATATGCGGGCGCTATGACGAGGCTCTGCAGTACCTTAATACATGCTTCTTCAGCCGTCAGGAGGGAGTTGACGATCTGCATGACGTGCATGTCGATGCATGCATTGCCGGCGGGCTCGATGCCATGAAGTCGGGCGATGCGGCCAAAGCCCTGAAATTCTTTGCCATGGCCGATGAATATCCCGACAATCAGTGCCTGAACCGTATAGACAACTACAAACGCGATGCCCAGATATTCTACTGTACGGCATTGGCTTATGAGGCGTTGGGACAACGTTCCAGGGCGTTGGCTGCATTCCGTCATGCGGCGTCCGTCGATACGGGCACGAGCGATTACGGCTATTACAAGGCTTTGGCCATGAAACGTCTCGATCCGAAAGCCGATACCGAAGCCTTGTGCCGGTCGATCGTCGTAGACGGAGAGTCGCGCATAACGGATTTCGTGCAGAACTATTTCGTATCGTTCGGCCCGGGCAAGACGCTGCAGCAGGTCAACTCCGCGGCGTGGTGTTCGATGGGATACGGATATCTCGGTCTCGGGCAACGTGAAAAGGCACGTGAATGCTTTGCCCGGGCCAGGGACATCAAGGCCGACAACCTGTGGGCCGTATACATGCTCGGATCGGAGTTCGACCGGCAATAACCTGCAAAAAGAACCAACTAAAGAGACTATGAACGACAATATGAAAAGAGTGATTTCGATTTTTGCATTCGCCATGCTTCTGCCATTAATGGCGTTTGCCGCAAAGCCTGCCGGCCGCTGGTCGGAGCAGAAGGCCAATGAATGGTACCAGCGTCAGGGATGGATCGTCGGATGCGATTACGTGTGCGCCACGGCCATCAATCAGATCGAAATGTGGCAGGCCGAGACGTTCGATCCGGCTACCATGGATCGAGAGATGGCTCTGGCCGAAGGGCTTGGCTTCAATACGGTGAGGGTTTTTCTGTCGGATATGGTTTATGATGCCGATCCCGAGGGGTTCAAGCAGCGTCTGGACCGCTTTCTCGATATCTGCGACAAGCATGGTATACGTGCCATCCTGACCTTCTGGACTAATGGAGGGAAATGCGAAAATCCAAAACTGGGCAAGCAGCCCGAATCCGTTCAGGGTGTACACAATTCGCAATGGTGCATGTCTCCCGGCACAGAGGCCGTCAACGATCCGTCGCAGTGGGGACGTCTTGAACGTTACGTCAAGGATATATTGAAGAGCTTCCGTAATGACGACCGCGTGCTGCTGTGGTGCCTCTACAACGAACCTGAAAACTTCCGCCGCGGAGTGAAGACATCGTTGCCGCTGATGCGCGAGACCTATAGGTGGGCTCGTGAGGTAAATCCGTCGCAGCCGATTACGTCGCCAATGTGGGGAGCTCCGAGCCTCTCCAGAACCAATCTTGCCGTGGTGTCGTTCCTCATGGAGAACAGCGACGTCATCAGTTTCCATTGCTACGACGATCCCAAGACCATGTCGCGGTTCATATACAGGCTCAAGGACTACAATCGCCCCTTGATCTGTACCGAGTATATGGGAAGACCCAAATCGACCTTCAAGGAGGTGATGCCTATCCTGAAGAAGAATAATGTCGGGGCTATCAGCTGGGGATTGACTGCGGGCAAATGCAATTTTCATCTGCAATGGTCTAGCAAGGCGGGAGATCCCGAACCCAAGGTGTGGTTTCACGACATATATCGCCTCGACGGAACGCCGTACAGTCAGGAAGAGGTGGATTTCATACGTAAGATGACAGGCAAGATGCCGTCGGACGACTGACGTGCGGCATGCAGTTTACGGAATTTGAACCATGAAAAACGTTAATATTATGAACAAAGTGATTAGATACATGATGCTGTGGGTGATGCTGCTCTATGTCGGGCCTCTCTTCGCACAGCAGGAGTTGCGGCTGCCGTCGACGCTTGGCAGCAATATGGTCGTGCAGCAGAATGCCCGTCTGAACGTGTGGGGATGGTCTGCGCCCGATGCCAGGATAACCGTCGAGGCCAGTTGGGCCAGGAAACCCATAAAGACAAGTGCCAATGGCAAGGGAGAGTGGAGTGTGTCGCTCAAGACGCCTGCCGCGAGTTACGATGAACAGAGCATAATCGTGACGTCGGGACACGAACAGGTCTCCATGACCAATGTGCTGGTTGGTGAAGTGTGGTTATGCAGCGGTCAGTCGAACATGGCATGGACCGTTGCGCAGACGCTCGATTTGAAGGCCGATCTGCGCAAGAAGTCGGACAAGAATCGATATATCAGACTTTTCAATACGGGGTCTATCTTTGCGGGAGAACCTCAGGACGATATCGAAAAGGTTTCGTGGACGACATGCAGCCCCGAAAGCCTCGGTAAGTTTTCGGCTGTGGGATATGCTTTCGGCCGCAAGCTGCAGGAGGAGCTCGGCGTGCCTGTCGGGCTGATCGATGCGTCGTATGGAGGAACCGTTATCGAGGGGTGGATTCCAATAGAGACGCTCGAGGAGAGCCCGCGATCGTACTGGCTGATGCGTTCCGTCGGTATTATCAACCGATCCAAGAGCAAGTGGCGCAATAAACAGAGTCAGCTTTACAACGCCAACATTCATCCGTTGCGCAACATGTCGATTGCCGGAGTGGCGTGGTATCAGGGGTGCAGCAACGTCGGATACAATCCCGTAAGTTACAAGGAGTCGTTGTCGGCTCTTATAGAGAGTTGGCGCGAGCGTTTCCACAATGCGGCCATGCCGTTTTATGTCGTGCAGATCGTACCTCATACGTATCCGAATATCAAGGGCGCCAATCTGCGAGAGTGTCAGGATTACGTGGCACGCATGACGGACCATGTCGAACTCGTGGTTACGAACGACTGTCAGGATATTCCCGGAGACATACACCCCCGATACAAGAAGACCATCGGAGAACGTCTTGCCGCATGTGCTTTGGGCGAGCATTACGGGCGTACGAATGTGATATACCGCAGCCCGTCGTATTACGACGTGAAGTTCGACGGACGCAAGGCTCAGGTTACATTCGATGACGTGCCGACCTACCTCAAGTGCAACGGGAACAAGATTCTCGGCTTCCAGATCGGACAGATGAAGGATGAAAAGCATATTGAATTTTTCCTGGCCGATGCCGAGTTCGATGCAGTACGCCGTTCGATTACAGTCTCATCGCCGAAGGTTACGGCTCCGGTTGCCGTACGTTACTGTTTCGACGAGGAGGTAGGCAATGTATTTTCGGCTGAAGGTTTGCCGTTGGCTCCGTTCAGAACCGACAACGACAACTTTTCTTATTCGGCACGCGGTTACGTTGAACCTCCCGTTGCAACTCCCATCCGTTTCGAGGGCAGCGGCTACGAGAAGGTAAAGTTCACCGATGGTTCGAGACTGTGGACCGACCGCATATACATTCTCGCCGAAGGGCACTATCCCGCAGAGTTCGAGGGATACGAGATGCTCATATCCACAGGCATAGACCTGAACAACAAGGAGAAAACGCGCGGCGGCAAAATAACGGCACTCGCCGATGGCCGCATCTATTGCCTTACGCGCGTGAACAATGCCATGTTGAAGGCTGCCAGATTCGGTTGGCGCATTATTCTTCCCGCAACCATCGAAGGGGCGCGTCCCGTCGGTACCGATGAAAACGGCAATCCGAAATATGCGATGCTTGAGAGTACGTACATTGCATACAAGGATGTAGTGGCCGGACAACAGGTCGAATTGCCGGTATCCGACAGCTGGTACTCCATCATGCCGCTTGCAAGCAGCATAGAGTATGTCGATGTCTCTGAAAAGACGGAAGGACAGGACAACGATTGACATTTCGCAAGGTCAGTATTCAACCGTCGTTACGAATAAATTACAGTTATGAATCTGAAATACAGAATAGCATCTATTTCACTGATGCTGGCATACGGATGTGCCGATGTCGCTACGGATGTATGTGCCAGGCCTGCACGAGGCTTTAATATAAAGTGTGCCATCGAGATTTCGCGCGCATACATGGGTGAGAAAAACGGATCGGAATATCCGGTGTATTGGGATCGGGCCGACAGAATATCCGTCAACGGACATGTTTCGGCATTCGCCGTTATCGATCCGGAGAATCCGGCTGCAGCCGAATTCTCCTTTGCAGATGATCCCGGATCTCCATACAGAGCCGTATATCCTGCTTCGGCAGTTTCGGACAAAGGTGACGGCCGTGTCGAACTGCCTGCGGTGCAGCCCTATCGTGCGGGGTCATTCTCCCGCGGTTCGAATCTGCTGATAGGTAGCGGCGACGGCGGATTGCTGACGATGGGGAATGCGTGCGGATTTCTGAAGATACGCCTTCGGGCCTCGGCCGACGGAGGTGACCGCATATCGCGTATCAGGCTCACCGGTAACGATGGCGAGCAGATATGCGGCGAATTCAATGTTGATTACGACAATCGCCGCATACTTCCGGACGGCAAGGGCGAAACCCTGACTCTCGAGTGCGGAGGTATTGAATTGTCGGATCGGACCACAGATTTTATCTTTGCCGTACCGGCATGTACCTTCGAGCACGGGTTTACGGTCGAGATAGATAATGCGGCCAATCACCGCCAGACAAGGAAACTGTCGAAACGTCTGGAAATCAAACCCGGAGTCATGGCCTCCATGGAGGAGTTCATGTTCAATCCGACGCACACGGTCGTTGATGCCTCGATAGGGGATGGCACTGCCGAACCGTCGGACATCTATGCGCTGAACCGCAACTCGGAGATCTGCTCGCATGCCGACGATACCGCCACGTCGCTTCTGGAACTCGATTATCGCAGTTACTACTATCTTGATTCGGACTTTCTGAAGATACCCGACATCCACTACCCGCGGCTCAAGAAGTGCGCCGACGGGCGATATCTGCTGATATATCAGCAACGTCCTCAATCTACCACCGTATGGTATACGACCAGTTCCGACATGCGTCACTGGGCGGAGCCGAAACAGTTGTTCACCCCATATTCCGTGATCAACGGGGGCGGCGAGCGCGATACGAGGGCATTCTCGTCTACCGATGCGCTTGTGCTGCAGAACGGGGACGTGCTGGCATTCACTTCGTACCGGGCCGTCTACGGATACCGGTATTACGACGATACCAACGGTATCGTGATGAAACGCAGTACCGACGGAGGCCTGACGTGGGGCAAGGAGCAGGAGATATTCCGAGGCAGTACATGGGAACCTTACGGTTTGCAGCTGTCGTCGGGCGAGATACATGTCTACTTCACCCATTGCATACCAATAGTCGGAGATTCGGGCACGTCGCTTCTGCGCTCAACCGACAACGGCCATACCTGGACGTCGCAGTGCAAGATAATACGTCAGCTCGGCGGAGAGACGCGTGACGGTACCGACACGCCGGTATATACCGACCAGATGCCCGTTGCACGCCAGATTTACGGTACGGACAAGATTGTGGTGGCTCTCGAGTCGCGATTCAAGATCGACGGCGTAGACAACAATCTCTATATCTCGATGGCGTGGAGCGACGACAACTGGAGTCATACGCTCACCGGTTCCGAGACCGGTCCTGCCGAGCGTCAGGACAACCTTTTCAGAGGCGGAGGACCGTATATTTCGCAGTTCCCTTCTGGAGAGACGGTTCTGACGTACAATATCGGCAACATCCTGTATTCGCGACTGGGTAATGTTCAGGGCTCCAACTTCTCCTCCGTTTCTGCATATCCGGTATTCAACTCCATAGACAAGGGCATGTGGAATGCGACCGAGATCGTAGACAGTCATGTTATTGCAGCCGTTTTCAGATGGACATTCCCGGAGGATACGGAGGATGCCTGCCGTCTGAAGATCGGCAAGATGCTGCTGAATCACAGGGTAGATGCCCCGCACGCCATGGTTTCGGTCGACGGATGGAATGCCGACTGGAAAGACAATACCGATGCCCTGTTCATGGGCAGCGAATCGCAGGCACAGGCTGCATATCGTTTTGCGCATGACGATGATTATGTCTATGTGCTTATCGAGAAACTCGATGACGATATACGTCCCGGCGACAATATTCTCATGATGTTCCATTCGGGCAACGGCGTGGCTTCGCCATTCAAACTGAACATTAAGGTCGATGCTGCCGGCAGCGGAATAGAGGTCGACAAGAACGATGTCGTTGCCGTATCGCGCTTTACCGACAAGGGATATGTCATTGAGGCGGCCATTCCCAAATCAATGCTGCCGCTTCGTGACGGGACGTTGCGTTTCAACGCCGAGATGGTAGACAGTGGAACGGTCGATACATGGAACGGACTTACAAACAGAAACTACTCGAAGTGGTTGCCTGTAAGACTGCAATAACACCCGATTATCGTGCATGATGGTATGACTGCGGCCTCCGGAACAACGGTTTCGGAGGCCGATTTGTTATTGGCCGATTGAACGGTTCGATATTAAAATATGCCGCCATTTCTTGCAAAAAAGATGATAAACACGTATGTTTGTGATAGATAACCCCGACCCCTTATTGATTTTAAGTTGCGTTATGAAAAAAGTTCTTCTGTTTTTTATTCTGTCGCTGTTGTCATTGCTTGATATTTCGGCGCGGAATATCCCTGCCGAGCAGGCTCGACAGGTGGCTGACGCCTTCTGGCAGTCGGCTGCGGTGACCAGAGCGGCGTCGCCGCAATGGCGTTTGGTTCTGGACGATGCGAGTATCGACACCCGTTCTGCCGGGGATGCTCCTGCATGGTATGTCTTCGACAATGAGAGCGGTCCAGGTTTTGTGGTGGTGGCGGGCGACGATGTGGCCATGCCGGTTCTGGGATACTCTTTCGACAACGAATTTCCGCAAGGAACCCTTCCTCCCAACCTCAGGGAGTGGCTCGAGGCCATGCACGGCGAGATAGCCCGTGCACGCACGGCCGGTGCACGGGCTTCGGCCGATGTGGCCGAAGCGTGGTCGGCAACGCGTGCCGGTTCGACGGTGGTGAAACTCGAGACGGCCCTGTGGGACCAGTCTGCTCCGTATAACCGCCTCTGCCCCATGTATCAGGGATATTACACCTATACGGGTTGTACGGCCACGGCTCTTGCCATTGCCATGCGCTATCACCGCTGGCCGCAAAGAGGCAGCGGTACATTGCCCGCATACGTAACCACGACTTATGGCATCTCCGTTCCGGAACAGCAGTTGGGATACGACTACGACTGGGACAACATGCCGTTGCAGTACCCCTACAACGCGTATAGCCAGCAACAGGCTACGGCTGTGGCTACGTTGATGCGCGACTGCGGCATAATGCTGCAGTCGGACTACGGCCCCGAGAACATCAGTGCCGGAACGGGCGCGTATGCCGGTGTCATTCCCGAGGTTCTGGTGACCTACATGGACTATGACAGACAGGTGCGCAGCGTCAATCGTGCGAGTTACAATACGGCCGACTGGAATACAATGATGCAGTCGGAACTGGATGCACAGCGCCCGATCATCTACACCGGATTCAATGACCAGGCCGGCCACGCCTTCATTCTCGACGGATATACCGATGACGACTACTACAGCGTCAACTGGGGCTGGAGCGGCTACTGTAACGGTTATTTCCTGCTTACGGCACTCGACCCTTCGGGTCAGGGTATCGGCGGGTCGGATCACTACAACTACGGCCAGACCGCCATCATAGGCATGCGTCCGGATGAAGGCGGTGTCGGCATCGAGGAGATGAGATTTATCCCCTATGTCGACACCGACGGCACGGAATATACCGGCCTGTCGGTATCGACGCCTGTGGTTTCGGGCGAGCCGTTCCGTCTGTATGTCGGGTTCCTGTACAATGCCGGTTCACTGACATTCACCGGCGAGTGCAAACTTTCCGTGGCCGATGCTAATGGCAATATCGTCGAGGATCTCTCTATATTCGGCGTAGATGTCGACCCTGGATGGGGATACATGTTTTATGATGATCTGACGGTCAACTCTACCATAATGCCCGGTTACCGCATACGTGCATATTACCGCAGCGTGAACATGACCGACTGGCAGATTGTCAAGGGCAATGACGAGGAGGGTTGCGTCTGGGATCTGCTTATAGCCGACGAAAACACCATCGAAGAGACTACCCGCATGTCCTATGACAAAAAGGACCGCATACTGCGTTTCGAGGTTAAGGATGGTGTTTCCGCGACGTTGAGCAGTCCCGACGGGGCGGATATGAACGACAAATGCAGCGTTGCGGGCAACGGGATAAGCATCGACACGACTTCGTTGCCGGCCGGTACATATCTGCTCGTGCTGCAGAAGGGTAACGACAGAAAGGAGTTGAGGTTCACCGTAGCCGGAACTGATGGAGAGTAAAGGAGACAATGCCATGAAAAGAGTTATGAAACAATACCATATTGCGACGCTGCTTGCGGCGGCGACGCTTCTGTCGGGCTGCTCGCTTTTCGGCGAGGACAAGGCCGACGGTACGGACAAGGTTCCGGCCAACATCATTCTCGCCAACGATGACGCCCGTGTTTTCGATTCCGGCGGCGGCGAGACCACGGTCTATTTTGTAGCCACGGACGCATGGACCGCGACTGTCGACCAGCCATGGTGCAGCGTCGATCCTGCAGAGGGCGATTCATCGGTGACGTCGGTAACGGTGACGGTCGTCGGCAACGACTCGACGGACGAGCGCAATGCGACGTTGACCTTAAGGTCGGGCGATGCGGTTGCACGTCTGACCATCGTGCAGAAGCAGAAGGATGCCCTTACCGTCACATCCAACCGCATTGAGATGGGACATCAGGGCGGTGAAGCGCGCGTCGAGGTCGTAGCCAACATACCATTCGAGTACGAGATTGCAGCCGATGCCTCTGAGTGGATAACTCCGGTAGAGACGCGTGCCGTCTCGACGACCGTACTGCTGTTCGATGTCGCCGCGAACGAATCGGGACGCAAGCGCAGCGGCGAGATAGTAATACGCAGCGGTGAGTATGCCGAGACCGTTACGGTTTATCAGTCCGGCGAGGAGCCTCAGCTGGTACTTACGCGCGACAACTATGCCGTGGGCAGCGAAGGCGAGACCATCAAGGTCGAACTGCAGAGCAACGTTCCGTGCCAGATGCGGATTTCGGATGGTGTGGACTGGCTTCGCGAGGTGTCGTCGCGCTCGCTGTCGACATATACGCGCTGGTTCGAGGTCGACCCGAACGAAGGGTATGACAGCCGTACTGCCGAGATCCTGTTTTACGATGACGAGTCGGGCGTTTCGGCTACGGTTACGGTTACGCAGATGCAGCTGAATGCCATCGTTGTCTCGGAAGACGTTTATGTTGTAGAGGCCGAAGGCGGACGGCTCGATTTCGAGATCAATACCAACGTCGATTTCGAGGTCGGCGTCTCGGAAGAGTGGATACGCCTGCTTCCCGAATCCCGCGGTCTCGAGACACGGATGCTGCAGTTCGAGGTAGACCCCAATCCCGACAACGGCGAACGTGTGGCCGTCATTACGCTTGCGGGCGAGAATATCGAGCAAACCTTAACCGTATACCAGAACGGCCTGTCGGGAGCGTCTGTCCTGCGTATCGTACATGAAAGCGGTGACTTTACGCTGCCGTCGATCGGCGGCTCCCATTTCTATTACGGACTGGTGTCGTGGGGCGACGGCTCGCAGGAGGAGTACACCGAAGGCGCATCGCACGTCTATACCGGCAGCGGCCCGCATACGGTGTCGATCGAGACGCATGGCGCCGAGGAGTTCTCGCTTCAGAACCTGACAGGTGTGACCGAAGTCGACCTGTCGCGCTTCTGATGCACGCCGTTACATGTGACGGAACAGAAAAAGCTACACCCCGAAGTATGAATACTTCGGGGTGTAGCTTTTTACGAATTGGGCCCTGCTGCTATCCGCACTTCGAATAGCCGCACGACATGCAGGTCAGGCAACCGTTCTGGTATGCCATGTTCTCCTGTCCGCACTGCGGGCATTTGCCCTTGGAGCGCGTGCCGTCGACGATATACTGTTTCAGGGCACGCTGTACGCCGTTCTTCCACGTATTGATCGTCTCGCTGTCGAGATGCAGCCCGTCGATCAGCGATACCACCTTCTCGATAGGCATGCCGTGACGCAGCACACCCGAGATCAGCTTGGCGTAGTTCCAGAACTCCTCGTTGAACAGACGCGAGATACCGCCGATGGTGTTGGTGTAACCGTAACGGTCGGAGTACTGGAAGTCGTAACGTTTGGTGCCGTCGGCCTCGCGTATCTTGAGGATATGTCCTTTGGTCACCTTGCGCGGGATGTACATGGCATCCTCCTCGATCTTACCGGTGAAGATCTCGTACGGACGGCCGTCCTGCAGGCCGACGAATGCGATCCAGTCCTCGTTGCCGTTCTTGAAGCGGACGATGTCTGCTGGCAGCGACTGCGGACGTTTGAGTGCGGCGCTTGGAGCCGATTCGCACTTCTTCGACTTCTTCTTGTCGAGCAGTACGCCTTCACGGCAGCCGTCGCGGTAGACGGTGACGCCCTTGCATCCGCTCTCCCAGGCCGTGCGATATACTTCGGCAACCAGCTGCTCCGAAACATTGTTCGGGAGGTTGACCGTTACCGAAATCGAGTGGTCGACCCATTTCTGGATGGCTCCCTGCATCTTGACCTTGGCTACCCAGTCGATATCGTTGGCCGTGGCCTTGTGGTAAGGCGATGCGGCAACGAGCTTTTCGAGTTCGTCGTCCTTGATGGTATCGAATTTCGAGATATCGTATCCGTTGATCTGCGCCCACATCAGGAATTTGTGGTGGAATACGTTGTATTCCTGGAACTTTTCACCCATCTCGTCAACGAAATCGACATGCGTATCCTTGTCCGAAGGGTTGACCTTGCGGCGGCGTTTGTAGACGGGGCGGAATACCGGCTCGATGCCCGACGTGGTCTGCGACATGAGCGAAGTGGTGCCGGTCGGGGCTATCGTCAGCATTGCGATATTGCGGCGTCCGACGCTTGCCATCTTCTCGTAAAGGGCGGGATCGGCGGCCTTGATACGTTCGATCATGGGGTTGCCGGCCTCCTTGGCCGCATTGTATATCGGGAAGGGACCGCGGTCCACGGCCATGTCGACAGATGCGCGATAAGCCTCAATGGCGAGGGTCTTGTGCACCTTGACGGCGAAGTCGATGGCCTCGTCCGAACCGTAACGCAGTCCGAGAGCCGCCAGCATGTCGCCTTCGGCGGTGATGCCCAAACCCGTACGACGGCCCTTGAGTGCCATGTTGCGGATCTTCTTCCAGAGTTCGAGCTCGACACGGCGTATGTCCTCGTCTTCGGGATCGTCCTCGATCTTCTTGATAATGAGTTCCACCTTCTCCAGCTCGAGATCAATGATGTCGTCCATCAGGTGCATTGCCTTGTGGACGTGATCCTTGAACTTCTCGAAATCGAACGAAGCCTCCTTGGTGAAGGGCTTGTCGACATATCCGAAGAGATTGATCGCCAGCAGGCGGCACGAATCGTACGGACAAAGCGGAATTTCGCCGCAAGGATTAGTCGATACGGTAGTAAATCCTTCATCGGCATAGCAGTCGGGAACACTCTCGCGGATGATCGTATCCCAGAACAGAACGCCCGGTTCGGCCGATTTCCATGCGTTGTGGATGATCTTGTCCCACAGTTTCTTGGCGTCGATATCCTGAACGTATTTCGGATTGTCGGAGTTGATCGGGAATTGCTGGCGGTACATCCGGCCCTCGATGGCGGCACGCATGAACTCGTCGTCGACCTTGATCGAGACGTTGGCGCCCGTTACCTTGCCGGTGTCGACCTTGGCGTCGATGAATCGTTCGGCATCGGGATGCTTGATCGAGAGGGTAAGCATCAGTGCACCGCGACGGCCGTCCTGTGCCACTTCACGCGTGGAGTTCGAATAGCGCTCCATGAAGGGCACGATACCCGTCGACGTGAGTGCCGAATTGAGTACCGGGCTGCCGGTGGGACGTATGTGCGAGAGGTCGTGTCCGACGCCTCCACGGCGTTTCATCAGCTGTACCTGCTCCTCGTCGATGCGGAATATGCCTCCATAGGAGTCGGCCGGGTGCCTGTGTCCTATGACGAAGCAGTTGGAGAGCGATGCCACCTGAAAATTATTGCCTATGCCGGTCATCGGACCGCCCTGCGGGATGATGTACCGGAAGTGGTCGAGCAGGTGGAATATCTCCTCTTTCGAGAGGGGGTTCGCGTATTTTTTCTCGATACGCTCGAGTTCTGAAGCCAACCGTTCGTGCATCTGGACGGGTGTGGTCTCGTAGATGTTGCCGAAGGAGTCCTTCAGTGCGTACTTGCTGACCCAGACGGTCGCAGCAAGGTCATCTCCGCCGAAGTACTCCCTGGTAGCGGCCACGGCGTCGTCGTATGCGACCGGTTGTGGGGTGCCGGAGTTTGTTTTGGTCATGGTATCAATGTTTTATATCGTTCTTTCAGCCTTTGTCCGGTTCCTGCAGGGAGACAAAATGATTCCGTTACATCGACGAAAAACCGCTCGCACGACACGCGCGACGGTAATCAAACGAATGGAACGGATCCGTTTGGCTGCCCTGAGGCAGTGGGTATTTAATATCGGTTACAACCGATAGTGCAAATATGACAATTTTTTTGGTGTCGGCGAAATGATATGGTGAATTTTATCCACAAATTATCTACAATATTTCCGTATGGGCTGAAAAACAGCGCCGTATTCTTTTCGGAACATTCCAATGTCCTTTCCGGCATGTTTTTTTGGCCGAATTGTTCATTTCTTGATGAAAATTCACTATATTTGATAAAAAATGAGAGAATATGGACGGAAAGTGGATGAAACAATCATCGATTAATCCTTTGGAGGATGAGAATACCCTGTTCGGAATTTTCGACGTGGACAGCGAGGATTACGGTAAACTGCGTACCAAGTATTCGCCACGGCTGGTAAATGTCGGCGGGCTGGTGATATGCCGCAGCGGCGAGTGCGAGGTAATACTCAACGACCATCGCATACGGGTCAAACGCGGCGACATGCTCACCGTTTTCCCAAATACGATCATACAGGAGATAAGCAAGAGCGATGACCTTCATGCCTATACCGTGGCTGTGAACACCGAGTTCCTGCGTAGCATAAACATCCCATCGAGCAGCATGCTCTACATCATGATCCGGCAAAATCCCTGCATCGCCATAACCGAGGAGCAGACCGAAACGATCATCGAGTTGTGTGAGATGTTGCGGCGCAAGTACAACCGTACGGAGCACATGTTCCGCAAGGAGATCTGTGAGAACCTGTTGATGATGATCTGCTATGAGGTGGCGGCGATGTATTCGGGCAACAGCGACATAAAGAAGCGTCCGCAGTCGCGTCAGGACATGATCCTGCGTCAGTTCCTGTCGCTGGTGTCGACCGATTACCTCGTTAATCGCGAAGTGGGGTATTATGCCGACAAACTGTGCATCACGCCCAAATACCTCAGCATAGTCATACGTTCGGTTTCGGGTCGAAGCGCCGCCGACTGGATTTCGCATGTGATTATCATCAACGCCAAGAGCATGCTCATCGGCACTCAGATGACCATACAGCAGATATCCAATGCGCTGAACTTCCCCAATCCTTCGTTCTTCGGGCAGTATTTCCGCCGCCATACGGGTATGACCCCGAAGGAGTATCGCCGAAACGCCAAACTGTAACATGTCCATACGAAGCCTGCCGCACAGATAGCTGTGGCGGGCTTTTGTTTTACGGCGGTGTGTCGTGGCGTCCGTTCCGTCGGTGACGTGTCATATATACAAAGGTATTATGCCGTGCGTACGGATATTTTTGGAAGTATAGAGTGATTTTTGTGTATCTTTGCAGACATGACAGCTCTTTATGAAGATATAATTTTCGGCCCGGTTCATTCCCGGCGACTCGGACTGTCGCTCGGCGTGAATCTGTTGCCGCTGCACTCGAAGCTCTGCAGTTTCGACTGCATCTATTGCGAGTGCGGCTGGAACGGCGATCATGCCGGTTCCCGCCGTTTCAATTCGCGTGAGGACGTGCATTCGCACCTCGACGCCGTGCTGCGCCGTATGGTGGCCGACGGCACGCCGCCCGACGTGATCACCTTTGCCGGCAACGGCGAACCCACGATGCATCCCGATTTCGCGGCGATCATCGACGATACCATTGCGCTGCGCGATGCCGTTTCGCCGACGTCGAAGGTCTCGGTGCTGAGCAACGCCACGCAGATAGGCCGCGAGGATGTACGGCGGGCCTTGATGCGCGTGGACAACAACATACTCAAGCTCGATTCGGCATTTGACGAGACGGTGCGTCTTGTAAACAACCCCTGCGGTTTGTACAGCGTCGAGCGTACGGTTGCCGACATGGCTCTGTTCGAGGGCAGGTTCATCATGCAGACCATGTTCCTGCGTGGCGAATACAACGGCCGCGCTATCGACAATACGACCGAACGTGAAGTTGCGGCATGGCTCGATATCGTTGCACGTCTCCGCCCGCAGAAGGTCATGGTCTACTCGCTCGACCGCGATACGCCGTGCCATACCATCGAAAAGGTCGGCCATGACGAGCTGCAACGGATAGCACGAAGGGTCGAAATGCTTGGTATCGAGTGCCAGGTAGCGTAAAAAATGAATTATCGAGACCTAATTTGACAATTATTTTATACCTTTGGGACGCTGAACGGCAACTTTATACCCGAAAGAGGCAATATTACAATTAAACATCAAATATTATGGTAGATATTTTTGAACGTTTGGAAAAGAATGCAGGAGGCCCGATCGGTCAGTACATGCAGAGAGTCCACGGTTACTTCGCATTCCCCAAGCTCGAGGGTGAGATCGGCCCTCACATGCGCTTCCGCGGCAAGATGATGCTGAACTGGAGCCTTAACAACTATCTTGGACTGGCAAACAACCCCGAGGTTCGCAAGGCCGATGCCGAGGGTGCTGCCCAATTCGGCATGGCAGCCCCGATGGGTGCCCGCATGATGAGCGGTCAGACCAAATATCACGAACAGCTGGAGCGCGAGCTTGCCGCTTTCGTAGGCAAGGAGGATGCCTTCCTGCTCAACTTCGGATATCAGGGCATGCTTTCGATCATCGACTGCCTGCTCTCGCCGCGTGACGTTGTGGTTTACGATGCCGAGGCTCACGCCTGCATCATCGACGGTCTCCGCCTGCACAAGGGCAAGCGTTTCGTCTACGGTCACAACAACGAGGAGTCCCTGCGTCTGCAGCTGCACCACGCTACCGAGCTGGCAAACGAGCAGAACGGCGGTGTGCTGGTGATCACCGAGGGTGTATTCGGCATGAAGGGCGACCTCGGCTTCCTCGATGTCATCACCCGCATGAAGAAGGATTTCCAGTTCCGCCTGCTGGTGGACGATGCCCACGGTTTCGGAACAATGGGCCCCGGCGGTCGCGGTACTGCCGCACACTTCGGCGTCGTTGATCAGGTGGACGTGCTGTTCAATACCTTTGCCAAGTCGATGGCCGGTATCGGTGCATTCGTTTCGGGTCCGCGTTGGCTGATCAACCTCTTCCGTTACAACATGCGTTCGCAGCTCTATGCAAAGTCGCTGCCGATGCCTATGGTTATCGGTGCTCTGAAGCGTTTGGACCTTATCCGCAACCACCCCGAGTATCAGCAGAAGCTGTGGGAGATCACCCGCGCACTGCAGAGCGGCCTGCGTGAGAACGGTTTCGATATCGGCGTTACCCAGTCGCCCGTAACCCCCGTCTACATGAAGGGCGGTAACGAGGAGGGTACCAACCTTATCGTCGACCTGCGCGAGAACTACGGCGTCTTCTGCTCGATCGTGATCTACCCGGTTATCCCGAAGGGCGAGATCATCCTGCGCCTTATCCCGACGGCCGCACACACCATGGCGGATGTCGAGCAGACGATCCATGCATTCAAGGCCGTACGCGACAAGTTCGAGAACGGTTACTATCGTTCGATGCCTATTCCGAACATGGCGGATCCCGATTTCAAGGTTCGTTAGTTATAGGAGAGGTACGGTTACCGAAACAGGCGGCTTCACGAAGGAGCCGCCTGCTTTTTTTTGTCACAGTCCCTTGCGGGCCAGGAGCCATGCCGCACGGTTGTAGAGGTTGAGCAGCGGCTGCCGCCATGCGACCGGCAGCGAGTTGAGTATCTTCAGCTTTAGCAGTGCCCGGCGGTTGCGGCGCGTGTAGCCGAAGGCGGCGATCGTCCGTCGCGCCTCGGCACTTCCGCCCTTGGCACTCTGGACGAGAGCCTTGCCCAGAGCTACGCGGGCTATGTATTCATTGCTGTCGTCCGTGGCGGCGGGATCGTAGAGATCCTCGAACGAGAAGGCGGTCTCTTCGGCACGGAATATCGCTGCCGACCTGTTCTCTGCAGCCCGCGAGTAGTCTGCAAGCGGTCGTGGCGAGAAGCAGACCTTCGACATGCGTGCCACCTTGGTCCACAGATATTGATCCTCGCCCATGCGCATGCCTGCGGGAAACCCTCCGGCTGCGAGTACCGTGCAGCGTCTCAGCGTGGCGGCTGACGGGATCAACACGTAGCGGTGCAGCGATTCGGCGAAGAAGTCGACGATACCTTCGCTGCGGGGCGTGTCGCCTTCGACGCGCCGGTGTCCGTCGCAGACGTAAAAGCCGGTGGCGTATGCTCCGCAACCTGGATACTTGCCGATAAGCCGTACGATCTCGGCGAGATAGCCCGTATGCCATGCGTCGTCGCCGTCGAGCAGGGCGACGTAGTCGCCCGCAGCCTCTTCGATGGCGCGGTTGCGTGCCGCGCTGACACCTGCATTGGACTGGTGGATTACGCGTATGAGCCGCTCCTCTGCGGCCAGACGGTCGGCGATCCCGCCGCTGCCGTCGGTCGATCCGTCGTCGACGATTATGATCTCGTGCGGGCGCACGCTCTGCGCGAGCACCGAGCGGACGGCGCGTTCGATGGTCGTACGCTTGTTGTAGAGCGGTATGACGACCGATATTTTGGGGCTCTCACCGGACATATCATTGCAAATGTAGCTATATTTTGTTAGCTTTGCAATAAGATGACACCCTCTGAAAAGATCATATCTTTCGTGCGCAACGCTGCCGATACGGCGTTGTTTTTTGCGGTCTTGGCCGTGAAGGAGAACTTCCGCAACTATGTGAAACGTGCCGGAGCCATAGAGATGGCCCCGTCGGGCGAGATACTGCTGCTGGCCAACGGGCCTTCGCTGGCCTCGGAGCTGCCGGCCATCATCGAACGCGGCGACCATCAGCGCTGCGATGTGCTTGCCGTCAACTACTTTGCCTGCGACGAGCGTTTCGAGACCGTGCGTCCGAAATATTACGTGTTGTCGGACCCGACGTTCTTCCGTCACCGCTGCGACTGGGAGCGTGTCGAGAAGCTCTATGCACGCCTGAACGAACGGGTGTCGTGGCCGATGAATCTCTATGTGCAGTATTATAATCCCGACCGTTTCGACTACCGTGCCATGCTGCCCAATCGCAACATACGTATCGTACCGTTCCATTCGCAGGTCTACCGCGGTTTTCCGTCGCTCGAGCACTGGTGTTACCGCCACGGTCTCGGCAGCGGCAATTTCGGTTCCGTAATACAGAACGGGGAGTTCATAGCCATACTGCTGGGTTACAGAACTCTGCATCTCTACGGCGTCGACCACACCTTTTTCGACGGCCTGACCGTCACTCATGACAATGAACTCTGCCTGCGTACCGGCTACTTCTATGACAGCCGCCCGCAGCTCAAGCGTGTTGTGCTGACGGCCGTCGACCCTCCGAAGCCGCTTACCATGTACGAGTATCTCAAGGACAAGTGCGAGCTGTTCCGCGGCCACGAGGTTCTGGCTCGTTATGCCGCCGACTGCGGCGTGCGCATACTGAACCATACCGAGGCGTCGCTTATAGACAGCTACGAGCGCGTCTGAGTAAGGTCGTACGGTAAAAATAGATGCGGCGGCACCTTGCAAGGTGCTGCCGCATTTGCATTCTCATGCGTGCCGCCGTGTTACTGTACCAGCAGGTTGCAGCCGCGGATCTCGCTGCGGTCGATGCGTCCTTCGACAGTGAAGCTGCCGTCGGCGAAGGTGCGTCCCACGTCCTGCGTCTGAATGAAGGCGCAGGAGTAGATGTTGGCCAGGTCTATGATGTTGACGCCGCCGCGCGAACCGGTGGGCAGCAGGCAGAAGGGGTCGTTGATGTCCCGCGTGATGATCTTCATCCAGCGCGGCGAGCGGAATATTCCGCCGCCGAAGGAGTATCCCTGCGACGTGAGCTCGGCCATGCCGTATTCCGAGTGGATGCTCTCCACGCCGAAGCCTTCGCACAGCAAACGGTGCAGTTCGGGCTTCGGCAACTCTTCGCGGCGTCCCTTCATACCGCCTGTCTCCATGACGATTGTGTTGCGCAGGCGCGGCGCGTATTTTTCGACCAGATCGAGAAGCGCGTACGTCACACCCAGAAGTATCTTGGGCTTTGGATCGGCCTCCATGTCGTCAAGCAGCTTCCCGTATTCGTCGAGGTAGAATCCGCCCGAATTGCCATGTGCTATCAGACGGTCGGCCATGTAGACGAGCGACGATCCCCGGCGTTGCAGGTACGAGGGCAGCAGGGCATAGATGCCGTATTGCGACTCGTCCCCGTAGAATGTGCGGAACGCTGCCTCGAGCGTACGGTCGTATATGGACAGATGCGCCATCATGTGTCGTGACGGGGTCTGTCCCGTGGTGCTGCTCGACGTGAAGACGGCCTCGGGTGCCTTGTCGCCGCAATAGACGTCATGTGTCTTGTAGAGCTCGATGGGCAGGAACGGAATGCGCTCCACGCAGTCGACCTGCGAAGGGTCTGCCTCCACGAACCGTAGATATTCGCGGTATGGCGCGCACCTCTCGGCCTGAAAGCGGAACAGCTCGACGGCGGCAGCCTCGAACGAGGCGTCGGAGTCTACATGCAGTATCTCTTCGATATCGATCATAGGCATCAAAAACAACGATTGCCGGAACAATATTCTATATTGTCCCGACAGTCGTCGTCAATTATTGCAATTCCTACTTTTTGCCCTTGGGCGCAAGGATCATGTTCATCTTTTTGCCTTCGAGCGTGGGCATCACCTCGACCTTTGCCACATCTTCGAGATCGGTGGCAAAACGCAGCAGCAGAATCTCGCCCTGCTCCTTGAAGACGATGCTTCGGCCGCGGAAGAAGACATAGGCCTTGACCTTGGCTCCCTCCTTGAGGAAGTTGGTGGCATGCTTGAGCTTGAAGTTGTAGTCATGCTCGTCGGTCTGCGGACCGAAACGGATCTCCTTGATCACGACCTTGGCCTGTTTGGCCTTGATCTCCTTGGCTTTGCGTTTTTGCTGATAGAGGAACTTCTGATAGTCCGCTATGCGGCATACGGGCGGTTCGGCCTTGGGCGAGATCTCGATGAGATCGAGTTCCATCTCGTCTGCGAGCTTCAGTGCATCGCGTATCGGGAGTACCAGATTAGGCTCGACATTGTCGCCCACGACGCGTACCGTGGGTGCCGTAATCTCGTTGTTGATACGGTGAGGGTTCTCTTTCTCCGGTCGGCGAGGGCCGTTGGACCGGTTTGCCTGATTCTGATTATTCCCCGAGATTTGCGGTCTCGGCTTGAATGGTCTTTGATTTGCCAAGTTGGTTTGCTTGTTTTTGATTGTTATTTTAATTTGTTGGCGTCGATCTCCTCATTTACGAGCCCCGTTATGTAGTCGCGGAACTGCTCGAGTGTCATCTGACCCTTGTCGCCGTCACCCTGGGCGCGAACCGATACCATTCGCGATTCGGCCTCCTTCTCGCCCACGATGAGCAGATAGGGTATGCGTTTGAGCTCGTTGTCGCGGATCTTGCGGCCGATCTTCTCGTTGCGGTCGTCGATCTGTACGCGGATATCGTTGTCGTTGAGGTATTTTACCACCTCGTTCGCATAGTCGTTGAACTTCTCCGATATGGGCAGTATAACGGCCTGATCGGGAGCCAGCCACAATGGGAACTTGCCGGCGGTGTGCTCCAGAAGCACGGCCACGAAACGCTCGAGCGATCCGAACGGTGCGCGGTGGATCATGATCGGGCGGTGGAGCTTGTCATCGGCACCCTTGTACGTAAGGTCGAAACGCTCCGGCAGGTTGTAGTCCACCTGAATCGTACCCAGCTGCCAGCTGCGGCCGATGGCGTCCTTGACCATGAAGTCGAGCTTCGGGCCGTAGAATGCGGCCTCGCCGTACTCGACAACCGTATTCAGACCCTTGTCCTTGGCTGCCTTGATGATGGCGCTTTCGGCCTTCTCCCAGTTCTCGTCCGAACCGATGTACTTCTCGCGGTTATTGGGGTCGCGCAGCGAAATCTGTGCCGTATATTTGTCGAACTTCAGCGTCTTGAAGATGTAAAGCACGATATCGATCACCTTCTCGAACTCCTCGAGCAGCTGGTCGGGGCGTACGAACATGTGGGCATCGTCCTGCGTGAATCCGCGTACACGAGTCAGTCCGTGGAGCTCGCCGCTCTGCTCGTAGCGGTACACCGTACCGAACTCGGCCAGACGCAGCGGCAGATCCTTGTACGAACGGGGTTTGCTGCGGTAGATCTCGCAGTGGTGCGGGCAGTTCATCGGTTTGAGCAGGTACTCCTCGCCCTCGATCGGGGTCTTGATCGGCTGGAACGAGTCCTTGCCGTATTTGGCGTAGTGACCCGAGGTCTTGTAGAGTTCGATGTTGCCTATATGCGGGGTTATTACCTGCTGGTATCCGTACTCTTTCTGTATGTGGCGCAGGAAGCGCTCGAGACGGTCGCGCAACTCGGCTCCCTTGGGCAGCCACAACGGCAGTCCCTGTCCCACGCGGGGCGAGAAGGTGAAGAGCTCGAGCTCCTTGCCCAGTTTGCGGTGGTCGCGTTTCTTGGCCTCTTCGAGCATGGCCAGATATTCGTCGAGCATCGACTTCTTGGGGAACGAGATACCGTAGATGCGGGTAAGCATCTTGTTCTTCTCGTTGCCGCGCCAGTATGCTCCGGCTACCGACGTCAGCTTTATGGCCTTGATAATTCCCGTGTTGGGGATGTGCGGACCGCGGCACAGGTCGGTGAATGCGCCGTTTGTATAGAATGAGATAGTCCCGTCCTGGAGGTCGTTGATGAGTTCGACCTTGTACTGGTCGCCCTTCTCGGTGAAGGTCTTCAGTGCATCGGCCTTCGAAACCTCCGTACGTACGAGTTGTTCCTTGTTGTGCGAGAGCTCGATCATCTTCTTCTCGATGGCCGGCAGGTCTGCTTCGGTGATGGGCACCGGCGAATCAACGTCGTAGTAGAAGCCGTTCTCGATGGCGGGGCCTATGCCGAACTTGATGCCCGGATAGAGTGCCTCGAGAGCCTCGGCCAGAAGGTGCGACGACGTGTGCCAGAATGCGTGTTTGCCTTCGGCGTCATCCCATTTGTAGAATTTGATCGAGGCATTCTGCTCGATCGGGCGCATCATGTCGACGGTTGCGCCGTTTACCGAGGCGGCCAGCGAGTCGGCAGCTAAACGAGGGCTGATACTCTCCGCAACCTGGTAAGCCGTAGTTCCCTTTTCGTATTCGCGTACCGAACCGTCGGGGAATGTTACTTTGATCATAGTTGACTTTTAAGTTTTAATTATTCGTTTTTGCGCCTTCGCAGCTCCACAATAACGAGACGGATTACTGCTCAGTTGCGCGTTAATGCAAATCGTTTTTAATCTTCGGGTTCCGTCTGCGGCAGATCCTTGACGTTTACGTCGCGGCCCTTGTCGCGTTCGAAGCGTTGCAGCGGGTCGGCGGTCCACTCCTCCCATGCGCGGCGTTTCGTGACGATGTCGATGGCTGCATATACGGCATTGCGCATCGACTGCGGGTCGGCCTTGTCCTGACCGGCTATGTCGAATGCCACGCCATGATCGGGCGATGTGCGCACTTCGGAGAGCGACGCCGTGAAGTTCACACCGTCGGGCGATATGGTCTTGAACGGCGCCAGTCCCTGGTCGTGATACATGGCCAGCACGGCATCGTATTTCATGTAGGCGCCGTTGGCGAAGAAGCCGTCGGCTGCGAACGGACCGAATGCGAGTATGCCCTTCTCGTAAGCCTCGACTATCGCAGGCTTGATCGTCTGCTGCTCTTCGTGGCCGAGAAGTCCACCGTCACCGGCATGAGGGTTGAGGGCCAGCACCGCTATGCGCGGTCTGACTATCCCGAAGTCCTGTATGAGCGAGTCGTGCAGCTGTACGAGGCGCGAAACGATCTTCTCCTGCGATATTTCGGCACTGACCTCCGATACGGGAACGTGTATCGTTACAAGTCCCACGCGCAGCATGTCGCTGCACATGATCATCAACGGTTCGCCGCCGAGCGCCGCAGCCAGAAATTCGGTGTGCCCCGTGTAATGGAACGTTTCGCTCTGCACGCTCTCCTTGTCGAACGGGGCAGTAACCATGGCGTCGATCTCCCCGTTCCTGAGGTCCTCGGTAGCCTTCAGCAGTGCGTCGACTGCCGCCTTGCCGGCTTCGGACGAGAGTTTTCCGGGTTCGATGTGCAGGTCGTCGTCTCCGCATGCGACCAGATTCACGCGGCCGCGTTTCGCCTCGCCGACCGACGTGCAGATGTTGAACTGTATGTTTTCGAGCTCCTCGATGGTGCCGCGATAGAACTCCGCAGCCTTCTCCGAGCCATATATTACCGGCGTGCAGAGCTCCGTCATGCGCTGGTCGGCGAAGGTCTTGAGTATGACCTCCCAGCCGATACCGTTGGTGTCGCCCTGCGTAATGCCTATCTTGAGTCTTGTTTCGGACATAAATGCTTATTCTTCAACCTGCAAATCTACTAATAATTTTTGATACTTCTAACCGTGCATGCGCTCATTTTAACCGTTTGAGGCGGCTTTTGGTGTGGAAATGCTCTTTTTTGTCAGGTTTTTACATCATGCGGCGGCGGAATTCGGCGCAGATCACGGCCGTGGCCATCGCCACGTTGAGCGATTCGCTGCCGTGACGGTCGGCCGGATATGGCGGTATGAAGAGCTTGCGGGTGACGGCCGAAGCGCAGGCCGGCGAAATGCCGCGACCTTCGTTGCCCATGACCACGATGCCCGTCGGCGACAGCTGAGAGCGGTAGATGTCGTCGCCTTCGAGGAAAGTACCGTATACGGGTATTCCGTTCCGGGTCGCTGCGGCGAGTGTTGCGGCCAGGTCGAGGTAGTGTACCCTGACACGCAGTATCGCCCCCATCGTGGCCTGTACCACCTTGGGATTGAAGCAGTCGGCCGTGGCTCGCGAACAGATCACTTCGTCGATGCCGAACCAGTCGGCAAGACGTATTATGGTGCCGACGTTACCGGGGTTCTGCACGTTGTCGAGCGCCAGCACGAGCTTCTCCGACACTGCCGGCAGGTCGAAGCGCGTATGCGGAATCTCGATGACGGCTATCGAGTTGCCGGGTGTCTTGAGCATCGACATGCGTTCCATCTCCTTTGCGGATACGGTCTCGGCATTGGGCAGACCTGCGACACCCTCGAGCGCATAGATCTTGCGCACGCGCATCTTCGATGCGACGGCTTCGCCTATGAGCTTCTCGCCTTCGGCCACGAAGCATCCGCTCTCGTCGCGAAAGCGCTTGTCCGCCAGCGAGCGGACGAACTGTATTTCGGCTTTGGTCATATTCGAAGACAAAGATAGGAATTTCCGCCGGCTATGAGCGGCGTAACTCTCTTTTTTATGATATTATGATTAATTTTGCGACGGAACAAAACGGTACCGCAACTTATGACGATAGATATTTTCCAGAAGAAGGTGGCCGACGGCGAACCGCTTGCGGGCCACGAGATGATCGAGTTCATGCGCGAGCAGAGCGATCTGTCGCGACGTCTGCTTTTCGAACTCAACGGCAGTTATCATACGCCCGAAGAGATCTGCGACCTCTTTTCGCGCATTACGGGACGTGATGTCGATCCGTCGTTCCGCATGTTCCCTCCATTCTACACCGACTTCGGAAAGAACATCCACGTCGGCCGCAACGTCTTCATCAATGCCTGCTGCCAGTTTCAGGATCAGGGCGGCATATACATTGGTGACGGCAGCCTCATAGGACACAGCGTGGTGCTGGCCACATTGAACCACGGACTCGACCCGCAGGACCGTCAGAACCTCTACCATGCCCCGATACGTATCGGGCGTGGCGTCTGGATCGGAGCGCATGCCACCGTTCTTGCCGGCGTGACCATCGGCGACAATGCCGTTGTGGCGGCCGGCGCCGTCGTTACGAAGGATGTGCCGGCCGACGCCATTGTCGGCGGCGTACCGGCCAAATTCATCCGTTCGATATATTCGAAATAGAAGATACGTACTGACAGAGCCTTACTTGGTGCTCTCGTCTTCGCTACCCGTAAACAATCCTCGTCCGACTGCCTCGAACGTGCGTCCCTCTTCGGCTATTTGCGTATTGGGAAAGACGGCGCGGGCCTCGTCCAGAAGTACCGATGTATCCTTGTATCGTGACGAGAAGTGCCCGATGAGCAGCTCGCCCGCTTCGGCGTCGCGTGCCGTACGTGCGGCCTGCGCTGCCGTCGAGTGACCTCGTTCCTGAGCCACGGCGCGCTCGCTGTCGGCATACGTAGCCTCGTGGTAGAGCAGATCCACACCGTGGATCATGCGCGCTATGCGTGCCGAGTAGTTGGTGTCGGAACAGTAGGCGTACGTCGCCGGCTTGTATGGCAGGTATGTCAGTTCGCTGTTGGGCAGGCGCGTCCCGTCGTCGAGCGTGATGTCCTCTCCCTGTTTTGCAGCCACGATCTGTGCTATCGACAGCCCGTAGCGTTCGATCTTGAACTTGTCGACGTTCAGTTGGGGCGCCTTCTCACGGAAAAGGTATCCCGTCGCCGCGAGCGAGTGCCGCAGCGGTATGCTCCAGACCTCGAGCGTGCGGTTCTCGAAGATGATGCGGTGCTCGGTCGTCGACACCTCCGTCCACCGCACCTCGTACGGCAGATGGCTGTCGAAGTAACGCAGATGGCAATCGAGAATCTCGCCGAACGGTCTCGGCGCAAATATCTCGAGCGGCGTCTGCCGTCCGTAAAGGCCGAGTGTCGATATCAGCGGAAACAATCCGTAGACATGGTCGCCGTGCAGGTGGGAGATGAAGACCCCGCGCAGCTTCAACGGATTGATGCCGCGCCGGAACATCTGTTGCTGCACGCCCTCGCCCGCATCGACCAGATAGTACTGTTCGTTGACGTTGACAGTCTGGGCCGACGGGTGACGGTCTACGGTCGGTTTGGCCGAGGCCGAGCCGAGTATGGTAACCTTTACGGGCATGCTATTTCTGTGCGAGCAGGAAACGTTCGCAGTCGAGAGCGGCCACGCAACCCGATCCTGCAGCCGTGATTGCCTGACGGTAATGGGGATCCTTCACGTCGCCCGCGGCGAAGACGCCTTCGACACTGGTCTTCGACGTGGCGCCCTGGGTTATGATGTATCCCTCGGCGTCGAGATCGAGCTGTCCCTTGAAGAGTTCTGTGTTGGGGTGGTGGCCTATGGCCAGGAAGAAGCCGTCGATGGCTATCGTACGCTCCGAACCGTCGGAGTGTACCAGCCGTGCTCCGGTTACGCCGTCCTCGTCGCCCAGCACTTCGGCCGTATTGTATTCGAACAGCACTTCGATGTTGGGTGTGGCGAATACTCGCTCCTGCATCGCCTTCGATGCGCGCAGGAAGGGCTTGCGTACGACCATGTAGACATGGCGGCACAGCGATGCCAGATAGGTGGCCTCTTCGCAGGCCGTATCACCTCCGCCGACGACGGCAACGTCCTTCTTGCGATAGAAGAATCCGTCGCACGTGGCGCAGGCACTCACGCCCATGCCGCGGTATTTGGCTTCGGACGGAAGTCCGAGATAGCGGGCGCTGGCGCCGGTGGCTATGATGACGGCCTCGGCCGAAAGCTCCTTCTCGCCGTCGACCACGACCTTGAACGGACGAGCCGAAAGGTCTATCGAACTCACCACACCCGTGCGTATGTCGGTGCCGAAGCGTTCGGCCTGCCTGCGCAGGTCGGCCATCATGGCGTTGCCGTCAACGCCTTCGGGGTATCCCGGGAAGTTCTCGATTTCGGTTGTCGTCGTAAGCTGTCCGCCGGGCTCGATTCCTTCGTACAGCACGGGCGAAAGGTTCGCACGCGACGTATATATGGCAGCCGTATAGCCCGCGGGGCCGCTGCCGATGATCAGACATTTAACATTTTCCATATTCGTATGCTTTTGCTTTTTCGTTTCCGTAATGTGCTTCTTCGTGACCGAAATAGTCGAACATGAACCACTCCTCGCCGTTGCGGGCAATGAAACAGCCGCTCTCCTCGTCGCGCTCGGCCATGTCGTAGCGTGTCTCCACGATGCGTCGGCCCGTACGGTCGATTACTCCGGCTCCGGCTGCCGTCTCGACTACGGCCCGGTTCTCGCAGAAATTTTCGGCGTATGTGAATTGCGGCTCTATGGCCGTGCGGCCTTCGGCGTCGGCATAGCCGTAGAGGTTGCCGATCCTGATGCGGCGCATCATGTCGTGCGGAGGGTCTATCTCGTCGAATTCGTCGGTGCGCGATCCCGTCGGGAGAACCTTGCCGTCGAACAACTCTTCATCCATGTCGGGAATATGGTGATGACGGTCGATATAGCGTTCGATCGCCTCGATCTCGGCTTCGACCTCCCCGGCCGGGGCTCCCGTGCGGGCATGGCCGTAACGGATGGGATGCAGCATGCCGTCGTCGCCGAATATCAGGTTCGCCGGCTTGAGGTTGCCGTGAACGAATCCCGTAGCCAGCATCTGTGCGGCCAACAGATCGAGTGCCTGCTTCAACCGGCGTGTGGGTACATGCGTAACTGCCGTGTCGAGACTCTCGCCCTGCGGCAGCCGATGCAGCAGCACGTCGCAACGGCAGTTCCTGCCGGTCGAATTGCGAAACTCCATCTCGGCATGCAGAATGCGGTATTCGCTCAGGAACGTACACCGCGACCGGCGTATCTCTTCGGCAGCCCTTTCGGCTTCGGCCGCGGCCCTGTCGGTGAGGGGTACGCACAGCAGGTATGGCACACCGTCGATGGTGACAGGTGCTTCGGCAAACATCGACGTGCGTGATATCTCGTGACCGCGACTCCCGGCGTCGTATCTGATGCCGTGCAGTGTGGTGAAACTGCTGTCGCCACGTGCAAGGGCTTCGGCGAATGATGTTATCGTGGGTATCATGTGGCAGTTCGGATTATCTCATGTCGGTGACGCTGCGCGAACCGATATTGAGCATGGTTATGAGTTCGGCGATCGAGGCGTTGTAGCTCATGCCGTAGTACGGCGGCGGACAGAAGTCGCCGCGCTGCATGCGTATCAGTTCGTTGAAAGGTTCGGGCATGATGCTCGATGCCTCGGCCAGAATGCGTGCATAGCGGTTTTCGGTGTCGGCCTCCTCGACGGTGGGAAATATCACCGAACGAACCAGCGGATTTGACGATATGTGTATGTTTATCAGCAGGACGTTGCCGTCGCTCGTCTCCAGCGACTTGATGCGGTTGGCCACGTCGAGCAGTTCGCGCTCGTCGCAGTCCGACGCTTCGCCGTCGGTGATGTTGAAGACTACCGGCGGAAAACTGTCGATATTCTGCGGTTTGCGGCACCATGCGTCGACCATGTCGCGTACGTAAAGCAGTGCCTCGTACATCGGGGTGTCGCCCTCGGCCCGCGGAGCGACCCAAAGCGGACACTCCTCTATACAGATCGACGGGCTTCCGTCGGGCAGCACCCGTTCGGTCGAGACGCGGGCAATTGCCGGAGCATAGAGCTCCAGTTCACCTACGGGTACGAACACGCGCTTGAGATCGATCAGCGGCGTGACCTCATTGCCGGCATAGCCTATAAGCGCAATGTCGTAATAGTCGCGTATGCCGTCGTCGCGGCGTGCGCGCATGATCAGCTCGTTGAGCAGATTGTTGGTAACCTCAGCCACGGCGGCGGCCTTCGACATCTTGCGGCCGTCGAACTGCAGCTCCTCGAGCATCGACTGTGACTGGTCGATGGCTATGACGAAAGCCGTGCGGTGACGGCGTGTTATCTCCTGTTCGTACATGTTTTATTCGGGTCAGTGTCTATTCAAGACCTCTTACGGCCTTGTAATCGAGTTCGCGTTCGTCGAGCGTATCGCAGTCTATGCCGTAGCCGACGCTCATCTCGATCGAGCAGTCCTTGCGGCGGTCGTCGTCGGTAATGGCTCGCAGCGAGGCGTGTATGTTTTCGCCCGAGGTTATCGTATCCTTCACCTCTTCGGCGTCTGGCGTATGTCCGATAATTTTGGCAAGGGTATCGAAGGCCCAGCTGTATGCACGGTCGGCATAGTGGGCCGCAAACTCCTTGAGCCGGCGGTCGAGTTCTCCGAGCGTCCCTGTTTCGCCGCTGTCGACGGCATCGAGCATGTCGTTCAGCGCGCTCTTGGTGATGAACTGCCCCGACAGGTCGACCCATTCGCCGCGTCCGTCGAGATCCGATGGGCGCCCGTCGCGCAACATCGCTCCGAGAGCCGCCACGATGCACTTGTTGTACAGCTTTATGCCGCGACGCAGGTTTGCGGCCTTGATGAATATCTTGTTGTAGCCGTAGAGCTCCGTCACGGGGTTCTCCTCCTGCAGCCTGTTGAGTATATTGAGGCCGCGTATAAGTTTGCCGGTGATATAGGGGTTGTACTCCTCGAAATTTATCGTGTCGCTCTTGTCGATGCGTTTGTCGCGTTTGGGCCACTTCTCGATGTCGCGTACCGTGCCGTAGCTGGTGAGGTTGGCGCCCGGTATCAGCATCGAACGGCCGTTGTTCTCGATAAGGTACGAGTAGGGCAGATCGGCTATGTCGTGATGACGCGAGTGGTGGCCGAGAACCATCGTGAAGGGAGCCTCTATGGCCGGCGACATGATGTATGCGCCGCTGGCGAACTTGCAGCCGCGAAGATGTACGGCCTGATGCACGGCTCCGCTCTTGAAGAGGTGGTTGCTCTGGTTCGAGCCGCTGCCGGCATTGAAGAACGAGAACATGCCTGCAATGAGCAGCGTCGACTTGTGGTGCGAAACCGTGTAGGGGCCGGCGAATATCGACGCGGCCTCGCCGTTCTCGCAGTGCGAATTGGCGAAGAAGAGCGATTCGCTGGCCGAGAACCCCTTGTCCATGATTACGGACTCGCCTATGAAGCAGCGTTCGATGATGGTTCCGTTGTCGATGCGGGCGCCGCGGGCCGTGATGAAGTCGTAGGCCTTGACATCCACGCCGATGAACGAGTCGTCGCCGACGGTGCCGTTCTGGAGTATCGAGCAGCCGTCGACAGTTACGTTGCGGCCGAAATTCACTTCGCGGATGATTCGTGCTCCGCTTATGCGAGAGCCTTCGCCGATACGGCCTACATTTGATCTGCGGCTGTCGGCCACGGCTTCGGCCATGGCGGTCAGCCGTTCAACGGTTTTGGTGCGGTGACGGTACGCGGCGGCGATATATCCCTCCTGTGCCGTCAGTCCCTCGCAGATGGTTACGCAGCGTCCTTCGTTCTCGTTCATCGTGGCGACCTTCACACCGTTGCCGAACCGGCTTTCATGACGGCATGCAAGCTCCATGACGTTCTCGACGGTAGCTCCGTCGCATATCTCGTAGTTCGTTATTTCGGAGTTGCGCAGCGTGACGTTACGTCCCAGGCGCACGACTCCGTGTAGCCTGCAGCCGGTCACCTGCGACGGATCGAATCCGTCGGCGACCTCTACGGCCGACCAGTCGTCGGCCCTGTTGCCTGCAGCCTCCAGAACGCGTATCTCATCGTCTGTCGGCTTTCTGAAAATCGTTGCCTTCATTTGCTTGTATCATGCAAATATAGGGATTCGCTTTCAATATTCCAATTCATGGAGATTGCCCGCATAGTCCATAGAGTATCTCTTTCCGTCCTTGATGACGGTTGCGCGTCCGTTGCGGAACGGTTTTGCAGCCTTGCAGCGGCCGCAGCATATAACGGCCTCGCCGCTGCCGTTTATGTAGCTCCAGCAGTCGCCAAGCTGTACCGATGCAACTCCTTCGCTGAAATCGAATCCCGAGTCGTACAGCGGCGGTATGCAGAACTCTCCGTCGGCCGCATATCCCCACAGTCCGTCGAGGTTTTCGATTTGAAGGGGCCTCAGTTCGCGGTCTATGTCCTTTGTGGCATACCGCATCAGTTGCTTCAGTCCGAACAGCATCGGAATGTGCGAACGCAGCAGTCTTGCAATGCGGTACTGCACCGCCATGCCTTTTGTCGCGAACAGTGCGATAATCTCGTTCAGGGCCTGGCTCCCGACACCCGTAGCTTCGCGCGGGTCGATGAGCAGTATCTCTTCGACATTGTACCGCTCGCGCAGCGTCGGGTCGACGGCCAAAGCGTGCAGCGCCGTGGAGATAAGCGCTATCGGGTAGTCGTCTATCGACTTGTCGAAATATTCGGTCGTGCGTGACGGGTGCTGATAGGCTGCAGTTCCGGTCTCTTCACTGCACTGCCCGGCAAATTCGGGCCTGAACATGGCATCGAAATCGATGAGGTGCAGCTCTCCGTCGTCATCGATGATGATGTTCTCGGGTTTCAGGTCGCCGTGCGCCCACTCTTCGCCGAGCAGCTTCAGCGCCATACGGTCGAAGGCCGTGGCCGCCGAAGCCATGCGTTCACGGTCGTCGCCGTATCGTTCCAGGTATTTCTGGAGCGTCTCGCCCTCGATCCACTTGTCGAGAACAACGTCCACCCATTCGCCGTGGCATCGGTCGGTGTGTATGTACAGCTCGTCATGAAGACAGCGGTCGCCGTATATCTTGCGCAGGTTCCGCTTGGGACGCGTATAGCACTTGAGCATGCACGTGCGTCCTTTGTGACGTATCCGGAATATGACGGAACTGTTGCCTACGCGAAAGTCCGGACGCCCTTCGGCATCGCGTAAAACATCGATGACACCCAGAGTCCGCGTAAGACCGTAGGTGTCATTCAATGCCTTGATGTATTGCGGTGTTGTCAGAAGCATCTCCGCGGTGTTATGCAGTCATGCTCGCCGATCAGTGGCAGTGACCGCATTCGTGATCGCTGCACTCGTGATCTCCGCACTCGTGGTCGCCGCACTCGTGATCTCCGCACTCATGGTCGCCGCAGTCGCAGTCGTGGCAGTGGCAGCCGCCCTTCGATGCAAGGTCTTCGGGCGTGACGTCGCGTACCGATACAACCTCCACGTCGAAATTGAGGGTCTTGCCGGCCATCGGGTGGTTGAAGTCCATCTTCACGCTGTCGGGCTTCACTTCCGTGATCACGCCGATCATGCGGTTGCCGTTGGCGTCGCTCATGGGCACCTGGCTGCCGACGAAGAGAATTTCCTCGGCGATCTTGCCGTCCATCATGAAGACGGTCTTGGGAAGCTCCACTACGGCCTCGGGAATAACCTCGCCGTAACCGTCCTTCGGTTCGAGCGTGAACGATACCTTATCTCCTGCGGACTTGCCCATCACAGCCTCCTCGAATTTGGGCAGCAGCATGCCCGTGCCGCAAATGAACTCCAGCGGAGCATCGGGTTTCGACTGGTCGGCTATCTGTCCGTCTACGGTAAGCTTGTAATGTACAGCCACCATCTTGTTCTTGTCTACTTTCATTTTGTCTGTAAGTGTTGTTTGTGAATAAAAAATGTGTTTCCGTATCCTGTGTCTCCTCCTTCGTCTACTCTTCGTTGCGGCAGACCAGATTGCGGTCGCCGTAACCGTTGTCTATCTTGGTGACGTAGGGGAAGAACTTCGATGTACGTACCCATTCGAGCGGGAATGCAGCCTGCTCGCGAGTGTAGGGATGCGTCCATTCGCCCGCGATCTCGAATGCCGTATGGGGTGCGTTGGCAACGATGTTGTCCGCTTCGCCCTTTATGGCTTCGCATTCGCGCTTGATTTGTACGAGCGACTCGATGAAACGATCCATTTCGGCCTTGGGTTCGCTCTCCGTAGGCTCGACCATCAGCGTCTCGTGCACGGGGAACGAGAGCGTCGGGGCATGGAATCCGTAGTCCATCAGTCGGTGGGCTATGTCGCCGCAGTCGACACCGTACTCCTTCTTGAACATCGTCAGGTCGAGGATCATCTCGTGACCCACGCGTCCGGTCTCGCCCGTGTAGTAGGTGCGGTATTCGCCTGCCAGGGCCGCCGACATGTAGTTGGCGTTGACGATGGCCATTTCGGTGGCGCGTCGCAGTCCGTTCTCGCCCAGCATCTTTATGTAACCGTAGGTGATGGGCAGCAGCATGGCCGAACCCCACGGGGCCGCAGCCACGGCCGTAATGCCCTCTTCGCCTCCGGTAGCTACTATAGGGTGTGTCGGCAAGAACTTTGCCAGATGTTCGGCCACGCATACGGGACCTACGCCCGGACCGCCGCCGCCGTGAGGCATGGCGAAGGTCTTGTGCAGGTTGAGGTGGCAGACGTCAGCTCCGATATATCCCGGGTTGGTCAGTCCGACCTGTGCATTCATGTTTGCACCGTCCATGTAGACCTGACCGCCGGCATCATGCACGGCATCTATTATGTCGCGTATGCGCGTCTCGAATATTCCGTGTGTCGAAGGGTAGGTGACCATCAGGCCGCAAAGCTCGGAGCTGTACTCCTGAGCCTTCTTGCGAAGGTCGTCGACATCGATGTTGCCGCCGGCGTCGCATGCAACCGTCACGATCTTCATGCCCGCCATTGCAGCCGATGCCGGATTGGTTCCGTGGGCCGATGCCGGTATGAGTATGACGTTGCGGTATCCCTGTCCGCGCGACTGGTGATAGGCACGTATGACCATCAGACCCGTATATTCGCCTGCCGCACCGGAGTTGGGCTGCAGCGTGCAGGCTGCGAATCCGGTGATTGTGGCAAGGTCGTGCTCGAGTTCGGTGATCAGTTCGGTGTAGCCCTCGGTCTGGTCCGCCGGTGCGAACGGGTGCATGTTCTGGAATCCCGACAGCGACAGCGGCTGCATGAGTGCCGCGGCGTTGAGCTTCATGGTGCACGATCCGAGCGAGATCATCGAGTTGGCAAGTGATATGTCGCGCAGCTCGAGACGCTTGATGTAGCGCATCAGGTCGCTCTCGCAGCGGTAGCGGTTGAATACCGGTTCTGTAAGGATGGCCGAACGGCGCTGCAGCGAAGGCAGTATCTCGGCTTCGGTCGCCATCTTGACGCTTTTGGCCTTGCGTCCCTTTGCCTCGGCGAATATGGCTGCGACGGTCTCGACCTCTTCGGGAGTGGTCACCTCGTCGAACGAGATGTGGACACGTTCGTCCGAAGGATAGTAGAAGTTTATGCCGCGTTCGAGGGCGAGCGACTGTATGACGGCCGCCTCGGCCTCGACTTCGATCGTGTCGAAGAACGATGTGTTTGCAAGTTTGTAGTCGAGTACCGCGAGGGCTTTTGCTGCGCTGACGGCGGCGAGGTGTGCCGTCATGGCGGCGCGCTTGAGACCCTCGGCTCCGTTGTAGACGCAGTAGAATCCTACCATCGATGCCATCAGGGCCGTGGCCGTGCAGATGTTCGATGTGGCGCGTTCACGCTTGATGTGCTGCTCGCGCATCTGCAGCGCCATGCGCAGTGCACGGTGTCCGCAGCGGTCGACCGATACGCCGATGATACGTCCCGGCATGTTGCGCTTGAAAGCCTCTCTGGCAGCCATGTAACCTGCACTCGGTCCGCCGAATCCCATGGGGCAGCCCAGACGCTGCGTACCTCCGACGGCGATGTCGGCGCCCCACTCGCCCGGAGCCTTGAGCAGCGCCAGCGACAGCAGGTCGGCAACGGCCGTAACCGTTACTCCGTGTGCATGCGCCGCCGCGGTGAACTCCTCGTAGTCGCATACCTTGCCGTCGGCCGCCGGATACTGTACGATGGCACCGAACTCGCGTCCGGTGAACTCGTATTCGGCATGGTCGTCGACGATAAGCTCTATGCCGAACGGCTCGCTGCGGGTGAGCAGCAGGTCGAGCGTCTGCGGGAAGATGTTGCGGTCGACGAAGAGCTGGTTACGTCCCTCCTTGACCGCCTCGCGCGAACGCATGGCGAACATCATCAGCATCGCCTCGGCCGCAGCCGTCGATTCGTCGAGCAGCGAGCAGTTGGCTATCTCGAGACCGGTGAGCGAAATGATTGCCGTCTGGAAGTTGAGCAGTGCCTCGAGACGACCCTGCGAAATCTCGGCCTGATACGGAGTATAGGAGGTGTACCATGCCGGATTCTCGAAGACGTTGCGTGTGATGGCTGCCGGTACGGCCGTGGGGTAGTAGCCCATGCCGATGAACGAGCGGAACTGGCGGTTCTTGTCGGCCAGCGCACGTATGTGACCGGCGAATTCGTACTCGCTCATGCCCTCCTTCGGAAGATTGAGAGGCTTCTTGAGTCTGATGGATTGCGGGATGACCTGCGAAATCAGCTCGTCGACGGACTTTACTCCTATGACGTCGAGCATCTCCTTGAGGTCCTTGCTGTTGCTGCTTGTGCCGATGTGTCTGTCGGCGAACTTGTCGAACATATCCTGTATATTGTTTGTTTTGTAGTTTGACTAATATTTGAAGCTGCTGCCTCCGATGAACTCGCGGAGCAGCGACGTTGGCGGAATTTCGTCGGGCCTGATCGGCGTGAAGTTGTCGAGGAACTTCAGCAGACGGCGTGCCTCGCCGTACTCGGGTACCGTGTCGGGCACTTCGCGAAGCATCGGCTCGACGAACGGCCGCAATACCGATATCTCGTACAGCAGCGACGAGTTGAACATCACGTCGGCATTCTCCTGATAGGGGAATATGTGCTTCTCCTCGCCGCGGCGGACGCTTCCCCAGCGGGCGATGGTGTCGTAGGCGTTGTTTCCGCGGGTGGCGTAGTCGCGCGTGATGCGTCGCAGCATTCGGTTGTCGGTTGTCGGTATGCGCGACAGGTTGTCCATGGCCACCGACGTGAAGCACGATATGTATATCTTGAACTTGACGCTGTCGGGAATACTCGGCGTGAGACGCGGGTTGAGCCCGTGTATGCCCTCCATGATGAGTATCGAGTGCTCGTCGAGGCGCAGCGGGTTCTCGTGCCACTGACGTTTGCCCGTGATGAAGTCGTAGCGCGGTATGGCCACGCTCTCGCCGGCCGCCAGCCGCTTGAGGTGCTCGTTGAGCTGAGCCAGATCGATCGCCTCGAGGGCTTCGAAGTCGTAGTTTCCCTTCTCGTCGCGTGGCGTCTTCTCGCGGTCGACGAAGTAGTCGTCGAGAGATATCAGCACGGGATTGAGCCCCAGAACGCGCAACTGTACACCCAGACGTTTGGCAAAGGTGGTCTTGCCGCTCGACGACGGCCCCGATATCAGCACCATGCGTACGCCGCGTGTGGCATTGGCTGCGGCTATGGTGTCGGCTATCTGTGCGAGTTTCTTCTCGTGGAAGGCCTCGGCTATCTTTATCAGTTCGCTGGCGTCGCCGCCGAGGATCTTCTCGTTGAGGCTGCCGACGGTCGGAACTCCCATGATGTTGACCCATGTCTGGTATTCGTGGAAGATGTCGAACATCTTGTCGAGATGCACGGCCGTCTCGATCTGCGACGTGTCCGAACGCTTGGGCAGGGCCAGATAGAAACCGTTGTAGTACGGTCTGACCTCGAAAGCCGTGGCATAGCCTGTCGACGGAGCCAGAGCTCCGTAGAAGTATCCGGCGATGTCGCCCATGGTGTAGATCTCGCTGTAGAGGCGCGGACGCGTCTCGAGCAGGGCTATCTTGTCGTCGAAACCGAGCTTTTCGTATATCGCGCGGGCTTCGCTGGTGAGCAGCTTGCGCCGCGTTATGGGCAGATTCCGGGCCACGATGCGGCGTGCGGCGGCCTCGATGGCGTCGCAGCGCTCCTGCGCAATGCCGTTTTCGCCCTCGATCTCGCAGTAGAAACCGTCGCCGAGCGAGTGACGTATGTAGAAACGGCGGCCGGGATAGACCTCACGCACGGCCGCCTGCATGATGAACGATACCGTACGCTGGTAGACGCGGTAACCTTCGAAGTGGGTTATGTCTATGAAACGGACGGTTATGGGGGTGTATATTACGTAGTTGAGCTCCTTGATGCGGTTGTTTACGTACGCCGCCAGAAAAGGATGCTTACCATTGGCTCCGATTCGGCCGGCTATATCGAGCAGCGATGTACCCATCTCGGTCTCGAATGATGAGCCCGTATTCTCGCAAATTATCCTTATCTTTTCCACGTGCTGTCCGAATGTGCAAATAACTTTGTAAAGATAGTGATAATTTCGTAACTTTGACACAACGTAATATTTTTTCCTATGAAGAAGACATTGTATGTTCTCTGTTTCGTGCTGCTGCTGACGCCGGCGGCCGTGGCCTTCTACCACCGCTATGTGGAACGGCATCAGATCGTGATTCTGTCGACGAACGACATGCATGCCGCAATCGAAAACTTCCCGCGTCTGGCCGAAGCCGTCGAGAAGTGTCGCGATACGGCGACGGTCATACTGGTCGATGCGGGCGATCGCTGGACGGGAAATGCCTTCGTGGACCTGGCCCCCGAGCCGCGCAAACCCATCATCGACCTGATGAACGAACTGGGTTACGATGTGGGCACCTTCGGCAATCATGAATTCGATGGCGGCAGGGATTTTCTCGCCCGCATGCTGCCAGATTACGGGTTCCGTCTGGTATGTGCCAATATCAGGAGCGAAGACGGCAAGTTTCCCTACGTGGCTCAGTCTACGATTATCGAGGCCGACGGCGTGAAGATCGGCTTCGTGGGCGTGGTGACCAACTATGACAACGGCCATCCGGACGGCAACCACAGCTGTTTCGAAGGATTGAGTTTCCCTGATCCGCAGCAGGCCGCCATCGACGAGGCCGAGGCCCTGAAACGCAAATGTAACCTGCTGGTGCTGCTGTCGCACATGGGCTATGACAAGGATATCGAGCTGGCCGGTCGTACGGACGACTATGCATTGATTGTCAGCGGACATACGCACGTGCTGGCCGATACGGTAGTGTGCAATACGGTTATCGGGCAGACCCGCAAGTCGCTGATAGCGGTGGGCGCCACGAAGATCACGATGCGGGGTCTCGAGGTGCGCAGTATCGACTACGAGAACGTGATGCTCGACGGATACGAGGCCGACGACGACTTCCAGGAGATTGTGGACGAGATCATGGCCGACCCTCACCTGCACGAAAAGGTGGGGTATAATGCCGTGAAGCTCGACCGTGTGGGGCTGGCCGACATGCAGACCACGATAATAGCCCGTGCCACCGGTTCGGATGTGGGATTTTACCACTACGGAGGCATACGTCTTGCGGAACTTGCTGCCGACAGCGTCAGCCGTGCGCAGCTGTTCGACCTCGAACCCTTCTTCTCGACGGTTACGACGATGAAGATGACACCCGAGCAGATGCGCCGCATGATTATCACCAAATACAACGATACGGGCAACGCCAAGGAGTCGCACCGTGTGGATCTCTTCTCGACGGCGCCATACACGATATGGGTCGACGATCGCGGCGAGGCCGTCGACGTGACCTTCCCGACGTTGCGGGCCGCCCATCTCTACAAGGTCGCCATGTGCAACTACATAGCCGACAAGTATGATGGTATCGAGGCCGTAGACATTGAGCCTCATGAGGATATGAAGGTTCTCGATCTGGGTATCGACTACTTCCGCCGCCATTCGCCCGTGCGCTTCTCGAACACCCCGAAGCAGCATGTGGCAAAACGCTGACGATGCATCCGTTCGGCAGACAACAGCTCCGCCCGTCCATGATCAGGACGGGCGGAGTCTCTTTTTGGCGGGGAGCGTTAAACGTCCTGGATGAAAAATATTTACCTGCGGCTTTGCTTATATGCAAAACTTTAGTATCTTTGCAGTCCTTGTGCGCGGGTCACATGCGCGTGCAGTGGAGTAATTAACTGAATCATTAACTTTTAACGAGCGATTGTATCGCAAATTCAAAATTCCATTATGGAAGAAGTAAAAAAAGCAGTAGCCAACGAGGATTTCGATTGGAGTGCGTTTGAAAACGAGTCGAACCTTTACGATCAGCCCAAGGAGCAGATCAGCGAGGCATACGACAAGACAATGTCCAACATTGCCGTAGGCGAGGTTGTCGAGGGTACGGTAACCGAAATCAACAAGCGCGAAGTCGTCGTGAATATCGGCTACAAGAGCGAGGGTATGATTCCCGTATCGGAGTTCCGTTACAATTCGGATCTCAAGGTCGGCGACAAGGTCGAGGTATACGTCGAGTCCGTCGAGGACAAGTCGGGTCAGCTCGCACTCTCGCACAAGAAGGCCCGTCAGCTCAAGAGCTGGGATCGCGTAAACGAGGCTCTCGAGAAGGACGAGGTAATCAAGGGTTACGTGAAATGCCGTACCAAGGGCGGTATGATCGTGGACGTGTTCGGTATCGAGGCGTTCCTGCCGGGATCGCAGATCGACGTGAAACCGATTCGCGACTACGATGTTTACGTCGACAAGACCATGGAGTTCAAGGTTGTCAAGATCAACCAGGAGTTCCGCAACGTTGTCGTTTCGCACAAGGCTCTCATCGAGGCCGAGCTCGAAGCTCAGAAGCATGTCATCATGTCCAAACTCGAGAAGGGTCAGATCCTCGAAGGTACGGTCAAGAATATCACTTCGTACGGAGTATTCGTCGACCTGGGCGGTGTGGACGGTCTTATCCACATCACCGACCTGTCGTGGGGCCGCGTAAATCACCCCGAGGAGATCGTTTCGCTCGACCAGAAGATCAAGGTCGTAATTCTCGACTTCGACGAGGCGAAGAAGCGTATTGCTCTGGGTCTCAAGCAGCTCGTTCCCCATCCGTGGGAGGCTCTCGATCCCAACCTCAAGGTTGGCGACAAGGTCAAGGGCAAGGTTGTCGTTATGGCCGACTACGGTGCGTTCGTCGAGATCGCTCCGGGTGTCGAGGGACTTATCCACGTATCGGAGATGTCGTGGAGCCAGCACCTGCGTTCGGCTCAGGACTTCCTGAAGGTAGGCGACGAGGTCGAGGCCGTTATTCTGACACTCGACCGTGCAGAGCGTAAGATGTCGCTCGGTATCAAGCAGCTTACGGCCGATCCGTGGGAGAACATCGAAACCAAGTACCCCGTCGGCACGAAGTGCATGGCCAAGGTGCGCAACTTCACCAACTTCGGTGTATTCGTCGAGATCGAGGAGGGTATCGACGGTCTGATCCACATTTCGGATCTGTCGTGGACCAAGAAGATCAAGCACCCCGGAGAGTTCACTTCGATCGGTGCCGATATCGAGGTCGTTGTTCTCGAGATCGACAAGGAGAACCGTCGTCTGAGCCTCGGCCACAAGCAGCTTGAGGAGAACCCCTGGAACGAGTTCGAGAAGCAGTTCTATGTAGACAGCGTTCACGAGGGTACCGTAACCGAGCTGACCGACAAGGGTGCTGTCGTATCGCTTGGCGACAATGTCGAGGGCTTCGCTCCCGCAAAGCAGCTCGTCAAGGAGGATGGCACTACGCTGAAGGTAGGCGACAAGGCCGACTTCAAGGTTATCGAGTTCTCGAAGTCCGCACGCCGCATCACCCTCTCGCACACCCGTCTGTTCGAGGAGGCGAAGAAGGCCGAGGTAGCTGCCGAGAAGGCCGAGAAGAAGGCTGCAGCCGAGGCAACGAAGTCGAGCGTAAAGAAGATCAACGCTTCGGTCGAGAAGACCACGCTCGGTGATATCGCCGGACTGGCAGAACTGAAGGCCGCCATGGAGGAGAGCGCCGCAGCTGCTCCCAAGAAGGCCAAGAAAGCCGAGAAGGAGGAGTAATCCTTTCGCAGCATGAGGGGAGGGGAAAAAGACTGAAATTCCGCCTTCCGACTGAAAGAAGAGGGTGATGCCCGTTAAGGGTGTCGCCCTCCCTTTTTTTGATCGTCGCATCCGAAAAAACGCTACCTTTGCAGTAATAAAAGTCTACGAAAATGATAACATCCGAAGAAGCATCATACGACGATTACGCACTGATACACTCAATGGCCCGAAAGGCCTTTCCGGCTACCTATGCAGCCATCCTGACGCCCGAACAGATCGAATACATGATGGATATGATGTATTCGCCCGAAGTCGTGCGCCGACAGTTCGACGAGGGACACCGCTACTTCATCGCCTCGTACGACGGTATTCCCTGCGGTTATGTGTCGATACAGCAGTGCGGTGCCGATCTGTTCCACCTTCACAAGATATATGTGATTCCCGAATTTCAGGGGCGCGGTGTGGGCGGTTACCTATTCGACGAGGCCGTACGTCGCATTCGGGAGATGCACCCCGAACCTTGCCGTGTCGAACTCAACGTCAACCGATTCAACAAGGCTCTCGGTTTCTATGAACACAAGGGCATGCGCCGCGTCGGTCAGGGAGACTTCCCGATAGGCAACGGCTACTTCATGAACGACTATATTATGGGACTGGACATCTGATCGTCTGTCCCGTCTGCCGCATTTTGTACGACTTTTGCATCGGTGCGTGTAAAATCGTACGCTATGAATAATTTCCGACCTCATCTCGCCCTGCTGACGTGCAATGTCATCTGGGCGATGGATTATCCCTTCTACAATATGGTCCTCGGCAAGTATGTCGCTCCGATGGCCATGATCTCGGCGTCGCTGATAGTTACGGCGCTGCTGTCGCTCGTGCCGCTGCTGTGGCAGAAACCCGAAAAGATCGAAAGCCGCGACATACGTGTCATGTTCGGCGCCGCGCTGCTGATGGGCGTCCTGCGCAAGACGCTGCTGATGTTCGGTCTGTCGCGTACCTCGCCGATCGACGGCTCGATCATCGATACCATCGTGCCGTTGCTGGTATTGATCCTCTCGGTGGCGATGGGTATGGACCGCTTTTCCAAACTGAAGGTCGCAGGACTGATTCTCGGTATGGGCGGAGCCGCCGCTGTAGTGCTTACCGGTGATACCGCCTCGCATGAACACTCGCAGCTTGTCGGCAACCTGATGATATTCCTGTGTGCATGCTCCACGGCCGTCTACATGGTATGGATCAAGAAGCTGATATCGAAATACAGGATAACAACCGTCCTGCGGTGGGTCTACTGTCTGGCGGCAGTCATGGCCCTGCCTTTCGGAGCTCGCGAGATCGTGCATACCGACTTTGCGGCCATGGATACGAAGATAGCGCTTGCCGCACTGTTCGTGCTGGTTGTGCCGACCTATCTGCCGAACCTCATGTTGAACTATGCGCTGAAGTTCGTGCCCGCCACCGTTACGAGCATCTATACCTATCTGCAGCCGGTGCTGGCCATAGCGTTGTCCGTGGCTTTGGGCCTCGACAAGCTGCATCTCGATACGGCACTGTTTGCCGTGGTGATATTCGTCGGCATAGGTCTTGTGCTGCGGTCGTACCGCAAGACCGCTACAACTGCCACGATGGTGCACGGCCATTTCAAATAGACCGGGTATCCGTAAATGCAGCGAGAGCCGCATCCCTAAACGGATGCGGCTCTCGCTTGTATTGGTAGCTGTTATGGAATTAATATGCTATGTAGATTGATCTTACGACCACGCCATTGGTCCCTAATGTCAAGCTGCTCCCTTTCCCGCTGGTGTAGATGCATATGCTGCTTACGCTGCCTAACGAAACCGTACGACTGACATCATTGTATTTGGCTCCTGCATTAGGAAGCAGGTTTGAGCCCGAAAGAGTCGTTGCTTCGCCGGAGGCATTGCCGTAGTTCGAAGCCGATATGTAGACAGACGGGTTGTATCGGCCGTAAAGCGTACCTCCATATGCATAGGCACTTATCGTGGCAGTTACGTCAAAAGGCTCGGGAACATAGAATGCGGGCGATACGGCATAGGCATCTGTCGTGTTGAATCTGATGTGTCCGTCCCATTCTGACGTATTGCTGGTGCTCCATCCTGCCGGTGTGGCGCTGTCGGGATCCAGATAGTATGGTATGCCGGTAACATTGGTGACATATGCCGGTGTATTGAGCGTGTAGCCGTTGCCGAGAACTACCGTCACGTGGCAGTTGTCGTAACGTCCCCATGCGAGGTCTCCGGTCGTGAATTCGCTGCCTGCGGTGCCCTGCTGCGATGCGGACCCGCAGTAGAGCGTCGTGCTCGATACCAGCGACGACTGCACGTACGGGTCGTTGAGTACGACATTCGCGTATATGCGGTTGCCGACAAGATCGTTGGTCTTTGCCGTTGCGCCGTTGTCGTTGTACGACGAACGTATGTAGTGGCTGGCGATTGCTGGCAGCGAGGCCGTGACATGTACCGTACGTGTCTCGGTGCGAAGCTCCTTGCCGTCCGCGAACTGTACGTATGCGTTGACGGCATATTCGCCGCTTGCGAACGATCCTATGGCCATATCGTAATCGGCCGCCGGTGTGGTCTGATAGAATGCTCCGTTGATCTCGATGCCTGCCTTGGCTATCTGTGAGGCTCCGACTCCACGTACGTGTACGCCGTTGACGAATATGGTTCCCATTGCAAGGTCGGTCTGATTGTCAGTGGCATAGCGCTCGTACCACGATGTGGTTTCGTCCATGGCTATCGAGACGGCATCCCAGTAGATGTTGAATCCGGTACGGTGGTTTGCCGTGAATGTCTTGGCTCCGACGGTACGTGTTATCTCGGAGCCTTCCGTATCGACAAGCGTTATGGTAAGCCCCTCCACAGAGACGGGTGCGACCTCGAAACGGTATTCATAGTAGTCTCCCGTTTTCTCGATAGTGTCGAGATTGTCGGCGGTAATGGTGTTGCTGTTGCCGCTGAAGGAGAATGTGCCCAATGCCGACGTGCGTTCGGCAGTTGCGGAGAAGGTGCCGACAAGCTGCGAACCGGTTGACTCTATCGTGATGGACTTGATCCGCTTGGGAGTGGTGCGGTCATTATCGAATACGCGTACGCAGATGGCGCCGTTGAGAATGTTGTAGTCGAATCCTTCGAGATTGTCGAGGCTTACGGCCGACGGGGTCGTAGCCCACATGTAGGGCTCCCATCTGCCGTCCTGTTCGGAGGGAATGGTGATGCGGCAGGTGGTCGTCGAGTTATTGGTGCCTACCGATGCCGCGGAACGCTTGATGTAGAGTTCGCTTGCTTCGGCCGGATATGCCGAGTGATAATAGGCGTCGTTGCCGGTTACCGTTATGTCGCCGGAGAACATGGCGCTGCCTGTACCCTCGCCATCGGTGAGGTCGAGAATGCTTGCCTCGACTGTTTTAGACGGGAAAGTGTATTCGATGAATCCATGCAGAACCTTGATCCGGTCGCCGGATTCCCATTCGGCATCGAGATTCTCGTCATAGAGGGCTCTCGTCGTGTCGGCTGCGGCCGTTGCCCCGATGGATATGTGTTCGACATAGGACCCCGTCCCGGCTTCGCCGGCGTATGAGACGGTCTCGTCCGTGGCACTCTCGCTGCATCCAACGAGAGCTGCCAGTGCAAATATCGAGATTATCGCTTTTTTCATGATGATCGTTTCTTAAGGGGAGATTTATTGCATTTCAATGTCTTCGAAACCGTCGTCTTCGCCTGACGGAATGTTGCCTGTGATGGATTGTGCGAAGCCCTGCTCCGCAACGACGGCAAACACGTTTACCGTCGGACGGAAATATGCACTTTTGTAGCTCATGGTTTACTTACTGCTTAATATTCATCTGTTTAGTGCCGCAAAATTAATGCTTTCGTTCATGGCGGGGAAATATTATCAACAAAATGACACCGTAAATCAACGAAACGCCATGTTTTAATCATGAATCGGATTCCATGGCCTGTATATGTAAAAACGGAAAAGCCGGACCTTACACGAGGTCCGGCTTCCGGTATTCGGTGTATATATGATTGTTACTCCTCGGCGGCAACCGACAGTTTGACGGTAGCCTTCACCTCGCGGTGGAGCTTGATCGTAGCCTCGTACTCGCCGACGGTCTTGATGGCCTCGACGCTGATGTTCTTGCGGTCTACCTCCACGCCCTTTGCAGCCAAAGCCTCGGCTATGTCGGACGAAGTGATCGAACCGAAGATCTTGCCCTCCTCGGCCTTAACGGTAAAGGTCAGCGGCAGGTTTGCGATCTTCTCGGCCAGAGCCTGGGCATCTGCCAGGATCTTGGCATCCTTGTGAGCACGCTGCTTGAGGTTCTCGGCCAGCACCTTCTTTGCGGAAGCGGTTGCGGCCTTGGCGAAACCCTGAGGTATCAGGTAGTTATTCGCGTAACCGGGCTTTACTTTGACGATGTCGTTGGCGTAGCCCAAATTCTCGATGTCCTTGATCAAAATAACTTCCATAATATCTCCCTCCTTATTTCATACAGTCTGTTACGAATGGCAGAATGGCAAGGTGGCGGGCACGTTTTACGGCCTGAGCGACCTTCTTCTGATATTTCTGCGAAGTACCGGTCAGTCGGCGGGGAAGAATCTTGCCCTGCTCGTTGAGGAACTTCTTGAGGAACTCACCGTCCTTGTAGTCGACGTACTTGATGCCGAGCTTCTTGAAACGGCAGTACTTCTTTTTCTTGACGTCTACCGATACGGGATTGAGGTATCGCAGTTCGCCTGTCTGTGCATTGTTTTCCTTTGCCATGGTCTACTCCTCCTGTGATTTGTTAGCAAGCTTTGCGCGACGCTTTGCCGAGTACTCGACAGCGAACTTGTCCTGCTTGAAGGTTAAAAAACGAATGATGCGCTCGTCACGACGATACTGCGTCTCGAGCGTGTTGATGATGTTGCCCTCACCCGTGAACTCCATGAGGATGTAGAAGCCGGTGGTCTTCTTCTGAATGGGATAGGCGAGTTTTTTCAACCCCCAGTTCTCGACATTCACGATCTGACCGCCGTTCTCGGTGATGACACCCTGGAATTTGTCACATACTTCCTGAACCTGAGCGTCCGAAAGCACCGGAGTGACAATGAAAACGGTTTCGTAATTGTTCATAATGTTTTGATTAAGTTAATTGTTCCCGCATAAACGGGCTGCAAATATACTAATAATTCGTAAAATGGTGAAATATCGCCGTAATATTTTGAGTTGCGGGCGCTTTTTTTGCCTGCGGCCGCGCCGTTAGGCATGAAAGCGGGGCAACGATCGTCGATCGTTGCCCCGCCCGTGACGTTATCGTGCGATCAGTCCTGACCAATCCGACAGCGAGTAGCTCTCCTTGACCTGTGCCGGTATGTCGGGGAAGAAGGTGAACTCGTTGCCGATGCGGCGTTCGAGCTCGGCCACCGAGCAGAAATCCGCTTCGGTCAGCGGCCACTTGTCGTAGTCGGATGTGGCGCCGCTCACGGGGTCGGCTTCGGCATGCTCGAACCAGATGGCTATGGCCTTGAGTTCGCTTGCCGTGCATTCGCTCACGGGCTTGCCCGTATTACCCGATTTGGTGCGCAGCAGCACCTTGTAGAAGTGCGTGGGTACAACGCACTCCTTCGATGCCGGACTCAGGCTGCCCCAGTTGCTGGCGTCGTACTCCTTCCAGTTCTCGTTGGCGAAGTAGCACCCCGACACGTAATAGAGCGTGTCGGCGCACTGATACTCCAGAGCCCTCTCCTCGGCCTGCAGCCACTTGGCCGAGAAGGCATCGAAGCCCTGCGGCGCGATGTTGGTCGAGTAGAAGGTCTGGAGGTTGATCTCCTCCTCGGCCCCGGGACGGTAGTTCGACATCAGCATGTGGCCGCGCGTCCACGTATCGCTGCGTCCCAGCGACGTCAGTACGTTGGTGGTCCAGTACTGATGATTCGGATACTGGTCCGACCATACATATATTATTGATTGCTGTTCGTCCGAAAGATTGGGGTCGGGACGCCATGACGATGTCGACGAACGGCCCGAACCCTCACGGTAGCACTCGTGCAGCGGATATGCCACCCACATCGGGCAGTGGCGGCGCGTGTCGTAGCACGAGGTGTAGTTGCGCACGTGCTTTTTCGAGACTACGGTAGTCGTCCAGTGGGTGATGGTTCGCCAGTCGCTGTTCTGCACGTTGGCGTCGGGGAGCTCGGCCCACCCGTAGTCGTAAACCACGGGCGAAAGGTCGACGACCTGACCGCCCGGCGCGTCGGTGGCTTCGAGACGGATATCATCGAGCCCCGGCGAGAACGTCGTCGAGTTGTTGGTGAAAGTTATCGACAGGCGGTCTACGGCCGATGCCAGCGTGAAGTCGATGGTGTATCTGGTCCACGTGCCGTCGGTCGTCGTACCCGAATAGCTCAGGTCGGCCTGACGGTCTGGCGAGGCAACGCTTACCGTCACGCTGCCGGCCGCAAAGTTGCCGCCGAACGACAACCGCAGGTTCAGCTCGTCGGCTGCCGGTTTCAGGCCGTTGACCTTGACGTAGTTGCCGGCTTCGTTGAACATGTAGGCATAGCAGTTGCCCGAGGCCCCTTCGTAGTAGGCCGGCAGCATGTTGCGCAGCTGGGCGTTCCACGAATCGTAGCTTGCGCCGTCGCAGCCCGTGCCCTTGAAGTTCTGCCACTCGGTCGACCTGTTGAGCCAGATATTGTATAACGACGTGTTGCCGTCGAAGTTTTCATAATATATGTAGTCGACCGGTGCGGGTTCCTGTCCGGTGCTGAATGCGGCCACGTCGTCGAGCGAGTTGGGACAGAGTTGCGGCGTATTGTTGTATATCGAGACATATCCGGTAACGTCGCCCGTAGCCTCGTGGTAGGGCTGGTTGAGGAATGCCGCCGCATTCCGCTTGACGAATATCATGAACTGGCTGCCGCCGGCTGTAAAGTAGTGCTTGCCGTCGCTTGTGGTGCACCATGTGCCGCCGCCGACCGGCGACGAGGCATTCCTGACTGTTACAAGCATGCCGTGGTATGCCTTCATGTCGGCCACGTCGATAACAACCGGTTCCGGAGCGGCATTGCCAAGCACCTCGATGTCCGAATCCTGCACGCCGGTAATCTCGAGCTGGCCGTATCCGCGGTAGTTGACGCGCTCGGCCGATCCCTTGCGCAGGTTGATGCGCAGCAGGTCGCCGAGGCGATAGCTTTCGGATGTCGGGCCGTAGAGGATCAGGCCGTTGTCGGGATCCGTGGCGCCCGGGGTCTGGATCATGACCTGACGGTTGGTGTAGTTGCCGTTCGCGGCGTCGACCGTAACCACGGCGTAGAGCACGCGGTCCTTGTCGGCGTCGATGGCCTCCGAGCTCTCGCTTATGCCGTCGAGTATCTCGGGGATGGTTATTGGGTATTCCGATATGGCCGTACTCATGTCGACCGAGAATGTGGATATGCTCCCGGCCTCGAAGAGTATTTCACGTTCCGGCGGAATGGTCACCTCGCGACGTAGCGACAGCCCCGACGGATATGCGGCCGTCACGGTGAAGGTGCTGCCTGCACCGATCTCTCCGGCCGCTGCGGCGAACCATGCATCGAATGTCGGAGTGTCGGCCGTTGCCGGTACGGAGTATTCGAGCGTTACGCTGTTGATGTCGGCCGCAAGCCGTTCTCCCGTGCCGGCGATGTCGTACGTGCTTTTTCCTGTAAGCGGCGTTCCGTCGCTCTCTATCTTTATGGACGACGGCGCGCCCTCGCCCGACGGAAGTCCCGTGAGCGTCATCTTGCCATATGCCGTCAGGTGGCTGAATCGGAACGAGAGTTCCGCCGTGGAGCCTGCGGGCTGGCTGCCGTATGTGTCAGGATCTGTGGCCAGAAGTATGGCGGCCTCCGAATCGAACGAACCGTCGGCCGGATGCTGTACCGAAGGTATCTCCAGTTCGACGTCTGTGCCGCTGTGCGACAGGCAGGCCGATGCCGGATGCAGGGCGTGGTACCTGAACGACGTGGCGTCGGGACGCGACGTGACGGCAAACGTGAATGTTGCGCTGCGGCTGTCGTCCGAGACTTCGCATGTCGCGGTGTCGTATGCCGTGGTCGAGACGTTGCTGCGCTCGAATACCTTGAGCGTCTCGCTGCCGTGCCACAGTACGGGATGAATGCCTGCCTCCTGTTCGCCGACATATATGCGCGTCTCTTCGCCGCTGGCGACGGCCCTTATCGTGATTTTCTCTCCATTGGGGACGGGAGAATCGTCCGTAGTGCTCTCCGTGCAGGCGGTGAAGAACAGCAATGCCGCCATGCAGGCTGATCTGAAAAATCGTCTGTAAGTCTTCATCGTTTCAACAATTAGGGTTTTGTGTTAAGGTAAAATTAGTGACTTGCGGTCAATATGATCCGTAGTCCGACGAATCGAGGTCGTCGATGGTTCCGCTCTCTTCGCTCTGTGCGAATCCGCCTTCGGCGGCGATCTCAAAATGGCGGACGGAAGGGTGTAAATACCCCTCCGCTCGCCTTGTGGCAAGTTTTTTCATGAGTATGTTATGTTTTATGAACCAGTCTGTTGCCGGTTCCGGTTAAGTGTCAGGCTTCGTCTATGACCGAGCAGATGCGGTCGAAGACCTCGTCGATGCTTCCCAGTCCGTCGACCTCGGCATATTTGCCCTGTGCCGAATAGTGGTCGGCCACGACTGCCGTCTGGGCGCGGTATGTGGCGATGCGGTTGCGGATGACATCCTCCGAGGCGTCATCGGCGCGTCCGGACTCCTTGCCGCGCAGCAGTATGCGGTTTACGAGCTCCTGCTCCGGGACGTTCATGTAGATCATCTTGTCGACACCGAGACCGTACTGACGCAGAATCTCGTCGAAACGCTCCGCCTGGTATGTGGTGCGCGGGAATCCGTCGAAGATGTTACCTGCATTGTGGCTGTTCTCGCGTACGTAGTTGGCGATGATGTCGATTACGACGTCGTCGGGAGCGAGTTCGCCGCGCTCGATGTACGAGGCGACCTTGCGGCCGAGTTCCGTCCCGTTCTTGATCTCGTTGCGGATGATCTCACCCGTAGAGACGTGGTTGATACCGTATTTCTCCTTAAGTTTGGCAGCCTGGGTGCCCTTTCCGCATCCGGGAGCTCCGAATAGTACTATGTTGAGCATAATTTTATGTTGATGTATCGGAACAAATATATGTACTTTTATCCGAAATCGCAAATAAGGCTTTTGCGTCGTCGGCCGGCAGTCGTGTCCGACTTTCCGGTAAGGTATTGCCGGGGGATAAATTTTTAGTATATTTGGCATGATTTTACCAACAACCTGTTCCGCTTACCTTTGAACCTATGAAGAGACTGATTGTTATTTGCGTTGCCGTTTGTGCGGCGTTGGCCGTATCGGCCCAGGAAAAACTCATGTTGAATGAAGGCAATATCGATGAGGTGCTGAAGGCCCTGACCCTCGAGGAGAAGGCTCATCTTGTTGTCGGAACGTCGTTGTACGACAACAAGACGGCTGCCGGTGACGTGGGGTATACCCGCAAGATCGTTCCCGGTGCGGCCGGTACGACCTATCCGGTCGAGCGTCTCGGCATTACGCCCGTAGTGCTGGCGGACGGCCCTGCCGGTCTGCGTATCAGCCCGCGTCGCGAAAATGACGAAAACACCTATTTCTGTACGGGTTTTCCCGTCGGCGTACACATGGCGTCGACATGGAATGCCGACATCGTGCGTGAGGTGGGCGAGGCCATGGGCAACGAGGTGCTCGAATACGGTGTGGACGTACTGCTGGCACCCGGCGTGAACATGATGCGCAACCCGTTGTGCGGCCGTAATTTCGAATACTACTCGGAAGACCCGCTGCTTGCGGGCAAGACGGCTGCCGCCATCATCAGCGGTGTACAGAGCAACGGCGTCGGTACGTCGCTCAAACACTTTGCCGTCAACAATCAGGAGATAAACCGTCTGGCCAACGATGCGCGCGTCTCGATGCGTGCTCTGCGCGAAATCTATCTGCGCAACTTCGAGATAGCCGTACGTGAAGCCCGGCCCTGGACCATCATGACGTCATACAACTATATCAACGGCCGCTATACCTCCGAGGACCGCGGTCTGCTCGAGGATATACTTCGTGGCGAATGGGGCTTCAAGGGTGCCGTTATGACCGATTGGGGCGGCGGCATCGATCCCGTGGCACAGGTTCGTGCCGGCAACGACATGATCCAGCCCGGAAAATACTCCCAGTATGAAGCCATCGTCAAGGCCGTACGCGACGGCAGTCTCGACGAGAAGGATCTCGACCGCTGCGTGCGCCGCATACTTGAGCTTGTTGTCCGTTCGCCCCGTTTCAACGGTTACGAATACTCCAACAAACCCGATCTGGCGGCTCATGCCGAACTTACGCGCCGTGTGGCGAGCGAAGGATTCGTGCTGCTCAAGAACGACGACAATACGCTGCCGCTGAAACAGACGGACCGCGTGGCGCTGTTCGGGGCAGGTTCCTACAAGTTCATAGCCGGCGGACGCGGCTCGGGCGACGTGAACAAGGCTTACGTGGTAGACATGCGCGAGGGCCTGTTGTCCAACGGCTTTGTGCTCAACGAGCAGCTCGATAAACGCTATTCGAAATATATGGAGCGTGAGTTGAAGCGTCTGGCGTTGCTGAAAAAACAGCGTCAGTGGTATCTGTACGACCTGCGTCCCAATGAGATGCAGTATCCCAACGAGTTCGTCGCCGGAACCGTCGAGGATTCGGACGTGGCCATCCTGACCATAGGACGCAACTCGGCCGAGGCTTATGATCGCCACGTCGAGCGCGATTTCAAACTTCATATCGACGAACAGGCGCTGCTGGCTAACGTTGCGCGCGAATTCCACAAGGCGGGCAAGAAGGTGGTCGTGGTGCTGAACGTATGCGGCCCCGTCGAGATCGCATCGTGGCGCGACAAGGTCGACGCCATACTCGTATGCTGGCAGCCCGGACAGGAGGGCGGCAATTCAGTCGCCGACGTGCTGTCGGGACGCGTGTCGCCGAGCGGACATCTGCCCATGACCTTCCCCGTGCGATATGAGGACGTGCCGTCGCAGAACTTCCCGCTGAACGTGCCGGAGACGGGCCGGAACCAGTCGTTCGAGAACTACAGCCGCAAGGGCAAGCTTTACGACATACCCAATATCGACTATACCAACTATGTCGAGGACATATACATCGGTTACCGTCACTACGCCACGCGCAATGTCGATGTGGCATACCCCTTCGGTTTCGGTCTGACTTATACGACCTTCTCGATAGACGACATGAAGGTGCGCCACAAGGGCGACCGTATCGACGTGTCGTGCCGTGTGACCAATACAGGCGAGCGTGCCGCCAAGCAGGTCGTGCAGCTCTATTCTACGCGTGTGAATCCCGACGTGGACCGTCCCGTCATCGAGTTGCGTGCATACGACAAGACTCCGGAACTGGCAGCCGGCGAATCGTGCGTCGTCGAGATGAGCATATCGGAGGCGGATCTGGCCGAATACAGCGAAAAGGATACCGCATGGAAGGTATCGAAGGGCGATTACGTGTTGTCGCTCGGCTTCTCGTCGGCGGAGCGTCCGTTGAGTGAGACGATCACCCTGCGCAAGGAGAAGCTGACGCCCGTAACCGACGTGATGATGCCGGCCGAGGGTGGCATATTCATAAACGAATGACAAGGCTGGCGGGAGGTGCTGTGGCGCCTCCACGTAATGCCGCTTTATAAAGGATTATGGCAGAAAAAAAACGTACCGAAATAGCCGAACTCGGAGAATTCGGCCTTATTGACCGTGAGGTTTCAAAATTTCAGAAAAAGAACGCTACGACGCTTACTGGTGCCGGCGACGATGCCGCCGTGTTGGATGCGGGTGACGGCAATGTCCTGCTGGTGTCGACCGACGCCATGCTCGAGGGAATAGATTTCGACCTTACATATTTCCCGATGAAACATCTGGGATACAAGGCCGTTACGGTCGGTGTAAGCGACATCCTGGCGATGAACGCCCTGCCCGAACAGATCATGCTGTCGCTGGGCATATCGTCGAAACTGTCGGTCGAGGCTCTCGATGACTTCTACGAGGGTGTGGAGTTTGCATGCCGCGAACTGGGCGTCGACATGGTCGGCGGCGATACGCGGGCCTCGTTGACAGGCTTCGTAATCGGCATAACGGCCGTTGGCCGGGCCAAACGCGACAGGGTTGTCTACCGCTCGGGAGCCAAACTCAACGACCTGATATGCATTACGGGCAATCTCGGCGCCGCATACATGGGCCTGCACCTGCTCGAACGCGAAAAGCGCGTGCTGAGCGACGTGAAGGATCCCGAACCGAAATTCGCCGGATACGAATATCTGCTCGAGAAGTACCTCAAGCCGCGTGCCCGCAAGGATATTATCGAGTCGCTGGCCGAGGACGGCATCCTGCCCTCGTCGATGATCGACATCTCGGACGGCCTGGCGAGTGACCTGATGCAGATATGCAAGGCCTCGAAGTGCGGAGCACGTATCTATCTCGAGCGTATCCCCATCGCCAAGCAGACGTCGGCCATGGCCGAGGAGCTGCATGCCGATCCGGTGGTGGCTGCGCTCAACGGCGGCGAGGACCATGAGCTGCTCTTCACCGTACCGCTGGCCATGCAGGAGCAGGTCATGCGTATGGGTGGCATCGACGTCATAGGTCATGTCACGGCCGGGAATACTGGTGCCTATCTGGTTACGCCCGACGGTTCGGACATACGCCTGAAGGCTCAGGGATTCAAGGAGAGCGACCCGGCAAAGTGATCTGACGACAGCGGAAAAGCGAAAAAATCGCCTATTTTCGTCTGGACGATTGCAAATTAAAAAAAAAGCACTATCTTTGCCCCGCTAAAGTGATCGAAACAGTCGGTCGCAATAGTGGTAGAGGCCCATTCGTCTATCGGCTAGGACGCAAGATTTTCATTCTTGAAAGAGGAGTTCGATTCTCCTATGGGCTACACACTTGGACGATGCTTCGGCATCGTTCGACGGGTTTAACAACGACAGGAGCGGGCAATGCCTATCCGAATGCGGCCAAGGCCGTCGGTTTCGAGAGTGCGGCGCGGCCGTCATCGATCGAAGAAAGAGAGAAGAAGATAAATAAAAACAAAACGGAATTATGGCAAATCACAAGTCATCGAAGAAGAGAATTCGCCAGACAGTGACCAAGCGTGCACACAACCGTCTCTATCACAAGACTGCGCGTAACGCCGTGAAGGCTCTGCGCAATACGACGGAGAAGAGTGCTGCCGAGGCTTTGCTTCCGAAGGTAACCGCCATGCTTGACAAGCTCGCAAAGGAGCACGTCATCCACAAGAACAAGGCGGCAAACCTCAAGGGCGCTATTCAGCTTCACGTAAACGCTCTGTAGTCAGCGTCTGTCGAGGGCCGTCGAGTACGGCCGGGCTCAATTAAATCACGAACGGACAACCTTATGGTTGCCCGTTCTTTTTTTTGCTGTTCATACTGGATTGCCGACCCGACGCCATGAATTATCGGCCTATGCCGAAGAGACGCTCGATATGGCCGCTGCGGCGCATCTCTTCCGTCGGCATCAGGATAAGGTCGGGGGAGTCGATGAGTGCTATGTTGTCGCAGCGCGACATGGCTATGTCCAGATCGTGCGTCGAGAAGACGATGGTCTTGCCGTCGTCGTGGGCGAGCCTCTGCAGCAGGGCGCACACCTCGTGGCGTGTTGGCAGGTCGAGGAATGCCGTAGGCTCGTCGAGAAGTATTACGGGTGTCTGCTGCGCCAGCGCGCGTGCAATCATTATGCGCTGGCACTCACCGTCGGACATGGCATCCATGGTCTTGCGGGCGAAGCCGCTCATGCCCACCTGCTCGAGGGCGTCGGCCACGATGCGGCGGTCGATCTCCTGCATGCGCCCTATCCAGTTGGTGTATGGGGCGCGCCCGAGCGAAACCACATCCTCGCAAGTGAGGTTTGCTATGCGCACCTTGTCCGTAGTTACGAACGCTACGCTCCGCGCCCGTTGTTCGGGTGACATCGTTGCCACGTCGCGGCCGTCGACGGTTATGCGGCCGCTCTCGACGCGGCCGAGTGCAGCCATGGCTCGCAGCAGTGTGCTTTTACCCGCTCCGTTGCGGCCGAGCAGCGCCGTGAGCGTCCCCCGTTCGAACGAAGCTGTCACGTCGGCTATCAGACGGCGGCTGCCGTATCCCAATGTTATGTTGTCAAGCTCTATCATCACACTATCGAACGGTTGCGCACTACGACAAATATAACGATGGGGATACCCATCAGTGCGGTTATGGTATTTACTGGAAGCGTAAGAGCTTTGGATATGATGTCACAGGCCAGCATGACGATGACGCCTGCAAGCATCGAGGCCGGCATAAGAGTACGATGGTCGGCCGAGGCGAAGATCATGCGCGCAAGATGCGGTACGGCCAGGCCTATGAAGCCTATCGGACCGCAGAAGGCCGTTATGGTACCGGCCAGCAGGGTGGTCGAGACGAATATGAGCCTGCGCGAGCGGACTATGTCGAGGCCCATGGTACGGGCGTAGTTTTCACCCAGCAGCAACAGGTTCAGCGGCTTGATGAGGGCAAACGATATGATGAGCCCTATGACGGTTATCGGAGCAACGAGCCGCAGCTGCGATGCGGTGATGTCGCCGAGCGATCCCATGGTCCATATCACGAACGACTTGAGGGCGCTTTCGCTGCTCAGGTACTGCAGTATCTCGACTACGGCCCCGATTGCCGAGCCGATCATCATGCCGAGTATGAGTATTACCATTATGTCCTTTATTCGGCGGCTGAGGGCCATGACCATGAGCAGTATTACTCCGGCACCGATCCATGCGGCCCCGGCTGTTCCGATCATCTGCATCAGCGGCGACATGCCGACGCCGAACAGCGGAGCTCCCAGCAGGAAGAGCGCCACGCCGAGACTTGCACCCGAGCTGACGCCGAGCACATAAGGCCCGGCCAAGGGGTTGCGGAATAGTGTCTGCATCTGCAGTCCGCTGGCCGAGAGCGCCGCACCGGCCAGTACGGCCGTGACGGCCTTTGTCAGGCGTATCTTCAGCACAATGTCGCGCATGGCCGTGTCGCAATCGCCGCCCGTGAGTGCAGCCCACACATCACGGATGCCGATCGTCGTCGAGCCTACCGTGAGATCGAACAGAAACAGCATGACGGCAACGGCTGCCAGTGCCGGAAAGAGTATGGAGTTGCGTCGTGCCATAGGTCACGGAAGTTGTTCGTAATAGTAGAGGTCGGCGTCGATTATTTCGGGGTGGAGTATCGACACGAGGTCGCGCAGCACGATGTCGGGATGGATGATGCCCGATTCCCAGAAGTCGGAACCTCCGGCCGGCGTGCGGCGACGGTTGCAGTTGTAGACGCGGTGTTGTCTGACCGCCGGCATCCCGGCAAACCTCGGGTTCTGCGATTTCAGTTCGTCGAGCGTGTTGCTTGCCCCGGTGTTGAGCCAGAAGTCGGCCTCGCGGGCCAGAAGATATGCCTTCTCGAGATCGACGGGCAGCGATGCCGTACCGGTTTGCGTCGGCGTATAGGTGTCGCCGCCCGCATCGCGTATCAGCCGCACCATGTAGCTCTCGGCCGACGGCATGAACCAAATGTCGCGGTATGGCGTGTTTAGCATGACCTGCGGTATGCGGTCGTGATGTTCGGCCATGTGGCTGCGTACCTTGGCTGCAAGTGTCTCGTAGTTGTGGCGTATGCGGTCGAAGAGTTCGTCGGCTGAGGCCTGACTGTCGGTAAGTTCGGCTATGACATGCAGCCATTCGGCCTTGCCCAGAGGGGAGTTCTCGACATAGTCGCCCATATACATGTATGGTATGCCAAGCTCCGTGAGCTTGGAGGTCAACTGGCTCTCTTCGCCGGCAACGCCGTAGATCAGCACAACATCGGGACGCATGGCCACGATCTTCTCGAAGTCGATGTTCGAATCATAGCCCACGTCGGCGATTCTGTCGCGGTGTTCGTTGACGTAACGGTTCGAGATGAAGTCGATTCCCGAAACGCCGACGACGCACTCCGCCTTGCCGACGGCATCGAACATTGCCACATAACTCGACGATAGACAGATTGCACGTTTTACCGGAGCCTTGATCGTCTCTCCTGCGAACGTTGTGGGTGGCACTTCGCCGTTGCGTGCCACGAACAGGGTCTGCCTGTAGTCTTGGGCGCCCTGCCACGGGTCGGTTATCTCGATGACGGAACTCTGTCGGTCGTCGGCCTCCAGAATTCGGAACCCCGAGGCGTATTGCGGCTGGTATTTTACGGATGAAAATTCGTCGAGCGAGGCGGTTTTTTCTTCTGCGCATGCCGTAAGAACGGCACAGAAAAGTGCGATTATGTGCTTTGTGAGGCTCATTGCGGACAAAAATAGAAAAAAATGTCGAGTAAATGGATACGTTATATTAAAAATTACTATATTTGCACACCCAAACAGTTCGGGATGTAGCTCAGCCCGGTTAGAGTACACGTCTGGGGGGCGTGTTGTCGCTGGTTCGAATCCAGTCATCCCGACCAGGTAAAAGTCTGATAATCTTTTGATTGTCAGACTTTTTTTGTTGCTGATGTTTGTCTTGGGCTGTGGCATCCATCCCTATTTATACGGCATTCTACGCAGGGCGTGTAAACCGTGGTGTAAACCGCCAAAAGACTATGGACGCTACAATTTCAGTCATTTGTTTCAAAAGTAAGACCCTCGCCAACGGGGAGCATCCGCTCATGTTGCGCATAACAAAAGACCGCAAACGGACAATGAAGAGTCTGGGTGTGTCGGTCCATCCGTCAAATTGGGATTTCGACCGCAACGAACCCAAGCCTAAGTGCCCAGACCGCAAGTATATCCAGCAGATTATCCTGAAGGTTAAGACCGAGTATCAAACCAAACTGTTGGAGAAGAGCGCCAACAATGAGAATTATACCGCTCAAACACTTGTCAAGGAGCAATCCAGAGAGCAAATCCAGTCGGAAACTGTCGAACATTTCTATTTGAGAACCATTGAGCAACTCAAACAGGATGGTGCGGTAGGTAATGCATATGCCTATCGGAACTCCTACCATGTCTTGCGATCCTTTCACAAGGACAAACCACTGGATTATGCGTTCGGACAGATTGATGAAGCCTTCCTGATCTCTTTCGAGAGTTGGATGCGGTCGAAAGGGAACAAGGATACAACTTTGAGCTTTCAGATGCGGACATTGCGGGCGATATTCAATCGTGCAGTCCGAGCCAAGATTGTCAGCAGGGATAAGAATCCGTTTAATGAGTACAAAATAAGTAAGTTCAATACCCGAACGCCTAAACGGGCCCTGACCAAGACTGATGTAATGAAGATTATTGCTGCTGATTGTTCACAAGGTAAGGCTATCGAACAGTTTGCTCACGATGTATTTGTCTTTTCGTATTTGTGCGGTGGTATTTCGTTTGTGGATATGGCAAACCTGACACCTTCCAATATTGTGGAAGGGCGGCTGATATATCGCCGTCAGAAAACGCATGGTGTTGTCAATGTTCCGCTGTCGGCACAGGCGAGAGAGATCCTTGCCAAATACGACGAACATTGCAGACGGGCAGGTTATCTGTTCCCAATATTGGATGAACGGGTACACCTTACACCCATGCAAAAGAAAAATCGTGTGCATAAAATGTGCGGCAGGGTGAATTTTGCCTTGCGGGGCATCGGCAGACGATTGAAAATCAAGGCTACTGTTACGACCTATGTCGCAAGACACAGCTTTGCCACCGTACTGAAGAAGTCTGGTGTGAATATCGGCATCATATCCGAGGCCTTAGGGCATCACAGTTTGAAAACCACGCAAATCTACCTCGACTCGTTCGAGAACTCGCAAATAGACGAGGCCATGCAGCATCTGCTTTAAGAATCGGGAGGTCGGCGCCCCTGTTGGTAACCGACCTCCTTTCTTCCGATGGCTTGTAGAGTTTTCATTACCCGAGGTGCTTTTCCAGCATGTCATAGGTGGCCTGTTCCCGCGAAACACCATCTTCCGTCTTGGGGGTCATGATCTCTTTCACCTGCTCCTCCGTCAGGCTTCTCAACTTCTCTTCCATCTGGCTGCTGAACAGCATGGGATCCTCCGCATGGTTGAACTTCTTAATCAGGAAGGTAATCAGATATTTTTTCGCCAGGAACGTATTCGGAATCCGTTCCAAAGCAGCCTTATACCACTTGACGCTTCGATGGAACCAGCCAGCATCTCCGAATGCCCGAGGCAACTCCTTACTCTTGACACACGCCACGAGATCTTTAGGTTTGAGGGAGTTGGCCCCCGTACACCAGAGTGAGATGGTCGCCAGCGGGAAGCCCTCGCCCTGCAGTTTCACGGCAAAATCAAAGACCTCATTCTTTGCAGCCAGGGCCATGGCGGGAGCTGCCATATAATCGGTCCCCTTCCACGATGTTGTACAGATATTCATCTCGGCGATCAGGGCGGCGATCTCCATCTCGGCATTCAGAGGCTCACAAATCACAAGATCGTCCAGATTAAGCCCCAGATTCAGCCATGCGACCACTCGGTGCTGACCATCCAACACGGCATAATACTTTTCAGTCTGATCATCTGGAATGTCGTTCCCCTGCAGGTCGACAAGATGGCCGCTCATCAAAAAGACATCTTCACCCTTTACAACGGTGACAGGAGATAACTGTCCATGTTCCTGAATCGACTTCTCCTTGGCCTTCACGGTCTTGGCGTTGGTAGGGCGGTTACCCTTTACAAATGCGAACTGGCGGTTTTCGTTGTCCAATGCAACAATCAACTTTTTCATGTTTCTTCTTACTCCTTGTTACGGAGAGGCGTTGGTTAGCTGCTTGCCTTGCCCGAGGGTTTGCAGGTCGTCTGGACCATCCATCCGACACAACAAAGCTCGGCAAAATTCCACCCCTCTTTAGGGAGTAAAATACGCATACACTTACTCACCCTGTTCCTGTGACAGGATCAAACCGCCTGTATAGACTCTCGGTTCCCTGCTATTGAGGTCCGTATCTCCATATTGTTTCAACACACCTTTCAATGAGGAGTTTTCAAGGGTAAACGATTCATTGGAAGTCAATCTGCAGAAATAGATGATACGTGAGACAAGAAGCATTTTGCTATAAGAAACGACATCTCCACGTCTGGCTCGCAATTCTGGAAGTTTGAGTGCATAAAACAACTCCTTGAATAGCCTGTACATCAGCACCTGTTGCTGTGCTGACGCCAATGATTCAGTATGATTTTCGTAACGGATATCTATTGTATGTATCTTTTGCTCGGGTGATTCGGTGTATTTGCCCAGCTCCTGCTGAACGAAACGACGCAAGCTGTCCAGAATCAACGGACTGTTGGTTTCGTAACGTTCTCTTTTGCGCAAATTCCCGTCGTCCGAAAGGTACATAACGGCTTGAGGATGATTTTGCAGATAATTGTCAAGTTCCAGCAATATCTCATAATCCGTCTTGCGTACATCCGCCGCATTAAAACCGAAGTCCATTGTGATATCGTATATGAACAGAAGAACATACCAGAACCTTTCGGAATCCAATCCGTATCCCTCCAGTGTAGCGATGATATCGTTATTGTTCATGAAGGCTTCATACGTGAATGGAGTCTTCACAAGTTTCTTGTTCAAGCGGTTCAAAAATCGGAGGCTCCAATCACTCGGACAATAGTTTTCACCATCCCAGCCTACATTGATTCGGTCGGCCAGTCGGTTGACATAATCCATGGCTTCATCGCTCCAGTTTTGAGGAATTGTGCAGTTCATAGTCTGTTCGGTTTTCAGCTCCTCAAAGTTACAAAATGGCAGAGAGACAAGCAACGCAAAATATATGGTTAAATATTTGTATAATTATTGAACTTTTCGTATCTTTGTACATCTAATCCAAGACGGGGCAGCCATTCTGCTTATCCCCGAGATCCAAGATTCAATACGCTCAGATGGTAGGCAGTTGCTTAAAAATGTCCTGCGATAACTGCTCAAAAGTGTCCTGTATATACACTACCTACTTATACACTACCTAATAAAGTCGTTCCGACCATGTACTATCACATCAAAGACCGCAAGTGATTCGAAAACCGCAAACAGGCCAAAGAGCACTATGGTGTAGCCTGTTTCCGAAAGTTTCTGCATTTAAAAGAGATTATATTTACTAACCCTCAAAATTCCATTGCCAACGATGAATTATACAGTTATTCCAAAATCGATCGTCACATTTCAGACGGGCAACAGTAAGCCTGTCGATGTTTATGTATGAGCAACCATCAAATGCTGCTCCGACCACAAGACGAATATTTCTCACATTACGGAAGAGAAACTGGCCCTCCTTACAGGACTGGATGAAAGAACCATCCGTCGTGTTATCAAACGGCTAAAAGATGCAGGTTATCTTACCGTGCAGACTGCCATTAAAAAAGATGCCGTCCGTGGATTTGTCAAACGGAACAGTTACCAGATAAAGTCTGTCGAGAAAGACTTTTTCATGCTGGACAATGGCTTTTTTACAAGGAACTATTCCGCCAAGACGGCTGGATTCCTGCTCTTGTTAAAGGCCATCTGTCTGAACAACACGAATACCATCCAATGAAGTAAGAGCCAGATTGCCCAGGCACTCGGTCTGTCACGTAATACGGTTTCGGCTTTATTGGAAGAGTGCCGACAAACTGGACATATAAAGCCACAGGCAAAAGGTTATGAGCTGACGACGGATTGCTTTATCCAGCCAGCCATTAAGCAAACGGAAGCTGCCATTTATAAGGAGCTGTGCGATTTCTGTAAGGCCAAAGGAGTGGCAGCACCCAGACGAAACAAGGTGGCGCTATCTGTACTGCTTACCAAGTACAATGCTGTTGGCGTTCCGAATACGGAGCCAATAAGTCTGACCTATCAACTCAACAAGCGGTGTAAGCAATTACCCGAGAAGGTTTCCATTCCCTACTTTATAAAGGTGCTCAATATGCAGGAACAGTATTGGAAAGTGACGAAGAAGGAACAAGGCAAAGACACGTTTGAAGGGTTTGAGTTTTAATACTCTTCAAAAATAAAAAAGTGTAAACCATCTTTATTCTTGTTATTTATGTATATTTGTAAAAGAATGATTTAAAAACATATAATCATGGATAACGACGCAAATAGTCTTAAGCAGGAGTATAGGAAGTGGTTTCAAGAAACGCGCGAAATTAACCAAAAAACCATAGAACAAACTGAGACTATTTTTGAAGGCTTAATCCTTAAAATAGCAACAGGAGCAATGGCTATTTCCTTTAGTTTTATAACGGCTTTGTCTCCTAAAATTGAGTATCGATCATCGTGGATTCTTGCTATTGGATGGTTTCTCCTTGCATTATGTATTATTTTAAATATATTATCACATTTGAAAGCAAAGCAAAATTGCCAAACAAATATACAAGACATTGATAACTATCTATATAATAGATGGGAATCAGATAGTGAAGATGATATTTATAAGGAAATCCAAAAAATGAGCTCGGATATAAATATTAAAAACAAGCAATTGGACAAGTGGTACAATAAACTGACAGCATGGTTAGTGATTGCAGGCATAGTTTGGATCTTGGTTTTCGTATTTTTTAATATCACACCAAATAAATCTAGACAAAAACGATTGAGGGAGGAAACGACTCTGACTATTTCGTCTATTGAAAAAGTATCAAACGATATAAAGGTGATACACAAGACACACTAAGTCATCATATAATAAAACAATAAACAGGTATTATGGCCAATAATATTCTAACAGAGGGTAAAACACCTTCTATTCCAACGCCTCCAACTAAACCGACACAGAGAGAACTGCTAGAATTAGGTTTAACTACTACAAATAGCACACCTCCAACCCCGCCAACTAACCATACTGAAAGATAATGCTTTATGAAAAAGAATAACCATCTTGTTCTTAGAGGAGCCAACTCATCCAAGAGACTAAATAAGCCGTCTGCACCACCGTCTCCAGCAAAGCCGACAAAAAAAGTAGAATTGGATTTTGGATTAACATCTGCCTACCAGGCACCACCTTCACCTCCAATAAAAAATAAATAAATCCAACATATTGTTTACATACATACGCCCCGTAAAACACCCCTCCCCATGTTCGGTTTGGAAATCGAATTTCGGGGAGGGATTTTTTTGTGGCTGATGTTAGATATTTTTACAGATGAATACAAAAACGGCAAACGGATGATCAGTGTATTTTTTTAATCATCTAATTTGTAGCTTTATGCAATTAAGACAATCCATGCGCCGTGCGGCTAAAATGAGGCTTGCACTGGCTGGAGCATCAGGATCAGGCAAGACCTACTCCTCGCTCCTTATCGCTTACGGAATGACCTCCGACTGGTCCCGTGTTGCTGTCATCGATTCCGAGAACGGTTCAGCCGATCTCTATGCCCATCTGGGTAATTATCAGGTACTCACCCTGCCCGACTACTCTCCCGAGACCTATATTGAGGCAATAGGCATCTGTGAACAGGCGGGTGCCGAGGTCATCGTCATCGACAGCATATCCCATTGCTGGGATTACCTGCTCGATTTCCACGCCAACCTGCAAGGCAACTCCTTTGCCAACTGGGCCAAGGTCACACCCCGTCACAATGCTTTCATTCAACGTATTCTCAACTCCTCATGCCATATCATCTGCACCATGCGCTCCAAGCAGGATTATGTTCTCTCGGACAAGAACGGCAAGATGGTGCCAGAAAAGGTGGGATTAAAAGCCGTGCAGCGTGATAACGTGGACTATGAGTTCACCGCAGTGCTGGACATTGCCATGAACCATAAGGCCACCTCATTCAAAGATCGTACGGGACTTTTTACGGGACATCCAGAGTTTACGATAACTCCTGCCGTAGGTCAAGCCATCCTTAAATGGTGCAATATGACGCCATCCGTACAACCGAATCCTTCCACTCAAAACCTCCACAGCCATGCTTCCAGCCTTTCAGCCTAATCCAGAATTTGCAGCAGGGTTGAATCTCCCCGTTGTGGAGGAGGCAACCATCGTAGAGGAGCGTCCCGTAACGCCGATTGTGTCGCTCGGAACCGCACCGCGTACCCGTCACTTTATCGAGGCCAATACCAGACCTGTTGATATGGCACATCTGAAAAATGATTGTGTCGTTCCCGTGTTCAGCAAGGACAACGAGGTGACTATCTCCCATCAGAGTTTTATAGAGACTGTTTGGAACGCTGCTCATCGAATGTTTCCACAGGAGAGCATCGATATGCCTGAGATAGTCGTCTCTCATATTATCAAGGGTCGAATCCCAGAGGCCATCCACAAACCAGTGAATCAACTCTTGGAGACGGACAAGACCATCTATTACGAACGTATGGCATTCTGTTTCGAGATCCCAACGATTTATGAGGATATTGCAGGAAACAGACTGAATCTTTCGATTGGTGGAGTACGTGCATATAACCATGAAAATCTCTATTCGAAAAAGACTGTCGAGAAGTTCAAGGTCTTCATCGGATTCAAGAACCTCGTCTGTTGCAACCTGTGTATATCGACAGATGGATTCAAGCGGGAGTTGCGGGTAATGAGCGTGCAGGATCTGTTTGAGTCTTCGTTGCTGTTATTCCAGCAGTACGATGCCGAACGGCATATTCGGCAGATGGCGGCTTTACAGCGGCAATCGCTCAGTGAACACCAGTTTGCACAGTTGATAGGCAAGGCTCGCTTGTATCAATACCTGCCCACTGCCGAGAAACGGCAGCTTCCAGCCATGGAGTTTACCGACTGCCACATCAATGCCGTGGCAAAGGCTTACTACACTGACGAGAACTTTTCCAGAGGTGGCAACCCTGAGATTGACCTGTGGAGAGTCTACAACCTCTTTACGGGAGCCAACAAGTCCAGCTACATCGACACGTTCCTTGACAGGTCGCTGAATGCAACGGAACTGATTGCAGGAATCGGTCGTGCTCTGGAGGGTGATACCGAATACAAGTGGTTTGTGGAGTAATTAAAGAAGATATGGCCAATCGCTAAGATTGAGCCATATCTTTTGATGTCGGATCATCATAAAATTTCTCAATATCCAGAATTGCACGGCGAACAGAACGATAATCAATCATCGGGACGTCAATAAAATCAGTGCTGTTTTCTGCTACAGCGTTAGCTGTGTTAATTAAATGTACATAAGCACCATAATCAATAGCATACACATTATATCGCTCTCCTGGTTTATCTTTTGCAGATATATTCGATTTTACCACATGCAAAATTCGAGCATCGTATAGATACTCAATTAAGGGATCATTAATGTCGCATAATAAAAGAAAAGCTCGCGCTTTTCTACTTCCAATAACCTCATCAATTATCCATCTTAAAAGTTTTGCCGCTCCTGTTTTGCTATTAATGACACTTTCTTTGTCTTTGCAATACCATTGCCGAGCGGCATCGCGTACATTTTGAACAGATATTTTAGAGTCGTACGCTTTCATTGCAGCAAAACTTATAATATTGATAGCATCTCGAGGAACTCCTTCTGCAGCACGAACTAATTCCTCAAAAGCATTTATTTGAGTAAAAGTCTTATTGATAAACTCTTTCTTATCGGGAATATTATTTTCCCCTTTCTCTAATAATATTTGTTTGATGTGATTATATAAAAGGTCTAAAAAAAATTGCTTAGCCCTCTCGCTGTCATTATCGAAGACCATAAATTCATCAAGATCCAAACTTGAAAGCTCTGTTCCACTCTCTATTCCAATATACGAAACATCGCCATCAACATCAATCTTAAAATTTACTCGTCGTTCGATAGCTGCTATTTTTACTATAACACCTGTTATAGGGAACAATGTCCGCCTAATTAAATCCGCCAAATAAGGTTGTAAATCATTGGGAATCTCTGCCCATTCATCAAAAAATATCCATATTGTTCGATTGGATATATTGCGCAGTAATCTCCTCAATAAATCTGAGAATGTAGGAAAATGAATTCTATGACGTTCTGTTCCCCTTACTTGCTTTTCAGTATATTTAGTCAATCCATTGGTTTCTGAAAAATTACCTCCAACCCCTACGGATTCAGTGGATATTATACCCTTTAAGTCGTAGCCATCTATATGTGTATCTGTGTCTTTAGAAATTAAAGACACATCACCCTCCACCGATATATGAGATATAGCATCGGCAAGTTCGTCTAAAATAGGACCAACTTTTGACAAGTCGATATCATCTTGGTCATGGGTCAAGACATAGTCTATTAGTTGTTCATGAATTGCAGTAAACGTGTCAATAAGCAATCGAGAAGCTCGTTCCGCAATAGGAATACGAGTATCAGCATATATTCCACCATTAGATCCTATATTTCGCATATCAATGTATATGCCAACATTATTCTGCTTTTCTATGTCGTCCAATATATAGGTAAAAATGTGTGTTTTTCCTGTTCCTCTTCGACCATATAATACTTGATTATCCAATGTTTCAAGCATGGGAATAAGAGGTCCGACATTTGCGAATGACGAAACTAAATATTCCCTATTCTTTTTTTCAGAGCGCTTAGCTATCTCGAAAATAGCTCTATTTATTAGATTAGCCATAAAATATACGTTTAGACAAATATACTAAATTTTCACTAATAAATCTCATAAAAATACCCTTGCTGTCTTACAACGGCAGGGGTATTTTCTTATGCTCCAAAACAAAGCGTACTAATACATAGCTAAATGGCTATATTGTTTATAGTCTGTACTTTATAATTGTTGCAAAAAACTGCAAAACACGAATTTGGGATTTATGCTGACGTAAAGTCTCAAATTGCATTTCCAAGCCCATAAAAGTTATAAGATTGTAGATTTATGACAGCACCGATAATCGGACAATATACTTACCCAAGTTTTGAATAACAAATTTCTGTTTCCAGTCTATGTGTTATTGTATAATAACTTTGTTTTGAGGATATTTGCACCGACAATACCCCATCAGAGTGTTGCATATTGTAAAACATTTCCTAACTTTGCATCATCACCATGAAAATGGCGATGACATATAAGTTTGTGAAAGTGTTTCGCTAATCCTTGGCAGTAAAATTTGGCGATTTTATCAGAGAACAAGGATGGACAATACAGACACTCGTCACCGTATATAGGCATATATCGTTCCGATATATACTTGTTCGGTGTGGGGTATTGTTTATTTGTTCTCAGGCCTCGCCAAATGCCTACTGTCAGATAAACGAACGACTCCACACTTTCTTTTTGCATATAACCCACCGCATTAGGAGTTGGTACGGTACATATAGATTAAACTATGTGCAGCAAATTACCAACAGAATTTATAATCCGCTATATTGCTGATTATAATCCCAACTTACAAAGTCGCAATGCTATCATTCAAAAAAGAAAGAATCAAGAGCGACAGTTCTATGCGATTATTCAACCCATGATGGCTAAAGAAGCTGAAAACGAAGTAACAGTTTTACTATGCGATGAAACTTATTCGACAATCAAGGACGATCCTTTCAACTGTTATTTGCCTGAAAATAAATCATTCAAAGATTTAGCCGTCGATGATATTTTAGAAGCAGTACTTTTTTGAATATTAACCTATACAATCTTTTACTATGAAAAAACTATTATCCCTTATCACGCTTATTGGTGTGATAACTTTCTCGTCGTGTAAATACGATGACGATGACCTTTGGAGCAGTCTTCACGGTTTGGAAGATCGTGTGGCGAAATTGGAAGAGCTTTGCAAGCAGATGAACACGAACATTTCATCGTTGCAAACAATTATCAATGCTTTGCAAGACAATGATTACATTACGAGCATAACTCCTGTTATGCAAGATGGAAAGGAGATTGGATATACCATCACATTCAGTAAAAGCAGCCCTATTACCATTTACCATGGTAAAGATGGGCAAGACGGAGAAGATGGCAATGACGGAACAACCCCTGTTATTGGCGTAAAACAAGACGTTGATGGTGTTTATTATTGGACCCTCAATGGCGAGTGGTTGACAGATGACCAGGGCGATAAGATCAAAGCCGAAGGCATGGACGGTAATGACGGCTCCAATGGTATTACACCTAAATTCAAAATAGAAAATGACTATTGGTACATTTCCTACAACAACGGAGATAGTTGGGAACAACTCGGCAAGGCTACTGGTGAGGATGGTACCAATGGTGAACCCATGTTTACTGATGTCGATTATGAAACAAGCGACGACTATGTTATATTCACGTTAACTAATGGCACACAAATCAAGATTCCAACGTGGTATGCTTTTGAAGCCTTACAAAGACTTTGCAATGAAATAAATACTAACCTGTCATCATTGCAAGCCATCGTTTCAGCTCTTCAAAACAACGACTATATCACCAGTGTGGACCCATTGACTGAAGACGGTAAGGTTATTGGCTATACTATTAAATTCGCCAAGAGTAATCCAATTGTTATTTATAACGGACAAGACGGAGCAGACGGCGTTAATGGGAATACTCCTGTCATTGGAATCAAGGAGGACACGGATGGTATCTATTACTGGACATTGGATGGAGAGTTCATTGTTGTTGATGGACAAAAGATCAAGGCACAGGGTACCGATGGTAGCGACGGCTCTGATGGCTCTAATGGTGTTACACCCAAACTGGAGATTCGTGATGGATACTGGTGGATCTCCTACAACAACGGAGATAGTTGGGAACAACTCGGCAAGGCTACTGGTGAAGATGGGAAAGACGGCGAAAGTATTAAAATCACACAGGATGAGAATAACGTCTATTTTGAATTGGCAGATGGTTCTGTAATAACGATTCCCAAATCAGGAGGAATAATAGACCCCGATATTATTCAGTTTGAAGACGTGAATGTGAAGAAATTGTGTGTGACTGTATGGGATACAGATGGAGACAATGAATTATCGCAAGAAGAGGCTGCCGCAGTCACAACGCTTGGTACATTATTTAAGGGAAATACAGAAATTCAATTATTCAATGAATTAAAGTATTTCACGGGGGTGTCTGAACTCAATAATACATTTTATGGGTGTTCTAATTTATGGAAAGTAACGATTCCTGCAAATGTCACAACAATTAGCTCGACAACATTTAATAACTGCTCTCAATTAAAACGTGTCGCGTTTGATAAAGAATCAAACTTGAAAACAATTCCTGCAAATTTATTTGCCAATTTGTCATCATTAACTACAGTACAGATACCAGCATCTGTAGAAATAATAGAACAAGGAGCATTTGCCTCTTGTAGATCGTTGTTGTCCGTCACTATTGAACAAGGATCTCATTTGAAGGAAATTAGAGGTGCAAATAGCAGAAGTGGTAAAGATCTAGGAGCATTTTTCAATTGCGAGGCATTGCAATCCATTAAGATTCCTGCGTCTGTAGAAATAATAGGACAACGAGCATTTATGAATTGCGAATCATTAACAACTGTTACATTTGAAAAGGAGTCTCAACTCAAAACAATTGAAGGTGATGGTGATGATGATGAATCATGGGGGGCTTTTACCAATTGTATAGCCTTGACTGCTATTGAAATACCTGCAAGTGTAACCACAATTGAGGCTGCAGCATTTAAAGGATGCTCATCTTTAGCTACAGTAACCTTTGAAAAAGGATCTCAAATAGAAACAATTGAAGGTAAATATGATTATATTACAAATAATGCATCATGGACATCTACATATTATTATTATGGGGTATTTACTGATTGCACAGCCTTGACTACGATTGAAATACCCGCTAGCGTAATAACAATTAAACAGGCTGCATTCAAAGGGTGTTCATCTCTTACTACGATTACTTTTGAAACTGGGTCCAATCTTAAAACGATTGAGAGTAATGCTTTTGCAAATATAGGTAAACAAGTTACAGTAGATATGTCGGAATGTGAAAATGTAACAAATTTTTGGTCTGGCACCTTTACCGATTCGACAATAAAACTTTTTAAAATAGGCACAAAAATCCCTCCAACTTGCTATGATGCTACTTTTAATGGGGTAACAAGTGGCGTGCTTCAGGTTCCGTCTGAATGTATCGATGCATATAAGTCTGCAACTGGATGGGAAAAGTTTGGGAATATAACTGCATTAGACGAATAATTTAGCACAATTCATGTCGCATTTCGTTTTGCAGGAAACAAATATATGGCAAACGGAGATATAAAGATTCTAGACATACTATTTATCAATTAAAAATAATATGTATATTATACACAACTATACACACGATGCGCTTATATGTCTTTGTTGTATACATTAAATTTTGTTGATTGCATCGACATCTATAATAATCTCATTAATTTCCTACACAATAGGCTATTGCATACACAAAGGTATTACACGAAACATCCCAACCGAATTAAAAACTAAAGCTTCATATAGAGGACAAAGTTGTGCAGAACATTATAGTTCTGCATGACTTTATCCTTTTTTATATACTTGCAAATCTCATAAATTTTAACTATATTTACATCATAATCAAAGATTTAATCACACTATAAATTTTAGCTGGAATGGAAAGAAAAACACCTAAAACACATTGACAAGCTGGTGCACAGTCATTGGGTGATATGCAAACCTCATATATCGCCAAGTTCATGGTCTATGACCGCGATGGGGTATGTCTTTATGTTGAATGCAAGAAAGACAAACTGTTTCCTGAAGAGTTCTACTACTTCTTGGATCTCGATATTGATCTCACACACGATATTACAATCTCCTTTCTGACAAGAGGGCATATACAGGTCTGATTCAGTTTTAAGTTGCCGCCTCAAGAGTCTAATCAAAGGTCGCATGTCGTGAGATTTCCGAATGTTCTTAACTTTCAATCTGTGGGATACAGACTCAACCTATTTGAAGCCCATGTCCATAGTGATACGGTCGTGTTCGGCTACACGGCACATGATGGTAACCCAAAAGAGTTTCGCTTCTCTCTTGCAAATTTCAATGAGAAATATCTGGAACAGTTTGTATAAACACAAAAGCGACCGACATTTTCCGAGGACAGACTTTGCAAAGGGGTCTCAAATAGGCCCCTTTGCAAAAGTTTGTCCTTTCTTTAATGTCATATCTATTCAATTCACTTATTGTTTAACCAACCATGGTTTAGCATCTGTGTAAACTGCCGTGTAAACCGTAGATGATCCGTTGTTGCAATCGACTGCATCATAAACTGTTACCGATGATTTGTAACGTCTGGGGGGCGTGTTGTCGCTGGTTCGAATCCAGTCATCCCGACCAGGTCAAGGCCTGACAATCAATCGATTGTCGGGCCTTTTTTCGTCTTCCCATGTTTTGTGGGTTTCAGGTGGTTCCTATATTTGTCTTGTATCTTTTCATGTGACATTATCGGAAGATTGAATTTTTTTCGGATTGTTGATGCAATGTTTTGCCGATTGCGAGTTTTATATACGAAACCGATGCTTCCGAAGGCCTATGCAGGCCGGTGCGGACCCGCGGATCTGCGCCCGGAGGCCGTAAATACGAATTTGATAAAATGCATATTATGAGAAAACTGAAAGTTTTGGTTATGGCGGCCGTCGCAGCTTCGGCCGCGCTGGTAATGCAGTCCTGCCTCAAGGAGGACAACAGCTACTATACGAGCTTCGCGAATGCTCTGGTAACTGTAAAGAATGTGGATGACGGCTCGATCTATCTTCAGCTCGACGATCGCACCACACTGTTGCCCGTAAACCTCAAGTCGTCTCCTTTCGACGGCAAGGAGGTGCGTGCCCTTACCAATATTCGCGAAACGGAAGATCCGAGCGGTGCTTACGATAAGGCCGTATACGTAAACTGGATTGACAGCATACGCACGAAACCGGCCGTGCCGGCATTCGCAACGGCCGAGGAGAATGACGAGGCATACGGAACCGACCCCGTGGAGATAGTGAACGACTGGGTAACCGTTGCCGAGGATGGATATCTCACCCTGCGCTTCAGGACGAGATGGGGCAACAGTAATGTTCCTCACTATGTCAACCTGCTGACGGGTGTGAACCCCGAAAATCCCTATGAGGTGGAGTTCCGTCACGATGCAAACGGCGACGAACCGTGGGCGATAGGCGATGCGCTGGTGGCCTTCCGTCTCAGCGATCTTCCCGATACCGAAGGGCAGACCGTCAAGCTCAAGCTGGTATGGCAGTCCTATTCGGGTGAAAAGTCGGTAGAGTTCGATTACTGCACGCGCAAGGGCGATGGCGCTACGATCGATACCGGCGGCGTGAACTATTCGTCGATGCTCCGATAACGGCATGCCGGGCCGTTCTTCAGTGAGAGCGGTTCCGGCCTGAAAAACATTAAGGTGCAATAAAGGGACGCAAACGAACGTTCGTTGGGCGTAACTGTTGCGGCGATGCGGCCTGATCGGGTAATTTTCCCTATCTTAGTCCCGTGAAGGTCGCTGGCCGCACAAAATTGTTGTATCGATGATGCCGGAATCCCGTTTCGAGGGACGGGCGGCCGTCGCCACGACGGCAACGTAACGGAGTATGGCGCATAACGTGGATATCGATGAAAAGGAGCTTGTCGGACTTGTCCGCAAGGGCGATACTGCGGCGATGAAGACGTTGTACTGCACCTATGCGGGACGTCTTGCTGCGGTATGTTCGCGTTATGTATCGGTCGACGATGACGTTAAGGATATCATTCACGATGTCTTCATCAAGGCATTCACGTCGATAGACCGGTTCGAGTATCGGGGCAAGGGTTCGCTCGGGGCATGGCTCTCGCGCATTACGGTGAACGAGTCGTTGAGTTTTCTCAGGCGCAACGGCCGCTTCGGCGAGAGAATCGACGACGAACGTATGCCCGACATGGCCGACGATGAGGCTCCCGATATCGACGACATACCTACGCAGGTCATTCACGACATGATAAGACGACTGCCCGAAGGGTATCGTACGGTATTCAATCTCAGCGTTATTGAGAACATGGGCCATGCCGACATAGCGCGCATGCTCGGAATATCGGAGAGTACGTCGGCATCGCAGCTGCATCGTGCTAAGCGGCAACTGGCCGCATGGATAAAGGAGTACAGACAAAAGAGTAATCTCGATTGAGTGATGGACAACCAATGGTCAGATAAATTTCGTGATCGCTTCGAAGATTTCGAGGTGCAGGTTCCCGATGATCTGTGGGACGGTATCGAACTCGAGATGTCGCGGCGTGCCGAACGCCGGCGTATGACCGTGCTGTGGGGACGCCGAGTTACGGCCGTGGCTGCAGCCGTTGCCGTGGCGGTTCTGGCGGGCGTGGGGTTGTTCCATAAGGAGCCGGAGATGCGTATGGAACTCGCCGACGTTGTCATCGGGAAGGATTCGGTTGAGGCTGAAAGTCCGCTTCGCCGTGATATGAATGAACCGCAGATCGCCGTCACGCGTGAAACATCCGTTGCGGACGATGAAACGGCGCAGGTGGCAGTGGCCGATGTTGCGGTTGATACCGATGTCGCAAGTGGCGCTGTCGAAAGCGATGGCGGCGTCGGTATTGTTGAACGGCAGCCTGCCGAAGAGGATGCAGCTGTCGTGATGCACGATAACGAGGCAGAGAAACAGCCGGTTCGGAAAGAGGTCGAAGATCCCGCCGCGGCATCACCTGAAGCGGATGTGGAAAAATCGACTGCTCCCGGTGCGAATGATTATGACAGAAGCTTTACGGAGTTGGTTTACGGCTCGAAGAGTGAGCGGCCTTCCGCACGCAGAAGTTCCCGTCTGGTTGCGGGACTTCAGGCGGCCAGCCTTCCGGGCAGTTCGTCGACGAGGGCGGGATATGCCATGCTGACGCGTAATGCTGCACCGTATGCCGTGCCGATGAATGCGGCGATAGGGCAGGATCCCATGAACGACATCATGATCTATAACCGCGGCGCCGAGACCACGTCGCGCATACGTCACCGTCAACCCGTAAGGGTAGGGGTGTCGTTGTGTTACAATATCAACGACCGTTTCGGTCTGGAGAGCGGCGTCACGTATACATATTTGTCGTCGAGCCTTACTTCGGGCAGCGAAAACAACCGCTACGAGACAAACCGCATGCTGCATTATGTCGGCATTCCGTTGAGTCTCAATGTTAATTTGTGGCGCAGCCGCTGGATAGACGTTTACGTCTCGGCCGGCGGACTGATGGAGAAGTGCGTGTCCGGACGTGCCAGAACTGAATATATGGTCGGCGGCGTGTCGGCCACGACCAAAACCGAAAAGGTAATGGTCGATCCGTTGCAGTGGTCGGTAAATGCCGCGGCAGGTCTGCAGCTCAACATTTCCCGGTTCGTGGGCCTGTATGTCGAGCCTGGTGTGGCGTACGCCTTCGACAACGGCAGCGATATCGAGACCATCTACGACAAACATCCGTTCAACTTCGACCTTACCGTCGGACTGCGTTTTTCGTTCAGATGACGCTGTTGCGATGACTGCATACACCCTTGATCCGTCAAGGCCAAAAGGGAAGGTTTCACCGAGATGAAACCTCCCCTTTTCTTTTGAAGAATACCTATCAGTCGATATACGGTCTCAGTATCTCTACCCACTTGGCATATCCGTCGTACATCAGATGCAGGCCGTCGTTGGTGTATGCCGGGTCGAGCAGCCCTCGGCTGTCGACCAGATGCGAATAGACATCTATGTACGCAATACCTTCCTGCTCGCACCTTTTTTTGATGATACGGTTTGTCTCGACTATCTCGTCGCCTTTCTCCCAATGGCTCTTCTTTCCGGTCTTGCCGACAAAATCGACCCCGTTTACCGGAAACAGACTCTCGACATAGATCTGAGTTGCGGGTGAACCTTCATGCAGCATCTTGACCATTTTGAAGATATTGTCCGCAACATCCTGAGGTGAACGGTCGACAGCCAGGTCGTTGGTGCCGATCATGATGAATACCTTGCGCGGTGCGCTCTCGATTATGGGGTCGAGACGCTGCAGTGCCCATACGGTCTGGTCGCCGCTGATGCCGCGGTTGTAGATGTCGTTGTTGCCGAACAGTTCTGTCCAGTCACCGAAATCGGTGATGCTGTCACCCAGAAATACGATTTTGCCCGAGGGTATGGCCAGATGTGCGAAGTGGTCCATCTTCTGGCGGATGTATGTCCCCTGTGCCTCGACGGCGCATGTCGCAACGATGGTCGCAACAATCAAAAGAAGCGCTTTCTTCATGGTTTTCGTTTGTTTGGTTATTTGCCGAAAGTTATGATTTTCGATCCGGATATGCAACAAGTATATAAAAAAAGGAGACCGGAACCTTTCGTTCCAGTCTCCTTTTTCATTCAGGCTGCGCTGTTACATCATGCCGCCCATTCCGCCTGCGGGCATTGCCGGAGCGGGATTTTCGCTCTTCTTCTCGGCGAGCACGCACTCCGTGGTGAGGAACATCGATGCGATCGATGCCGCATTCTCCAGAGCCACACGTGCAACCTTCGTCGGGTCGATGATACCGGCCTTGAGCAGGTCTTCGTACTTGTCGTCACGGGCGTTGTATCCGAATGCACCGGTACCCTCCTTGACCTTGTTGACAACGACCGAACCTTCGCCTCCGGCGTTCGACACGATCTGACGCAACGGCTCCTCGATCGCACGTTTTACGATCTGTATACCGGTCGTCTGATCCTCGTTGTCTCCCTTGAGGCCCTCGAGGCTCTCAACGGCACGCAGATATGCTACGCCGCCACCGGGAACGATACCCTCCTCGACTGCTGCACGGGTTGCTGCCAATGCATCGTCGACACGGTCTTTCTTCTCCTTCATCTCGACTTCGGTTGCCGCACCGACGTAGAGCACTGCGACGCCGCCGGCCAGTTTGGCAAGACGCTCCTGGAGCTTTTCCTTGTCGTAGTCCGACTTCGAAACCTCAATGCTTGCACGGATCTGTGCGACACGAGCCTTGATGGCCTCCTTGTCGCCGGCTCCGTCGACGATGGTGGTGTTCTCCTTGTTAAGCGTAACCTTGTCGGCCGTACCCAGCATGGCGAGGGTTGCATCCTCGAGCTTCATGCCCTTGTCGGTCGAAACGACCGTTGCACCGGTCAGTACGGCGATATCCTCGAGCATCTCCTTGCGGCGGTCTCCGAAGCCAGGAGCCTTGCAGGCAGCGATCTTGAGCGTGCCGCGAAGCTTGTTGACAACGAGTGCCGACAGAGCCTCACCGTCGACATCCTCGGCGATGATCAACAGCGAACGTCCGCTCTGAGCAACGGGTTCGAGAATGCCCATGAGCTCCTTCATTGTCGAGATCTTCTTGTCGGTGATCAGGATGTACGGCTTGTCGAGCTGTGCCTCCATCTTCTCGGTGTCGGTGATGAAGTAGGCCGATATGTAACCGCGGTCGAACTGCATGCCTTCGACAACCTCGACGTGAGTCTCGGTACCCTTGGCCTCCTCTACGGTGATGACACCTTCCTTGTTGACCTTCGCCATGGCCTCGGCTATGAGTTTACCGATATTGCCGTCGTTGTTTGCCGATATTGTTGCAACCTGCTCAATCTTGGCGAAATCGCCGCCTACGGCCTGCGACTGCTTGCGCAGCGACTCTACAACCTTGGCTACAGCCTTGTCCATGCCTCGCTTGAGGTCCATTGGGTTGGCTCCGGCCGTTACGTTCTTCAAGCCTACGCCTATAAGAGCTTGAGCCAGAACCGTTGCTGTAGTGGTACCGTCACCGGCATCGTCATTGGTCTTCGAGGCAACCTCCTTGACCATCTGCGCACCCATGTTTGCAAACGGATCTTCGAGCTCTACCTCCTTGGCAACGGTCACACCGTCCTTGGTTACCTGCGGTGCACCGAATTTCTTGTCGATAATTACGTTGCGACCCTTGGGGCCGAGCGTTACCTTTACGGCGTTGCTCAGGGCATCTACACCCTCCTTGAGCATTTCGCGTGCTTCGACGTTATATTTTATCTCTTTTGCCATAGTGCTTAGTGTTTTTTCGGTTAGATAATTGCAAGAATATCCTGTTGTTTCATGATGAGGTAATCCTTACCGTCGATGTGGATCTCCGTACCGGCATATTTGCCGTAAAGAACCTCGTCGCCTACCTTTACCTCCATTTTGATATCCGATGTGCCGGGACCTACGGCAACGACTTTGCCTGCCAGCGGTTTCTCTTTAGCTGTGTCGGGAATGATCAGACCTCCTGCGGTCTTCTCCTCGGCCGGATTGGGCAGTACCAATACGCGGTCTGATAGCGGTTTTACGTTCATGGTCTTTTATATTATAAGTTATATGAATTTTTCCTATTCGCACCCCTATTGAACAATAGGTGTGCCAAACGGTTTTTGTCATGTGCAGGCATGATGTTTCTGCCATTTTGGCACTCTGCGGCGCCATTGTCGTGGCTGTCGGGTGACAATCGGCCATAACATGACAGCCGTTCGGCCGCAGCTGCTGCGGGTTGAGATGTTGCCGAAAGACTGCCCGGATTCATTTTTTATCGGAATTTGTTTGCATAAAACGGCAAAACCATTTATATTTGCACTCCGGTTCGTGAAACGAATCAGATGGTGGATGTAGCTCAGCTGGTTAGAGTGACGGATTGTGGTTCCGAAGGTCGAGGGTTCGAATCCCTTCTTCCACCCCGAAAGAAGCCTTGTAACATATGTTACGAGGCTTTTTTGTTTCTGCATGTCTAAGCCCTGTTTGCTTCATAAAATCATATTGTGGGGCAAAATCCATCGATTTCCGGTAATTTATGCTTAACTTGCATGTGAAGCGTGCTGCAGCCTGTGACAAACAGACATTTATTATCGGGAGCTTTGTGCTTGTTGATACCTATACCGTTGATTGACACGATAATAATGGAGGTAGGGCGTCGTACGGAACGGATTTGTTGAGTTCTGTTCTTCCAACAGCAAATTCTGAGCATTGGTGGGGCATATATCTGGGGCCCATGGAATAATTACAAAAACGCTAACAGAACAGATTATGAAAAGATTGTTTTTATTTGTTCTATTTCTGAATATTGTCGGTATTGTTCCGGCTCAGAGACTTTATCCGTTGCTCAGGACAGCGGTGAACAAGCATGTGGATAAATATACCTATATGCACGAAATGGTTGAGCAACATGATATCATACTACCATGTCGCGAAAAAAGGCACCTTCGCAAGAATCTGAGAAGATTATGCGATTGGGCCATTGAGGACGGATTTGTATTTGATTCCCAAAACGACACTATATTGGTAGTGCTTTTGGATAATATAAGTCATCAATGGGGATATGAGGAACTATATATTCGCTCGTCCATGTCTAAAAAATCGTATATTTATGATTTTGAAACCTTCATCGAGACACGTAAATTTAAAATAAACACTGAAAAATCTGATGTAGAGTCATATTTTCAATTACTGTATGACGGAAATATTCGAGATTTCAGGAAACTTTACAATGAATATAAGGTGGATCGCGGAGATGATTCCACACATAAGGCTTTGAGGATAACAATCCGTGATGGTAAGATTGTTCAACCCAGTTCAATATGGTATTACTTTGAATTGTTGTTTATTTTGTTTCCGCCACCATCATTTTGGACTGAGGAGAAACCACTCCCAGAGTTTTGATTATACCAAAGTGGAATTATTGATATTATGAAAAAGTTATTGTTTGCACTGTTTTTTCTTTGCATGCATTATTGCGCCTGCGCGCAACAGGACAATTCCCAAACCGATGTTGTCGCGTTGATGAAAAAATATTTATTGAAAGGTTACAATTTCGACATTCGTGTTGTCGACCTTTTTGCGAAGGAAGTTGAAACGGATAAGTCTAAACTTAATGATTTTATCCAAAAAAATGAAGTTGGGTTCTTCTCTTTTGAAGAAGATTGGTTAGAGCATAATTCGCCGGATATGTTATTGAAATCGGGAGACGATTATGAAGTATTGCCAACATTCGAGATTTACGATGAAAAAAGCGACCGGTTTGGTTTTATAACGATATTGAGTAACCTCATAGATTATTTCGAACGGCACCCGGAAATTGATGACAGATTACATCCGTATTATGTTGATGCAATATGGCGTGAATATTTTGCTCCTACATATTGTGTAGAGACCGTCCTTGAAGACTGGCATGCATGGCACTGGGGTATAGGGAACAATGATATCCCGGAGAAAAATAAATATGGAATAGATACAATCGATATAGATGAAAAATATAGTAAGACGATACTTGAATATTATGATTATAAAAGCAGGATAAAAAAAATGACCAGATAGCAACCGTATTGCCGTACCTGTTTTTGTCCGGATCATTGCCTCGAAGGCGTACGGTTCCTGAGGCATTTGAATAATTTTAGACCTAATAACCTGAAAAATACTTTGCATTGATATGAAAAAGTTATTGTTTGCACTGTTTTTTCTTTGCATGCATTATTGCGTCTGCGCGCAACAGGTCAATTCTCAGCCTGATCCTGTCGGTTTGATGGAGAACTATTTAATCGAGAATGGAGAGATGGAAGAAGGAGATTTGGATTGCAGAAAAAAGATTATAGTTTATGAACTGTTGTCCGGTTTTGATCTGGGTTTAAACACATCTGAGCTTAATGTTTTTATCCGTGGGGTTGATGTCGGAGCCTTTACATTTAAGGCTATACCAAAAATTTTTGATTTTATACACTATACTGGCTACTGGTTGCTGAAATCGGGTGACAATTATGAAATGATGCCTTTTTTTGATTACAGAGGCGAAGTTAGCAAAGAAGACGAGTTCGTATGGATATTGAATAAGTTTATTGATTATTTACAACGCCATCCGGAGATTGATGACAGATTGTATCCGTACTATATCAGTCGAGTATCCAACATCTACTTTGGCAATACGGATTTCCTTGGTGGAGATTGGGAGAACTGGCATGGGGGAGAATTTGCTGATCAGGATATTCCGGAGAAATATAAATATGGGATAGATACAAAATATAGTGTATATAACCTAAGCATGAAAGATCTGACAGATATAGTTAATTATCATGATTATAAACGCAAAATAAGAATCCAAAAAATAATGGACAGATAGCAATCGTATTGCCGTACCTGCTTTTGACCGGATTATTGCCTGGCGATACGGTTCCTGAAGTAGACATTTGAATAATTTTAGATCCAATAACCTGAAAAATACTTTGCAGTGATATGAAAAAGTTATTGTTTGCACTGTTTTTTCTTTGCATGCATTATTGCGCCTGCGCGCAACAGGACAATTCCCAAACAGATGTTGTCGCGTTGATTGAGAACTATTTAATCGAGAAGGGAGAGTTGACTCCCGAAGATTTGGATAACGGCATGCTGATTCGCGTTGGCAATATGTTGTCGCGCGAAACCGCTTTAGGCACGTCGGAACTTGACGGGTTTATCCGGAAAACCGATGTGGGAGTCTTCTTTTTTGAGGTTTTTACTCCGGGGCAACGATCATATCTGTTACTGAAATCGGGTGACGATTATGAAATGATGCCATTGTTCGATTACAAGGACGAGAATGGCACGGAGGTCGATTTCATGGGTATATTGAAAAAAGTCATCGATTATTTCAAGCGGCACCCTGAGATCGATTACAGATTGCAACCGTACTATTTCGGCGGAATATCTTACGCATACATATTCAATACATTCCATTACAAGTCGGGTAAATGGTATGAATGGCACCATGGTTCGGCATCGGCCAATCCGAGTCTCCCCGAAAAATGTAAATATGGAATAGGCGAAACCATGTAAAGAACAACATGTATCTCATTCGAAAAACGGAGTCGGAATATATTATGAATTCCGACTCCGTTTTGATTTGTTATTGCCTCCTTGACAGAAGAATGCGGGCCTGTGTCAGCGCCGCGTCGCTTATCTCGCTTCCGGACAACATCTTGGCGATCTCCACGACGCGCTCCTCTGCCGTCAGTCGCCTGATGTCGCTGCGTGAATTCTCCTTGTAGACCACGAAGTGCGCCTCGCCCTTCGATGCAACCTGCGGCAGGTGCGTGATGTTGACTACCTGCATCGATTGCGACAACTCCGATATGATTTCGCCCATGGCATCGGCTATGCGGCCCGAAACACCGGTATCGATCTCGTCGAATATGATCGTGGGCAACTTCATGCGGCTTGCCAGGAGCGACTTGAGCGACAGCATCATGCGCGACATTTCGCCGCCCGAAGCTATCCGCTCGGCAGGTTGCGGAGTCATGCTCTTGTTTGCCGAGAAGAGGAATGTTACCGTATCCCGGCCCGTGGGTGTCAGTTCGTCATGTGCCTCTACCTCGACCGTGAACCGGGCATCGGGCATGCCGAGACGCGACAGCCGTTCAGCCACTTCACGGCCGAACTCCGGTGCCGCTTTCGTGCGTCCTTCGTGCAGCTTGTCGGCAAGAGCCGTGGCCCTGCTCCTGGTCGATTCCGTTTCGGCCTCGAGCGCTGCAATCTCTTCACCTCCCGAAGTTATGGCCTCCAGCTGCTTGCGGAACTTGTCCCGCAGTGCTATCAGCTCTTCGATATTCTGTACGCGGTGTTTCTGGCAGAGCGAATATATCGTGGCGAGGCGGTCGTTGACCTTCTCCAGCCGTTCCGGGTCGGATTCGATACGTTCGGCATCGGCGGCTACCGTGGCGTTTATGTCGCGCAACTCGAGTATTGTCGAACGTATCCGGTCGGCAAGCTCATTGGCGGGCTTGTAGTTGCCGGCGATGTGTCTCAACCCGTTCTCTGCACTCTTGAGTGATACCAGCACTCCCTCCTCTTCGCCGTCGAACGAGGCGGTTATCCGGGCGAGGGTCTCGCTCGTGGTGTCGGCATTGGCCAGCTCGGCCTGTTCGGCCTCGAGCTCTTCGGTTTCGCCCTCGCGCAGGTTGGCCGATGTCAGCTCCTCGGCCTGAAAGCGTATCCACTCCTCCTCTTTGCCGGCTTCTGCAGCCGCCGCCTTCAGCTCGGCAAGTCGCCGTTCCAGCGACTTCAGCCGTGTGTACTCCTCGCGGTAGTCGTTCATCAGCGTACCGTTCGCAGCCATGGTGTCGAGCGCCTGAGTGCGGAATCCTTCGGACGAGAGGATAAGGTTCTGGTGTTGCGAATGTATGTCTATCAGATGCGTCCCGAGCTCCTTGAGCTGCGACAACTGTACCGGCAGGTCATTGACGTACGAACGGCTTTTGCCTGCGGGGGTTATTACTCGTCGTATGACGGTCTCGTCGCCGTAATCTATGTCCATCTGCTCGAACAGCGGCTCGAGGCCGAGTCCCGAGATGTCGAACGTCCCTTCGATTATGCAGTTGTGTTCGTTGTCCCTGATTGTGGCACCGTCGTTCTTGGCGCCCAAAAGCAATCCGAGGGCTCCCAACAGTATGGACTTTCCCGCACCCGTCTCGCCGGTTATGATGTTGAGGTGAGGGTCAAGTACGAGTTCCAGTCTCTCGATGAGAGCGTAATTCTCTACCGTCAGTCGGGTAAGCATGGTTTTATCGATTCAGAATGGTTTCGATTCTGTCGGCGATCCGGACTGCCACGTCGCGTTTCGACATGAGTGGCAGATCCTCGCGTGATGAACGGTCGATGAGCGATACCTTGTTGGTGTCGACACCGAAACCGGCGCCCTTGTCGCGCAGTGAATTGAGAACTATGAAGTCGAAGTTTTTGGTTGCGAGTTTCGACTCGGCATGCACCGTCTCGTCGTCGGTCTCGAGTGCGAAGCCAACGAGTATGCGGTTGCCCTTGACCTTGCCGAGTTCGGTGGCTATGTCGTGTGTACGCTTGAGGCGTATGTACATGTCGTCGTCGCTCTTCTTTATCTTTACCTTGGATACTTCGGCTGGGGTGTAGTCTGCCACGGCGGCGCACATGACGGCTCCGTCGGCATCGGCGAATGCCGCAACGGCCGCGTTGTACATCTCTTCGGCCGAGAGTACGTCGATACGTTCGACACCGTCGGGTACTGGCAGCGACGTACGTCCGCTCACAAGCCTTACTTCGGCTCCGCGGGCGGCAAGTTCTCCTGCTATGGCATAACCCATCTTGCCCGTCGAGTGGTTCGATATGAACCTCACGGGATCGATGGCTTCGATCGTGGCTCCTGCCGTTACGACGAAGCGTTTACCTTGCAGGCTCTTTTTTTTTTCGGAAAGAAGCGACTCGACCGCCTCGCGGATCTCTTCGGGTTCGGCCATGCGGCCCTTGCCCCTCAGTCCGCTGGCGAGTTCGCCTTCGGGTGATTCGATGATCGTGACGCCGCGGCTGCGCAGTATCTCGATGTTGTGTTGTGTGGCCGGGTGTGCGAACATGTCGCAGTCCATGGCCGGAGCGACAACCACACGGCCGCGTGCCGACAGATATGTCGTCAGCAGCAGGTTGTCGGCTATGCCGTTGGCCATCTTGGCGATGGTGTTGGCCGTTGCCGGAGCTATGAGCATGCAGTCTGCCCATTCGCCCATGGCGATGTGGGAGTGCCAGTCGCCGTTTTCGGGGTTGTAGAACTCGACGGCGATGGGATTTTTCGAGAGCGTCGCCATCGTCAGCGGGGTAATGAACTCCCTGGCCAGCGGCGTCATTACGACCTTGACTTCGGCGCCGGCCGTCTTCAGAAGACGGCAAAGCACGGCAGCCTTGTAGGCTGCTATGCTTCCCGTAACTCCCAGAAGGATATGTTTGCCCTCGAGTGACAAGGTATTATTCCTCCCCCTCTTTTTTCATTTTGTAATAGAGCTCGCCGTCGAGGAACTCCTCGGTAGCGATGATCGTCGGCTTGGGCAGACGCTCGTAGTAGCGCGAGATCTCGATCTGCTCGCGGTTCTCGAAGGTCTCCTCCATCGTGTCGGTGGGCGACGAGAAATCGGCAAGCTTGCGCGTAAGTTCGGTCTTGAGCTCGGCGGCAATCTGGTTCGCACGGCGTGCGATGATGTTGATGCTCTCGTAGATGTTGCCCGTATCCTTGTCGAGGTCGACCAGACGACGCGTTACGGTGTTGTTAGGAATGTTCTTCTTGATTTCCATCTCTATATGTTTTCCTTGTTGTTTTTGTCCATGTAGTCCTTGGCCTCCTTTGCGAGGCGTCCGAGCTCCTTGAGGTGTGTAGACTCGGGGAACTCCGAGAGGAACGAGTAGTACGAGTCGAGCATCGAGAGGTAACGGTCCGTCTGTTTCGATTCGATGGAGTTGTGTGCCAGTTCGTAACTCGACTTGACTATGTAGTACATTATCTCTTCGCGGTGCGAGGTGTCGGGGTACTGCTTCAGCGCATTCTTGAATGCCACGATTGCTGATTTGTGGCGGCCGATCTTGTAGTAGGTGTATGCGTTGATGTAGGCCTTGTCATGCAGGCGCTGCGTCAGTTCCTTGATGATGTTCTGGAAATCCTCGTTGCGGGTGGAGTCCGGGTAGCGCGACATGAACTCCGTGATGGCTACGATCGCCTGCGATGTGATGGTCTGGTCGCGTGTCGGCCCCGGCGACATGAAGTAGAAGCAGAGGGCGTACATGCCTTCCGCATCCTCGATGAAGACGCTGTTGCCGAACTGGCGTCGGAATTCGTCCAGAAGCGTCGAGGCGGTATCCCAGTCGCGGTCCTTGTACTTGCAGCGGGCGTTGAAGAAACTGATGGAGTCCTGCGCCGTCGTACCGATGTAGTAGTGCTGTACGGCTTCGAACAGCGTCGAGGCTTTCGACCACTTCTCCTTGCCGTAGTAGTCCAGTGCCGAACTGTACATCAGTTTCGGGTCGCCGGTCTTGATGATCTTGCCCGGGCCCATGCACGAAACCGATGCTGCGGCCACGAGGGCCGCAATCGCGATCTTTATGATACCTTTTTTCATCTTGCTTCTCTTATTCCGGCATTATCCCGCAAGGGTACAGCCTGCAAATTTACACATTATTTAACGAATAGCAAAAAATAATTATTGTCGTGCAGGCCGCAAACTCCTTCTAAATGGCCGATTTGGCGACGAGCCACTCGGCTATCTGCACTGCATTGAGGGCTGCGCCCTTCTTGATCTGGTCGCTCACGCACCAGAATGTCAGTCCGTTGCTGTCGGTCAGGTCCTTGCGTATGCGGCCGACGTACACGGGTTCCTTGCCGGCGATGAAGAGCGGCATGGGGTAGACCTTGTTCTGCGGGTCGTCCATCAGTACGATGCCCTCGCTCTCGGAGAATGCCTTGCGGGCCTCCTCCACCGACACGGGACGCTCGGTCTCGAGCCAGATGCTCTCGGAGTGGGCGCGCATTACCGGAACGCGCACGCACGTGGCCGAAACCTCGATGTCAGAGTGCATGATCTTGCGTGTTTCGTTGTACATCTTCATCTCCTCCTTGGTGTATCCGTTGTCGGTGAAGACGTCGATATGCGGAATGACGTTGTATGCCAGCTGGAAGGCGAACTTCTCGACCGTCGGCTCCTTGCCTGCGGCAAGCTGTGCGTGCTGCGTCTCGAGTTCCTGCATGGCGGCGGCACCAGCACCGCTGGCCGACTGATAGGTCGACACGTGTACGCGGCGTATGTGCGACAGCTTCTCGATGGCGTTCAGGGCGACGACCATCTGTATTGTCGTGCAGTTGGGGTTCGCGATGATGCGGCGCGGTGCGTTGAGGGCATCTTCGGGGTTAACCTCGGGAACGACCAGCGGCACGTCGGCATCCATGCGGAAGGCACTCGAGTTGTCGATCATCAGCGTGCCGTATTTGGTTATCGTTTCGGCGAATTCACGCGATGTGCCGGCTCCGGCCGATACCAGAGCGAGGTCGATGTCGCGGAAGTCGTCGTTGTGCTGGAGCAGTTTTACGGTCAGCTCCTTGCCGCGGAATGTATATTTGCGTCCTGCGCTGCGCTCCGATCCGAAAAGGACGAGTTCGTCTATCGGCAGGTTGTGCTCTTCGAGAATCTTCAGGAACTCCTGGCCTACGGCGCCGCTTGCTCCCACAATAGCTGTTTTCATTTTTGTATCTGTGTTTTTAGTCGTTATTCGAAAAATTCGTCGTACTCTTCCGTGCCGTATGCGGCGTCAGCATCCTCTTCGTCGGGGCAGTCGTATACGGGCATCATCGGCGGACGTACGAACTGGTCCGTCATCTTTATGCCGAGCGATGGATCGGCATAGACCTTCGTCAGGAACTCGCCGACGATCGGCAGCGCCATGGTGCTGCCCTCGCCGCCCGAACGCAGGTGTACGGACTGGTCTTCGCCGCCGACCCATGAGCCGGCAACCAGTCGCGGCGTGATGCATACGAACCATGCGTCGCGGTTCTTGTTCGAGGTGCCGGTCTTTCCGGCAATATCCATGTTGCGGAATCCGTATTTCCATGACAGACGTCCGCCCGTACCGCCCGATATCACGCGCTTGAGCATCGTCAGCATGGTATATGCCGTCTGTTTGCTGATGGCGTCCTGCGACTGCGTGGTGAAGTTCGATATCACGTTGCCCTGACGGTCCTCTATACGGGTTACGAATATCGGGTCGTTGTGTACGCCCTCGTTGGCAAACGTCGAGTAGGCGCTGACCATCTCGAAGACGTTCGACTCGAATGTTCCCAGACAGAGTGCGTAGACCGGATCTATGTAGCTTCGTATTCCCATGTTGTGTATGAAGTCGGCGACGGCCTGCGGTTGCTTGGCCTGCTTCATGATCCATGCCGAATAGTTGTTGCGGCTGCGGGCCAGGCCCCATGCCAGCGGATGCAGTACGCCGTCGTATTCGACCTTGCCGGCCTCCTTGGGAGACCATGCCGTGCCGAGCGACGTCTCAATCGTTACGGGCAGGTTGGGGACCATCGTGCAGGGCGTCATGCCGAGGTGGTCGATGGCGAAGGTGTAGACGAACGGTTTTACGGTCGAGCCTATCTGCCGTTTACCCTGCTTGGCCATGTCGTATTTGAAATAGCGGAAGTTCGGTCCGCCGACATAGGCCTTGACATGGCCCGTGTGCGGATCCATCGCCACGAAACTTGCACGCATTATGCGCTTGTGGTGCAGAATCGAGTCGCGCGGGGTCATCAGCGTGTCGCGCTCTCCCTTGAATGTGAAGACCTTCATCCGGCATTTGCGGTCGAAGCTGGCGAATATCTCCTTTTCGCTCGCACCGGCACGTTTCATCTCGCGGTAACGGTCCGAATTTCTCATCGCACGTCGTATGATGGCGTCGCGTTCGCTGCGGTCGGTGTCGATGAAGAGTACGCCGGTACGTTTCACCTGCGCATCCATGCGCGGTTGTATTTCGGTCTCGAGCTGTTTCTGTACGGCAGCCTCGGCATACTCCTGCATCGAAGCGTTGATGGTGGTGTAGATCTTCAGTCCGTCACGGTAGATGTCATACGTCGAACCGTCGGCCTTGCGGTTCTTGAGGCACCAGCCGTAAATAGGATTTTCGTCATACTCCTTGACGGCCTGCTCGTAATCCCAGTCGGTGAGGAACTGTCGGCGTGTGGGCCGTTTCGCATTCATCACCAGACGCAGCATCTCGCGGAAATAGGTAGCTTCCCCGTCATTGTGCGATACGGGTCTGTAGTTCAGAACTATCGGCAGTGCCGAGATGGAGTCGCGTTCTTGTTTCGTGAGGACCCCGGCCGTTTCCATTCGTGAGAGAACGAGATTGCGGCGCGCCAGTGCGTTGTCCGGATTGCGGACGGGCGAATAGCGTGTCGGGGCATTCACCACGCCCACGAGCATTGCGGCCTCCTGTATGGTCAGTTCGTTTGGCTCCTTGTTGAAGAAGGTGTGGGCCGCCGACTTTATGCCGTATGAATTCGATCCATAGGCAACCGTGTTGAGGTACATGGCGGCGATCTCCTCCTTGGTGTAGTTGTATTCGAGTTTGAGGGCCGTGATCCACTCCTTGAATTTCGATATGACGAGCTTGCCGGTGCGGGCCACCTTGCTGCGGTTGCGTACGGTGTCGCGCGGGAATAGGTTCTTGGCAAGCTGCTGGGTGATGGTGCTGCCGCCGCCCTGGGAGTGGCGCTGCAGGGCTATGGTCTTGACGCCCACGCGCACCAGTGACGGCAGGTCTATACCCGAATGCGACTCGAAACGCACGTCCTCGGTCGAGATGAGTGCGGCGATTATGGGCGGCACCTCCTTGCCCTTGAGCGTGAGGTGAAGCGTGGAGTCCTGCGGAAAGAGGTCGTCGTACTGTATGTACGAGCGGTTCTGCACGAAGAACGTACCCAGAACCTTGCCCTCTTCGGAGTAGATCTCCGTAGCGAGATTGCTCTTGGGGTTCTCGAGCTCCTCGAACGACGGCAGGCGTCCGAATGCACCGATTGCTGTCAGTGCCAGCATCAGGAAGAGTATCCCTACCGGCACGAAGACGATGCCCCAGATCCACCTTATCAGGCGTCGGTTGTCGCTTAGCTTTTTGTTGTTTCGTCTGTCCATGTTTCGCTTGTTCGGGTTATATTACGCGCAAAGTTACTACAAAAAAGTGAAATGCGGAAAGATATAGTGATAGAATTGAGTTACAAGGGTTTTGGTTGAAGTG
>CALUNG010000002.1 GCA_944321955.1 uncultured Alistipes sp. | reverse complement strand
GCCCGTTCTCGTGCGAGTTTTATCCAATCTGTTGATAGTCAAATAAAACCTACCTGATTACAACAAATATAGTGAAATGTGGGCATAGAGCCAAATTGAAATTTCATTTTGAGAACCGGCCGTACCGCCTCAAAACATGATATCCATGCCCTCTGACTTCAAAAGACATGGATATCAATATGTTTAAGTATCGCCTACATCCTGTCCGGAACATCGATGCCGAGCAGATACATCGCCGATTTTATGACCTTGGCAATACTCTCGGCCAGACGGATTCGCATGGCGCATATCGCCGAATCGGATTCACGCAGGATGGAGTAGTCGTGGTAGTATCCGTTGAACTGCTTGGCCAGTTCATACGTGTAGTTGGCAATGATCGACGGTGCGAACGCTTCGCCTGCAGCCGCTACGACGTTGGGGTAGTCGCACAGGTTCTTTATAAGCTCGATCTCGATCGGCAGCAGGGTAGAACACGGGGTCGTGGTATCGATACCTGCCTCGCGGGCCTTGCGCAGTATCGAGCAGATGCGCGCGTGGGTGTATTGTATGAACGGGCCGGTGTTGCCGTTGAAGTCGATCGATTCGCGGGGGTCGAAGAGCATGGTCTTCTTGGGATCTACTTTCAGTATGAAGTATTTCAGTGCTCCGAGACCGACCATCGTCGAGATGGCGTTGGACTCCTCCTCGCTGCAGCCGTCGAGCTTGCCGAGCTCGGCCGACATCTCGCGGGCCGTGGCCACCATGTCGGCGATAAGGTCGTCGGCATCGACGACGGTGCCTTCACGCGATTTCATCTTGCCTTCGGGCAGTTCGACCATACCGTAGGAGAGGTGGTAGATGTTGTCGCTCCAGTCGTAGCCGAGTTTCTTGAGAATGAGCTTGAGTACCTGGAAGTGGTAGTTCTGCTCGTTGCCAACGACATAGATCATCTCGTCGAGGTTGTTGTCCTCGAACCGGCGGAACGCCGTTCCGAGATCCTGAGTAATGTATACCGATGTCCCGTCGCCGCGCAGCAACAGCTTCTGGTCGAGACCGTCGGCCGTAAGGTCTATCCATACGGAGTTGTCCTCCTTGCGGAAGAATATTCCCTTGCGCAGCCCCTCCTCGACGATACTTTTGCCGAGCAGATATGTCTGCGATTCATAATATACCTTGTCGAAATCGACACCCAATGCCTTGTAGGTGACATCGAATCCGGCATATACCCAACCGTTCATCGTCTGCCACAGATTGTACACCTCCGGGTCCCTGGCTTCCCATTTGCGGAGCATCTCCTGTGCCTCCTGCATTATCGGGGCCTTCTTCTTTGCCTCATCTTCGCTGAGTCCCTGCTCCATGAGCTCCTTGATCTGGGCCTTGTAGTGCTTGTCGAACTCGACGTAGTACTTGCCGACCAGATGGTCGCCCTTCATGCCGGTCGACTCGGGCGTCTCGCCGTTGCCGTAGAGTTTCCATGCGAGCATCGACTTGCATATATGGATGCCGCGGTCGTTTACCAGATTGACCTTTATTACGTTGTTGCCGTTCGCCTCAAGTATGCGTGCAACCGAATATCCGAGCAGGTTGTTGCGGATATGTCCCAGGTGCAGCGGTTTGTTGGTATTGGGCGACGAGTACTCTATCATTATGTTGCGTCCCGTAGGCTTGGCCTTGCCGTAATCGCAGTCGCGGCATATTTCGCCGAACCGATCGGCCCAGAAAGAGTGATCGAGTGTGAGGTTGAGAAAACCCTTGATCACGTTGTATGCGCTTATCTCCTTGACGTTGGCAACCATGTATTCGCCTATCTCGGTTGCGGTGGCTTCTGGCGACTTGCGGCTTCGTCGCAAAAGGGGAAATACCACGAGGGTGTAGTCGCCCTCGAACTCCTTGCGCGTCTTCTGAATCTGCAGCTGCTCGCCTTCGAGCTTGCCGTAAAGAGCCTCGACCGAGGACTTTACAATGTCACCAAGAAAATTTTCGATATTCATGTGCTTCTGAAATTTGGCCATAAAGATACTACAACCCGCGCGCATATGCAAATGATTTGCCGCCGAGTTTGAAATCGGCCTGCCGTAACGGCTTGCGCGTGCAGATCGATGTCTGCTGGCCGTATTTCGTTATTAACGGCGAAATATATATATTTGTGTCATGGAAATAATCATTATCATTATTCTGATACTGCTTAACGGCGTTTTTGCCATGTCGGAGGTCGCTCTGATCTCGGCACGCAAGTCGAGTCTCGGCAACGATGCGAAGCAGGGCAGCAAGGCTGCATCCCGGGCATTGAAACTTGCGGAGGATCCCGACAAGTTCCTGTCAACGGTACAGATAGGCATAACGCTTATAGGTATACTTACCGGTATTTATTCCGGTGCAACCCTGGCTGACGGGTTCGGAAACGTGCTCGAAGGGTGGGGCGTGCCTCATGCCATAGCCCGCACTACGGCCCAGCTTATTATCGTTGTGGTTGTTACATACGCCACTATAATTTTCGGTGAACTTGTTCCGAAACGTATCGGCATGGCCGCGGCCGAGAAGACCGCCAAGATTATTGCCGGACCCATGAAGGCCTTGTCGGTGATAGCCTCGCCGTTCGTATGGGTGCTGTCGAAAAGCACGGAGCTCGTGTGCAAGCTGCTCAACCTCAAGGATGCCGAAACAAAGGTTACCGAGGAGGAGATCAAGTCGATAATACAGGAGGGAACCGAAGACGGAACCGTACAGGAGGTCGAGCAGAACATCGTCGAACGCGTCTTCTCACTCGGAGACCGTACCGTCGACTCCATAATGACTCATCGCAGCGATCTCGACTGGATAGACCTTTCGCTCTCCAATGCCGAGATCGAAGAGTTCGTCAAGGCGCATCCTCACAACGTATATCCCGTTGCTGACGGCAACATAGACAATGCAGTCGGTGTCGTGCGACTCAAAAATCTGTTCTGCAACATATCAGATCCCGATTTCGACATACGTACCAAAATCGAACCGTGCAACTACTTCCATGAACGCATGGAGGTGTACAATGCCCTTAATCAACTGCGTGACAGTCAGCTGTCTTACGGCCTCGTATGCGACGAGTTCGGATCGACTCAGGGTATCGTGACGTTGAAGGATATTCTCGAGGCTCTCGTCGGCACGATTCCGGACGAGCATACCGAACCGGATATTGTCCGTCGTGATGACGGCAGTGTGTTGATCGACGGTCAGTGTCCGTTTTATGATTTCCTTGCATATTTCGACATGGAGGATCTCTTCTCACCGCAGGAGTATGACTTTACGACCGTCAGCGGTCTGATTCTGCAGGAGTTGGGACACATCCCTCAGACCGGCGAGAAACTCGACTGGAAGAATTTCTCGTTCGAGGTCATGGATATGGACGGTGCCCGTATTGACAAGATACTTGTACATCTGCACGAAATACAGTCATGAAGATAGCCGACATTGATCTTGGGGAACGTCCGTTGTTCCTGGCACCGATGGAAGATGTGACCGATCCGTCGTTCAGATACATGTGCAAGAAGTTCGGTGCCGACATGGTCTATACCGAGTTCATCTCCTCGGACGGGCTGATACGCGATGCCGCCAAATCACTTGCAAAACTGTCCATAAGCGATGTCGAACGCCCTGTCGGCATACAGATATACGGGCATCTGATCGAGCCGATGGTCGAGGCTGCACGCATAGCCGAGGCGGCGCACCCCGATCTGATAGATATAAATTTCGGCTGCCCGATGAAGAAGATTGCCGGACGCGGTGCCGGTTCGGGGATGATGCGCGACGTGCCGTTGATGGTCGAGATGACCAGGCGCATAGTCGAAGCCGTCAAGCTGCCGGTAACCGTCAAAACGCGTCTCGGTTGGGACGACGAAACGAAAAATATCGAAGAGATAGCTCTCCGTCTGCAGGATGTAGGCATAGCGGCTATTACCATACATGGCCGTACGCGTGCACAGCTCTATCGCGGCGAAGCCGACTGGACACTGATAGGCAAGGTGAAAAACAACCCGCAGATCCATATACCGGTAATAGGCAACGGCGACGTGGATTCGGGCCCGAAGGCGCGTGAAATGTTCGACCGCTATGGCGTTGACGGCATAATGATAGGTCGGGCAACGTATGGACGTCCATGGATCTTCCGCGAGATAAAGCATTATCTGGCGACGGGCGAGGTCATGCCTCAACCGTCGGTTGCGGAGCGTGTTGCCATAGCCAAGGAGCACCTCGCAAAATCGATAGAGGTAAAGGGTGAATATGTCGGCATCATAGAGATGCGCCGTCACCTGTCCAACTACTTCAAGGGCCTGCCCAACTTCAAGCAGACAAGGCTCAAGCTGGTTACGTCGACCGATCCCGACGAGCTTTACGCCACAATAGACTCCATAGCCGAAACATGGGGCGATTTCGATGTGTCGGCAACCGTCCCGGCGCCATTGTCGCATGATTTGTAGCCAATTGTGGTATTGATATGCTGCAGGGCGATACTCAACCGAGTGTCGCCCTTCCTTTTGCTTGCGGCAGCCGGTCGCCGTTCTGGCTTGATTGTTGAATAGCCATGCAGTGAAAGTATAACCAAATAACAAGTTTGCGTGAAAACATTAATTTCTACTCTGGCTTTATCTCTTGCATTGTGCGTCTTCAATTCGGCATCCGCACAATCAGGGAGGACGGTACCGGCATCTGCGGCCGATACGGTTATGCTGTCGCAAAGTCGTGACGGCAATTATATGGTAAGCAGATATCTGGTCAAACACAACAGCGGCATGTCGTCCGACTTCATGGCCCTGTATCCGATGAATGTCTCGAAGATGACCTCGACGTTCGGAAATAATGCCGCCCAACTGGCATCGCTCAAGACATTCATGAATTCGTTGGCTACGGATTCGCTGTTGCATGTCAAGTCAGTGACCGTTACCGGATATTCGTCGCCCGACGGCGTGGAGGCTTCCAATGAGGAACTTGCAAGTGCCCGGGCTGCAGATCTGAATGCCTATCTCAACACGACCTATTCGTTGTCGAAGAAGTATCCCGTGACGGTCAAGGTCGTTGTAAATGACTGGAATGCATGCATACCGGCACTCAATGCCTCGTCGCTGCCCGACAAGCAGAAGGCCATTGCCGTAATCAACAACGCCAAGCTGTCGATGGTGGCCAAGGAGGAGAGTCTCAAGTCGATGAACGATGTGTGGAACTATCTGACCACAAAGGTCCTGCCCACGCTGCGCCGGGCCGATGTCGTATTCGATTACGGCCGTGATCAGGTTATCGTAAAACGTGTCATGGTTACGCAACCCGCTCCAAAGCAGACTGTAAAACCGAAACCGGCAAACAATTGTCCGTGCGGCTGTGAATGTGGAGTTATGACCGAGTCGGTATTGATAATCGACGATGGCTCGAACGGCGTCATAATAGATATGGATGCTGTCGGCGTTGACTTCTGACACTGCGCACAAACACGTTGAGAGAAAGGATTTCAGCAATGAAATCCTTTTTTCGTTTGTTTGAAAATATAAAAAGGTTTATTATCTTTGTCATCAGCAAAAAAACTACAAAAACAAAATCGTATGGCAAATTTAAGATCCATCAAAAAGGAGATCGACTACCGTCTCGAGGAGCTCGTATTCGATTGCGATATGGCTATCTATTTCCACCCCTCGAAGGAGAAAGAGATATTCGACTTAATGGAGAAGGGCGTTGAACTGCGCAACCAGCTCTTTGTAAAGGTCAATAATCCGGCCGAGCCGAAAAACGCCAAACTCGTTCGCAAACACTATGTTGCTCTCAATAACGAGATCGTCGATTCGTTCGACAGACTGTTCCAGGAGTTGAGCGCACTCAACAAGTAGTACGATTCGTCCGAACAGATAGAAAAGCGGCAGGGTAGAGAACCCTGCCGCTTTTTTGTAGTCGTATTTTATTTGTGATCGCCGAGGACTGTATGCGGTACGGTGCCGTGCGTAATGATCTGTATCGGACACTGGTAGTTTTCGAGCTGTTCCGGAGTGATGATGTTCGAATCGTGACGATGCACCGTACGGTTGACGCATACGATACTCTTTACGATACTCGTAATTGTTCCGAGATCATGCGAAACCATGATGATCGCCATGCGTTTATTAAGCTCTTCGAGCATTGAATACAGTTCGTTCTCGAAACGGTTGTCCACGAAATTGGCAGGCTCGTCGAGTATCAGCAGCCGCGGATTCATGATGATGGCCCGGCACAGCAGGGCGCGTTGCATCTCTCCTCCGGATATTTCGCCTATCTGCTTATCTTTCAGGTGATATATGCCTGCCGCTGCGAGCATGTCACAGGCACGTTCCCGGTCTGATTTCGTATATCCGGACGTGAAGCCGTGCTCAGACTGCAACCCCGACATCACCACCTCGAGAACCGAAATCGGGAATGTGCGGTCGAACTTCGACTGTTGTGGCATGTATCCTATCAGACGTCGTTTGCCGTCATACAGCTCGTCGGCATATTCGATCGTCCCGGAATAGGGTAGCGCCCCTACTATTGTGCGGACAAGGGTAGTCTTGCCTCCTCCATTCGGTCCGATTACGCCTATGAAATCGTCGTCGTATATGTCGAGATTGACATTCTCGAGTGCCGTGTAACCGTCATATTTGACCGTGAGCCCCTTGATTGATATGAGTTTCATTGTTAACTGCGTTATTCGGTTATCAGGCGTATCATGCTACCCGTATTCTCTATGACATTCTCGGCGAGAGGGTCTATCTCAACGGCCTCGGCTCCCATGTCTTCAGCTATTATCTCGACAGTCGAGCGTGGAAACTGTGCCTGGTAGAATACACGCTTGATCCCGTCCTGTCGTGCTTTCTCTATTATACCGGCAAGGCGTCGTGCACTCGGCTCCTTGCCTTCATCCTCGATCGATACCTGCTCAATCCCGTAATCGCGGGCAAAATATGTAAGTGCAGGGTGGTAGATGATAAAGTAGCGTTTGTCGGTGTTCTCGCACATCTTACGTACTTCGATGTCGAGGCTGTCTATTTGACCGATAAGGCGTTTGTGGTTGTCGACGTATTTCGATGAATCGGGATATTCTCGGTTTATCGCTTCGAAAACATTGTTTGCCATGACCTTGAGACTCTTGGGCGAGCTCCATATATGCGGGTCTATGCCTGTTGCGTGGCCGTGATCACCGTGTTCGTGGTGATTGTGCGAACACGAACCTGCAATTAACTCTATGCCATGGCTCAGGTCGACAAGTTTGTTCCGTTTCTCTATTTTCGACGTAAGATTGCGTTCGAAATCTATCAAACCGACACTGAATACCATCTGAGACTCATTGAGAGCTATGAATTGTTTCGGTGTTGGTTCGAATGTTTCGGGAGATGCTCCGGCCGGAACCAGAACCTCGATGTCGAAATCATTGCCGACAATCTCTTCCACAATGCATTTAAGAGGCTGTATGGTTGTATAGATGACAGGTTTGTCGTTTGTACCTTTGTTGTCTGTGCAGCTTGCGCATGCGATTATCGCTGCGATTGCCATTATTGTTTTTATCCTCATATAGTAAATGTCGAAATGTATGGTGGCTTACCTGTTATTTATCTGTATCCTTATTTGATTTAACATAATGTACATATTATTTCATATGATATACTTTGCCAATTATGTCTGAGTTCGGCCTTTATTCTGCAAATTTATAAAAAATATGCAGACGATACCCCAAACCGGTTTCTGAGTATTTGTTTGTGAAAGATAAACGTCTCGACAAGCGTTGTCGTTGATAACTGATGGCACTCGGTTATACTGAACGCGTCATATACAATGTAAATGATACCTGCGTAAATTGTTTCCCGATAGAATCCGGCAACGTTGAAACGTATTTTTATTTACGTCGCGAATAACTTTCGAACGTATTATCGGCATAGAAAACTACTATTCGCTCTATAGGTGAAGCCGGCTGAGAATGCGATGAAATAATTTGTTCGACCGTTTGATCGGAAATATTCGATTCTCGCGCCATTTGCCCCGATGCCGAGTGCAGTGCTTGTTTTTGTCTGCCATTGATGCCTGCCTGCATGTCAAACAACATTCCATCATTTACAACAGTTGTTTTATCGATGGAAGTGCCGTTGCTTGCCGAATTGCGATACATTAGGTCGGAGTCGAGCAACAACCAATCGGGATTCAAATCAGGAAAAGCTTTCAGGAGTTTCTGTAGCAAATCAAAGCTCGGCTTGTTGCGGCCGGATAAAATGTGAGAAATGGCTGCCGGCTGAATACCCAGCATCTCTGCAAGACGACTTGCGTTTAGCCCCTTGCTGATCATGAATTGTTGAAATTTCTCCTTCATAGCCGCTTTTTTTACAAAAATATACTTTTTTCATTTGTAAAGCAAATAATTTTTACAAAACTTAAATGTTAATAAGATTCGCAATTGTTTACAAGTGTTACATGATTAATATTGTTAAATATCTGTGCATAAAAATATCAGTAAATAGATTTATATGTTTATCATATATTACTGATAAATACTGCATTATATAAATATTAAAGGCTTTATTTATCGCAACGGCTTTTCCACGTCATATACTGTTATTAATCTTATTTTTAAGTTTATGTAAATAGTATAAAACACTGGTTATTAGTTAATTGTACCTATAATATCAATGATTTGACTACCCCTTTGCGGTTGTTTTTAAGGGTGTTCGTGCAGTATTTACGTATGTAACACGATATGATTATCAACATAGTTTTGATCACTCAATGTGTTACAAATGTATTTACAAATGTAACAAAGCGACCTTTATTGTTGTTTACAGATGTAAATACGACTACTGTCTTTAAGGAAAAAGAACAGTTTTTTTGATGATGGCAATCAGATTATCAACAATTTTGTTATTGTCTGTTCTCGGAGCTTATATTATGTTAAATAACGATAAAAGGGTAACCTCTCTTTAAGGCTACCCTTTTTGTTAGACAGAAAGTTATATTGTGTAAAATATTGTTTATAAACTTAGTCTGGCTGCAATTTCCTTAAACTCTTCCGGAGATAATTGCAGCTTCGCTCGATGGAAATCTACATCGTTTTCGTTGTTCATCGGTATGAGGTGAATGTGAGCATGCGGTACTTCCAGTCCCAGTACAACTACGGCTACCTTGCGACATCCGGTAGCCTCCTTGATTTTGCGGGCTACCCTTTTTGCAAATACCATCATGCCCGACAATGTTTCGTCATCTAAATCGAATATGTAATCTACCTCTTTCTTGGGAACTACGAGCGTGTGCCCCTTTGCAAGTGGATTGATATCGAGAAACGCGTAGTAATTCTCATCCTCGGCTACCTTGTAGCTCGGAATTTCGCCTTTGATGATGCGTGTGAATATTGATGCCATAATATATCGTTTATTTGGTTATTCGTCGAATTTCGGCTTCATTATTTCCGAATACAGGATTGCATCGCGAAGGTTGAACTTTGCCGCTATCGGCTCTTCATTGTAGGATGCCGATGGTTTCCTCTGTTCCCGTAGAGGGTGATGCTGTGAATTGGCTGTCGTTGCCTTTTTGTCTGCATTCGTTTCCCTCTTTGCTTCGTTGCGCGGCGCAGGCATGGCTGCAGTGCTGTTGCCGCTGTTGTTCTTGCGCCACTCCATAACCTTCTGTTGCATCTCCTGGGACCGTGACGGTTTCGGCGTCATGGTATTAACGGGTGCCGCGCTCTTTTTGCGACTTCGTACTATGCCGAAAGCGACGGCCGATGCCGCAATTATCACGCTTATTATTATGTTGACAACTTCATCCATGGTTATTAATTCAAAATTCTCCTTACAGAATCGATTCCCTTGACCTTGCGTATCTTGTCGAGTATGGCATTGAGACTCTCGGCGTCCTTGACATAAAGGCTCAACGTCCCTTCGAATATGCCGTCATGGCTCTGCATTGATACGGCCCTCATGTTGATGCTGAAGTCTCCGGATATCACCTTGGTCAGGTCGAGAAGTATTCCCATGCGGTCTATGCCTCGGATCTCGATATTCGAGAGGTATGACATCGATTTGTGCTGGGACCACTTTATTTCGCCTTTTATGATGTTGTTGCCGTATTGCGATGCAAGCCTGTTCAATTCGTCGCAAGTGGCCTTGTGCACGATTATCTGGTTGGTATTGGGGTCTCTGAAGCCCACGACCTGGTCGCCGGGAATTGGATTGCAGCACTCCGCACGTACGAACTGTTCGGCCGGTTTGTCGGCACCCTTCTTTTTCTCCTGGGAAAGGTCGTCATCGTCCTTCTCTTCGTTGTTTATGAAGAGCGTCCAGAACTTAAGCAGTTTGCTCTTGGAGTTGGATTTGAGAACCTTCTCCAGGTCGTCGAGGTTGATGATTCCGGCACCGAGCTTGCTGTAAAATTCGTCCTTGTTTGAGCAATCATAGGCCGGTATCACCTTGCGCAATACCCTGCCGCTCTGCTTGACGTTGAATTTGCCCAACTGCTCCTCGAAAATCTTGATTCCGCGTTCGATGTTGTTCTGCTGCTCGCGCTTCAGAAAACTCGTAATCGACTGTTTTGCTTTTGTCGTGGTTACGATGTTGATCCACTCGGGCTTGGGTTTGGCATTGTCTGCCGTGATTATCTCGATCTGGTCGCCATTGTTGATCTGCGTGGTTATCGGCTCGATTTTATGGTTGATCTTTGCGCCTATGGCCTTGTTACCGATCTTGGTATGGATATCGTATGCAAAGTCCAGAGCCGTTGCACCGTATGGTAATGTACGCTGTTCGCCCTTTGGGGTAAATACCGTTATTTCAGATGTATATAGCGATAACTTAAAGTTATCCAGGAACTCGACCGCATTCTCGTTAGGGCCGTTCAATGCGTCGCGTACCTTCTTGAGCCATTTATCGAACTCGTCTTCGTCCTGAGATATCGTCGCCTTTTTGTATTTCCAGTGTGCTGCAAATCCCTTTTCGGCTATTTCGTCCATTCTCTCGGAGCGTATCTGCACCTCGACCCATATTCCGTCGGGGCCCATTACGGTTACGTGCAGGGCTTCGTAGCCGTTTGCCTTAGGCATGCTGATCCAGTCGCGCAGGCGTCCCGGTTTCGGGGCGTAGATGTCGGTTATCGACGAATATATCTGCCAGCACTGTGTCTTCTCGGACGGGAATTCGGCCGCATGGAAGATGATGCGTATGGCAAACAGGTCATACACCTCCTCGAAGGGAATCTGCTTGCGCTGCATCTTGGACCAAATCGAGTATATACTCTTGACACGTCCCGATATCTCGTACTTGATATTATTGCGGTTGAGAGCCTCGATTATAGGTGCATTAAAACGCTCTATGAATTTCTGACGCTCGGGTTCGGTCTCCTCGACCTTGCGCGATATCTCCTCGAAGTCCTTCGGAAAACGGTATTTGAGGCACAGATCTTCAAGTTCGGTCTTGATGGCATAGAGCCCGAGCCTGTGGGCAAGCGGAGCGAACAGGTGGAACGTTTCGCCCGTGATCTTGATCTGCTTGTCTACGGGCATGTAGCCAAGCGTACGCATGTTGTGCAGGCGGTCGGCGATCTTGATCAGAATGACCCGTACGTCGTCGGACAGCGTCAGCAGCACCTTGCGGAAATATTCGGCCTGCTCCGAGGTGTTGGCGTTGAAGACGCCCGACATCTTCGTCAGTCCGTCGACCATCGATGCGATCTTCGGACCGAAAATGCGCTCCATGTCCTCGACCGTGTATTCGGTATCCTCGACAACGTCATGCAGCAGTGACGCCACCACGGACTTGACTCCGAGACCTATCTCTTCGATGACGATCTTGGCTACGGCAATAGGATGCAGGATGTACGGCTCGCCCGAACGTCGCCGTACACCCTGATGCGCCTCCTTGGCGAGGAAAAATGCCCGTTTTATGAGATTCCAATCTTCGTCATTCTTGCATATCTTGGTGCAGGAATAGAGCAGATCGTTCCATTTTTCGGTTATAAGTTTCTCGTCTTCTTCGCTGTAGCCCATATTAACTGTATTATAGCTTCAAGTCCTTACGACTTCCTTGTCTTGACGACTTCGCAGACCTTGGCCTCTATTTCGGAGCGGAGTTGCTCGTCGTTGGTCAGGGCCTCCTTCACGGCGTCGCGCCCCTGTCCGATCTTGCGGTCACCGTACGAGAACCACGATCCGGCCTTCTTGATTATGCCCGAATCGACACCTATGTCGATAATCTCGCCCAGACGCGATATTCCTTCGCCGAACATTATGTCGAATTCGGCCTTCTTGAACGGGGGTGCAACCTTGTTCTTTACTACCTTTACCCTTGTGCGGGTGCCGAGCTGCTCCTCGCCGTCCTTGATGACCGACACGCGGCGAATGTCGAGACGCACGCTCGCGTAGAACTTCAGGGCGTTACCGCCGGTCGTGGTTTCGGGGTTACCGTATACGACGCCTATCTTGTCGCGCAGCTGGTTGATGAAGATGCAGACGGTCTTGGTCTTGGCAATGCTCGATGTAAGCTTGCGCAGGGCCTGCGACATGAGTCGGGCCTGCAGTCCCATCTTCGAGTCGCCCATGTCGCCTTCAATCTCGGCTTTGGGCGTCAGTGCGGCCACCGAGTCGATGACTATAATGTCGATGGCGCTTGAACGTATGAGCGAATCGGCTATCTCGAGAGCCTGCTCTCCGTTGTCGGGCTGCGATATGAGCAGGTTGTCGACATCTACGCCCAGTTTCTGGGCATAGAAGCTGTCGAATGCATGCTCGGCATCGATGAATGCCGCAATGCCGCCCATCTTTTGAGCCTCGGCTATCGCGTGTATGGCCAGCGTGGTCTTACCCGACGATTCGGGGCCGAATATCTCGATTACACGCCCTTTGGGGTATCCTCCCACACCGAGAGCCGCATCGAGTGTTATGGATCCGGTGGGGATTACGGGGATGTCGGCGACGTTCTCGCTGTTCATCCTCATGATGGATCCCTTGCCGAAATCCTTCTCTATCTTCTCCATTACCGCGTTGAGCACCTTGAGCTTGTCCGCGTTTACCTGAACTTTATCTGCCATATTGTGGTTTCTGTTTTATTTGTACGAATTGATGATTTGGTTGTAATGGTCGCCGGTGTTGACCTTGTCGAAGATCTTTTCGATACGGCCGTCGGCATCGATTACGAATGTAGTACGCAGTACGCCCATGTATTTGCGGCCATACATCGACTTCTCGGCCCATACCCCGAACGCCTCGCAGACGCTGTGGTCCGTGTCGGCGAGCAACGTGAAGTTGAGCTCGTGCTTTGTGCAGAAGTTCTGATGCGATTTTTCGCTGTCGGGGCTTACTCCTACTATCTGGAATCCCATGCGGGTCAGTTCCGCCTTGCCGTCGCGCAGGTTCTTGGCCTCGATCGTGCAACCGGAGGTGTTGTCCTTGGGATAAAAATAAAGTATCGTGCGTTTGCCTTTCAGATCGGCCAGTGAAAACGGCGTGCCGTCCTGTGTAGTCGATTTGAAATCGGGGGCCATATCGCCCGGTGCAAGTTTTGCCATGGTGTGTTTCGAATAAGTCAATTAAACACTCAAAGTTATTGAATTTTTATCTAAATTCATAATGCCGTGCCATGTTTTTTCATGTCGGCATGCATGCCTCAGTCCCACATCATCACTACCTCTACCTGACTGTTGAACTCTTCGGGTGTATCGTTTATTCGTCGGCGGCATGATGGACAGCGTATTGCCGTCTCGGTTTCGACATGGTCGCCGCAACCGACGCAACGTATCGTCGTGCCGTAATCGTTTCCGTAGTAGTGATCAAACTGCGTTCCGCAGTGTTTGCATCTGATTTTGTAAGCCGTTCCCATATTGTATTCGTGTTTTAAGTTGATGAATTCGATTCCATCGGGGATAAACCCCTTTCACGATACAAAGTAACGGCTTTGCAGTGTCAACTTGTGACACAATGCGGCGCGTCTGAAAATTATTTGAATCTGGCCAGATATTCGGACATGTACTGTTGCAGTTCGGGCGAATCGACAATGCGGATATCGTCCAGCAGCCCGGCGACAAAACGTCCCACGCCATGCATCGATGCGACCTCCGTGTCGAGCAGCCAATGGGTTGAGTCTATGGGTCGCAGGTCGCGTTCGGCCAGCGGATACTCTTCTATGAGCAGGTTGTAGGACATCAGTCCGAGTTCCAGCCTGACACGTGTGCGTTCCGTGCCGTTCATCCTGAATATGTCAATAAATCCGGCCTTGTGTTCGTTTTCGTGCTGCCATGCGTCGTCGAGTACCTCCACCGAGCCTATGCGCGAGGTCTTGAAGAGTTTGCAGCGTCCGTCATCCGGATCGTAGCACCAGACCTGTACGTAATTGGTGGTGAATGCAAATGGCTCTACCCTGCGGTCGCGTACCTCGCCGCCATGCCCAGACTGGTATTTGTGCAGGATGGCCTGGCGGTGCTCTTCGATGGCATCGAGCAGCAGATGGACGTTGGAGGCGTTCTTCCCCTTGACGACCGTATCGGCGAGCAGTTTGTTGTCGTAGACGGAGTAGAGCTTGCGTTTGAGGTTCTGCTTCAGCAGATTGGTGTCGTCGATACTCTCTATCGCGCTCTTCAGAATGGAGGCCTCCTCTTCGGTGAAGTGCACCAGTTGCGATATGTCCTTGAAATGTGGCGATTCCTTGTCCAGCCGGATGAATTCGCTACTCTTCTTTATCAGAAATCCGGCTTCACGGAATGTATCGATGTAACGGTATACCGTTCGTCGCGACATGCCGAGTCGTTCGGCAATGTCGTCCACCGTGTATGATACGTTGGCCGTGAGCATCTTCATCAGCCGCAGCATCCTCTCTATTTTGGGTTGGTCCATGGGGTGACTGAAAGTATATATGTGCGAATTTAGAAAAAAAACTGGGAAACATGCATGTTTCCCAGTTTCGATATGTTCTCGGGTCGGTTTTTTGCTTTATGCCAAAACCGCTTTTTCGATCTCTTCAACCAGATGTTTGAAGGACTTGTCCGTCTCCATCAGGTTTGATACCGCCTTACACGAGTGCAGCACCGTTGCGTGGTTGCGGCCTCCGATTGCCGCACCTATTGCTGTCAGCGGCGCCTTGGTGTGCTGTTTGGCAAGATACATCGCTATCTGACGGGCCTGCGCGATCTCCCTGGTTCGTTCCGGTGAGTTGAAGCGCTTGCGGTCTATGTCGAGATAGTTGCATATTACCTCTATTATATGGTCGATGGTTATCTCATGCTGCGTAAGCTGCACGTATACCTTCAGTATGTCTTTTGCCAGCGACGTTGTGATCTTGCGACCAAGGAACGACGTATTGGCTACGAGCGACGAAAGTGCGCCTTCGATTTCACGGACGTTGGCCGATATGTTTTCGGCAAGATAGTTGACCACCTCGTCCGATATGTCCACGCCGATACGCTTGGCCTTGGCCTTGATGATCTTGATCTTCGTGTCGTAGTCCGGCACGCTTATCATGGCCGACAGACCCCACTTGAATCTGGTGAGCAGTCGCTGTTCGATATCCTTCAACTCTACGGGCGGCTTATCCGATGTCAGTATGAGCTGTTTGCCAGACATCTGCAGATGGCTGAAGATGTTGAAGAATGCATTCTGCGTTCCGGGTTTTCCGGCAAGTTCCTGGATATCGTCGATGATCAGTACGTCGATCATCTGATAATAGTGTATGAAGTTGGGGATGTCTCCGTTCTTCATGGCAGTCTGGTATTGCGCCTGGAACTTGTTCATCGAGACATACAGAACCTGCAGATCGGGATGGCGTTCCCTGATTTCGTGGCCGACGGCCTGAACCACGTGGGTTTTGCCCAGACCGGAGTTTCCGTAGATGTACAGCGGGTTGAACGGCGTATCGTTGCCCGGATTTATGGCTACGGACATGCCGGCGGAACGGGCAAGACGGTTACACTCGCCTTCGATGAATGTCGCGAACGTGTAATTCGGGTTGAGCTGAGGATCGATGATCATTTTCTTCGGCTTCAGGCCCGGAATCACGAACGGATTGGTTATATTTGCAGTATCCGTTTGCGTGCTGAAAGGTGTGACGGACGTGGTGTCGGCATCGACGGCCACCGGCGTCTGAACGTCGTTCTTTGGGACGGCGTAATAGAGGCGCGTCTGTTGTCCGTATACCCTTGCGATGATCGGCTTTACAAACGGAAGGTAGTTCTTTTCGATCTGATAGACGTAGCTGGCATTCGGTACGCGCAGACGCAGGTTGGTTCCGTCGAACTCGAGCGGGACGATCGGAAGAAACCACTTGGCAAACTCCTCCTGCGACGTCTGTTGTTTAACCAGGTCGAGGAAATTCTGCCAAACATCATTATTCTGTACCGAGTTGGTTGCTAACATCTTTCTTATATACAAATAATAGTTGTAGTGTCTGAATTCGGCTTTCGGGGGATCTCTCTGCCGGACGGGCAGAAGCGGATGGGATTAGCCTCGTTTTGACCTCACAAAGTTGTAAATAAATTAGTAAAAAAAACCGGCATTTTCGGTTGTTTATTTGCTTTTTTTGTATATAGAAAAATCACGCTTTTTGCGACGTTATTTTTAACTCGTTGATATAGAATAATTGAAAATTTATACATATATTTGCATATAAAATTTTTAAGGGTCGAGTGTTCGAACTATAAACAAAATTGATAATTAATATGGTAAACGAATTGGATCAACTCGTACTCGCCAAAGCCGAAAAGTGGCTTACCGGTGAATACGATGAAGCTACTAAGAAACAGGTCAAGTATTTGATCGACAATGACAGGGCCGAGCTCACCGAAAGCTTTTACAAGGACCTCGAATTCGGTACGGGCGGTCTTCGCGGCATCATGGGTGTCGGCACGAACCGCATGAACATCTACACCGTAGGCTTTGCCACACAGGGGTTGTCGAACTATCTCAAGAAGAATTTTGCCGGCGAAGAGATACGTGTGGCCATAGGCCATGACAGCCGCAACAATTCGCGCATGTTTGCCGAGCATGTTGCCGACATCTTCGCCTCGAACGGATTCAAGGTATATCTGTTCGATGCCCTCCGTCCGACGCCCGAATTGAGCTTTGCGATACGCGAGCTCAAGTGCCAGTCGGGAGTTGTGGTTACTGCGTCGCACAACCCCAAGGAGTACAACGGTTACAAGGCATATTGGAGCGATGGTTCGCAGGTTACCGAACCGCATGACAAGAACATCATCGCCGAGGTCGAGAAGATAACATCCGTAAGTCAGGTACTGACCGGCAAGAACAAGGAGAACATTACCATCCTCGGTGAGGATTTCGACGAGAAATATCTCGAACGCATCCACGAGCTGTCGCTGTCGCCCGAGAGCGTCAAGAAGTTCCACGACCTGAAGATCGTCTATACCCCGCTGCATGGAGCCGGCGTTCGTCTTGTACCCGCATCGCTGCACAAGTTCGGCTTTACCAATGTCATCTCGGTTCCCGAACAGTCGGTTATCGACGGCAACTTCCCGACTGTCGAGTCGCCCAATCCGGAGGAACGCAAGACCATGTCGATGGCCATCGATCTTGCACGCAAGGAGGGCGCCGATCTGGCCATGGCAACCGATCCCGACTCGGACCGTATCGGACTGGCCCTGCGTAACGGCAAGGGCGAGTACGTACTGCTCAACGGCAATCAGACCCTGGTTCTGTTGATGTGTTACCAGCTTACGCGCTGGGCCGAGCTCGGACGTCTCGACGGTAACCAGTATGTGGTCAAGACGATCGTGACGTCGATGATGCCCGATGCCGTAGCCGCTCACTTCGGAGTAAAGTGCTACAACTGCCTTACCGGCTTCAAGTTCATCGCCAAGATAATCCGTGAAAATGAGGGAAAGGCCAAATATATCGGTGGCGGCGAAGAGTCATTCGGTTATCTTGCCGGAGACTACGTCCGTGACAAGGACGGTGTTTCGGCCTGCTCGCTGGCTGCCGAGGCCGCCGCATGGGCCAAGGACAAGATGGGCATGACACTCTACGAGTGGCTGCAGGATCTCTATGTCAAGTACGGCTTCTATCGTGAAGGTCTGGTGAATGTCGTTCGCAAGGGCAAGGACGGTGCGGAGCTCATTCAGAAGATGATGGTCGAGTACAGGGCCAACCCTCCCAAGAGCATCCTCGGATCGCCGGTTGTCAAGATATATGACTACAAGACCCTTGAGGTTCTCGATGTCGAGAGCGGCAAGCGCTCGCCTATCGAGGGTGTATCCGACCACAGCAACGTTCTTCAGTGGATTACGGCCGACGGTACCAGAGTATCTGTACGTCCGTCCGGAACCGAACCCAAGATCAAGTTCTATTTCGGCGTGAAGGCCACACTGCCTTCGGTTGCCGAGTTCGAGAAGGTTCAGGCCGAGCTCGATGCCAGGATCGAGGAGATCAAGCGAGAGCTGAAACTCGAGTAGGACCTGTCATGATCTTATGACAAAGGTCGCCACCGTCGGTGTGGCGACCTTTTTTTGGTCATTCATGGCACGGTTTGTGTCCACTCCGGTGCGGATGGCTTGTGTTATACGCACCGGCCTTCCGGCAAGAATAGTAACCAACCATAAGCTCGTCGGGCGTCTCTCGGATGGAGGAGGCGCCCGGCGTTATTTTACACGTATGATGTTCAGACCGTCACGGATTGGCAGTATGACGTTCTCGACGCGGTCGTCTTCCCGTACCATGCGGTTGAATTCGAGCAGCGCCTGCGTATGATGGTCGTTATGCGCTACTTCGTGAACTACCTTGCCGTACCACAATATGTTGTCGGCAATGAGCAGCGATCCGCTGCGGACAAGCGGAGCAGTGCCGTTGTCGCCCATAAGCATGCGGTAGTAATCGGGGTATTCGCGCTTGTCTCCGTCGATGAAGACCATGTCGAACGTACCGCCGAGCGCCGGAGCGATATCGAGAGCCGAACCAATGTGCAGATGTATCTTGTGGCCATGGGGACTGCGGTCGAAGAAAGAGCGGGCCAGCGGTTCGAGCTCGTCGTCCACCTCGCATGTGTGCAGTTCACCCTCTTCGGGAAGCCCTGCCGCCATGCACATGGCCGAATAACCGGTAAACGTGCCTATTTCGAGAATCCGTCTTGCACCGGTCATCTCCACAGTCATTTTGAGCAGTTGTCCCTGTATGTGCCCCGATATCATGCGCGGGGCGACGACGCGCAGGTTGGTTTCGCGGTCGAGTTCGTGCAACAACTCATCCTCGGGCGTCGAAAACCTGTGTATGTACTGTTCGAGTGCGTCCATTACTTGTACATCAGAATAGAGTTGCCGGTGAATATTTCGTTGGCCACCTCCGTAAGCTGATTGGCCTGCAGCGCATCGATCTTGCGGCATATCTCCTCGATTGTGTCGACCTCGTTGTGGACGAGAAGGCTCTTGCCGAGCCCCAGCATGTAGCTTTCGTTACTCTCCATCGACACGGCCAGTTGTGCGATGAACTGTTTCTTGGACATGGAGATCTGGCGTGTAGACAAAGGCGCCTGCTGCAGTTTCCTGATCTGTTTGTCTATAAGGTCCAGACACATATCGGCATTGCCGTTGTCCGAGCTGAAGTATATGGCTACGATTCCGCTGTCGACATACGGCGTATAGTTGGCCTCGATGTTGTACGAAAGGCCGTTCTTTTCGCGTATTACCACGTTTAGCAATGAGTTTGCACACGGTCCGCCGAGTATGTTGACCAGCAGGGCGAGCGACAGGCGCCGGTCTTCGCGAATGCCGTATGCGCGGTTGCCGACGATGCAGTGCGTCTGATGGGTATGCTTTATTACCGTCTTCTCGAACGGCGTACATGTTTGGGGCGCTACCCTTTCGTATTGACGTGATGTGGCCGTGCGTTCCGCGAAGTATCGTTCGGCAATGCTCTCGACCGTGTGCGGCGACATGTTTCCGATCGAGGCGAAGACCATCTGGTCGGTGGTGTGCGTACGTTTGCGGAAATCGAGTATGGCCTCCGTCCCGAAACGGGCCAGCGACGTCTTGCGTCCAAGAATGTTGTGCCCGAGTTCCGATCCGGAAAAGAGCATATCCTCGAATGTGTCGTAGATCATGTCCATGGGCGAATCCTTGTAGGTGTTGATCTCGTCGCAGATGACCTCGCGCTCCTTGGCAAGCTCCTTTTCGGGAAATGTCGACTCGAAGGCTATGTCCGAGATGAGTTCCGCCGCTTTCGAGAAGTCGCCCTTAAGTACGGTGGCGTGTATGGTCGTATCCTCCTTGGTAGTGTAGGCATTCAGCTCGCCGCCCAGATTCTCGAGCCGGCAATTGACCTGATATGCCTTGCGGTGACGTGTGCCCTTGAAGAACCCGTGTTCGGTAAAGTGTGCAAGACCGAACTCGTTCGGCAGTTCGTCGCGGCTTCCGGCGTTGATTACGAGGGCGCAGTGCGCTACATGGCTCTTGACCTGACGGTGTATGCCCCGTATGCCGTTTGCAAGCGTATATGTATGGAATTCCATTGTCTCAGCGTTCGTTTTTCAGTTTCAGAAATTGGCCCGTATAACTCTCCGGGCACTTGGCCAGTTCCGCCGGTGTCCCTTCGAATACGAGGTGGCCTCCGCGGTCGCCGGCTTCGGCTCCGAGGTCCACGACCCAGTCGGCGCACTTTATGACGTCGGTGTTATGCTCCACTACGACGATGGTGTGCCCGTTGGCGATCAGTGCATTGAATGCGGCCAGCAGCTTGTTTATGTCGTGGAAGTGGAGACCCGTGGTCGGCTCGTCGAAGATGAACATTATGCCGCCGTTGGCATTGTCCTTCGACAGGAATGAAGCCAGTTTCACGCGCTGGCTCTCGCCGCCCGAAAGCGTCGATGACGACTGCCCGAGTTTGACATATCCGAGACCTACGGCCTGCAGCGGTTTCAACCTGTCGACTATTCGTCGGCATGTCGGGTTGGCGCTGTCTTCCCCGAAGAATGCAACGGCCTCATCTACGCTCATCTCCAGCACGTCGTATATGTTCTTGTCGCGGTATTTCACCTCGAGTATCTCGTCCTTGAATCTCTTGCCGCCGCAAGCTTCGCATACCAGTTCGACGTCGGCCATGAACTGCATGCCGACCTTGATGACTCCCTCGCCCTGACACTCCTCGCAACGGCCGCCCGGCATGTTGAACGAGAATTGCACTGGAGTCAATCCGGTATGTACCGCATAAGGCTGATCTGCAAATAGTTTGCGTATCTCATCGTAAGCCTTGATGTAGGTAACGGGATTCGAGCGTGTCGATTTACCTATTGGGTTCTGGTCAACCATTTCGATCGAACGTATCATCTTCAGATCGCCGTCGATACGGTCGAAATCGCCCGGTTTGTCGCCCGAGTCGAGTATCAGCCGCCGCAAAGCCGGATAGAGTATCCCCTTGACCAGCGACGACTTGCCGCTGCCGCTGACACCGGTTATGCATGTCATTACGCCCAACGGAATCTTGACGTCGATGTTCTTGAGGTTGTTCTCACGGGCGCCGCGTACGGTGATGCTGTTGCTCCATCCGCGTACCGATGGCGGCACCTCGATTTTGCGTTTGCCGTTGAGGTAATCTGCCGTGAGGCTGCCCCTGGCCTTCAGCAACTCCGGAAGAGTGCCGCTGAAAACTACCTCGCCGCCGTTGCATCCTGCCTCCGGCCCTATGTCGACAATGTAGTCGGCGGCTCGTATTATCTCCTCTTCATGCTCGACGACGATTATGGTGTTGCCCAGATCGCGCAGCTGCTTCAGAACCTTGATCAGCCGGTCTGTGTCGCGCGGGTGCAGTCCGATGCTCGGTTCATCGAGAATATATAGAGAGCCGGTAAGGTTGCTGCCGAGCGATGTCGACAGGTTGATGCGCTGGCTCTCGCCGCCCGAAAGCGTCGATGACAGACGGTCGAGCGTCAGGTATCCCAGACCTACGTCGCAAAGATATTGCAGGCGGTTGCGTATCTCGACGAGTATGCGTCCGGCAGTCTTGCCGTCGTGCTCGTCGAGTTGCAGCCCGTTGAAGAATCCGAGCAGCGTGTCGGCCGACATCCTCACCAGTTCGGCGATGTTCCTGCCGCCGACCTTGACGTACAGCGCCTCCTTGCGCAGGCGGCTGCCGCCGCACTCGGGACATACGGTCTTGCCGGTGTAGCGGGCCTTCATCACACGGAACTGTATCTTGTGCCGTTCGCTGTCGATATATTCGAAAAACTCGTTCAGACCGTGGAAATATTCATTGCCGAGCCATAGCAGGCGTTTCTGTTCGTCGGTGAGTTCGTGGTACGGAGTGTGGATCGGAAATCCGAACTTGCCGGCATTGGCTACCAGCTGGTCGCGCCACCACTTCATCGTGTCGCCGCGCCAGCATGCTATGGCGTTGTCGTATATGCTGCGGCTCTTGTCGGGTATGACGAGGTCCTCGTCGATGCCTATTATCTTTCCGTATCCTTCGCAGCGTGGGCAGGCTCCGAGAGGATTGTTGAAACTGAAGAGATGTTCCGTCGGTCTTTCGAACTCGATGCCGTCGGCCTCGAACTTCGACGAAAACTCGGTGTTGCCGCCATCGGTTATGATGTTGCAGATGCCGTTGCCGTAGCTGAATGCTCGCGACACCGAATCGCGCATGCGCGATGCCGTATCGTCGTCATCGGCGACCTTCACGCGGTTCAATACCACGAATATGTTGTCCGTAGGCGTATCGATGTTTATCGTCGGCAGGAAATCCTCGATGAGCATCGTCCGTCCGTCGACATTCAGGCGCTGTATGCCGTCGCCGACAAGCAATGTCAGCTTCTCTATCAGTCCCTGGCCCTTGTCAAGCTGCAGAGGTGCGGCTATGACTATGCGCGTACCTGTCGGTTGCGACAGGATGTAGTCCACGACGTCGTCCACGTCGTAACACTTGACTTCTCGGCCCGATACTGGCGAATAGGTGTGTCCGATGCGGGCGAACAGCAGCTTCAGATAGTCGTATATCTCGGTCGACGTCCCTACGGTCGAACGCGGGTTTCGCGTATTGACCTTCTGTTCTATGGCGATGGCCGGGGCGATACCGGTTATCATGTCGACATCGGGCTTGTTTATTCGTCCCAGAAACTGTCGGGCATAGGCCGACAGACTCTCGACATAACGGCGTTGTCCCTCGGCGAATATCGTGTCGAAGGCGAGTGTCGATTTGCCCGAACCCGAAAGTCCGGTTATTACGACCAGCGAGTCGTGAGGTATGTCCACGCTGATGTTCTTGAGGTTGTGGACCCGAGCCCCCTTGATGTGTATGTAGTTGTCGTTGCTCACTTTCTGCGGTTTCTCAATCTATTGTGGCGCTGTCGACCTTGTCGATCTTGCCGACAAGGGTATCCGCCAGGCTTTCACGTATCGACAGCGTCATCGAACATGAATTGTCGAACTCCTGGGATATGATTTCGGGCTGCATCTCCTTTACGATGCGCATCATGTCGTTCATGGCCAGATACGAAAATCTCACGGTCACTACCCTGTTCACCGTTCTTTCGATTATCTCGGCGGCTTCAATTGCGGCTGCAGCCGACTCCTTGTAGGCGGCTATGAGTCCCGGAACACCGAGCTTCGTACCGCCGAAGTAGCGTATGACCACTATCAGGCAGTCTGTCAGTTCGTGCGACAGCAGTTGCCCGAGTATGGGACGTCCGGCCGTGCTGGATGGTTCGCCGTCGTCATTCGCCCGATAGTTTTCGCCGTGAGGCCCGATACGCCATGCGTAGCAATGGTGCGTGGCATCGTAGTACTTCTTGTACAACCCTTCGAGGATGTCGTGTATCTCCTCCTCACTGCTTACGGGATAGGCGTAGGCAAGGAACTTGCTTCCCTTCTCCTTGTACACGGCCTCCGAAGCGGAGGCTATCGTCAGATAACTGTCACCCGCTCCGTGATCCATACCCTATTTGATCTTTTTGAAGATGCGGTTCCAGCGAATCCCCTCACCGTTCACCTTGTCGCGCGAGAACCATACGAACGAAGCCTTGCCGACGATGTGGTCTTCGGGAACGAATCCCCAGAAACGCGAATCGGCCGAATTGTGGCGGTTGTCGCCCATCATCCAGTAGTAGTTCATCCTGAAGGTGTAACTGGTGGCAGGTTTGTCGTTTATATAGATGGTGCCGTCTGGATCGACGCGCAGTTTGTTGCCTTCGTAGACCTCGATTATGCGCTTGTATAGCGGCAGATTGTCCGTCGTAAGCGCCACCGTCGAGCCTTTTGCCGGAATCCACAGCGGACCGAAGTTGTCCTGCGTCCAACCGTAGATACCGTCACCGGGGAAGATGTCGGCCGACGGGGTCTTGACGTTGTATCGCGTAACGCTCGTAACGTTAGGCATAGCCTTGACCTTGGCGGCGGCCTCTTCGGTCATCGTCATGTAATAGTACGATCCGCTGCCGTTCCATTCGGTTATGCCGAGATTGTCGATGGCATACTGTGTTATCGGCGATGAAGACTGAACGAAGTAGATGTACTGCTTGCCCGGCAGGTCTATCTGTTTCTCGCCGTTAACGAAGAGTTCGGTGTCGATGATGCGTATCGTGTCGTTGGGGATGCCGACACAGCGTTTCACGTAGTTTTCGCGTTTGTCCACGGGACGCGATATGACTGTGTAGTCCTCGTTGAGACGGCGGCGGCCTTCAATCTCGCCGAATTCGCGCTGGTATTCACGCAGCACGTCGTAGTAGGTTACGGCCTGGTTTTCCAGAAGAACCGTATCTCCGGCCGGGAAGTTGAATACGACCACATCGTTGCGTTCGACCTGCCCGAGACCCTTGAGACGGTGATACGGCCACTTGATGCACTCCGAAAACGACTTTTTTGTCTGCGAGAAGGGCATCGTATGGTGCACGAACGGGAACGACAGCGGCGTATTTGGAACCTGCGGACCGTATGCCACCTTGCTTACGTATAGATAGTCGCCTATGAGCAGGCTCTTCTCCATCGAAGAGGTCGGGATGACATAGAGCTGGAAAACGAACAGGTGTATCAGCGTTGCGGCGATCGTTGCGAAGACGATGGCGCTCACCCACTCGTAAACCGAGTTGTATACCCTGCTGCGCTTGCGCAGCTCGTCGTTGTAGTGCCACACATATCGGTAGAAGAGTTTCGATATGTATGCGTCGTATATCAGCGGCAGACCTATCAGCATCCACGGGTTGCCGGTCCATACGACGAAAAGCAACAGGTATGCGATGCCTGCAAGCGTGAATTTGGTCCACTTGTTCGTGAAGAACGTCTTTATCCTTTTGTCCATGTCGGGAGATTATTTCAACAGGTCGTCCATGGTGTAGTAGCCGCTCTTGCCACACAGAAATTCGGCGGCCACGACTGCTCCCAATGCTAACGTACGGCGGTTCTTGATAGTATGTTTCAGCTCGAGAATATCGTCTTCGGATTCATACGTGACGGTATGTATTCCGGCTATCGTGCCTTCGCGGTACGATGTTATGGCTATCTTGTCAGCGGGAGCCGCAGGTTCGTTCACCCAGCCGTCCTTGCGGTCGAGCCGTTCGATGATGTCGTCGGCGAGGGTTATGGCCGTGCCGCTCGGGGCATCCTTCTTCTGGATGTGGTGCGTCTCGTCGATACGTACGTCGTACTGCGTCAACGGGTTCATCATCTCGGCCAGACGTCGGTTGAGGCGGAACAGCAGATTGACGCCGAGCGAGTAGTTCGACGCATAGAACAAGGCGCCTCCAGTCTTCAGACAAAACTCCCGGGCTTCCGGCAGGCGTGCAGTCCATCCTGTTGTGCCGCAGACAACGGCAGTATGGTTTTCGAGGCAGCGGCGGATGTTGTCGTATGCCGTTGTCGGAGATGTAAATTCCAAAGCGACGTCAACCCCGCGGAGGTGTTCCGCGTCAAGATCGCCCGTGTTGTCGGCATCGACCGTGAGAACGACCTCGTGTCCGCGTTCGGCGAGTACACGTTCGATCTCATGACCCATTTTGCCGTATCCTATTATTGCAGCTTTCATTGTGTTTCCAGCAAGTGTGTTAAACACGACAAAGATACGCAATTCGTGCCACAAATGAAAATAGTTTGCTGTTCAAAAAAAGAATATTACTTTTGTATTTGTTGACCCGTGTTCACATGCGCTATTTCATCGAACTAAGATACAGGGGCACAGCCTATTTCGGCTGGCAGAGACAGAACGACGTCCCTACCGTGCAGCAGTCGGTCGAGAGGGCTTTGTCGACCCTGTTGCGCACTCCTGTCGAGATTGTCGGTGCGGGGCGTACCGATACCGGAGTGAATGCGTCGTATTACGTTGCGCATTTCGATGCCGATGCTCCGGTCGAGGATTGTGTGCGCCTGACCTACAAGCTTAACCTGATTCTTCCCGATGACATAGCCGTATTTGCCGTTACACGTGTCGGCGACGAGGCCCATGCGCGATTCGACGCCGTGCGCCGCGAATACCGGTACTATGTGGAGCAACGGAAGAATCCGTTTACACGGGATGGCAGCTGGCAGTATTACGTACCGCTCGACGTGGAGGAGATGAACCGTGCCGCCGCCTGTCTGTTAAAGTACGACGACTTCACGTCGTTCGCCAAACTCAACTCCAACAACAGGACCAACATATGCCATATCTCCGGGGCCGAGTGGAGCCGCAACGGCGATACGTTGTGCTTCACAATCTCGGCAGACCGTTTCCTGCGCAACATGGTGCGGGCCATAGTCGGTACGCTCGTCGACGTAGGCCGCGGCAGGTATACGGCCGAGCAGTTCGAACAGATCGTAGCGGCACGCGATTTGTCGCTGTCGAGTGGCGGTGCTCCGGCTCAGGGGCTCTTTTTGAGCGATGTGGCATATCCCGAAGATATCTTCCGCAGTGAAGTGAAACATATATCGTATAACCTGTAAATATCTTGAAAGTTATGGTGCAGATTGTTTATTGGGTCGGCGTTGCACTCTCGGTATGGTGCATTTACGACCTTTTCTCGACAAAGAAAGAGACCGGTATGCCTTTGAAAATCGTCATAGCCGTCCTGCTGTTCTTTTTCAGCTGGATAGGAACGGTTGTCTATTACTTCATCCTTCGCGACAAACTGAAGTAATCGAGTTTCTGTTTCGCAAAAGAGGCCCCGATACATTGTGTGTATCGGGGCCTCTTTTCAGTGGCTGTCGGGTCAGATGTTGATCGCCACGCCGAGTGCCGCTTCCGAAGCCTCCATCACTCCTTCGTTCATGCTCGGATGTGCATGAACCGTGCGTGCTATGCGATGTGCCGTAGCTCCGAGCATTTTGGCGAGAGTCGGTTCGGCGATCATCTCCGTAACGTTGGCGCCGACAAGATGCGCTCCGACGAGTTTCTCCTCCCTGTCGAATATCAGCTTCACGAATCCGTCGCGGTCTCCTGCCGCCGCGGCCTTGCCCGATGCCGTGAACGGATAGCGGCCTACCGTATACTCGTCCGTAAGCTCCTTCATGGCCTTCTCGGTCAGTCCGACCGATGCCACTTCGGGAGAGGTGAAGACGCACGACGGTATGGTCGTATAGTCTATCGGTTCGGGCGAGAGCCCGTATATGTTCTCGACGCAGCATACGGCCTCGGCCGAGGCTACATGTGCCAATGCCGGCGATGCCACTATGTCGCCTATGGCATAGATGCCTTCGGCCGTCGTGCGGTAGAACTCGTCCACCACAACCTTGTCTCGCTCTACCTTAACGCCTGCCTCCTCGAGGCCGATGTTCTCGATATTGGACTTGATGCCGACTGCCGAAAGAACGACCGATGCGGTGAGGGTTTCGTTGCCTTTCCGGCCTTCGATCTCCACGTTGCAGCGTCCGTTGGCGACGGTTACGTTCTTTACGGTCGTCGAGGTCATCACGTTGATGCGCATCTTGCGGAAGCTGCGTTCCATGGCTTTCGATACCTCCTCGTCTTCGAGCGGCATGAGTTGCGGAAGATACTCGACGATGGTAACCTTTACGCCGAGCGATGCATAAAGATAAGCGAATTCACTGCCAATAGCTCCCGACCCGACTATGATCATATCCTCGGGCAGTTCGGTGAGTGTCAACGCCTCGCGTGACGAGATCACGTGTTTGCCGTCTATTGGCATGAACGGCATCTCGCGCGGACGTGCTCCGGTGGCGAGGATCACGGCATCGGTTTCATATACGGTTCCGTCCACATCCACCCTGCCTTTGCCAGCCAGGCGCCCGAATCCGCTTATCAGGTCGATGCCGTTCTTCTTCAGAAGGAACATCACGCCCTTGTTCATCATCTCGGCCACGGCACGCGAACGCGACACGATCTTAGCCATGTCAGGCTTGATTTCTCCCGAGATCTCTATGCCGTAGTTGGCGGCCGACTTGCAGTAGTTGTAGACCTGCGCGCTTTTGATCAGAGCCTTGGTCGGAATGCATCCCCAGTTGAGGCAAACGCCTCCCGCCTCGGCCTTCTCGACTATCGCTACCCTTTTGCCGAGCTGCGCGGCGCGTATGGCGGCCACATATCCTCCGGGCCCGCTGCCGATGACTATCAGATCGTATTTCATATATTGCAGTTTTTAAGGTTTTTACAATTGATTATATCCTGTTCGTGTTTATCTGTCGGAATATCCGTCCACAATGTACCCCTCTCGCGTCGGTTTCATGATCAGGTCGACTTGCCTGTATCGTTTATTGTATGAGTCCCACAAATAGATTCTGTATCTGTTGTCCGATGCGTCGACTTTCTCGATTTTTATCCCGTCGAGCGAGTGCCGGTCGTAGTCCTGCGCCTGCAGAAACGGGTCGTAGTCGAGTTTCATGGTGTCGTACATGCGCCGTATCCGCCTTGCGAGGCTTCGGGACAGATATTTCTCCTTGACGCGTTCGACCTCCACGTCATCGTTGCGTACGAGCGCGTCGAGATATTCCGTATAGAAACGTTCGATCGTCGTGCGGACCGGGTCAACTTCGTGGTTGCACGCATGGCAGTCGGCAGTCGTGACCGCCGTCATGAACAGCATTGCGAACAAAAGTCTGACCATGACAAATGCCTTGTGTTATTCAACAACTCTCAGAATCTTACCGTTGTCTGCCGCTACGGCTCGCTTCCACTTCTCGCTGTAACCCGGTTGCTGGATCTTGTCGGGAATGTCGCGGCCGTTGCCGTTGTCGATAAATCCGTTCTCGTCCTCGCTCTTGATGTTGCCGTCCATGAACTTGACCAAAAGATAGCGGTCGAGCTCCACCCATTTGTCGAACAACGACTGTGCCGTGTTCACGGAGTATTCGGTAAGTTTCTTGACACGCTTTTTGGGCGATGATGCATATACGGCATCTATCTGCTTGACCTCCTCGAGTTTGGAGTTCTCCCATTCGTCCACTACCTTGCGGATGGCCGGGGCAACACGGTCGTAGTTGAGGTATGCGAAGTTGGTCACGCGGTTGAAGATCCAGAATGCGGACGTGTCGGAATATTTGAGCATCGAGCCGTTGCCTTCGCGAAGGCACTCGGGAACATCGGTCGACGAGCAGTATATGGGAGTGAGGCACGACGTTGCGGCATCGTCTACGCCGAACCAGAGTATTCCCATGTCATCCGGAAGGTACGGACGTGCCTGCGCAACGAACCAGAAACCGGTCTGCTGCGTCGCCGTTGCACGCTCGTTGCAGTACTCGACGCCGTCAACCTCGAAATACATCGGGCGCCAGCGGTACGGGCAGTGATTGCCTCCGGCTCCTATATCGGTGGTCATGTCCATCGGGGTGCCCTCATAGTGGTCTCGCATGCAGTCGAAAACGGTCTTTGGCGAGACCTTCGTGCGGGGCTTTACCCACAGAGGCATGCGGTTGTCGGGATTGTAGCCCATGGCGAAATCGACATATTTGTCCATGTCGTCGGCGACGGTGCGGAAGAATGCCCAGACGCGCGATTCGCAGCCGCGCATAGCTCCGAAATTGAGCGGTGCGTATGCGTCGCAGAAGCTGAACTCGTCGTCCGAACCATCGAAATAGCCGCGCTCGCGGGCAAACGATATTACGTCGGGCGAATAGAGGCAGTTCTCGGGGTCATTCTTCGGGAATGTGGTTATGCGGGCCTGGTTTGCATGTGCCGAGACATATCCGTCCGGTATGCGTCGCGCAACCCATACGATACCCTTTCCGTATTTGCCCTTTCCGATGATCTCCATTATCCATGCTTCGTTCTGGTCGGCAATCGACAGCGATTCGCCGCTCGACGCGTAACCGTACTCGGCCGAGAGGTCGGCGATTACCTTTATGGCCTCGCGAGCTGTTTTGGCACGCTGCAGGGCGATGTATATGAGCGAACCGTAATCCATTATTCCGTTGGGATCGCCCAGTTCGGCACGTCCTCCGTATGTGGTTTCGGCGATGATGAGCGAGTGCTCGTTCATGTTGCCAATGGTGGCGTATGTGTTCTTGACCTGCGGTATCTCGCCGAGATACTTGCCTGTATCCCACTCGTATATGGGCATCATGGCCGAAGTGTGTTTCGACGGCGTATATTTGTACAGGCAACCGTAAAGCTGGTGCGAATCTGCTGCATAGCTGACCATTATCGACCCGTCGGTCGATGCACCCTTCGTCACGATGAAGTTGGTGCATGCGGCTGCGGCATAGGCGGCCGAACCGAACAAAAGCGTAAAAAACAGTTTTTTCATTCTTACAAGCGGATTTGATGTTTCGCAAATGTACGAAAAACTTTTCTACTTTCCTTTTTCTTTTCTACTTTTGCATAAAAGAGAAAAAGATGTCCGTAGCAAGTCAATTGTCGGTCGTAAAATCGACCCTGCCCGAGGGTGTGACGCTTGTCGCAGTCTCGAAGATGCACCTGGCGGAACTCATATCCGAGGCCTACGGGGCCGGGCAGCGCGTGTTCGGCGAGAGCCGTCCGCAGGAACTCAAGGCCAAATACGAGATTCTGCCCAAAGACATACGGTGGCACATGATAGGCCATCTGCAGACAAACAAGGTGAAGTATATCGTGCCGTTCGTGTCGCTGATAGAGTCGATCGACAGCGCGCATCTGCTCGAGGCTGTCGACAGGGAGGCAGCCAAATGCGGGCGTACGGTCGACTGCCTTTTCGAAATACATGTTGCGGCCGAGGAGAGCAAGACGGGTTGGGATTATGCCGAGTTGCGCGAATTTGTGGCCGGCGGTGCCCTTGCCGCTCTCCACAACGTCCGCATACGCGGGGTCATGGGCATTGCCACGAATACGGACGACAAATCGGTCGTACGGCACGATTTCGAACGTCTGGCGCAATGCAAGGCCGATCTGGCTCCGTTCTTCGGAAGTGAGTTCGACACATTGTCGATGGGCATGTCCGACGACTACCCCATCGCTCTGGAGTGCGGCTCCACCATGGTGCGGGTCGGTTCGATGATCTTCGGCCAGCGCGATTACGGGGCCGGCCGATAGCGTCGGTTGTAATATGAAAAAGCCGCGTTTCCTGTATGGGAACGCGGCTTTTTGGTTGCAATGTCGGCTGTCAGCGTACGCGCAGCCGTTTGCCTATGCTCAGTGTCTTGTTGCGGCTTATGCCGTTGAGCTGGCAGATGCGTGTGACTGTTGTGTGATACTTGACGGCTATGCCGCTGAGCGTATCGCCCTTGCGTACCACATAGTAGCGTTTGGCTGCCTCTTCGGCGGCTTCCCGCTTGTCATCCTCCTCGTTGGCTATCTCGTCCTCGAAATTCTGGTCGTATTTCGAATAGATGTCGAAATAGCTGCGCTTGAGCAGGAAGGTCTCGCGTCGCAGCATGCCCGACGAAAAGTCTATCAGTCGTTCGGGATCGAACGACTGCCCGTAATAACGCGTTTCGAAGTGCAGGTGCGGGCCGGTGCTGCGTCCCGTGCTGCCGCCGAGAGCCACGACCTGACCGGCCGTAACCCAGTCGCCGGCCTCGACGAGTCGTTTGGAAAGGTGTCCCATGTAGGTCTCCAGACCGTTGTCATGACGGATGATGACGAGGTTGCCGTATCCGGTTTTGGTATCTTGCGAGAAGCGTACGCGTCCGTCGAATGTGGCATATACCGGATCGCCCTCCTTGAGCGGAAGATCGACGCCGTTGTGGTTGCGGCGGCGTCGCGGCCCGTAATGCGAACTGATGCGTCCCTTGTATGGATAGTGATAGCTCTTCAGCGTGTCGACAAGGGCGATGGCAACCGATTGGGGCAGCGAACTCAACGGAACGTCGCGGTATGGCGATATGACGGTCGAATCCCAGTATTTGACATATATCGAGCTGTCCTGCGGTATCTCGCGGTCGCGGACGTAACGCCACGTATTGTCGTTGAACAGTACGATCTTTATGGCATCATTGATGCTCGGCAGCGTATCCACCACCAGAGGCTTGTTGTCGAGTTCCCTTACGGGAGCTACGGCCACGGGGCGAGCCGTCGTTTCAGCTGTACTCGTGACCGGAGTTTCGGCCGTAACCGTATTGTCTGCGACAATGCCTGCTGCAGCATTGTCCGATGCTGCGGGGCCCTGTGCATACGAACTTGCACAGATTGCGACAGAGATGACCAGTATTGCGGTTGTCGTCTTTTTCATTCGTCCTGTTTCTTTATCAATTCTTCGGCGGCCTCGAGCGCCTTGTAAAACTCTTCACCGAAACGCCGTATTATCGGCTCCCGGAGCGATCTGTAGACCGGTATTCCGAGCCGGCGTCCGTTCGTACATGCAGTGCGGCATACGTCCCAACGGTGATAGTTGAGGCCTACCGTGCCGTTCGAGAAGTTTACGAGCCTTATCGGGTAGAGATGGCACGATATGGGCTTGCGGAACGAGCATTCACCATTGAGGTACGCCTTTTCGATAGCGCAGAGCGTTATGCCGTTCTCACGGTAGGAATAGGCGCATTCGGCATCGTCGACGAGCGGCGTCGTATACTCTCCGTCGGTATCCACAACCATGAATCCCTGCCTCTCCACGGCCTCTATGCCTTCGGGCGTCATGTACGGTCGGTATGCGTTGAACTCCTCCTCGAGTGTGTCCACTTCTTCCATCTCGAGCGGAGCCCCGGCATTGCCCTCCACACAGCACATGCCCTTGCATTTTGCAATGTCGCATGCGAAGTACTCGGTAAGCAGATCGGTACTGACGATCTTGCCGTCGATGTCGATCATCGTCGCCCTCATCTGCCGCAGGTGTCAGCTATTACGATGTCGAAGAGTTCCCCGAGGCTCATGCCCATGGCTTTGGCCTGCTTCGGCACGATGCTGCCTGCACTCATGCCCGGAATCGAGTTTATCTCGATCATGTAGGGGCGTCCGTCGGGCGTAACAATGAAATCGATGCGCACGACACCGCGGCAGCGGCATACCTTGTACGCCTCGAGCGTCATGCGGTTAAGTTCGGCCTTCACTTCCGGTGTCAGGTCGGCCGGCGTGATCTCGTTGGACATTCCTGCCGTGTACTTGGCCTCATAGTCGAAAAATTCATGCTTGGAGACGATCTCCGTGATCGGGAAGACATACTCCCGGCCGCCGGCGATCATCACGCCGCAACCCATCTCGCGTCCTGCGATGAACTCCTCGATCAGTACTTCGTCGCTCTCCTTGAATGCGGCTTCGACTGCTTCGGCTATCTTCTCCCTGTCGGTAACCTTGGTCACGCCGAAACTGCTGCCGCTGGCATTCGGCTTGACGAATACGGGCAGGCCCAGCTTCTCTACGACCTCGTCGGGCGATACCTTGTCACCCTTGTACAGGAATATGTCCTTTGCAACTCGTATGCCACGTGTGGCGACGGCGCGTTTGGTCGATATCTTGTCGAACGTGATCACCGATGACACCATCGGGCATGACGAATACGGTATGCCCATTATGTCGAGATATCCCTGAAGTTTGCCGTCTTCACCCGGCGTGCCGTGGATGATGATGAGCGCATAGTCGAACTCGAAGCGTTCGCCCTCGACCGTGAGCGAAAAATTGGTCTTGTCGAACTGGTACTGTTTACCGTCGGCGGCCGTGTAGTGCCAGTCGCGATGATATATGTCGATGACCTTGATGTCGTATTTCTCCTTGTCGAGAGCGGCATTTATCTGTTGTGCGCTTTGCAGCGCGATCTCCCTTTCCGACGAGTTCCCGCCGGCAAGCAATGCAATTCTCAGTTTGTTCATGTTGCTATGGATTGTATATGTCCTTGTATCTGAATTCGAGTATTTCGCCGATCATCTTTACGAACTCGCCGGCTTCGCGGTTGTCGGACTCGATCTTCAATGCCGCATTGAAATCGTTGAGGGCATTGCCCCATTCGTTGCAGCGGTAAAAGTAACGACCGCGCTCGATGTATGCCGCGGCGCTCGCCTCGTCGGCAATGCGTCTGTCGAGCAGTTCACGCTCGTCGACACTCTTTTTGAGCAGCCCGTGCGATGCGATATACTTCGCCACGCCGTCGCTGACCAGTCCGTCGATCGATTCGCCACGGGCGGCCCGATTGCGTATGTCGGTCGACGAGTATTCGAATGTCGGCGCATCGGCCAGATATGTGATCCTGTCGAGATAGCGGTCTACGGCATAGCCCGTGCGCGGATAGACGTATATGTCGTAGTTGTCGAGCAATTCGCGGTAATCCTTCCACTGATCCAGTTGCGGGATTATGTCGGCCCCCATCAGCACCGAGAAACGCATCTCGTGACCGTGGTTTTTGCTCAGGTAACGCAGCGTGTCGATCGTGTAGGAAGGCTTGTCGAGCAGAAACTCGATGGCCGAAACCTGTATGGCTTCGGGATACTTCGATTCGCGGCAGGCGGTCTCGACCATCTCGAAACGTGCGAGTTCGGGCATCAGGTCGTCGGCCTCCTTCAGAGGGTTCTGCGGCGATACGATGAATATTACGCCGTCGCAAAGCCCCTTTTCGATGACATGTTCGGCCAGGGCCATGTGTCCCTTGTGTATCGGGTTGAATGATCCGAAATATAGAAAGACGTGTCTCATTTGCGGTCGTGTTCCTTCAGAAAGGCGTTGATTATACCTGTGGCCTCGTCCACGGCCGTGTCGAGGTCGTCGTTTACAACGACATGGTCGAATTCCGGAGCCTTGGTCAGTTCGAACGACGCCTTGGCGAGTCGTTTGGCTATGACCTCGTCGCTGTCGGTGCCGCGTCCCCTGAGCCGTTTTTCGAGCTCCGCCATCGACGGCGGCATGATGAATATCGAGCAGGCGTCATTGCCGAAGATGCGCTTGAGGTTTATGCCGCCCATCACGTCGACATCGAAGACGATGACGTTGCCTTTGGCCCAGATGCGTTCGATCTCGCTTTTGAGCGTGCCGTAGCATGTCCCGCTGTAAACCTCTTCCCACTCGACGAAGCGTCCTTCACCGACGGCTTTCCGGAACTCGGCATCAGAGAGAAAATAGTAGTCCACGCCGTTCTGTTCGCTGCCGCGAGGCTTGCGCGACGTGGCCGATATCGAGAACTCGAACTGCGGAAATACGGCCAGCAGTCGTTTTACGATCGTGGTCTTGCCGCTGCCGCTCGGCGCCGAGAATATGACGAGTTTGCCCATGGTTCGCCGCCTTAAAGAATATTGAGTACCTGTTCCTTGATCTTCTCGAGCTCGTCCTTCATTTTGACTACGAGAATCTGTATGTCGGAGTCGTTGGCCTTCGATCCGAGAGTGTTGATTTCACGTCCCAGCTCCTGGGCGATGAACCCGAGTTTGCGGCCGGCGGCATCCTCGCTTGTGGCTACTTCGCGGAAGTATTTGCAGTGATTGGTAAGGCGGACCTTCTCTTCGGTGATGTCGAGCTTTTCGATATAGAATATCATCTCCTGCTCGAGTCGGTTGTTGTCGACCTCCACGCCGATGCTCGCGATGTTTTCGCGTATGCGGTTCCTGATGGTTTCGGTACGGGCCTTTTCAAACGGGATGACCTGATTCTTGTACTCTTCGATGCGGTCGATGCGCTTGAGCATGTCGGCTATGAGGGTGGCGCCCTCCTGTGTGCGGAATGCGTCGAGAGCCTTTATGGCCTGTGTCGTCGCTTCGACTACCGCAGCCGTCTCCTCTTCGCTTACGGACTGATTCTCCGAAGTGACCACGTTGGGCATCTTCATGACCGTCGGTACGACCGCGTCGGCATCGGCCTTGATGCCGGCGTACGCCATGGCCTCGTCAAGCTGCTGCAGGTATGCCTTGAAGAGCTCCTTGTTTATCTGTGCCGTAGGAACGGTTTCGGTGGTCTCGACGGTGATGTACACCTCGACCTTGCCGCGTTGCAGAGTCTTGGCTATGATGTTGCGTATTTCGTATTCCGCTTCGCGATATACGGGCGGGATGCGGATGGAAAGATCGAGCTGCTTGGAGTTGAGCGACCGTATCTCTACGGTTATCTTCTTGTTTCCGGATTGGACCTCGGCCTTGCCGAAACCGGTCATCGATTTTATCATGGTCGTATGTGCTGTTTTGAGGGCCAAAGTTACAAAACAATCGTCGAATTTACCCCATTGCCGTCATAAAAAGATAAATATTTGCGGCGGACTGTACAAAGTCGGCGAATTTTACTATATTTGTCTAACCTTACTGTTATAGCGCAAACAATAACCTTTTTAGAAATATCGAGTTAGTTATGAAAAAGCACAATTTCAACGCCGGACCGTCGGTATTGCCCGATGAGGTCCTCAGCAACGCCGCAAAGGCTATTATCGATTTCAACGGTTCCGGTCTCTCGCTGCTCTCCATTTCGCACCGTTCGAAGGATTTCGAAGATGTGATCAACCAGGCGCAGGTCCTCTTCCGTGAGTTGCTCCACATCCCCGACAACTACAAGATCTTCTTCGTCAGCGGTGGCGCCAGCACCCAGTTCTTCCATATCCCGGCCAATTTCCTCAAGACCAAGGCCGGCTATGTGAATACCGGCGTATGGACCAAGAAGGCCATCAAGGAGGCCAGATACTACGGCGAGGTTGAGATCGTGGCTTCGTCCGAGGACCGCAACTTCACCTATATTCCCAAGGGCTTCAAGATCCCGACGGATCTCGATTATCTGTACATCTGCTCAAACAATACGATTTACGGTACGGAGTACAAGACCGACATCGATTCGCCCGTGCCCCTGATCGCCGACATGAGTTCCGACATCCTCAGCCGTCCGGTAGACGTGTCGAAGTATGCCATGATCTACGGCGGTGCACAGAAGAATCTGGCTCCCGCCGGTGTGACGTTCGTCATCATCCGTGACGACATGCTCGAGAAGGTGGTTCGCGAGCTGCCGTCGATGGTCAACGTCAATACGCACGTCGCCAACAACTCGATGTACAATACCCCGCCGGTATTCCCGATATACGTGCTCAACGAGACGCTCAAATGGCTCAAGGGCATCGGCGGCGTGGATGAGATCCATCGTCGCAATGTGGAGAAAGCACAGCTGCTTTATGATGAGATCGACCGCAACTCGCTCTTCCGCGGAACGGTCGAGGTTGAGGACCGTTCGCTGATGAACATCTGCTTCGTGATGACCGAAGGCAACGAGGAGCTGGCTCCCGAATTCCTCGAGTTCGCCAAGTCGCGCGGTATGGTCGGCATCAAGGGTCACCGTCTCGTAGGCGGTTTCCGTGCTTCGTGCTACAATGCATGCCCCAAGGAGAGCGTCGAGGCTCTGGTTGCATGCATGCAGGAGTTCGAGCGTATGAAAACAGGTAAATAATTGCTGTTGCATATGCCTACAATCGTTCCCTATACATACGAAAAGAGAGAAGAAAAAGTAATTCATTTCACATCACTGATAAAAGACATGAAGATTCTTGTAGCAACCGAAAAACCGTTTGCCAAAAAGGCGGTGGACGGTATCACGGCGATATTCGACAAGGCTGGATATCAGACCGTACTGCTTGAGAAGTATACCGACAAGGCCCAGCTGCTCGAAGCGGTGGCCGATGTCGATGCCATGATTGTCCGCAGCGACAAGGTTACCGCCGAGGTGATCGCGGCTGCACGCAATCTCAAGATCGTCGTACGTGCTGGTGCCGGTTACGACAATATCGACCTTGCAGCCGCCTCGGCCAAGGGTATTGTAGTGATGAACACGCCAGGACAGAACTCGAATGCCGTTGCCGAGCTGGCATTGGCCATGATGATCTTTATGGCGCGCAACAGGTTCACGCCCGGCACCGGTTCGGAAATACAGGGCAAGACACTGGCCATACATGCCTACGGCAATGTGGGCAAGCTCGTCGGTCGCAAGGGCAAGGCTCTGGGCATGAACGTTATCGCATACGATCCGTTCATAACCGATGCCTCGGTGTTCGAAAAGGATGGCGTGGAGAAGGTCGATTCGATAGAGGATCTCTACTCGCGTGCCGATTACCTTTCGCTCCACATTCCGGCGACGCCGCAGACCGTAAAGTCCATCGGCTACGACCTGATGATGTCAATGCCCAAGGGTGCCACTCTGGTCAATACCGCCCGCAAGGAGGTTATCGACGAGGCCGGCATCATGCGTGCCATGACCGAACGCGAGGATTTGAAATACATAACCGACATCGCACCCGAGTCTGCTGCCGAGATGGCCGAGAAGTTCGGCAAACGCTTCTTCGCCACCCCCAAGAAGATGGGAGCCGAAACAGCCGAGGCAAATATCAACGCAGGTCTGGCGGCGGCAAATCAGATTGTCGACTATTTCGTCAACGGTAATGTCAAATTCCAGGTAAACAAATAGCATTATGGTCAAGATCAAACCGTTCAAGGGCATACGTCCGCCGAAGGAGTATGCCGCCGAGGTGGCTTCGCGTCCGTACGACGTTCTGAACTCGGCCGAGGCGAAAGCCGAAGCGACGGATCGTTCGCTGCTGCACATCATCAAGCCCGAGATAGATTTCGAGCCGATAGCCGATGAACACTCGCAGGAGGTTTACGACAAGGCTGTTGAGAACTTCAAGCTTTGGCGCAAAAACGGCTGGCTTCAGCAGGATGACGAAGAACACTACTACATATATGCGCAGACCATGAATGGCCGTACGCAGTACGGTTTGGTCATGTGCTGCCATTTCGAGGATTACCTTTCGGGAGCCATAAAGAAGCACGAGCTGACACGTCCCGACAAGGAGGAGGACCGCATGAAGCATGTCTTCAACCAGAAAGCCAACATCGAACCGGTATTCTTCGCCTATCCCGACAATGCCGAGATCGACGCCATGGTTTCGGATATCGTGAAGAACAACGAGCCGGAATATGACTTTACGGCCGAAGACGGATTCGGACACCGTTTCTGGGTGATACGTGATGCCGCAACGAACAAACGCATAACCGATATCTTCGCAACGATACCGGCTCTGTACGTGGCCGACGGCCATCACCGAACGGCTGCGGCTGCACGCGTGGGACAGGCCATGATGGCCAAGAATCCGAACCACAAGGGCGATGAGGAGTATTGTTATTTCCTTGCCGTGACATTCCCCGCTTCGCAGCTGAAGATCATCGACTACAACCGTGTGGTCAAGGATCTCAACGGCATGACGCCGGAGGAGTTTGTCGAGGCTCTGAGAAAGGATTTCGATGTCGAGAAGAAGGGCAAGGAGATATATACGCCTGCCTCGCTGCATAACTTCGCGATGTATCTCGACGGCGAGTGGTACAGCCTTACCGCAAAGAAAGGCACGTACGACGACAACGATCCCATCGGGGTGCTGGACGTAACGGTACTGTCGAATCTGGTGCTTGACAAGCTGTTGGGCATAAAGGATCTGCGCACGTCCAAGAGAATCGATTTCGTGGGCGGTATCCGTGGCCTCGGCGAGTTGAGCAAGCGTGTTGACAGCGGCGAGATGAAGGTTGCTTTCGCGCTTTATCCCGTTTCGATGAAGCAGCTGATCGACATAGCCGATACCGGCAACATCATGCCTCCGAAGACCACGTGGTTCGAACCGAAACTGCGTTCGGGAATTGTCATCCACTCTTTCGAGGAGTAATCTTCGTCGATTCTGTAAATGGAAACGCCCTCTGAATTTTTGTTCAGAGGGCGTTTCCTTGTTATCTGCAGGTCTATTCGGCAGTCAGTCTGACCGATGCTTTGGCCACACCCGAAGCCGATGCCTCGACGGTAATCTCACCACCCTGTTCGGCGGATTGTACTATTACCGTCAGTTGGCCGTTGAACAGGTGCATGTGCGGCTCACGGAACGATTCGAGCGACGTTGGATCGCCGTTGGCCAGGGCGAGGAAATGTCCGGCTCCTTCAACCCTGAACTTGATCTCGCGACTGTCGGTCGGTACCGTATTGCCGTTTTTGTCCACGAGGCGTACATTGATGTATGACAGATCCTTACCGTTGGCAGCTATTACGCTGCGGTCGGGCGTGAGTTCTATGCGGCGGGCTTTGGAGGCCGTGCACAGGCTCTTCTCCATGACGGCGCGTCCGTCGGCGTCGTATGCCACTACGCGCAACTCTCCGGGTTCATACCGCACGTCGTTCCACATCAGACGGAAGCGTTCCATGTTGCTGTTGCGGTTCTTGCTTCTGCGACCCTGGCTCTTGCCGTTGACGAAGAGTTCGGCCGAAGGATACGACGTGTAGACGAATACCGGTGTGATTTCGCCTTCGCGTCCCTCCCAGTTCCAGTGCGGAAGTATGTGCAGTGTCGGCGAAGCGTTATTCCACACGCTGCGGTAGAGCCAGTAGCGGTCCTTGGGTATGGATGCGAGGTCTATGATGCCGAACATCGAGCTGTGGTTGGGCCAAGCGTCGGTGTCGTATGGCGTAGGTTCGCCGAGATAGTCGAATCCGGTCCATACGAACTGCCCCATGAGCCACGGCATCTCTTCATCCGCGGCGAGATCGTCGTCCGGGATGTTCGACCAGTAGCAGTATTCGACATCGTATGAAGACGACTGGTGGTCGTCATGGAGTCTGGTGGCGCCTCTCTCCATCGGAAAGTGATATGTGCCGCGTGAGCTAACGGTCGATGCCGTCTCGCTGCCGAGTATCAGGTTCTGCGGCAGCTTGTCGTAGGCTTCGCCGTATCGCGATACCTTGTAGTTGAAGCCCGGAACGTCGAGCAGTGCCGCAAAACCGTTGTCGAGGACACTGTTGATCTGATCCATGCCGCAGGTTACGGGGCGCGTGGGATCTTCGCGGTGGCATATCGATTGCAGCCATGATGCTACCTTGTAGCCGTCGGGCGTCCACTGCGTCGGAACCTCGTTGCCGATGCTCCACATCACCACCGAGGGATTGTTGCGGAAGGCGTGAATCATGTTTACCATATCCTTCTCGGCCCATTCGTCGAAAAAGCGGTGATATCCGTTCTCGCATTTAGCTACCTCCCATTCGTCGAACGATTCGACCATCATCATGAAGCCCATTTCGTCGCACAACTCCACGAGTTCGGGTGCAGGCATGTTGTGCGACGTACGTATGGCATCGCACCCCATATCCTTGAGCAGCGTCAACTGACGGCGTATGGCTGCCTTGTTTACGGCGGCACCCAAAGGACCGAGGTCGTGATGCAGGCACACTCCCCTGAACTTGCGGTTCAGTCCATTCAGAAAGAATCCCTTGTCGGCACGCAGTTCGATGCTGCGTATGCCGAAACGTGTGGAGACGGTGTCTACCCTCTCGCCGTTGTGGTACAGTTCCGATTCCGCCGTATAGAGCGTCGGTGTCTCGGGTGACCACAATGCCGGCTTTTCGATCGTGAAGTGTTGCTCGAACGGCATTCCATGGTTCAGTTTGCGGGTGTTGTCCTTCCGTGCGACAACGTTGCCGCCGGTATCCCTGATTACGGTGACCATGCGTACCATGTCGCCGTCGGCGATACCTGCAATTTCGGCGCGCAGACAGGCGGATGCATAGTCGCCCCCCACGTACGGCGTCGTGATGCATGTACCCCATACCGGAACATGCACGCGTTCCGTAACGATCAGGTGTACGTTGCGATACAGGCCTGCTCCTGGATACCAGCGTGCCGATTGCGGCAGATTGCGGGCCTCGACATACAGCGTATTCTCGCCCTCGTGGACAAAATCGGTGATATCAATGCTGAACGGCGTATAGCCGTATGCCCATTCGCCGGCCTTGCGTCCGTTTACATATACCTGCGGTTCGCTCATGACGCCGTCGAACAGCAACGTGATGCATTTCCCGTCGGTATCGCCGAGAGTGAATGTACGTCTGTACTGTCCCTCGCCGAAATACGGAAGTCCGCCGGTGCGGCCAGTCTTTTCGCTCTCCTCTGTCTCTCCGTTCTGGATGACGGCTACCGTCTGCAGGTCGTTTGCACGGTCGAACGGCCCGTATATCGCCCAGTCGTGCGGTACGGTAACCTCCTGCCACACGGCATCGTCGGACGGTGCTCCGCGGTGGAATTCCCACTTCCCGTCGAGCGTAAGCTCCGTGCGGGGCTGCGCGCCGAGACCCGCAACCGCCGCAAGGGCAATGATGAATATCGTAAATCGCAGTTTCATCTCTCGGAATCTTTATTTGAACGCATCGAGAGCCTTGGTCGGAGTGCCGTTCTCGTCGAAAGCTCCCTTGTTGTAACCGCCGTTGTATCCGGGTGCAGCCTGAGGCTCCCAGTAGAATACTCCGAGGCAGGCATTATCGGTATTGCTCTGCGCCTGCGAAAGCAGATAGCTCAAGAATTCGTAGGCGATCTCCTCTTCGTTCCAGTCCATACCGGTTTCACATATCATCAGTTTCTTGCCGTATGTTTCATGCAGTGTCCTGATGTTGGATATGCAGTTGTCGGTTACGCTGCGCCAGTCCGTGGTCGACGGGTAGAGCGACATGCCTATGATGTCGAACTTGCCGCCGTTTTCCTGCAGTATGTTGAAGATGTTGTTATAGCGTCCGAGACGGTCGCCGCCGTCGAGGTGTACTATAACCTGAGCTTCGGGGAATACGCTCTTGACGGCATCATACCCCGCCGTCGTCAGGGCCGCATAATTCTCCGGATGGCGGCTTGCGCGTCCCATCTCCCAAAGCATGCCGTCAGTCGTCTCGTTGCCAACCTGCACCCACTCGGGCTCGATGTCGAACTCCTTGAGGAGCTGCAACACCCCGACCGTATGGTCGGCAACGGCCTGTTTCATGGCCTCGATGTCGTAGGAACTCCATGCTGCCGGTATGGTCTGCGATCCCGGATCGGCCCAGGTGTCGCTGTAGTGGAAATCGATCATCAGGCGCATGCCGAGCTTTTTGGCTCGAAGTGCCTTGACCAGTACGTCCTCCTTGCTGTTCCATCCTTCAGCCGGATCGACCCATACGCGGAGACGTATGGCATTCATGCCCAGATCCTGCAGCAGCGACATGCACTCCTGTTCGAGCCCGTCGGCATTCTTGAAGGTGGATCCCTCCTTCTCCATCTGCGTGAGCCAGCTGACGTCGGCTCCCTTGACGAAGGCACTCTTGTCGACGGCCGGCGCTTCGGGTTTTACGTACGAGCCCTCGAACGTATCGTCGCCACACCCGCACAATGCGAGTACTCCGGCAACCAAAGTCATTATGTTCATCATTTTCATATTTGTGTCAACTTGATGGTTGCTGCACCGTTACGGAAAGAACCCGGTGTAGCAACCGGTTATTTATTCCGTTTTCGTGAATGTCAGTTTGTAGGCCGAAGCATCATTTGCGTCGAACGATACGATATATGTACCCGATTCGAACGTTTCGGGCAACAGCATGCTGTCGTTCGACCCGACTGCCGTGGCCGTACCGTCGAGATCCGTGTCGGCATATCCCCAGTTCCAGTCGTTGTTCATCATCACCTTGCAGTATTGGCCGGCCGAAAGTTCGCATGTGGTCTGCCATGTCCGGCTTGCGGCATCGTAGCTCATGACGTTCGAGGCCGTGTTCCATGAATTGCCGTCGTAGACGAACGACATGGTATCGACGACCTTCGCGCTCCATGCAAGATCGGGCATGGAAACGGTGACGTAGTGCAGTCCGAGCTCGTTGAACCAGCAGTTGTTCATGCCGTCGTCCGGCGTGAGGACGTATTGACCGCCGCTCGGAGAACTTCCGTAGATGACATTGTCTGCCGTTTGCAGCAGAAAGTCCCCTTCGCCGTCGTTCCACGAAGCGACATAGACGAATCCTTCATAGATGCCGTCCTTGGCCGGAGAGTGGAGCGTCGAAGCCAGTCCGTTGAGATAATGCGATTTGTAGGCATAGTATGCGTACAGATACTCGTCGTAGGTCACCTCCGGCGTGTCGCCGGCCTCGACCATCGTGTATGTCATGGCCGACGGATCGTTCAGGTCGAGCGTCACCTTGAGCTTGCCTGCAGTTGATGACGGAATGAAGGCGTTGTTCGTGCGCTCGAGTTTACCGTCGCCGTCGGTGTCGGAATAACCCCACTCCCAGTCGCCGTTGACGATGAAGCGTATGCCCGATTCTCCCCATTCGGCGGCATCAATCGTGGCGCTCCACGTCCCGGTGGCGGCGCTGTATGTCATCGGCGACGCCTCGAGGCTCCATGCATTGAAATCGCCCGTGACGGCTATCGACGATACCTCGACGAAATCCCAATGGCGGACATCGTCGTTGAAGTCTGCCGTGATGAAGATGTTGCCCGATACGGTCGTCCAAATCTTGTACATGTTGCTTCCGGCATACAGGCGGTTAAGACCGTCGGATGTGGGTGCGCAACCGTAGATGTGCGCTCCGGTCGGATCTTCCGAATCCACGAACTTGAAGTTCCACCACTGGCTGACATTCGCAAATCCGGTGTAGACGGCGTCGTTGTTTTCCGAATATAGCCTGTAGGTGTACGTACCGGCCAGAGTCGTGTCGTCGATAGCCTCGAACATGTACATGAAACTCGATGTCGGTACCGTGTATGTCGGGTCTTCGGGATATGTCGGCTCGGGAGTGTCGGGAATCTCACCATCATCGTCTATCGTGCAGGTGTAGTTCACAACATCTACCTTGAGCGTATGTTCGCCGGCCGTGCCTATAGTCAGTTGTGACTTGACGCCGGCTTCGCTGACGAACGAGATCTTTCCTTCGGCATCGGCAACGATCGAGAACGGATATTCACCGGCATTCGAACCCTGCGATCCGACGGTCGTGTCGTAGAGCAGACCGGTACCCGAGAGCGTAACTTCGGCATTGTCGGTCGTTGTCGTGAATTCGGCGAACCATGCGTCGGCCTCGGTACTGAATGTCATCGGAACCTCGACGCCTCCTATCGTAGCGGTCAGTTGCGGCATGGCCACGTCGGTCCATATTGCGTCGCCCGTACTCATGAAGACATACTGGCATCCGACATACCCTACCGTCCAGCAGTTCCACATGGTTGCGTCGGTGGTCAGCGGGAATGGGTTGTTGTCCGTCCCGGCGTTGCCCCATACGGTGCCGTCGCCCTCGACGAAGTAAAAATTGGCCCATCCGTCGCCGTTGCCGTCATTGTCGGCAAGAGAGAGAAATCCCTCGTAGTTGCCGTCCTGCTGCTCGGAATAGAGCACGGCATAGACCGTTGCCCCGTCGGTGCCACGCATCAGGCACTGGCTCATGTCGACGCTGTACGGGGTGACGTTGAACGAGATGACGTTGCTGTAATAGGGTTCGACGTTGTCACCGAACGATGATTTCAGACGTACGTACAGTGGTTGCGACACGCCGGGAGTCAGACCGGCACGCGTCACTATACCGTTGAATTCGAGGTGGGTGTATTGTACCGTGCGGGCTCCGTCGTTCATGAGCACTTCGCGTACGGTCGAGAAGTCCTCGTCGGCCGAAAACTGCAGGTTGTTCGTGACGAAATCGTCGGTAACGCCTACCGTCGGGTTGCTTACCGATACCGTGATATCGCTCCAGTAGAAGGTGGCGGCCAGTTCGGTCGGGGCGTCGATGTCGAGGACCACGTCCTTGCCGCCGCCGAGCGTTACGCCGCCGTCGGGGTTCGATACGTAGATCGTCTCGCCGTCCTTGGCGCAGGCGCCCATGACGATCGCCGCGGCAAGGAATATTATCGATTTGATGATGATTTTCATAGGGTGAAGTTATTAATAATTTTCATTGTAGAGGTTTGGATTGGCCGATATTTCGGTCGAAGGGATGGGATAGAGGTTGTATTTGCTGTCCACACCGCGGCCGTCGATCGAGTTGCCCTTCCACTGCCATACGTACGCATCGGAGGTGAACTTGCCGAAGCGTATGAGGTCGGTGCGGCGTACGCACTCCCAGTAGAGTTCGCGTGCACGCTCGTCGAGGAAGAAGTCTACGGTCATCTCGTCGGCAGTAATGTCGCCAGAGTTGTCGCCGTATGCGCGCTGACGCACCAGATTGACGTATCCCAACGCCTCGTCCGTTGTGGCTCCCGTTCCGCCGCGCACGACGCTTTCGGCCAACATCAGATATACGTCTGCCAGACGAAACATCGGGAAATCGGTGTCGACGCCGTACGAAGCGGTATTCGATGCCTGCGTACCGTCGTCCTTGAGGTTGCTCCATTTGGTGGCGAAGTATCCGTTCTTCTTGTCGTCGAGCGACGACGAGAACATCAGCGACTGACCGTCTGTATGGAACATGGCGCGTTTGTCGGGTACCGATACGGTGCCTTCGGTGTATCCGAACTTCATGGGCAGTTCGCCGCGTACGCGGAACATGCCCCAGCCGCTCGTTACGCCGTAATCGGACGGATTCTGTGTCGAGTCGTTGTCGCCGGCCAGACCGCAGACGATGTACGTGGTTGCGCCCCACGATACCGTATAGCGGCTGTCTACAACGAGCGGGAAGATGATCTCGTTGGTGCGCTTGTCGTTGTCGGCATTGAAGAGTTTGGCGTAATCCGGTTCGAGCGAGTAGCCTGCGCCTATGATCTTGTTGCAGTATGTGATGCAGTCGGTATAACGTGGCGTCGACGTATATACCTCGGCATTGAGGTACATGCGGGCCAGCAATGCCCATGCGGCTCCCTGCGATGCACGTCCGTATTCGCATGCGGACGGTTCGGACAACTCCTCCTCGATCGTTGTGAGTTCACTCTCGATGTATTCGAAGATCTGAGCGCGTGTATGGCGCGGCGGCGTGTATGTGCCTACGGTGTCTTTCTCGGTGACAAACGGAATATTGCCGTAGAGGTCCATGGCATGGTAGTATGCCAGCGCACGCAGGAAACGTGCCTCGGCACGGTAACGGCGCAGTGTCTGCTGCTCCTCGTCGCTGAAACGCGACAGAGCCTCGTCCGACGCATTGCGCAGAAACTCGTTGCAGAGCGATATGGTGTAGTATATGCGGTAATAGGTATCGGCCACCCAGGCGTCATCGGCATCCCATGACATGTAGGTTAGTCCGGTCATCTTGTTGCTTTCGATCCACGTGTAGGCGCACTCCTCTGTCGGCACCTCCTGCATGTTGATGTAGCAGCGCATGTAGTCGTAGCCGCTGTTGCTCGAAAGGTCGGCATTGCCGCCGCCGAGTTCCTGCCCCGCTATCACGAACGATGCATAGCACTTGGCAAGCACCGCATTGTAGTTCTCGACCGACGTGTAGACATCCTTAGCCGGGGGCGTGGTCTTGGGATAGACGTCGAGATCGTTTACGCACGACGCGAGCATCAGCGCACACGCCGCAACCATGATGTTGAATATTGTGTTTTTCATGATCTTACGTTGTTAAAATTCGAATCCGACCGATAACGAATAGATGCGCGGGCGCGGATAGAACGAGCTGTCCATGCCTCCAGGCACTTCGGGGTCCACGCCCGAATACTTCGTAATGGTAAATACGTTCTGAACCATTGCCGACACGTTCATGCGGCACCATTTGGCTATGTTGCCGATGTTGTATGTCAGTATGAGGTTGTCCATCTTCAGGAACGACGCATTCTCGACATAGTAGTCCGACAGATACTGGCGGCTGGTGAATCCGGTCTTCAGATAGCTGCGGTTGAGATTGTTGAGCTGGTATGCGTTGTACGACACCGTGTTGAATGCTCCGGTATTCATGGCCATGCCGTTGTAGACGTAGTTGCCGATATTGGCGCGCAGGCTCGTCGAGAGCGTCAGTTTCTTCCAGCGTATCGATGTCGTGAATCCGAGTATGTAGTCAGGTGCTGGTGAGTGATAGAAATAACGGTCGGCCTGACCGTCGCCGTCGATGTCGGCATAACGACCCTCAAGCGGCTTGCCGCTCTCGTCGTAGAGCTGTTTGTAGACGTAGAAGGCGTAGGGAGTCTGCCCCTCGGTGAAGGTCTGGAAATAGTAGTCGTCGATCCATGTTCCGGCCGGCGTCGATACCACCTCGTCTTCGCGCTTGTTGAGCGAAAGGTTGGTGATCCTGCTGCGCTGCCATGAAGCGTTGAACCCGATGTTCCATGTCCAGTCTTCGGTGTCTACAGGTACGGCGTTGATTGTCAGCTCGACGCCTTCGCTGTCGATGTTGCCGACATTGGTCATGACCGTCTTGTCGAAGTTGCTGCCCGCAGGCGCCGGTACCGATGCCAGAAGATCTTTTGTGCGGCGGGTATAGTAGTCGATGCTTCCCGACAGACGGTTGTTGAAGAATCCGAAATCGAGACCGACGTTCCATGACTGCGTGCTCTCCCACTTCAGGTTGGGCATGTACGCCTCGGGGCGATACGTGTTGACGGGAACACCGCCGAAAATGTATTGCGCTCCGGGCTGGCTGAGCGTGTATGTGGGAATGTACGAGTAGTTGCCGATGTTGTCCTGCTGGCCGGTGACACCAAACGATGCACGCAGCTTGAGATTGCTGACCGTGCGGCTGTCGCGCAGGAACGATTCGTTGGATATGCGCCATGCCACGGCTACCGACGGGAACGTGCCCCAGCGGTTCTCTTTAGAGAAACGCGATGTACCGTCGCGGCGTATGGTTGCCGTCAGCATGTAACGGTCGTCGTACGTGTAGTTGAGACGCCCGTAGAACGACAGCAGCACATGTTCCTGATATGTGGCCGGCGAGGTGGTGTATATTTCGCCCGTATCCGTATATTCATAGTATTCGGGGCTCGTGTCCTTCCATGCCTGGTAGTCGTATCCGACCGTCACGTCGAACGTGCTCTTGATCGATGCCACATGCTTGTTGTAGTTGAGGTATGTGGTGAGCAGGCGGTTGTGTTTCTCCTCCGGTCCGTATGAGTAGTTGCGGCCATTGGTGGTATAGAACTGGAATGCCTCCTTGGGTACATACACTTTTCCGCGACCGTCGGCATAGTCGTATCCCAATGTGGCGTGGAACCGTAGATCCGGCAGGAAGTGCATCTTGTAGTCGACGTCGAAGTTACCGATTACGCGGTACACCCTGCTGGTCGAGTTGAACTGGTCGAGCAGCGCTACGGGGTTGGCAAGAGCTGCGATGACAGGCGTGCCTCCGGCATCGACTCCTTCGGTATAGCCTCCGAATGCGTCGTTGCCCGAATATACGGGTATGGTCGGATTGTAGGCGGCTCCGCCCCATACGGCATCGGTCTGTGCGAAACGGTTGTTGTTGAGGGCACCCTTAACGCTTATGTTGAACTTGAGATAATCCTTGAAGAACGACGGCGACAACGAAATCGAACCGGTCCAGCGCTCGGCATTGTCCGTGCGGAGGATACCGTCCTGATTGTAGTATCCGGCCGAGAAGCGGAACGGGAAGTTCTCGGTGAAACGGCCTGCGACACTCAGGTTGTTGTCGGTTCCGAATGCCGTCTTGTATATTTCGTCGTTCCAGTCGGTGCGTGTATCTCCGAGCAACGCCTTCTGTGCTTCGCTGCCGCGGCTGTTGATTACGTCGACAAACTCGTCGGCCGACAGCATGTCTGCTACTTTCGTGCGCGTTTGCAGCGAGTTGGTCGTCGAGAACGAAATCTTCAGCTTGTCATTGCCCGATCCCTTCTTCGTGGTGATGATGATGACGCCGTTCGAAGCACGCGAACCGTAGATGGCCGTGGACGATGCATCCTTGAGTACGGTCATCGATTCGATATCGTTTGGATTGATAAGACTCAGGAAGTTGTTGCTGTTGCCGCTAATGCCGCCGATCTCAAGGGGTACGCCGTCGAGGACAATCAACGGGTCGTTCGATGCGTTGAGCGACGCCCCGCCGCGGATGCGGATGGTGCTTCCCGAGTTGGGCGAACCGCTCGACTGCATGATCTGCACACCGGCGATCTTGCCGTTGATGAGCTGCTCCGGCGACGAGATGAGTCCTTCGTTGAAATCCTTGTCGCTGACAGTCGACACTGCTCCGGTAAGGTCTCCCTTGCGGGCCGTTCCGTAACCGATGACCACAACTTCGTTTATCAACTCGGTATCGGGTTTCATCGTTACATCCAGAGCCGTACGTCCGGATACGGGAATCGTTTGCGTATCGTAGCCGATGTACGAGAATACGAGCTCGTCATGGCCTTCGGGCAGCGTAATGCTGTATCGCCCGTCGATGTCGGTCGAGACTCCGACCGTCGTGCCGTCGACATAGACCGTGACGCCCATCAGCGGCACGGAGTTTTCGTCGACGACAACGCCCGTTACGCGCCTTTCGGCCGTTTGGGCGTAAAGTGATGCGGTGCATGCGAAAGCCAACATGGCTGTCGCAGCAACGAACACCGTCAGAAGTTTAAGTCGTTTCATATTATGGTATAAGTAGGTGTGGTTGTCCCAAACGGCAACAAAACCGTCCGGGAGTGTTGATGGTTATGGTTGATTGATTGCGTGTGACGTAGGTCATGCATGGCATGGCTCCCGTCTCGAGGTGTGTAATGTCATTTCATAGGCTTCAGGTGTGTTTTAGGTTGTTACAAAATTATGAAACGACTTTATACACGATTGCTACAAAACGGACAATCGTTACCGTATTTTGGACATTAGGCTGATTTTTGATAAACTGCGGCCTGCCGGATTCAATTTTTATCCCTTCTGAACAGGCGGCAAACTGTTTTTTTGAAAAATGCCAGTCGGAAATTTTGTCTGCGGTTTTGCCCGGCATTCATATTTTAGTATATTTGTAGATACTCTGCCCAATCCGATGCATAAACATGTGGTCTGGATATTGTCGGCCATGATGCTGATGTCTATATTTTCGGGATATGCTTCCGGAAAGGATGTCGCACGCAATTTCGAGAACATAACCGTCATGGACGGATTGCATCCAAAGGTATATGCGCTTTGTCAGGACGATACTGGATACCTGTGGTTCGGAACCGACAACGGAATGGTGCGTTATGACGGCTACCGGTACAGGCATTACGCATTGCGCCAGTCGGACGATCTCCCGCAGGGGCGTTTGCGTATCAATGCGCTGTGCAAGCTGCCAAACGGAACGATATACGTTGCCTCCGACGACGGCATATATCTGTATGACCGTATGTCGGACCGGTTCTCAGCTCTGGAGAGTGCCGATGGACTTCATGTCAAGTCACTGCTTGCCGATGACGGCATGCTTTGGGTCGGCACAACTACCGGATTGTTGTGCATCGATCTCGGTACGGGAGCAACGGTAAGGTATGGTCATGAATCGGGCCTGCCGTCAGAGCATGTCTCGAGCAGTGCCGTTATTGACGGACGGCTCTATTTCGGCTCATACAATTACATATACCGTTACGAAGGCGGCGGAAAGTTCGATGTCATGAAGCTGCCGTATGCGTCACGATACCCGAACAACATGGTCCTTGCCATTGCCGGTAACAGCCGGCATCGCGGTACGATGTGGCTCGGTACCGAAGGCGGACTTGTGGAATTCGACATTGCCGGCGATTCATCAAGACATTATCTCGACAATAATCCTGTCAAATCGTTCCATTACGATGCCGACGGGGCTTTGTGGATCGGTACCGACAACGGGCTCTACGTTATGGCTGCTGACGGTACGTTTTCGAAATACGGCCATGAGGTCGGTAACCCGCACTCGATTGCCAACGACGTCGTCTGGAGTGTCTACAACGACCGTACTGGCAATGTATGGCTCGGAACCGACGGCGGCGTCTCGGCCATGCTCGCAAACAGAGCATACGGATTCCGGGACATAAGGGATATTACCGGTTCGACCGACGGCAACGATATCATGTCGATGTGCCGTGACGGCCGCGGTATATTGTGGCTCGGAGGTTTCGGCGGACTGATAGGATACGATACGACCAATGGCGGCAGCATCTGGCTGCGGGCCGACAAGGGCGCCGAATCGAAACGGTTGTCGCACAACAAGGTCAGGGACATGCATGATGACGGCAGCACGTTGTGGATAGCGACCGATGGCGGGCTAAACGGTTATGATTACGCGACAGGAAAGGTCGGCAGGTATGTTATCGAGGAGCCGACGCATGCGTACAGCTCGAACTGGATGTATTCCGTCGAGGAGGATGGCAACGGCAATCTGTGGCTCGGTACCTATGATGGAGGATTGTTCGTCATCGACAAGAGCCGCTTGTCCGCCGGCGGAACGGGAACATATGTCGCAGACAGACATTACGGACGTAACGCCGACGGATCGGGAGGCGCTTTTCCCGGAAATATAATAAGTGCCGTATCGGCGGCACACGGTTCGCTGTTTGTCGGAATCGCCGATGCAGGAGCCGTTATGAGCGACGATGGTGGTGAGACGTTCGACCGTCTGCCGCAACTCGACGGCATATATGTCAATGCTGTCGGAAATGATGAAAGCGGAAATCTCTGGTTGGCAACGGATCGCGGCCTTATGCGTTTCGATGTATCAGTGGCGAGCGCAGAACTTGTTGCGGCAAATTCTAACGGCACCCGTTTTGTCTCCGTATACGGCAACGACGTGTGGCTCGATTCGCCTGAAGGCGTCGCCCGCATAGATGCCGCGAGCGGCAATCGAACGAATTATCTCGTGTCGGGTTATGACCTTAATTGCGCGGCTTATGATGCGGAGACCGGAAAATTGTTGCTCGGAACTACGGACGGGTTCGTCGAACTCGATCCGTCGGCAAGGGATGTCGGTGACACGGCCTCTGAATTGACCATTACGGACTTCTTTCTCGACAATGCGCCAGTGATGGTCGGTGCCTCCTACGACGGCAATACCGTATTGCGTTCATCGCTCTCGGCTCAGCATTCCGTTACGCTTTCGCATGATCAGAATACATTCTCGATAGCTTTCTCGCAGTTCAGTTTCATGTTGCCGGTAAAGGCCCGTTACGCATATCGCCTTGCCGGGCTGGACGATACGTGGCAGATGCTCGACAATGCGGACAACAAGGTTACATTTATCGGAGTGCCGGCTGGTAAATACCGTTTCGAGGTGTATCGGCTGGCTACGGATGGAAGTCGCGAAGGAACGGCTGCCACACTGGACATACGGGTGAAACCGGTATGGTATCGCAGCGGACCGGCTGTTGCCGCGTATGCTTTCGCTGCAATATTGTTGATGTGCGTCGTGTGGTTGATGTTGAGGGCGCGCCATCGCAGAAGCATAGAGCGGGCAAGACAGGCCGAGGTCGTCCGGTTTGCCGACATGAAGCTCGATTTCATGTCGAATATCGCCCACGAGTTCAAAACGCCCCTTACGCTCATCATAAATCGGGTACAGTCCATGCAGATGCAGGGCGGCGATGCCGCCGGTTCGGCCGAACTCGGCGCCATACGCCGAAATGTGGACAGGATACATGCTCTGATAAACCGTATGGTTGAACTCAACGGCAACAATTCGGAACCCCTCTTCGTGCCGACACGGACGCTGGCGGTGGATTTCGTCAGGGCATGCTTCGAACAGTTCGACAAGGAGTTTCTCCGCAAGAACATCGATGCGCATTTCGATGCCGACGAGATTCCCTATGCATTCATGTGGGACCATCCCCGTATGGAGTCGGTATTTACAAATATTATCTCCAATGCCGTTAAATTTACCCCGGAGGGTGGCCGTATTGCGGTATCGGTAAAAATCCTGGAACAGGATGCCGATATACTGTCGATCGAGGTGCGTGTCGAGGATAACGGCGTGGGTATGGCTACTGACGAGATCCCGAACATCTTCGACAAATACTACACGGCCCGTACGAACCGCGGCATGAACCGTAACGGTACGGGCATAGGTCTCTATCTGGTCAGGCAGTTCGTGGAACAGCATGGCGGTACGGTGACTTTGTCGTCGGAGTTGGGGCGCGGTACAGTGGTCTCGGTCGTGTTGTCGACCGAAAAGCGCGGAACGTTTGTAGTGCAGGATTCGGAGGATGCAGCAGCCGTACGGCTTACTGAGAGTGAATGGCCGTATGATCGCAGACCGGAAGTGTTGTTTGTGGAGGACAGCCGAGACATACGCGACTTTGTCAGGGAGGCCCTGTCGTCGGATTTCGATGTGGTGACTGCCGCCGATGGTCATGAAGCGCTCGGCGTGCTGGCCGCAAAACTTCCGGACATAATCGTAACCGATCTGGTGATGCCGGAGATCGACGGCCTGGAGTTGTGTCGGCGCATACGCGGAAATGTCCGTACAGCATTGATTCCGATAATCGTACTTACGGGCAAATCGGACCGTCGGACGGAGATAAACGCCTTTGAGTTTGCCGATGCGTTCATATCCAAACCGTTTAATGTGAATTATCTGAAGAGCCGTATCGTCCAGTTGCTCGTAAAGCATGAAAACGATCGGCGCAAGGCTGCGGAGCAAAGCATCATAACGCCGCGACAGGACGTTGAACCGGCATCGTCCGACGAACGCTTCCTGCAGCGTATCATGGGGATTGTCGAGGACGATATATCCAATCCCGACCTTAACGCTTCGGCCTTGTCTGACAAATCCGGTTACGGGTCGAAGCAGGTGTATCGCAAGATCAAGCAGTTGACCGGCCTGACGACCGTCGAGTTCATCCGTGACATACGCCTCAAGAAGGCGGCTCTCTTTCTTGCCAGGAACAAACTGACCGTATCTGAAGTCATGTACATGGTAGGTTTTACGAACAACTCCTATTTTGCACAGTGTTTCAAACAGAAATATGGCATATCCCCGTCGGAATACGCAAAAAACGCCGACGAAAAAGTCGTCGGCCAATAGCGGAAAGATGAAAAAGGTGTTTGGAATGATGAATTTTTTGCTATATTTGTACAATGCATTAAAACTTTAACGCAATGGCGAAAATAAAAGGTAGAATAGTTGTCGATAAGGAGCGCTGCAAGGGTTGCGGTGTCTGCGTGGCGTCGTGTCCGTGCGACGTTCTCGCACTATCGACTTTCGTTAACAGCAAGGGCTATCCCGTCGCCGAGATGGCCAACCCCGATGCATGTATCGGGTGCGCTTCCTGCGGCATAATATGCCCCGACAGTTGTATAACGGTATATCGTCAAAAATTCGAATAACTATGGCAGAGAAAGAGGTAAAACTGATGAAAGGTAACGAGGTGATAGCTCATGCTGCCATTCGTTACGGTTGCGACGGTTACTTCGGCTACCCCATTACTCCGCAGTCGGAGGTGATGGAGACCCTGATGGAGCTCAAGCCCTGGGAGACTACGGGTATGGTCGTGCTTCAGGCCGAGTCGGAGATCGCGTCGGTGAACATGTTGTACGGCGGTGCCGCTACGGGAAAACGTGTGATGACTTCGTCGTCGAGCCCCGGCGTCAGCCTGATGAGCGAAGGCATGAGTTATCTTGCCGGAGCAGAGTTGCCGTGCTTGATAGTCAACTGCCAGCGCGGCGGTCCGGGACTCGGAACCATTCAGCCGTCGCAGGGCGACTATTTCCAGGCCTGCAAGGGAGGTGCGCACGGCGACTTCCATCTGATTGTACTGGCCCCCAATTCGGTGCAGGAGATGCACGATTTTGTGGCCGACGCCTTTGATCTGGCGTTCAAGTACCGCAATCCGGCCATGATACTGGCCGACGGTGCCATAGGTCAGATGATGGAGAAGGTTACGCTTTCGCCGCAACGTCCCCGCAGAACCGAGGCCGAAATAGAAGAGGAGTGCAAGAGTTGGGCGATCTTCGGAAAGACCCCCGACCGTCCGCGCAATGTGGTAACCTCGCTCGAACTTCGCTCGGAGGAGATGGAGAAGATCAACTTGCGCCTGCAGGCCAAATACAAGGCCATGGAGGAGAATGAAGTGCGATACGAGGCCATCGAGTGCGATGATGCCGACTACGTGATCGTGGCATTCGGTTCGTCGGCACGTATATGTTCGGCAACCGTCGAGCTGGCCCGCAACGAAGGTCTGAAGGTCGGCCTGCTGCGCCCGATTACCCTCTATCCGTTCCCGACCAAGGTTATTGCCGAGCTGGCAACGCGCGTGAAGGGTTTCCTCAGCGCCGAACTAAATGCCGGACAGATGGTTCAGGACGTGAAACTTGCGGTGAACGGAGCCGTTCCCGTTGAACATTACGGACGTCAGGGAGGATCGTTGTTCACTCCCGATGAGGTCCTTCAGGCTTTGAAAGATAAAATCATAAACAGAGGATAGTCATGGGCGAAGTAGAATTGAAACAGGAAAACATAGTGTACGCCAAGTCCAAACTCATGCTGGACAACGTCATGCACTACTGCCCGGGATGCAGTCACGGCACGGTACACAAATTAATCGCAGAGGTTATCGAGGAGATGGGCCTGCAGTCGAAGACTATCGGTATAAGTCCCGTGGGATGCGCTGTCTTTGCATACAATTATATCGATATCGACTGGGCCGAGGCCGCACACGGACGCGCATGCGCCGTAGCAACGGCCATCAAACGCCTGCATCCCGACAAGATGGTCTTTACGTATCAGGGCGACGGTGACTTGTCGGCCATTGGTACTTGCGAGACGATACATGCGGCTGCACGTGGTGAAAATATCGTTGCCATATATATCAACAATGCGATTTACGGCATGACCGGAGGCCAGATGGCCCCGACTACCCTGCTCGGCATGAAGACGGCGACGACTCCGTATGGCCGCGACCCGCGTCTGAACGGATATCCGTACAAGATTGCCGACATGCTCGCACATCTCGACGGCGTTTGCTACATCACACGCCAGAGCGTGCATACGCCTGCCAACGTGCGCAAATGCAAGCGTGCGATTCGCAAGGCTTTCGAGAACTCGCTTGCCGGAAAGGGATTTTCGATGGTGGAGGTTGTCTCGACCTGCAACAGCGGCTGGAAGATGTCGCCCGTACAGGCAAACGAGTGGCTCGAACAGAACATGCTGCCGTTCTATCCGCTCGGCGACGTGAAGGATATTTAATCGAAAGGAGATAAAGTTATGAAAGAGACTTTAATTATAGCGGGTTTCGGAGGACAGGGAGTCCTTTCGATGGGTAAGATCCTGGCCTATGCCGGTGTCATGCAGGATTACGAGGTTACGTGGATGCCTTCGTACGGCCCCGAGATGCGTGGTGGTACGGCCAACGTTACCGTTATCCTTTCGGACAAGCGCATTTCATCGCCCATAGCGCACGAGTACGATACGGCCATCATTCTCAACCAGCAGTCGATGGACAAGTTCGAACCTCTGGTAAAACCGGGTGGTACGCTTATCTATGACGTGAACGGTATTACGCGCCATCCAGTGCGCAAGGACATACATGTCTATACGATCAATGCGACCGAGGAGTGCGCAAGGATGGGCAATGCACGTCTGTTCAATACGATGATTCTGGGCGGTTACCTCAAGGTGTGTCCCGTCGTAAGCATGGACAATGTCATGGCCGGACTCAAGAAGTCGCTGCCCGAGCGTGCATGGAAGATGTTGCCGGCCAACGAAGAGGCTATCAAACACGGAGGAGAGATCATCCACAAGGTCTGACTCCCGATGTATTCAGGTAAAAGGCGTTCCGGATATTCGGAACGCCTTTTTTTGCGCATTTTCCATTATGCGGGTATCGATTTTGCATTGTGAACAGATAACAAATATATGCTCGTTATGGAGAATGAAACTTTACACATGCCTCTCATAGGCGAACGCGCTCCGGAGTTTACTGCCGAGACAACGCAGGGAACTATGATGTTCCCGTCCGACTACAAAGGTAAATGGGTGATTCTGTTCAGCCACCCTTCGGATTTCACACCGGTGTGCACAACCGAATTCATGATGTTCGAGAAGCTGCGGCCGGAACTGGAAAAGATGAACTGTGCACTTGTGGGGCTGTCGGTAGGCAATGTCGCCAGCCATATCGCATGGTTGCGTTCCATTCGTGAGAAGATCGAATTCAAGGGATTGCGTAATGTCGATGTGCGGTTCCCGCTCGTGGCCGACCCGACGATGGAGATCGCCCGCAAGTACGGTATGGTCTCGCAGTCGGTCAGCTCGACAAAGGCCGTACGTGCCGTATTTTTTATCGATCCGGCCGCAATCGTGCGGGCCATCATCTATTATCCGCCTACGTTGGGTCGTAATTTCGACGAGATAAAGCGGACGCTGCAGGGACTGCAGGCCGTAGATCGATATGGTGTTGCCTTGCCGGCCGACTGGAGGCCCGGTGACGACATCATCGTACCGGCCACGGATTCGCATGCCGAGGCTGACCGCAATATGGAGGGCCGTAAAAAGGATGGCGAGCGTTGTTACGACTGGTACTTCTGCGTGAAGTCGTGGCGCGATGTCACAGCACCGGCCGAACACGATAAGGAGACAGTAAAGAGTCTGTAGATTGATTATTGCCTGCGGCCGAGCGACTTGCTTTTGCCGCTCCACTCTTCGATCGTCAACCGGATGATCTCGGTGCGGTGAAACGACTTTTCGGCGTACTTGAGTCCGACAGCCTTGTTTGCTGGCGAATATTTGTCGATGATGGCCTCGAGGGCGGACATGCGCTCCGCTTCCGTCAGACCAATGGCTGCCCGGCAAGAGAGAATGATGCTTTCGTACTCCGTTGTGAACATTTTGGGAATGGGACGTGTGTGGCCGATGACACAGAACGACACCCTGTCGCAATGTGTCAGGCATCGCAACTTGCGACCTTCGGGAGCGCAGTGTATGTAGATGCGGTCACTGCCGTCCCATACGAAATTTACCGGGACGCCGTAACCTCCGCCCTCTTCGGCCTGCATCGACAGAATGCCGAACTCTCCCTCGGTAAGCAGCTGCACGGCTCTGTCGTGCGGCAGCAGACGATCCTGACGTCGCACATTGTCGTTGTTGTAAATCATTGCAGGCTGCACTTATATTTGTATATATTGCGGAACCCGAGAAGCAACTCCTTGACAGACATGCGTTTCTTGCCTGCTATCTGAAGCTCCGATATATCTATGCTGCCATCCGCACACGATATGCGTATGTAGCTTTTGCCGTCGCTCGACAATGTTCCGGGAGCCGTCCCGTCGTTATTGCCGGGCATGAAGCGCACCGAGTAGATCTTTACGGCAAGAGGCGCTGAACCGTCAGCCGAATGAAATTCGGTCCATGCAGCCGGATATGGAGACAGACCGCGAATGAAATCGACTATTCGACGCCCTTCCCGGTTCCACTCAATACGGCAGTCCTCCTTGAATATCTTGGGTGCAGGCTTGAGCGTACTTTCGTCGATGTTCTGCTGCTCCACGGGGTTGATATCCCCTGCCGCAATCCTGTTCACGGTGTCGAGGACGAGACCTGTGCCGATCATCATGAGACGGTCGTACAGCGTGCCGACCGTATCATCATCGTTTATCGGTTCGTGTATCTGGCCGATTATGCCGCCCTTGTCTATCTCGCGATTGAGCATGAAGGTGGTCACGCCCGTCTCCTTTTCGCCGTTGATGATGGCCCAGTTTATCGGGGCGGCCCCTCGGTATTGAGGCAGCAGCGATGCGTGCAGGTTGAACGTTCCGAACGTAGGCATGGCCCATATTATCTCGGGCAGCATGCGGAACGCTATGACTATTCCGAGATCGGGCCGCAGCGCCTTCATGGATTCGACAAACTCAGGATCCTTCAGTTTTACCGGTTGCAGTATCGGCAACCCGAATTTCACGGCGGCCTGCTTTACCTCGCTTTCGTGCATCTTCAGTCCACGGCCGGCCGGCTTGTCCGGTGTCGTCACCACGGCGACGACGTTGTATCCGTTCTCGACCAGAGCCGTAAGCGACGGCACGGCAAATTCGGGCGTGCCCATGAAAACTATGCGCAGATCCTTGGCGTTCATAATCATTTCTTTTCCTTGTTTAGTCTCTCTTGCCACTTCCGGGGCAGGCGGGCTATAAACTTTTCCTTGTAATATTTGTATTTGCCGACATACCAGTCGACATCGAGCAGTGCCGAGTCGTTGGTTGCCTTGTAGGTCAGGTAGACGGCTACCGGAGCAAGTATTATGGATGATATCCACATGCCCAGAAGCGAGCTCCAGTCACCCTCGCGTGCCATCTTCTCGCCCGATATACTTATGATGTAGTATATGACGAAGAATATGACCGAGACGACTATCGGCATTCCGAGACCTCCCTTGCGGATGATCGCCCCGAGCGGTGCCCCGATCAGGAAGAATATCATGATCGAAACGGGGAACGCAAGTTTGCGATGCCATTCGTTCTTGCTTCGGTACAGCTGGTTGAGCGCCTCCTTGGCCGTCGATTCGTCGAAGGCGAACATGTTGCGGGAGCTCTTGGCTGCATTGCGCGCCGATTTCCAGATGCTGTTCTTGTCGCGCATGCCGAGATCGGGTATCGAGTCTGTGGCCAGCATGGCGCGATAGTCGCTTCGGTCCACATATAGCGAATCACCCGGACGGGCAAGGATATTCTCGTCCTTCTGGAATATCTGTTGCTTGAGCAGAGGTTCATAGGAGCTTGTCGTGGCGTTGTTTACGAGGATGTCGAGCGAGTCGATGGCGTGTTGCAACTCCGTTATGTTGCGGGTCTGGCTGCTGCCGCCGAACGCACTCGCGTCGCTGCGCTCGAAATCGAATCCTGACATCGGTATGGTACCGTCCTGCCGGTCGAACGTGTGGTGGCGCAGGGCGCTCTTCTTGTACCACTGATTGTTTCGGGTCTGTTCGTATGTTTCACCGTGATAGAGCGTTACGAGCAGAAACTTCTTGTTGTCCGAGAGACGTATGTATCCCGAATCGGCCACCGTCGTGGTCATGTTGCCGTTGATGTTGCGGTTGTCGTAGATGAGAATGCCGCGAAGCAGATGCGTCTTGGGGTCCTGCTTTTCGACGCGGATGCTCATGTTCTCGATACCGGTGAAGAAGAGTCCGTCCTGAAACTCGAGCGTCTGTTTCTGCTGCCGGATGTCGTATATGATACTGTACATCTTGCGGTTGCAGTACGGTACGAGGTCGTTGATGATGAAAAAGCCGCTTATGGATATCAACCCGACGACGATTATGAGCGGCTTGAGTATTCTCGGAAGCGACATGCCGGCCGATTTCATGGCAAGCAACTCGTAGTTTTCGCCGAGGTTGCCCATGGTCATTATGGCTGCCAGAAGCATGGCAAGCGGCAATCCCATCGTAATCATGTTGACCGTGGCGTAACAGAGCAGCTCGATGATGACCATGGCGTCGAGACCCTTGCCGACAAGCTCGTCGATGTAACGCCACACGAAATTCATCATCAGCACGAATATGACGATGAAGAATGTCATGAGCATCGGGCCCAGATATGCCTTGAGGACAAGTTTATGTATGGTTTTCATCGGCCTTTTTCCTGACTTTCGTTATGCAAAGATAACACTTTGCTATAATAAGCGTAATTGTGAGTATAAATATTATGGCGGCACCCGAAGGAACTTCGAGATAGTAGCTCGCAACGACGCCGGAAACGCTTGACACCGAGGCCGTTATGGCCGACCATAATGTGATTCTTGCGTACGATTTGCTGAAGAGGTTGACTATCGCTACGGGCATCGTCAGCAACGAAATGAGCAGAACTATGCCCATTATGCGTATCGACATGACGATCGTCACGGCCAGAATCGCCGCCATGGCATACGAGACGATTTTGGTGTGTACGCCCTGGCTGCTTGCAAATTCACGGTCGAATGCGACGTACATTACCGGCCTAAGCCACAGAATCGTGCCCAGAACTATCGCGACTGTCAATATGCCGAGGGCTATGACGTCGGAGTCGGTTACGGTTATGATGCTTCCGAACAGATAGCTCGACAGATCTCCGGAAGTATAACCCGGGCGCAGGCTCATGAACAGTGCACCTACTGCCATGCCGAAACCCCACATTATGCCGATTGCCGAGTCCTCGCGAATCTTGCCTTTCGAGCTTGCCCATTCGATGCCGAGCGACGATGCCACGGCGAACAACATGGCCCCGAGTATGGGGTTTGTGCCGAGATAGAAGGCTATGCCCAGACCTCCGAATGAAGCGTGGGTTATTCCTCCGCTCAGAAACACCATACGGCGACATACGACGTAAGTGCCTGCAATGCCGCATAATATGCCCGACAGTATGCAGGCAGCGAGTGCATTTGAGAGGTATCCGTATTGTATGATGTCGTGAATGAAATTCATCCTGGCGGTATTCTCGATTTAAGCCCGTAAAAATACATTTTTTTATTCTATTATCCTTAAAGTTTTCCTACTTTCATTCACTTTTTATACCTTCGTTGTCGATTTTTTGACGAAAACAACAAAACTCATGTCCCGCAGAGTAAGTTTCCATACATTGGGTTGCAAACTCAATTTTTCAGAGAGTTCTACCCTTGCCCGCGAATTCGAGGCTGGCGGATTCGAGCGTGTAGCTCCGACCGCCGATGCCGACATATGCGTGATAAACAGCTGTTCGGTTACCGAGCATGCCGACAAGAAGTGCCGCAATCTGATACGCAAACTCCACCGCCGCAACCCGTCGGCCATCATTGCCGTTACGGGGTGTTATGCTCAGCTGAAACCGGACGAAATAGCAGCAATAGACGGCGTGGATATTGTGCTGAGCAATAACGATAAGGGCGATTTATATAAACGAGTGGTCGATCTCGTCGGCCACGGTGGCAAACCGCAGGTTTACAGTTGCGAAACCGAGCAGTTGACAAATTTCTTTGCCGCCTTTTCAAGCAACGACCGGACGCGTGCCTTCCTCAAGGTTCAGGACGGTTGCGATTACAAGTGTGCGTATTGTACGATACATTACGCCCGTGGTTCGAGCCGCAACATACCGATAGCCGAGATCGTTGAACAGGCCCGACGCATAGCTGCCGCCGGACAGCGCGAAATAGTCATTACCGGAGTGAATACCGGCGATTTCGGACGCACTACCGGCGAAAAGTTCATCGATCTGCTGCGGGCTCTTAACGATGTCGACGGCATAGAGCGTTACCGTATATCGTCGATAGAGCCAAATCTGCTGACGGACGAGATAATAGAGTTCTGCGCTTCGTCGCCGAAGTTCCAGCATCATTTCCATGTTCCGTTGCAGAGCGGTTCGGACAAGATCCTGGGAGCCATGCGCCGACGCTATACTACAGCCAAATATGCAGACCGTATTGCAAAGATCCGGTCGTTGATGCCAGATGCCTTTATCGGTATCGACGTTATTGTCGGTTTCCCGGGTGAGACGGATGCGGATTTTCAGACGACGTACGAGTTTCTCGAGAAACTCGCTCCGGCATTCATCCATATTTTCCCATTCTCGGAGCGTCCCGGTACACCGGCCGTAGATATGCCCGACAAGGTTCCGGCTTCGGTTGCGACCGAACGGGTGAAACGTCTCGAGGAGTTGTGCGCCAGGCTGCACTACAACTTCTGCGAGAATACTTTAGGTAAGGAGTATAACGTATTGTTTGAAAGCACAATGCATGGAGGATACATGTACGGATTTACCGGTAACTACGTAAGGGTTAAGTGCCGTTACGACCGCTCCCGTATAAATACCGTATGTTGCGTACGGATAAAGTCCATTGAACCTGCGGCCGATACCGTCGGGGAAATACTCGAGTAGCAGTGAGCCTCAGCATCAGTTGCAGAATGCAGGAGTTTCTCATATTCGGGATTTATTCTTATATTTGCGATACAAAGTGTTGATAAAAAACATGGTTTTATGAAAGGAATCCGCAAGCGAGTGACGATCGGTTTCTTAAGCATCGTTACCCTGCTGTTTATATCGGGCATGATATCGCTTTTCGAATTGGGGCATCTCAGTACGGATGCGGAAAGCATACTGAACAATTCACGCCGGAACATGGAGCTGGGCAAGGATATGTTGCTTGCGCTGCAGGATCACGACAGAGCAGTGTCGCGTATCGCCGTTCTCGGTGAACGGGACAGCCGTTACGACTCTCTCTGTTTGAACAGCATTTCGCGTCTCGAAACATCGCTGCTCGCGGCTTACGATACATCGAAAAGCAACGCATATCTCGATTCGCTGACTACGTCGGTATCCGAACTGAGGGTAATGACGGGTGGCCTGCTGGCCTCGAAACCCGACAGCCTGAATATCGTTCCCGGAGCCGTATGGTACGATACCACATACGATGCGGAAATATCGAAAATCAGGGATCAGGTGAACGGATACATGACCTTTACGTACAACCGTCTCGCTCCGCGTGCCGAACAGTTGAGCCACAACGCCTACCGTGCCGTTACACCGGTGCTCATATCGCTGCTGGTAATGATTGCGATTGTACTGATGCTCTTCTATTTCATTACGATATATTGCGTGAACCCGATACTCGGCATAAACAAGAGCCTTTCGGATTACCTTACGTTCAAACTGCCTTTTACGGTCAAGACCGAGTGCCGTGACGAACTGCAGGATCTGAAGGAGAATATCGAAACCCTCATAAATACCTCGAAACAGAACAAGGCCTGACGGAATATGCGGTTCAATGTCATATTGAGATATGTCGGAGTGGTGATGCTGTACGTGGCGGCATTCATGCTCGTGTCGGCGGTCATTTCGTTGCTCGACGGAATGGATTCGTCGTTCTATCCGCTCATACTCTCGTCGTTGCTGACGGCCCTGTTGGGTATATTCCCCATGTTGTTCGTCCCCAAGACCGAACAGATAAACAACAAGGAGGGATTCTGCATCGTGGTCGGTGCATGGGTTCTGGCTTGTTTTGTCGGAACATTTCCATATATGATGTGGGGCGGCGAATTCTCGATGCTGAACGCATGGTTCGAGAGTGTCTCGGGATTCACCACAACCGGTGCTACGATATTGAATGATGTAGAGGCACTGCCAAAGGGGCTGATGTTCTGGCGTTCGGCTACGGCATGGATGGGCGGTATCGGCGTAGTGATGTTCGCCCTTGCCATCCTTCCGTCGCTGGGAAAAACCAAAATGACACTTTCGAATGTCGAGTTGTCGTCGTTGGCCAAGGATAATTACCGCTATCGTACACAGCAGGTCGTGCAGATACTTCTGGTCGTATATGTAGGACTTACGGCCATAACTACCCTGCTGCTGAAACTCGCCGGAATGGGATGGTTCGATTCGGTGAACCACGCCATGTCGGCATGTGCCACGTGCGGTTTCGGTACGAAAAACGCCAGCATCGCCTATTACGACAATCCGATGATCGAGCTGGTTTTAATCTTTGCAATGGCCTTCTCGGGCGTACATTTCGGGTTGATCTATTCGACCGTTGTCGGCAAGTCCAAGAACATATTCAGGTCGGAGGTGACGCGATTCTATTTCGCCACGCTGATCGTTGGAAGCATACTTGTTGCAGCCAGCCTGTTCGTGACAGGTGTATATCCCGACTTGTGGTCATCGTTGCGACACGGCACTTTCCAGTTCGTGTCGCTGATCACGACGACCGGCCTTACAACCGCCGATTGCAACGTATGGCCGTCATTCGCCGTCATGCTGCTGATATTCGCATCGATTGTATGCGCCTGCGCCGGATCCACGGCCGGAGGTATCAAGATCGACCGTGTACTGTTGTTCGGCAAGATGTTCATGGCGCGGTTGCGTCGCCAGCAGCACCCGAATGCCGTAATCAGGCTGAAGGTCGACGGCGTCATTCAGGAGAGCGAGCATCTCAATGCCGTGGCAATATTTATCGTGACGTATATAGCATTGATCTTCCTCGGTGCCATAATAAATGCCTTGTTCGGTCTCGATCTCGTAACGAGCATTACCGCTCCGATCGCATGCATAGGTAATGTAGGCCCCGGATTCGGCGATGTCGGAACCATGGACAACTATTCGGCCCTGCCTGCGGTCGTACGTTTGCAAAGTACGGTACTGATGCTGCTCGGCCGTCTTGAAATATTCGGATTTATTCAACTGTTCTTCATGAAATGGTGGCGATGAAACGTGTTTTTTCTATATTGGTGTGCTTTGTGTTGCTGCCGTTGGCCATAAAGGCGCAGGAGCAGCCTCGGGCCCGCATTGCAGGTCTCGAGAGCAACGTGGAGTACATGTCGCTGTTGCGTGACGACGCATCGATGCGCCATCGTATCGATTCGCTGCAGAGAGTTGCCGATGATATACGTCACGAGTTCCTTAACAGCAACTCGAACAGGAAGCAGTATTCGACGGAAATATTGCGCCTGGAGGGCGAAATATATGCTCTGCGAGGAGAGAACAGCCGTACGGCTCAGCGTATAAACGACATAGAGCAGGAATGGATTCTCGCCAATATGGCGAACGGTACGTTGCCTGATTCTGGCGCGAATCCTACCCCGAAACCTCTTCCAGATGCTCCAGGAGTCCAATATGCCGACCTGACGCGCAACAAATACTTCTCACAGGAGTTGTCGGCTGACGATTATGCAGTATTGCGCAGGGCGCAGAAACGTGAATCGGATGTCGCCGGCATGCTGAAGGCCTATGCCGCATGTTACGACTCGCTGGCAAACGTTCAGCACATGTATGCGGTTGCCGAAAACGAATCGTCGGCCGACAGTCTGATGTCGTTGTTCCTGACGCGTCAGGGTGAGTGCAACACGATATCCGACTCCATAGCGACTGTATGGGGATTCGTATTCGATAACAAGACCTATCTATACGATCTGCTTTTCGACAAGCAGGGACGTGTCGACATACTCGACGAGTCGGAGCAGAAGCTGCAGAACATGCGGCGCGACATCGAGCAGATGCATGGCATGTATGCGTCGGATGCGGTTGTCGACTACTTCTTCCAGAAAAGATATGTTGTCGATTATGAAATTACCGTCGCAAAGGCTGCCGGATTGTCGAAGGCTGTCGACTCTCTTTCTACGGTGCGAAAGTCATTGGACGGATTACGCTACCGTTTCGACAAGCTAAACTTCAAACGTCGATACTTCCTCGATTATGAACCGTTGAAGTTCTCGTCGAAATATGTATATACATCGAAAAACCCGGTGCCCGAATGTGTCGTATACGAGAATGGCGAGATGTTTCGTATAAAGCTGGGTGAATTTTCGGCACGGCAACCTGTTTCTAAGTTCAAGGGTCTGCAGCCTGTGGCATATTTGCGTACGGCGGATGGCGGATGGCGATATTATGCCGGCGGATATCCTTCGGTAGAGGCGCTCGAGAAGGACCTGGAAACGGTCAAGAGACTCGGATTCCGTTCGGCCGACGTAGCGGCATGGATCGACGGTGCTTATGCCAACAGCCGTGAAGAGCTGGAACAGCTTGCAAGCAGACATTTTCATATCGAAATCTCCGGTGCGGATGAGTTGTCTCCCGAGGTGAAGCGAATCATTGAACAGAATGCCCCCGAATGCGAGATATCGCGAACCGGTTCGGGCTTGTTCGTCGTGAACAACTTCAAGTCGAAGGAGGCCGCCGAACTGATTGCTCGCAGCATACAGTCTGTCGACTCATCGCTGCGTACAACCGTCGGCGAGACCGGTGCAGGTGCCAACGCTGAATGAGTTGCATCGGATGTAAAAAGAAGAATGCCAGGCATTGCCTGGCATTCTTCTTTAGTATCGGTTTAAGATGTTACTCGTAAAGCTCTCCGTTGTATGAGCCGGTTACGGTATGTCCATATCCGTCCTTGAGCGAGAATGACAGCTGGTACTCGCTTCCGCTATGCGATATCTCGACAGTGCCGTCGCACAGGGCAGCTTCGTTCTGACCGGAGAAATACCAGCATCCGTAGAACATCGAGTAATAGATCATGCCCGGAACAAGTGTCCCGGCCGGAATAGATGTTGCATCGCTCGGCAGTATCTCGTACTGACCGTCGGGAATAGATTCGGAACCTATTGGTATGTTGAAGTCGATGACTACGCCGTGTCCCTTGCCCAGCAGGGTCAATATGTCGAAATTGTCATCCCCGAGGACTATGCGGGCCATTTCGGAGTCGGCATCTTCGAACATGCTCTCACCGAACAACTCTACGTAGCCCTGGCTGAGTCCCGTGATCGATACGTCATCTTTGAGTGTGGTGTACATGCCCTCGGCCGAACGATTGTGGAAGACAACCTCGCCGGTATATGAATATGTGTAAGCCTCGTCGCCTTCGAGCGTGAGGTCGCACTCAATCTGATATATGCCGTCGGTTACTGTAAGGTTGACCGTGCCGCCGGTTACGGCAGTCTGTACCGTTGAGCCGTCTACAAGGCGGATTACGTAGGACTCGTTCTCGTCATTGATTCTGAACGTCATGTCGGAAATCTCTTCCGATCCGGTATATGTACCGTCGGGCAGTACGGCCAGATCGGGATTCTCGGCTACCGGTGCGCTGAACGAAATGCAGAATATGTATCCCGATTCGTTGAGAAGTTCGCCGAAATCGTCCATTTCGTTGTCGTCGGGATAGAAGTTGATCCAATAGCTGCCAAGATCGGCATTTTCGTCGAATGCGCCTGCATAATAGGCTTCGGCTGTTACGCCTTCCGTAAGAGTCGGTGTTACAGGGGGCTTGTTGCCGTCATCAGTGTTGTCTGTAGCTCCTTTATCGCATCCGGCAAGCGCCAATGCGAACGTCGCAATCAGGAATAAAGATTTTTTCATAGGCTTTGATTGTAAGGTATATGTTTGTAAATATCATCCGCAAAGATAGCGTTTTTATCTTCCCGTTGTACGTAAATCGGTTCGTGTTACGTGATTGAAGATGTGAGTGATGCTCAAAAAACCGGTCGCCTGTTTGCATAAATGCCGATAAATGGCTATCTTTAACCAATAAAATGACTGCCTTATGTTTTTTGTTATCCTGTTGATCATACTCGGTGTACTGTTTCTTGTTGCTGAACTCGTCCTTATAACGGGATCGGCCATCGGCGGCATATTGTCTCTCGTATGTTACGGCAGTGCCATATATATGGCTTTCCGTGATTACGGCATGGTTGTCGGCCTGGTCGTGGTTGGTGTTGTGATAGTGGTGTCGCTTGTCTCGACCGTCCTGTCGTTGCGTGCCAAGACATGGCAACGACTCTCCCTGAAACAGGAGATCGGCTCATCGAGCATGAACAAACCCGACAGCAAGTTGAAAATCGGCGATCGCGGTGTGACCGTATCGCGCCTTTCGCCCATGGGACGTGTCGAAATAGGCGGCGAAAACTATGAAGCCAAATCGGTCGATGCATATATCGACCCCAAATGCGAAATCGAAGTGGTCGGTTTCGAGAACTTTACCGTCATTGTAAGAAAATCAACCAAATAAATAATTAGTTTTATGGAATTCGAAATCGGAATCATCGCTCTTGTGGTCTTTCTGGTCCTCGTTGCGCTGTGGCTCGTATTCTACTTCATCCCGGTAGGATTGTGGTTTTCGGCGCTGGTGTCGGGCGTGAAGATCAATCTTCTGCAACTTATTCTCATGCGCTGGCGAAAGGTGCCGCCTTCGGTCATAGTCTCTTCGATGATCGAGGGTACGAAGGCCGGTCTACATCTCAATCCCAACGAGCTTGAGGCGCACTATCTGGCCGGTGGTAACGTTACAAACGTGGTGCATGCCCTTGTTTCGGCCCAGAAAGCGAGCATCATGCTCGACTTCAAGATGGCTACGGCCATCGACCTGGCGGGACGCGACGTATTTGAGGCCGTGCAGATGTCGGTGAACCCCAAGGTCATCAATACTCCTCCGGTAGCAGCCGTGGCCAAGGACGGTATTCAGCTTATTGCCAAGGCCCGCGTAACGGTGCGTGCGAACATCAAGCAGCTGGTCGGAGGCGCGGGTGAAGAGACCGTTCTGGCGCGTGTCGGCGAGGGCATCGTGTCGTCGATCGGTTCGGCCGTATCGCACAAGAGCGTCCTCGAGAATCCCGATTTCATTTCGCGCGTAGTATTGGAGAAGGGCCTTGATGCAGGTACGGCATTCGAAATTCTCTCGATAGATATCGCAGACATTGATGTGGGCAAGAATATCGGTGCGCAGCTGCAGATGGATCAGGCCGATGCCGACAAGAACATCGCTCAGGCCAAGGCCGAAGAGCGTCGTGCCATGGCCGTTGCTCTCGAGCAGGAGAACCGTGCAAAGGCTCAGGAGGCCCGAGCCAAGGTTATTCTGGCCGAGGCAGAAGTGCCGTTGGCCATGGCCGAAGCATTCCGCAACGGCAATCTCGGCATCATGGACTATTACAGAATGAAAAACGTGATGGCGGATACCTCGATGCGTGAGTCACTTGCCAAGCACGACAAAAAACAGGAATAGACATGGTGACGTATCTCGTTCTGGCTGCTATTTTTGCGCTGCTGGCGGTGTTGATTGCCGTCGGTTGGGGCGATTGGCTTATTGCCGGTTACAATACGGCAAGCAAGGAGGAGCGGTCGCACTATTACCGCGGACGGTTAAGGGCCGTAATGTCGTCGGTATGTGCCGCCGTTGCGATATTGATAGCCGTGGACGGATTGTGCGGTATTAACGAGATAGCCATAACCTTTACTATAATTGCTGTCGTTGCTTTGGCTTTGGTTCTTGCCAATACATGGGCCAAACGCAGATAGAGTCCGCGTTTTACAGAACGACAGGCGCACGCTCGAAAGCGGGCGCCTGTCTGTTTTATTGACACGGGTTATGCTGTTTCTGGACGATATGTCCGTAATGCGAGTTTCTTGACCCATACGACGAATATGCCGGTCAGAACGAGGTTGAGTACCAGCGTAAGCACCGATATGACAAGTGCCGGGCCGCCGAGGTTGTACCCGAGTGCTATGAATATTACGCCTGCACCGACCTCGCCTCGCGTAAACATGCCGATAGACAGTGCAAGACGTTCGCTGAGTTTGCGGTCGCGGTAGAAGAACATCGGGAAGAGTTTGCCGAAGTTCGACAGGAACGATACCATGACCACGTGCATGGCAATGGTCCCCCATGGCATCATTGGCTGGGCCGCCGTCAATGAAGCTGCCGAAGCCGTGGCAGCAGAGCCTATGCCGATGAACAGCGGCATGCTAAGGCCCACAAGGAACATGAAGAGAAACGATATGGCGGTCGATGCCTTGTACTCTTCTGTGGTATGGATATGGCGTTTCTTCATTACCATGCCGAGAACGAACGCCGGCAGCAGAACTTCGATGTGGATGCTGCCCTGCTCTCCGTAGAGATATTTCGATATGATGTAGACTGATTGGGTTGCGGCGAATACGAGAACAGCATACAACAGAATGTACCGCCAGCTTTGGCGCATGTCGTATGCCTCGAGCCGTTTCCAGCCCCACCACAGCAGCACCACGACAATCACGATCACGGCGAAAAGCTGCCAGCGCATGCCCATCATCATGATCTGCAGCGGTATCATGAGCAGTATCGTGTCGAGGTCATCGAATATGGCCAGCACCTGTATCTTTTTGTATATCCAGCTCTCCTTGAGTTTGAGTGCCGCCAGCATCGTGAAGAGTATTCCGGCCGATGTCGGAGCGGCAAAACGGCTGAGCAGCAGGTTCTCTTTCCATGCCGTGCCGTCGCTCCAGTATACCGACGGCATCAGTACGAACATGTAGTACAAGGCTATGAGAAGCCATGGAGCAGCTGCCGTTGCCATGGCTATGAAGTAGTCTTTCGTGTATGTCCGCCATTTGGATTTGTCGAGCTCGAATTCGCGGCCCACATTGATCATTATGAACGAAAGGCAGATATAGAGCATGGTATTCGTAGCCATACGGAATGTCCCGTAACTGTCGCCGAATACTCCGGGAAGGATTTGCGAGGCGGCAAGCCCCAACATCAGAAAACAGGAAAAAGCAAGAACTTTTTTCATCGGTTAATGTTGTTGTCCGCTGACATTGACCGGATACGTAGGGCCGTTGTTGTTGAACAGCGGTGCGTTTGTCGCCGCAAAGATATTCAAAAAACCGAAAACTCAAAATCATATGGGAAAATGTCCGCCCACCGGAATGCGGCAGGCGGACATCGGTTCGTGGACGATTGTGTCAATACACCTCTTCGGGAACGGTCTCCCCGACCGGTGTCCCGTCGAGGTTGTCGCGCCATTTGAGCGTCGCGTGCGTGCCGTCGCAATACGGCATGTTGCCCGATTGTCCGCACCGGCACAGCATCACCCTGTTCCGTGCGGCAATGGTCTTGCCGTCTTTGCGCTGTACGGGTATTCCTCCGCGGACCCACAATCCTCCGCTCGCCCCGACCGTATGATCCTCGACAAGTCCGAGGCTCGGATCATAGTGCGGTTCGAAGACTTCGCCCGTAGCGTTGTCGTGTGACGTGAGGCGACCGCCTGGACACAATGTCGTTTCGCGTATGGCTATTCGGCGCGACTCGGGATTGTCCGAGTGCTCGAGATGGCGCCATACGCCTCCGGCTGCCTCGCAGAACCGTGCAAAAGTGCAATATTTGCGATCGTCGGTCATGGTCAACGTCCGGCCTTCGACAATTTCGGTGTCGTATTCGGATATGGACTCCTCTTCGGGAAGCGATCCGCTCCATGCGTGCGTCTTGTGCGTACCGTCGCAATATGGCTTGTTATGGGATGCACCGCAACGGCACAGGGCCGTGGGTTCGGTCTCGGTCGAAAAGTGGCGACCTTCCTGAAAATACCAGCTTTCGTTCATCTCGTTGCTCATGATGAACTGCTCGGCCAATGGAGGCCGTCCGTATACCAGGAACGGCCCTCCCTCTTCTACGATTATGCGGTATCCGGCATCCACCGGATTTTTCCGCTCGGCTGTTTTGTTATCCGACATATAATAATTGTGATTTGATTTCGTTTACTCAATGACAATAATTGTTCCCAAGTGGAAATAAATACCCGGGACATTCGCTTTTTATAAGGTTTTTAATATCTTTGCAAGGATTTATAACAATGAATCCGTTGGATTATGAATAAGTTTTTCAGGATATTCGCAATTGCTGCCATCGCTCTGCTGTCGGCCGTGTCGTGCAAGAAGGACGATTTGTGCAAAGTATCGTTTCCTGTTGCAGGTGCATTCGTCAACGACTGGGGTGAAAGTACGACAGTAAAGTTCAATGCCGTCAATGTCAAGAATATCAGTGTAACATCGGTTACGGGCGGATGGTCCGCCGAAGTGGATCTTGCATCGCGTACGGTTACCGTAACGGCTCCAGAGAGCGAAGAAGCCGAAGGTGCAGCCCGCACATCAAATATTACCCTCTCGGCGACCTCTCCGAAAGGCGGGTCGGCCGGAGCCGTGCTGGTGGCATATATTGTCGATGCTACTGTTGACCTGAGTGCCGACGGCACGCAGTCTAACTGCTATGTGGTGACTCAACCGAACATGAAATACCGCTTCAATGCCAAGGTCAAGGGTGAAACGTCCGAAACATTGGCGACCTCTTCGATAGGCATTCTATGGCAGTCTGAGAACAACCTTCTCAGGTATATCAATCTTGATGCCGACGGATATGCTAACTTCTATATGGGATATGCCAAGGATGAGGAAGGCAATGAGACAACCGACATAACGGATGGCAATGCGCTGATTGCAGCATACGACAATGCGGGCAACATACTGTGGAGCTGGCACGTATGGTCTGCAAGCAAAGATCCGCGGACAGACGGAGTTGCGACGTATTCCAACGGCGTGACGTTCATGGTTCGCAACTTGGGTGCTCTTGCAAATCCTGACGGATCGACAGATACGGACGCCATACATGACGGATATGGTCTTTATTACCAGTGGGGCCGCAAGGATCCGTTCCTGCGTCCAGAATATTACGACTGCGCGAGAAATGCGGACGAAACGGTCTACAATGTTGACGGCGGGTACGTATATGTTTCATACGAAGCTTCGACGGCCGGGACCGGAACGGTGGAATATACGGTCAAGCATCCGACTACGTTCATAACATCTACTTCGGAAAACGACTGCGACTGGCTGTATGGTAGCCGTAATGATGCATTGTGGGGTGCCGGAAGCGAAAAGAGTCTGTACGATCCCTGCCCGAAGGGCTGGCGTGTGCCTGCAAAGAATGACTTCGCCGTTCTGGACATTGCCGAGGCCGAGGACAACATGAATCTCGACGAGGCGAAGAAGCTGTACGGTTGGCAACTTACGGATACCGGATCGGGACAAAAATATTTCTATCCCGGATCGGGTTACCGCAGCTATTTCGACGGCATACTTTCGAACATGAACTACAAGGACGAGTATCCCTATACTCCGATGCCGTGGGTCGGCTACTATTGGACTAATGCCGCAGGCTCGGCTACTGCCACAAAGGCCAATGCCATGTTCTTCGATCTGAATACGAGTCGCGCCGTAATCAATGCATTCAACGCTACTTCGGACCAGTATCGCGCCAATGCCATGCAGATCCGTTGCGTCAAGGTGCAGTAAGGATAAATCGATCGATATGCCGCAGGCGTCGCGTTATTCGCGACGCCTGCGTTGTTTTGGTACGACACTTGCGTCGGTTTCTGCAAAAACAGAAATACTATGACAATCAAGACAGGAAAGGGTACCATATCGCTCGCCGTATTGCTGGCCATATGGTCGGTATCGGCCGTGGTGTCGTTGCCGGGACTCGCCATCTCCCCCATTCTCGGCGATCTCAACCACATATTCCCAAAAGCCAGCGACCTCGAAATTCAGATGCTGACGTCACTGCCGTCGTTGCTGATCATCCCGTTCGTCCTGCTTTCTGGCAGATTCTCGGTCGGCAAGTACAAACTGCGTATTCTCACGACGGGGCTTGTAATATTCCTGTTGAGCGGTATAGCATGCTTCTTCGCCAGGAGCATGACGGCGCTTATAGTCATCAGTTGCATACTCGGCATGGGAGCCGGCATGGTAATTCCGCTATCGACGGGGCTGGTCGTCGACTATTTTACCGGAGACTATCGCGTGAAGCAGCTCGGCATAAGCTCGGCGATAAACAATCTGACGCTTGTCCTTGCAACTTCGCTGACCGGTTACCTCGCTACCCGAGACTGGCATCTGCCGTTTCTGGTATATACGCTGCCTGCAGTGTCGCTGGCCCTGATACCGTTCCTGCACAGACAGAAATCCGCACCGGAACCTGCCGGCAGCGATCAGCTCAAACACACGGCAATCGACCGCCGCAAACTTATCGGTCTGATGCTGCTCTATTTCTTCATAACATACAGCGTGCTGGTAATAACGTTCTATGCGTCATTCTTGATAGACGATTACAAGATCGACAGCTCTTTCTCCGGTTTCATGATCTCTGCCTTTTTCCTGGCCATAATGTTGCCGGGTTTCTTTATCAACTACATCATAAGTGTATTGAGGTCGTATGTGAATGTCGTGTCGTTGGCATCCATTGCAGCTGGACTTGTTGCCGTGGGAATCTTCAGGTCGCCATACCTGTTGCTTGCCGGAAGTGTTCTTGCCGGTCTCGGTTACGGCGTGATGCAGCCATTGATTTACGACAAGGCCGCAGTCATAGCTCCGCCGCGGCTCGCAACGCTCGCCCTTTCGTTCGTTATGGCCGTCAATTACCTGTCGGTCATGGTCTGCCCATTCATTGTGGACTTTTTCCGCGACGTGATGCATGCCAACGGCGAAACTTTTCCGTTTATGTTCAATGCGGCTCTGACCGTACTGGTGATGATCGCGGCCTGGGTCGGCCGTAGCGGATATACGCTCGGACTCGATTCCTCGTATTACTCCTCGAAGAAAAAGTAGATCAGAGATCAAGCAGGAACTCCATGACATCCTTGTCGTCGGGACAGTCGTCCAGACCGGGACGTTGTGCCCGTCCGAAATCGACACGGCGTGAATGGCCTATTGTCTCCGATACGACACACTGCAGTTCATCGTCATGTCGATGCAGCCACTCTTCGACCTCACCGATATTGTCATAACGGACAATATTTATCTGGCTGAGAGCTGTCGGAAACTCGTCGCTTTCGACCGTGACGCAGCTTCCGTGATCTTCGAATGTCCGTCCGGTCATTGCCAGTACAGCCCTGTTTTGCAGGTAGTTGTTGCGGTATTTTGCGCTTGCCTCAGCTTCGGGAAGACGGAAATCATACCCGCGCGGCACAAATATCAACGATACGTTGCGGCAGCCGAGACCCGAATATCTGAATATGTCGGATTTGAGACCTTCGATCTGCTTTGCCGTTTCGTGTCCCGAGAGTACGGCTACGGAATGGCGGTTGCCGCGCAACAGCGACGGAATACCGGCGTATTCGGCCTTGAAGTAGCGGTTGGCATTGTCGCTGCCGGTAGCTATGACGGCGTCGACATGCCTCCGGTCGTAGTCGAATACCGGTATCTCGGGTTCAATATCGCGCAGCAGTTCGATTATGTATGACATGAGAACGCGATCCTTGTTCGACGGTTTGACACGGGCCTTGTGGCCGGCTGTAATGACGCACAGCAGATCGTAGAAGCCCACGAGCGGAATGTTGCCTGCCATGATGATGGCCACATCGGCATGGCGGCTGCGAGAGCAGTCGTACCGCGAAAGCCACGTTTGCAGTTTGCCGGCATCGAGCATCTCTTCGCGTATGGCCTCGACCGAATATTTCATGTCATCAGGGGTGAACCACCCGTTCTCGTGTTGTGCCTGCTCAATAGCTTTTTTCGATACCTCGTCCGCACCGAATGCGGCAAGACGCTCGCCGAGTCGCGTGAATATGTCAACAGCCGTTTTCATGGCGGCAAAGTTACGAAAAAATGACGATACACCGAACATGTAAAATTATTGCCGCGCGATGCTCCGGATAACTATTTATTTTTACCTTTGTGTAGTGTTAAAACAGTTGAATTATGTCGATGGTTTTCCAATTCCGCATGCTCAGCGATGAGAATGACAATTTCGTACGCGATTACGAGGTGATGTACGATATGACTCTGTATGATTTCCACAAGTTCATACTCGATTCGCTCGGGTACGACAACTGCATGGCGTCGTTCTTTACGGCCGATGACCGTTGGGAAAAGATACACGAATATACGGCTGAGGATATGGGTGAAGAGAACGGGTTTACGTCCCCCATGGGCGATATTACCCTCGGTCAGATCATTCACAACAATCGCGATCGTCTCATATATCTGTTCGACATGTTTGCCGACAGGGCCTTCTACCTTGAACTTACCGGGGCAAAGAAACCAGAGAAGGGATTTGAATACCCGCGTGTGATGTTTGAAAATGCCCCTGCACCGGATCAATACGATCCAGATGCCGTCAGCGCGGATGAAGGCTCGATATTCAAGGAGATGATGGGCGACTTCAACGATTTCGAAGGCGACGACAACTACGACGATGAGTATTAGGCGTCTGATAGTGCTTGTGGGCGCTACCGGATCCGGCAAGACGGACTTGAGTATTCGTCTCGCCGAGAGGTTCGGCGCGCCCGTCATATCGACCGACTCGCGGCAGATATATCGCGGGTTGCCGATAGGCACTGCTCAACCGTCGGCCGAACAGCTCGCTGCTGTCGAACACCACTTTATCGCTACCCATGACATAAGCGAGAATTTCAGCTGCGGTGAATATGAAGTTCGTGCGCTGGATCTTTTGAACGATTTATTCGAAAAACACGATACGGTTATTGCTGTCGGAGGTTCGGGCCTGTATGTGCGTGCCTTGTGCGAAGGTATGGACGATCTTCCGCATGCCGATGAAACATTACGCGGGGAGTTGAACAATCGCCTCGGGCGCGAAGGCCTGCCGTCGCTGCTCGAAGAGTTGCAGCGTCTCGATCCGGAATATTACGAGGCTGTTGATCGTAACAATCCTGCACGTGTTCTTCGGGCTGTCGAAGTGTGTCTCCAGACCGGGCGTCCATATTCGTCGTTGCGCACGGGAATACGCCGCAAGCGTGATTTCAAGATAATAAAGACAGGCATCGACATGCCGCGCGAAGAGTTGTATGACCGTATCAACCGCCGTGTCGACGCCATGATGGCCGCAGGTCTCGAGGAAGAGGCTCGCGCGGTGTATCCATATCGTCAACTCAATTCGCTGCAGACGGTCGGATACAAGGAGCTGTTTGACTTTTTCGACGGCAAGATATCGCGTGACGAGGCGGTCGAATTGATCAAACGCAATACCAGACGTTATGCCAAGCGTCAGCTGACGTGGTTCCGGCGCGACAAAGAAATACGCTGGTTCGCGAACGGTGAGTTCGACGCCATGGTGAAATATGTTTTGGATAATACAATATAAAGTGCTATTTTTGCAACGCTTCGCAAGAGGCTGTGTCGCTCGAATGGTGGAATAGGTAGACACGCCGGACTTAAAATCCTGTGGCCAGTAATGGCCGTGCCGGTTCGACCCCGGCTTCGAGTACGATCGTAAATAATGCAGGAAAAATCCGTTGGATTCTTCCTTTTTTTGTTTATATACCGATAAAATAATGCTTTTTTCTACTGCATTCGGGCATTCAGGGTTTTGATTTCTCAAAAAATGCACTATCTTTGTACCCGTAATTCAGAAAAGCGGTCGTCCGACCACTCTTGAAATCACGATTATATTTAACGCTTAACCGAAAAATATGCAAGATTTAGCTGCGCTCGAGGGCAAAACGATTGCCGAATTGCGCGAGATTGGCAAGGTGTTGGGAATCGCCGATACCTCGTTGAAGAAAAAGGCCCTTATTGCCAAAATAATGGAAGTGGCAACCGCTGAAGAGCCCTCCAACGATGGCAATACAGCCGAAAAACCTATGGAACAACCGGCAGCACAGCCGGCCAAACGCGGGCGTCGTCCCCGTATGAGCGGGGTAAAGGTGGGCGGAGCTCCCAAAGCCGCTCCGCAGGCACACGAAGAGCCGGCGCAATCAGTGGAAAAACCTGTTGCCGAACCGATACATACCGTGGAAGAGAATGGTGACGCTGCCGCTCAGGCAGTCGTACAACCGAAACGTCGCGGCCGCAAGCCCAAGTCGGCTGTTGTTGAAGAGAGCAAGTCCAATGAGACACTTCCTTTCAATAACGCAGAGCACGAAAACAAGGCTACCGAGGTTGAAAATGCGGCTGCCGTACATGAGCAACAGGAACAGAAGCATGCTGAGGAGACTTCCAGGAATGAGGTTGTTACCAAGGATGACTTTACCGGTGAGATTGCAGGCGAAGGCGTGCTTGAAATCATTCCCGACGGATACGGATTTCTGCGTTCTGCCGACTACAACTATCTCAACTCGCCCGATGACATATATGTCTCGCCGTCGCAGATCAAGTTGTTCGGTCTCAAGTCAGGCGATACGGTATGCGGTGTAATCCGTCCTCCGAAGGAGGGTGAAAAGTATTTCCCGCTGGTCAAGGTTACCGAGATAAACGGACTCGCTCCGGAATATATCCGCGACCGTGTGCAGTTCGAATACATGACACCGCTGTTCCCGAGCGAGAAGTTCAACCTTACGGGCAACGGTCACAACAATCTGTCGAATCGCGTGGTGGATCTCTTTTCGCCTATCGGCAAGGGACAGCGCGGTTTGATCGTGGCGCAGCCCAAGACCGGTAAGACGATGCTGCTGCAGTCGATAGCAAATGCCATAGCTGATAACCATCCCGAGGTCTACATGATCGTGCTGCTTATCGACGAACGACCCGAGGAGGTGACCGAAATGGCCCGCAACGTCAAGGCCGAAGTTGTCGCATCGACATTCGACGAGCAGGCGTCGCGCCATGTCAAGGTGGCCGAGATGGTGCTCGAGAAAGCGAAACGTATGGTCGAATGCGGCCATGATGTGGTGATCTTCCTCGACTCGATAACGCGTCTGGCGCGTGCATACAACTCTGTGCAGCCGGCATCGGGCAAGGTACTGTCTGGCGGTGTCGATGCCAATGCGCTGCACAAACCCAAACGCTTCTTCGGTGCAGCCCGTAATACCGAGGAGAAGGGATCACTGACTATCATTGCCACAGCCCTTATAGATACGGGATCGAAAATGGACGAGGTGATCTTCGAGGAGTTCAAGGGTACCGGCAACATGGAGTTGCAGCTCGACCGCAAACTCGCCAACAAGCGTATCTACCCTGCCGTCGATGTCATTGCTTCTGGAACTCGTCGCGAGGATCTGCTGTTGTCGCGCGATGTCATGAACCGCACGTGGGTGCTGCGCAAATATCTGTCGGACATGACTACCGTGGAGGCCATGGAGTTCCTCCAGAAACAGATGAATCTGACCGATTCGAACGAAGAGTTCCTGGCAACGATGAACCAGTAGCGCGGATGAAGAAGATTGTCATATTGTTCATGATGCTGCCGGTCTTCGCCCAGTCGTTCGGCTGGGGGCAGAAGGGGCACGACGTTACGGCGTATATTGCCGAGTGCAATCTCACTCCTGAAGTCTATCGCAAGGTTGTGAAGGCTTTGGGCGGACATTCGCTCGTGTATCACGCCAACTGGCTCGACAATGCGAGTCATACTCCCGAGTATGCATATACGAAGACGTGGCATTATGCCAATGTGGACGAAGGGCTGACATTCGAGACAATGCCGCGGAACCGTAAGGGCGACGTGGTTTCGGCCGTAACGGATATCGTTGCCAAACTGAAGGCCGGAGATGTCGATGCCGAAACGGAGGCGTTGTATCTCAAGATGTTGATACATCTTGTCGGCGACATGCATTGTCCCATGCATGCGGGCTATTTGTCGGATCTGGGCGGCAACCGTATTCCTGTACGTTTCTTTTCGGAGAAGACCAATCTGCACTCGGTATGGGACACGTCGCTTGTCGAGGCTGCCCACAGGTGGGGATATACCGAGTGGCAAAGCCAGATCGACCGCCTGACTGATGACGAGAAGGCGGCAACGGTTGCCGGTGAGCCTGTCGACTGGTTCAAGGAGACATTCGATATCTGTACGGAGGTGTACCGAGACACCCCACCCAAGAGCGTGGTATCGTATGATTACATTGCAAGGTATACGCCGGTGGTGGAACGACAGCTCGTGCGCGGCGGGCACAGGCTTGCCAGGTTGCTCAACGACATATATGCCGATAGATAACAGCCCTGGCCGATTGAAATTTGGCGGAATCACCGAAGTGGTTCCGCCTCCTTGTTTTATTGCTGACGTTTGCGGTAGTCGAGCGGTGACATGCCCGATTTGCGTTTGAAGAATTTGCCGAATGCCGACTGGTCGGAGAAGTTGAGCAGCGACGTTATCTCCTGTATCGACATCTGCGACGACGAAAGCAGCGCACGGGCATCGCTGTACAGCATACCGAAGATGAAATCCGAGGCGCTCTGCCCGGTTATTCGCTTGACTATCAGCGTAAGATAGTGGTCCGATATGTTCAGCCTCGAAGAGTAGAACTCGACCTTGTGTTCACGACGATAGTTGGCGACAAGCAATTCTATGAATGACTTGACGATACCCTGATCGCGTGCGGTATCGACGGGCGACAACTCGCGGCGATCGATTATGTCGCTCATGTCGAGATAGAACGCGAACAGGCGGTTCAGTATTACCTCGTTGCGGTAGAGATGGAGCATGTCCTCAATCGCATCATTTACGGCCTCGAGGCGTGAGCTGATCCTGGCCGTGTCGTCGGCGTCGAGTTGTATTACGGGCGTATTGTATAGCCGTGCTCCGTATTTTATGCGGCGATATATCATGTCGGTGGCATCCATCTGGTTCATGAACTCCTCGCTGGCCATCATGTAGATGCACCTGAAGTCTTCCGAACAACTATCCATGCGGCACAGGTGTGCTACCGATATCAATATGACGGTTCCAGTCTGCAGTTCATACATCTTATCATTGATATGCATCTCTCCCCTGCCCTCCTCGATGAGTATGGCGGTAGCAGCATCGATGTACGATTCGACGGAAAACATGCGGACGGCATCATTCGCATTGAGCCGTTGACAGTCGACAGTCCGCCGCACTGGATCATTCCGGCCGATCGAGGCCGCAATTTCGGATATGCTCCTTATGACAGGTTGCGCGGGTTTCATTTGGATAGTATGTTATATGCTGCAAATATACATGAAAAGCATGTAATGTCCAAATTAAACCAATTTTGTGTATTTTGGATTTTTCGCGGGAACGCGGTTTTGGCGACATTTGCAGCGTCAAAATCAACACGTTTATGGGAAAAAGAGTTACGGTTGTGTTCATTCTGTCCTTGATGGGCATATCCGTGTGTGCATCAGCGCAAGACCGACAGCAAAACAGTTACATGCTTACGGTCGAGCAGATGTTCGAACTGGCAGATGCCAACAGTAAAAGCATAAGGACATACGAAATCTACGAAAACGAGGCCGAACAGTCGGTTCGTACAGCACGCAATGACCGTTTGCCTTCTGTCGAATTCTCTGCATCGGCAAGTTATCTCGGCGACGGATGGATGGCCGACCGCAACTTCTCGAATGGAATGAATGCCCCTATGCCTCACTTCGGAAACAACTTTGCTCTGGAGGCTTCGCAGGTGGTATACGCCGGCGGTGCCGTGTCGAGCAACATCGCCATGGCCGAACTCAACTACAGGAAGGCCAAACTCGATACTGAACGCAACAGGCAGGACATACGTTTTCTGTTGGTAGGCGATTTTCTCGAACTCTACAAACTCGGCAACCAGTCGGCCGTCTATCGCAAAAACATTGAACAGACGCGGAGGCTTCTGTCAGATATCCGTGCAAAGCATCGTGAGGGTCTGGCCATTAAGAACGACATTACCCGTTACGAACTTCAGCTGCAGACGCTCGAACTTGCCCTTACGCAGGTCGAGAACAGCCGCATAATCATAAACAATCGATTGATTACCACTCTCGGTTTGCCGCATGATAGCGTTATCGTGCCGGATTCGACCATGTTGAACGACATGCCGCAGCTTCTCTCCGAGATGCAATGGCAGCAGACCGCAACCGAAGAGTCACCGGTATTGAAGCAGGCCCGCATCGCCGTCAACCAGTCGGAATACGGAGTCAAGCTGGCACGTTCGGAGCGCATACCTGCATTCTCGGTGTTCGCCGGCGATCACCTCGACGGACCGATCACGATTGAGGTCCCGCCGATCAACAAGAACTTCAACTACTGGTTCGCCGGCGTAGGGTTCAAGTTCAACATCGGATCGCTCTACAAGGCCGGAAAGAACATTCGCCGCGCAAAGTATGCCGTAGACCGTGCCGCCGAAGCCGAGCGCCTTGTGCAGGATCAGGTGCAGACCGGCGTGAAGGATGCATACGTGCGCCTTACGGAGGCATTTACGACCTGCGAAATGTATGAAACCAACCTCGAACTGGCCACCGAGAACTATGAGGTCATCGAAAACCGCTACCTGAATGATCTGGCCCTTATCACCGACATGCTCGATGCCAGCAACTCGAAACTGAGTGCCGAACTCGATGTGGCCAATGCCCGCATAAACGTGCTTTTCAATTATTACAGGCTCAGGAAGGCCGCCGGAAATCTATAAACCGATCAAAATCCAGAAACCATGAAATACCAAACCAAAAAGTTGATCTACAACGTTGTAGTCGTTGTGCTGATATTGTGCGGCATCGTATGGGTTGCATCGCGATTCGTACATCTTGGACGTGTCGAGTACACGGACAATGCCCAGATTAAACAGTTGATCGTTCCCGTCAACTCGCGAGTGCAGGGATTTGTCCAGCGCATCTTTTTCGACGAGTACCAGACCGTGCACAAGGGTGATACGCTTGCCTTGATCGAAGATACCGAGTATCGTTATCGTCTTGCCCAGGCCGAGGCGGATTACCGCAATGCTCTTTCGGGAAATTCGGCCATGGTTACATCCATAACCGCTGCGGACAACAACATCTCGGTATCCGATGCCGGAATCGAAGAGGCCCGCGTGCTGATGGAGAATGCCGAACGCGAATACAAACGTTACGAGAATCTTTTCAGGCAGGAGGCCGTTACACGTCAGCAGTACGATGCAAAGAAAACCACTTACGATGCATCGAAAGCCCGTTATGAACTGCTGTTGCGTCAACGCAGATCCACCTCGCTGATGAAGCAGGAGCAGACGCAGCGTCTCGATCAGACCGAGGCCGGCATCAAGCTCGCCGAGGCGGCACTCGATCTGGCACGTCTGAACCTTTCGTACACCGTGATAATCGCTCCGTGCGATGGTACAACCGGTCGCAAGAACATCCAGGAGGGACAGTTGATCCAGCCCGGACAGACGATTGTGGACATAGTGGACGCAAACGACATCTGGATCGTTGCCAACTACAAGGAGACGCAGACGGCCAATATCGCCGAAGGTCAAAACGTAGAGATAAAGGTTGATGCCGTTCCCGACGTGGTATTTTCGGGCGTTGTCAGGTCCATATCGCGCGCTACGGGTGCAAGTTTCTCGCTGATACCCCAGGACAACTCCGCCGGTAACTTCGTCAAGGTCGAACAGCGCATACCGGTACGTATCGAGTTTACGGATGATAACGACAGTACCGACATGGCACGTCTGCGTGCCGGTATGAATGTCGAGTGTGAGGTAAAATATTGACACCATGCACGAAACAGCTCCATTCTCGATTCCGGCCGTCAGGAACATCGTTCCCGAGAAGCTGAAGCCTTGGATTTTCGTACTCTTTGCGTTGATCTTTCAGCTGTCGGGAGGTGTCTATCTCGCTGCCGTCAGCGAGATGGTCGGATCGACGACCCTGATGCAGGAGGATATCATGATGGCCGGATACGCCTCGATGGTGGGTATGGCTCTGACCTTCACGGTGATGTTCCGTCTCAAGTTCAGGTTCCCGACAAAATTCGCGCTGACCGTCTGTTCGATCGTGATAATAGCATGCAACCTCGTATGCATGAACACGAAGAGCCTGCCCGTATTGTTTGCCGCATGTTTCATCGCCGGTATATTCCGCATGTGGGGAACATTCGAATGCATGTCGACGATACAACTGTGGATTACGCCCGTACGTGACATGTCGGTATTCTTCTGCTGCATACAGTTCATGGTGCATGGATCGATACAGCTGACCGGCATAACCACTACCTACGTGGCATTCCTTTCCGAATGGAGATACATGCACTGGCTGGTCATAGGCCTGCAGATGTTCCTGTTGCTGGTGACTACCGTATTCATGCGCACGTTCCGCGCCATGCGCAAATTGCCGCTATACGGCATCGACTGGCTCGGCGGAGCCTTGTGGGGAATTACGATACTCTCGGCTCTGTTCGTCTGCAACTATGGCGACTACTACGACTGGTTCGAATCGGTCTACATACGCATCGCAACAGTCGTGGCAGTTGTGGCTTTGGCCTTGAATCTGTGGAGGGCTTCGTTTATACGACATCCATATATAGCTATCGATACGATATGCTATCCCGTAGTGTGGAAAACGCTGTTGCTCTATATCTTCTTCGATCTGTTGCTGGCCCCGTCGCACATGCTCGAGCAACTATACCTCGGAGCAGTACTCGATTACGATTCGCTAAACTCCATATCGCTCAACTGGGCCGTAATCGCCGGCGTTGTCGTCGGAGTGTTATTCACATGGCGAACGTTTGCCGTGCGCAAGTGGCCATACAAGACGACAACAGCCATAGCCTTTGCCTTTGCGGCGCTATATTGCATATCGTTCTATTTCACCATCGACTACAACCTGCCCAAGGAAGCGCTCATATTGCCGCTTTTCCTGCGCGGCATGGCGTGTGTCATCCTCGGGGCATGCTTCCTGACGGCTTTGACACGTATTCCGGTATTCCCGCACTTCGCACAGTCGTTGTCGCTGCAGGCATTCTTCAGCGCTTCGTTCGGCGGAGCCTTCGGCGGTGCCGTTATCGATCACCTGTTCAAGGTCATCACAAAACACAATGCGCTGGTGCTCGGATCGGCGCTCGACAATGTCAATCCCATTGTACCGCACATACCTTTCGGCGAACTGATCGGCGCTCTGCAACAGCAGGCAATGATGGTCTCGATGAAGGAGATATTCGGATGGCTTTCGCTGCTCGGCATACTGTTCCTGCTGCTGTTTCTCATTCGTGAAAGCGATCTGATACGTCCATACAAGGCCATTCATCCGACGTTCAAATCGATTCGCAACATGATAAAGCGCGAATACGGTCTCGGATCGTCAAAACGCGTAGATTGCAGTCAATAAATTGACAGCCGATATCTCAACGGATATCGGCTGTCTGCTGTATGCGCAATATCATCTCTGCCACAGTAGTTGGTTGATAATACAAAAAAACAGACGGCCACATGGACCGTCCATTTTCTACTGAGCGGGGAACGGGGGTCGAACTCACGTATGCACGTGATGTGCGAATTTATGTTTATACCCCCGGCCCCTGAAAGGGGTGTATGAGAGTCGCTTGCCGACCCCTGCATTTTTGGGAAGACAAAAAACAGACGGCCACACGGACCGTCCATTTTCTCTCGAGCGGGAAACGGGGGTCGAACTCACGTATGCACGTGATGTGCGAATTTATGTTTATACCCCCGGCCCCTGAAAGGGGTGTATGAGAGTCGCTTGCCGACCCCTGCATTTTTGGGAAGACAAAAAACAGACGGCCACACGGACCGTCCATTTTCTCTCGAGCGGGAAACGGGGGTCGAACCCGCGACCCTCAGCTTGGGAAGCTGATGCTCTACCACTGAGCTACTCCCGCATTGCGATGTACAAATATACACCGCTTTTTTGTTTTTATGAAATCATAGAACCAATTTTTTCAGCGACGCCAGATTCTTCGGATTCTTCAATGTCTTGCCTTCAGGCGTATACATATAGTCGATTCTATCCTTGAAATATGTCTCCACCTTGCCGCGAACTATCTTCATGGTACTGTTTACCAGACCATTCTGTTCGGTAAAGGCTTCGTCAACGATTGCAAGTGCAGCCGGCAACCATCGATCCGGAAATTCGTCGCCATACTCGCCTCCGCTCTTGTATTTGGCTATCTCATCCCCGATTATCTCTGCGGCGACCGTTGCCCGGCCGTCTCCGGAAACTCCCCGACCGTCCAACTCGCGGCGTAATGCATCCCTGTTGGGAACAACTATGGCTCCCGTATAAGGGCTCTGGTTGTTGTAGATGATGATCTGGTCGATGTAAGGCGACTTGTCAACTATCGCCTCTTCCATACCTTCGGGTGAGTATTTCTCGCCGTCGCTTGCGATGAGCAGACTCTTGAATCGCCCCAACACATAGAGAAATTCGTCGTCGGTGACATATCCCATATCTCCCGTATGCAGCCAGCCGTCACGTATGGTATCGGCCGTGGATTCCGGATTCTTCCAGTATCCGGCCATGACGTTCTCGCCCTTGATTACGATTTCGCCCTTTTGTCCGTTGGGGACTTCGTGGCCCTCTTCGTCAAGGATCTTCAGCTCGAGCGGTATGATAATCTTGCCCGATGATCCGAAACGGTGCCAGTGATAATGCGGCGAGTTGGTCGATATGACGGGCGTAGCCTCCGACAGACCGTAGCCCTGGAACATGGGAATGCCTATCGCATAGAAGAAGCGTTGCAACTCGGCGTCGAGCAGTGCTCCGCCGCCTACGAAGAACTTCATCTCGCCGCCGAAGGCTTCACGTACCTTGCGGAAGAGTATCCTGTCGAACAACGCAACGAGCGGCTTGAGAATGAAACGCCATCCTCGGCCCTTGTGATAGCCGTCCTGATTGTATTCGTAGGCAACCTTCATGGCAAAGTTGAACAAGCGCTCGGTCGATTTGCCTTTGGCCCGTATCGAGCTCTCGATATTCTTGCGGAAATTCTTTGCCAGCGCTGGTACCGACAGCAGGAAGTGCGGCTTTACTTCGCGGATGTTTACCGGGATGTTCTTCAGGGTCTCCATCGGTGTAGCTCCGACCTGTACGGTGGCAACCGACGCTCCGCAGGCAATCATGATGTAGAAGCCGACGACATGCGCGAAACAGTGATCAAGCGGCAGTATTATAAGAGTCCGGTAGCTCGACGGAATACTTATGCGTGAAAGCGACTGTTCGACATTAGCCGTATAGTTGCGGTGCGTCAGCACGACACCTTTCGGGTCGGCCGTCGTGCCGGACGTATATGTAATGGTTGCGTAGTCGTCGTTGCGTATGTTGCGCCCGATGGCGAGAAACTCATCGCGGTGTTCGGAAAGATACTTCTCTCCCATTGCCATGACATCGGCCAGGCTGGTCTCCCCGTCTTCGAGTTTGGTATCTCCGAAGACGATTACATGTTTCAACAACGGCAGCTGTTCGCGGATCTTGCGTATCTTGGGCAGCTGGTTCCTGGATACGAATATCGCGCAGACGTCGGCATGGCGCAGACGGAAAAGAAGGTCGTTGGCCTCCTCGAGCTTTATCGAAAGGGGAACACTGATGGCCCCTGCATATAACAGACCCAATTCGGAGGTTATCCAGTCGTTGCACCCTTCGGCAAGTATTGAAACCGTCTGTTTTGGCTTTATACCCAATGCGGCAAGTCCTGCACCGGTTGCAAGTGCTATGCGTTTGGTCTCTGCATAGGTTGTGGACTCGAACTTGTCCTTCTTCTTTTCGAGCAGGAATGTCTTGGGACCGTATTCGGCCACCGAGGTCTCGAACAGGTCGATGATGGTCTTCTTTTTCATAGGTTAGGTAGGGATTATGTCAGTCCATTTTCAGAACGGCGAGGAATGCCGATTGCGGCACCTGAACCGATCCGATCTGGCGCATTCGTTTCTTTCCGGCCTTCTGTTTCTCCAGAAGTTTGCGCTTGCGCGAAATATCGCCGCCGTAGCACTTGGCCGTAACATCCTTGCGGACAGCCTTGACTGTTTCGCGGGCTATGATCTTGGCGCCGATTGCCGCCTGTATGGCTATGTCGAACTGCTGGCGCGGGATCAGTTCCTTGAGCTTCTCGCACATCTTGCGTCCGAAATCGTAGGCATGATCGGCGTATATGAGCGACGACAACGCGTCGACAGGCTCTCCGTTGAGCAGTATGTCGAGCTTGGCAAGACGGCTCGGCTGGTATCCCGTGCGGTGATAGTCGAACGAGGCATACCCTTTCGATATGCTTTTCAGCTTGTCGTAGAAGTCGAAAACGATCTCGGAGAGCGGCATCTCGAAGTTTATCTCCACGCGATCCTGCGTAATGAAGGTCTGATTCTTCATCACTCCGCGCTTGTCGATGCACAGCTTGATGACATTGCCCAGAAAGTCGGTCTTGGTGATCACCTGCGCAAGGATATACGGCTCTTCGATCTTGGCGATCTTGGTGATCTCGGGAAGGCCCGAGGGATTGTGCACCTCGAGAACGTTGCCCTGCGTGGTGGTGATACGGTACGATACGTTCGGAACGGTAGTTATAACGTCCATGTCGAATTCGCGGTACAGACGTTCCTGTATGATCTCCATGTGCAGCAGGCCCAGAAAGCCGCATCGGAATCCGAATCCGAGGGCCAGCGAACTCTCCGGTTCGAATGTCAGCGAGGCGTCGTTCAACTGCAGCTTCTCGAGCGAGGCGCGCAGGTCCTCGTACTGGTCGGCCTCGACCGGATAGACTCCGGCGAAGACCATCGGTTTCACATCCTCGAATCCGGATATGGCCTCGCTGCATGGATTTGCAACCGACGTAATCGTATCGCCGACCTTCACGTCGGCCGAAACCTTGATTCCCGAGCAGATGTAGCCCACGTCGCCCGCGCGCAACTCCTCGCGCGGCTGCATCTTGAGCTTGAGTACGCCTATTTCGTCGGCGTCGTACTCACTGCCCGTATTGAAGAACTTGACGTGTTCGCCTTTGCGTATGGTGCCGTTGAATATGCGGTAGTATGCTATGATTCCGCGGAACGGATTGAAGACGGAGTCGAAAATCAGGGCCTGCAGCGGGGCATCGTCATCCCCTTTCGGAGCCGGCACGCGCTGTACGATGGCCTCGAGTATCTCCTCAACTCCCTGACCGGTCTTGCCCGATGCGCACAGTATGTCTTCATGCTTGCATCCGAGCAGATCCACGACCTGATCCTTGACCTCGTCGACCATGGCCGACTCCATGTCAATCTTGTTGAGAACAGGTATTATCTCGAGATCGTTGCCCAGAGCCAGATAAAGGTTCGATATGGTCTGGGCCTGTATGCCCTGTGTCGCGTCTACAACCAGCAAAGCCCCTTCGCACGAGGCTATCGCCCTCGACACTTCGTATGAAAAATCGACGTGTCCCGGGGTATCTATAAGGTTCAGTATGTAGTGCTCGCCGTCATGTGCCGTGTATTCCATCTGTATGGCGTGGCTCTTGATGGTGATGCCTTTTTCACGTTCGAGGTCCATGTCATCGAGCACCTGCGCCTGCATTTCACGCTGGTTGAGCGTGTGCGTTATTTCGAGAAGACGGTCGGCCAGCGTCGATTTGCCGTGGTCGATATGGGCGATAATGCAAAAATTCCTTATGTTTTTCATAGCGAAGGCAAAGATACGAATTTTGCATGTAATACAAAACCCCGTACGCTATTTGCCGTACAAACGCCGGTATGCACAGTCGGTCATGCGGCCGTTGTCATCGCGCAGGTGCATGCCGCCGCCGCGGCAGTAGCGGAACATGCCGCATTCGGCACATTCGTCGCGGTGCATCCATTCGCGGTTGCGGAATACGTCGAAACGGTTTTGCCATACATCCCAGAAGTCGTCCTCGTAGATGTTGCCCTGATTGTAGTCGGCACGTATGCTCGTGCAGCCCGATATGGCCCCGTCGATGCGTATCGATGCCGTTCCGATTCCGGCGTGGCATTCGTAGAACGAGGTGCGCACTCCGGCTTCATACCCTCCGAGAAAACCTTCGCATCCGTAATTGAGGCTTATGCGGTTCTCCCGGCGTGTACGTTGTATGAACTCCATCAGCGACACGAAATCCCCGTCTGACAATCGAAGCGTCGGATCGGTTGCCGCGCGGCCCGTCGGAAAGATCGTAAATATGCGCCAGCGTTTCAGGCCGAGCGATATGAGAAACTCCTTGAATTCGTCCAGATGCGGCATCAATGCCGGCGTGGCGCATGTTACCACGTCGAATGCCAGCGACGGTTCGGCTGCCGCCATCCGTACTGCCTCTACTGCACGCTTGAAACTGTCGGGGTTGCGTCTTATGTGGGTATGCTGCGGCTCGAAACCGTCGAGCGAGACGGTCATGCCGTGCAGGCCTGCCGCGAGCAGCGAATCGAAGCGGCGGCGCGACAGCGCCATGCCGTTTGTGACGAGCCCCCATGCATACTCCCTGCGATATAGATCGAGGCCTATCCGTTCAATGTCATTGCGTACGAGTACCTCGCCACCCGACAAAATGATGAATACCTTGTGAGGGTCCACGTGCGGCGTTATCTGCGTGTCGAGTACACGGAAGAACTCCTCGGCAGGCATGTCCCGATATGCAGGGTCGCTCGTGCAGTCGCTGCCGCAGTGGCGGCACATGAGATTGCACCGCAGCGTGCACTCCCAGAACAGAGTGTCGAGCTTGTGCTCCGCGACACGCCTGTCCTGCAGTCGGCGTTCTATTTCGAGGGCCAGACGTTGGCGCAGTGATAACTTTCGGGCTTTCATGGGCCGGTTATTGCTCCGTTTCGCCATTCCCGTCGAGTGCGACATCGCCCAGATCGACGGAATATGCCTTGATCCATGTGCTTGACATGCTTCTGTCACTTTCGGTGACCTTGATCTCCACCTGTTTCATGGCGAATTCACCTCCGTTTTCTGCGACGTCGACATCTTCGAATCCTACATTTACATAATACGGAGGCGAATCGAAAGCGGCTATCTTTGCTTTGAGTTCTGCATTGCCGTCACTGTCGGTGTAACCCTCACCGTTGCTGTCGAATTCGTATTCTGCACCGTAATAGTAATATGCATAGTTGACGGTCCGAACCTTTATCCCCTTGATCGGCCTGCCGGTATTGTCCGTAACTCTGGCTTTCAGCGAAAAATCGACGGCCGGGCAACCATAGGCGTCGATGTTCTTTTCTTCGCAGGCGGCTGCTCCGAATCCGAGCAGTACAAGAAGCATTTTGAGGATTTTCTCTTTCATGGCATCGGGGAAATTAAGCGGGTTTGAACAAATATAGCTCATTACGCTTGAAAATGCAAATTAATGCGAACGTTTGCGGGTTCTTTTGTATTTTTGCACCGCAATTCGGTTTTATCATGACACGCATTAAGGATTATTTTCATCTTGTAAGATTCGCCCATACGATTTTTGCGATGCCTTTCGCCCTTATAGGATTCACGTACGGAGCTTACGTGTCGGGCGGCGACGCCTACACTCCCGGCCGGTGGATTCTGTTGTTGGTGCAGGTCGTGCTGTGCATGGTCTTCGCCAGAAATACGGCCATGGGATTCAACCGCTGGGCAGACCGCAAAATCGACGGCGAGAATCCGCGTACGGCATCTCGCGAGATACCGGCCGGCAAAATATCGCCGCGCAAGGCATTGGCTTTCGACGTAATTAACGCTGCGCTCTTCGTGATTACGGCCTCAACGATCAACAGCCTGACGGCATGGCTGTCGCCCGTAGCGCTTTTCGTGATAATGTTTTACAGCTATTGCAAGCGCTTTACGTCGTTGGCGCATCTGGTCCTCGGACTGTCGCTCGGAATAGCTCCCGTAGGCGCTTTCATCGCCGTAACCGGACGCTTCGCAATAGAGCCGTGCATACTCGCGCTGCTCGTCATGACATGGTGCGGCGGCTTCGACATAATATATGCATTGCAGGATGTCGATTTCGACCGCAACCACGGACTGCATTCCATCCCGTCGAAATTCTCGGCGCGCACGGCTCTCGCCATTAGTCTCGGCCTGCATATGGTCAGCATCGCGTCGCTGGTATGGTTCGTCGCATTCTTGCCGCAACACTGGTTTCTGTGGATCGGCTGTGTCATATTCGTCGGTCTGCTTCTGCTCGAACATCTGCTCGTAACGCCTTCACGTCAGAAAAACATCGGCATAGCCTTCGGCACGCTCAACGGACTTGCAAGTCTTACGCTTGCGGTCTTCGTCATTGCAGATTTGCTGGTATGACGGATTTTTGCTAATTTTGCAAAAATTTTAATATTGTCGATTTATGCTGAGCAGACAGATAGCGTCGAAACTGTTGAATTACGAGACGCCGTTTTATCTATACGACATCGACTTGTTGCGCCGTACACTCGAGAGCCTTGTCTATGAATCCGAGAAGTACGGATACAAGGTGCATTATGCAATCAAGGCCAATTACGATGACCATATTCTGGGCGTAATACGCGAATACGGTCTCGGTATCGACTGCGCCAGCGGCAACGAGATACGCAAGGCGCTCGAACTGGGTTTCGATCCGAAAGGGATCGTATATGCCGGTGTAGGCAAGCGCGACAAGGAGTTGCACTACGCCATAGAACGGAACATCCTGGCCATAAACTGCGAATCGATCGAGGAGCTGCACGTCATCGACGCCTTCTCGGCAGAGTGCGGCCGCTGCACGGACGTGGCTCTGCGAATCAATCCCGATATCGACCCCAAAACCAACCATTGTATCGATACCGGTCAGGCGGACAGCAAGTTCGGAATATCATACGAAGAGGTACTCGAACATGTTGAGGATATAAAATCGCTGAAAAACATCAATATCATCGGTCTGCATCTGCATATCGGTTCTCAAATACGCGAGCTGCATGTCTTCGAGAACATGTGCGACAAGGTGAACGTCATCGTGGCAAATCTCGCATCGCTCGGTTTCGATCTCCGGTTCGTGGATGTGGGCGGCGGGCTCGGCATCAACTACGATGTGCCCGAGAATGAGCCCATACCGAACTTTGCCTCGCTATTTTCGATCGTGCAGAAGCATCTCGATGTCGGCAGCCGCGAAGTGCATTTCGAATTCGGACGCTCCATCGTCGGCGAATGCGGCGAATTGATAACACGCGTACTCTTCAACAAGACTACGGCCACGGGCCGCAAACTGCTGATCGTCGACGCCAGCATGACGGAACTTGTCCGTCCTGCAATGTACGGATCGTACCACAACATCGAGAATATAACGTCGCAGGAGAGTGCCATGGAGAAGTACACGGTTGTGGGTACGGCCTGTGAATCGACCGATGTATTCGACGAAAACGTCAGCCTGCGCAAAAGCAGGCGCGGCGACCTGCTTACTATAAAGTCGGCCGGCGCATACGGCATGTCGATGGCTTCGCGATATAACCTGCACGACCTCCCGTCGGCCGTTTACAGCGATAAATTGTAAACAGTATGTGGCTTGCTCTCGCTTTCCTTTCCGCCGCACTGCTCGGCCTCTATGACGTTGCAAAGAAAAAGGCGCTGACCGACAATGCCGTACCTCCGGTATTGCTGCTCAATACACTGTTCTCTGCTCTCATCTTCAGCCCGTTCATAATCTCCGCCGAGTTCGGACTCGGATGGTTCGAGGGAACACGGTTCGACATGCCTGCAGGTGATGCCGGAGCTCATGCAATGGTTATCATAAAGTCGGCCATAGTGTTGGTTTCGTGGGTATTCGGATATTATGGCATAAAGCACCTGCCGATTACGATCGTCGGCCCGATCAACGCTACCCGACCGGTGCTTACGCTTGTCGGAGCAATGCTTATCTTCGGTGAGCATCTCAATCTATTCCAGTGGATCGGCGTACTGCTCGCCATACTGTCGCTGTTCCTGCTGAGCCGTGCAGGCAAGAGCGAAGGCCTCGACTTCACGCACAACATCTGGATCCTGTTCGTGGCTGCAGCCGCGATTACAGGCGCGGCAAGCGGCCTGTACGACAAATTCATCATGCAGCATCTCGACCCGATATTCGTGCAGAGCTGGTACACGTTTTATCAGTTCGTCATGATGGGGCTGTTCGTCGCAGCGGTATGGGTGCCACGGCATCGGCACGAAGACAAGGCCTTCCACTGGTCGTGGGCGATACCCTGCATCTCCATATTCCTGTCGTGTGCCGACTTCGCATACCTTACGGCGCTCAGCCAGGATGGAGCCATGATCTCGATCGTGTCGATGGTGCGCCGCAGTTCTGTCATAGTATCATTTGCGTGCGGGGCCCTGCTGTTTCATGAGAAGAATCTCCGCAGCAAGGCCCTCGACCTGTGTTTCATACTCATCGGTATGGTATTTCTCTATCTCGGCACGCGTTAAATCAACTTCTCCAACTGATCGATTGTCTTGCGTATCTCGTTGTCGCTCGGTGAATAATCCTTGAGCGCTCCGGCCAGATACTGCTCGTAGGCGTAGAGATCTATCACGCCGTGACCCGACAGGTTGAACAGTATGGTCTTCGACTCCCCTGCCTCTTTGGCCTTCAGTGCCTCGCGTATGGCTACCGCTATGGCATGAGTAGACTCCGGAGCCGGAATTATGCCCTCGGCCTTGGCGAACAGGATACCTGCTGCAAGGGTCTCGTTCTGTCCGACGGACTGCGCCTCGATCAGATTGTCCTTGAGCAGCTGGCTGACTATCGATCCGGCGCCGTGATAGCGCAGACCACCGGCATGGATGTTCGACGGCTGGAAGTTGTGTCCGAGCGTATACATCGGCATGAGCGGCGTATAACCGGCCACATCTCCGAAATCGTACTGGAACTCTCCGCGAGTGAGTTTGGGGCAGCTTGCCGGTTCGACGGCTATGACGCGCATCTTCTTCCCTTCGGTCAGATTCTTGCGCAGGAACGGGAATCCTATGCCGGCAAAGTTGCTGCCGCCTCCGAAACAGCCGATGACCATGTCGGGCTCGGCATCGGCCATCTCCATCTGCGCAACGGCCTCCTGACCTATTACGGTCTGATGCAACAGGACGTGGTTCAGTACGCTGCCCAGACAGTAACGCGTATCCTCGGGGCGCTGCAGGGCCATTTCGACGGCTTCGGATATGGCCAGTCCGAGACTGCCGGGACAATTCGGGTCGCGTTCGAGTGCGGCACGTCCCGATGCCGTCAGCGTCGTCGGCGACGGCAGGCATTCGGCTCCCCATGTATTCATCATCAGACGACGGTACGGTTTCTGATCATAGCTGACCTTGACCATGAATACCTGCACGTCGATGCCGAAGTGGCTGCCGGCGAAGGCAATGGCCGAACCCCACTGACCGGCACCAGTTTCGGTCGTCAGGTGTTTGATGCCCTGTTTGTAGTTGTAGTATGCCTGCGGAACGGCCGTGTTGGGCTTGTGCGAGCCGGCGGGTGAGACGCTCTCGTTCTTGAAGAAGATGCGGGCGGGGGTATCGAGGGCCTTTTCGAGCCCGTATGCACGCACAAGCGGCGTCGGACGCCAGATGCGGTATATCTCCTGAACCTCTTCGGGTATGTCGATGTAGCGTTCGGTGGACATCTCCTGACGGATGAGTTCATCGGCGAAGATGGCGCGCATCTGCTCGAACGTTACGGGTTTCTTGGTTGCAGGATGCAATGGCGGCAGCGGCTTGTTGGGCATGTCGGCCACAATGTTGTACCATTGCCTGGGCATCTGGCTCTCGGAGAGCTCGAATTTCTTTGTCTTCATGATGGAAACTGGTTTGGTTATTAAAGAAAAAATCCCATTGTTCAACACGTAAACAATGGGATCGGTTTGTAAAAATATGCCTTTTATGTCATCTCACATGCACACGATGTGTCACCTCATTGTCTACGAAAGCCAAAGAGTGCCACCACCAATATTGTGCATTGAGAATCATGTTTCGCTGTCTTCGTTTCTGCAAATATAACGCTTTTTCGGCTAAAAACAAATTACTGCGGTTTTTATTTTATCGTTTTGGCAAAATATGTATCTTTGTATGTTTTTTGAAAATCATATACATTAAATAATATGAATATCTCATACAACTGGCTGAAGAATTATATCGACACCGACCTGTCGGCCGAACAGATATCGGTCATCCTGACGGATATCGGTCTCGAAGTCGAAAGCTTTGAAAAGGTCGAGACCATTCGCGGCGGCCTCGCCGGCGTTGTTGTAGGTCAGGTGCTGACCTGCGTCGATCATCCCGACAGCGACCACCTGCACATCACGACAGTCGATGTCGGCAGCGGCGAACCCCTGCAAATCGTTTGCGGTGCATCAAACTGCCGTGCCGGTCTGAAGGTCTTATGCGCCACGGTAGGTTCCGTGCTCTACCCCAACGGCGGCGATGAAGAGTTCAAGATCAAACGCAGCAAGATACGAGGTGTGGAGTCTCTGGGCATGCTCTGTGCAGAGGATGAACTCGGCATTGGCACCGATCATGCCGGTATCATGGAACTGCCCGACGATGCCGTAGTCGGTACTCCCGCACGAGAATACCTCCACATACATGACGACTATCTGATCGGCATAGGCCTTACGCCGAACCGTATCGATGCCGCTTCGCATATAGGAGTGGCGCGTGACCTGGCGGCATATCTCCGCAGCCGCGGTCAGAACGTGTCGCTCAAATTGCCGAGTGTCGATGCTTTTGCCGTCGACAACCACGACATGCCGATCGACATTACTGTCGAAAACAGCGAAGCATGCCCCAGATATACCGGTATTACGGTTACCGGTTGCAAGATCGGCCCTTCGCCCGAATGGATGCAGAACTACCTGCGTGCCGCCGGCCTTAACCCGCACAACAATCTGGTGGATATAACCAATTTCGTCCTGTTCGAACTCGGCCAGCCGCTGCACGCGTTCGATGCAGACAAGATCGACGGACATCACGTCGTGGTCAAGTGCTGCGAGGATGGAACTCCGTTCGTAACGCTCGACGGAGTGGAGCGCAAGCTTACCTCGCAGGATCTGATGATCTGCTCGGACGAACGCCCGATGTGTATCGCCGGCGTATTCGGTGGCCTCGATTCGGGTATCAGCGACACGACGCGCAACGTATTTATCGAGAGCGCCTATTTCAATCCCGTTTGGGTACGCAAGACTGCCAAACGTTTCGGCCTTAATACCGATTCGTCGTTCCGTTTCGAGCGTGGAATAGATCCCAATATTCAGATCTATGCGCTGAAACGTGCCGCCCTGCTCATGAAGGAGCTGGCCGGAGGCAAGATCTCGAGCGAGATAACCGATATTTGTCCGAAACCTGCCGAATATTTCCGTTTCGACATGTCGTTCGAGCGTCTCGATGCCCTTGTCGGCAAGAAGATTCCCGAGCAGACCGTGCGCGAGATTCTTGCGGCTCTCGAGGTGAAGATCGAAGCCGAAAAGGATGGCGTGCTCAGTGTGGCCGTACCGCCGTATCGTGTCGATGTTCAGCGTGAAGCCGACCTCATAGAGGATATTCTCCGCATATACGGATACAACAACGTCGAGATCCCGGAACACGTCAACTCTACCCTGTCGTACGTGCAGAAACCCGACAAACCGCGTCTTGTAAACCTTGCGTCGGATTTCCTGACCGACCGCGGATTTACGGAGATCATGTCCAATTCGCTGACAAAGGCCGCATATTACGACGGACTGGCATCATACAAGGCCGAAAATTGCGTACGCATACTCAATCCGCTCAGCTCGGACCTCAACGTGCTGCGTCAGACATTGCTCTTCAACATGATGGAGGCCGTGCAGCTGAATGTAAACCACCGCAACGGCAATCTGAAGCTTTACGAATTCGGCAACTGCTATTTCTATCATGCCGAAAACCGTACTGCCGAGGATGCGCTGTCGCCATATTCGGAGGACTACCACCTCGGAATGGTTGTTACAGGTGAGAGCGCCGAGCAGAGCTGGAATTCGAAGTCGGAGCGTTCGAACTTCTTTACGCTGAAGGCGGCCGTAGAACTGCTTCTGCGTCGTTTCGGACTCGACATATACAAGTTGACGACCGATACGCTCTCAAGCGATCTGTTCGGTGAAGCGATAGTATTGTCGCTCAACGGCAAGGAACTGGTGCAGATGGGATCCGTCAGCCCGAAGATTCTCAAGACGTTCGATCTCAAGCAGCCGGTCTATTTTGCCGAATTCAATTTCGACCGCCTGGTCAAGGCTACCAAGAAGCACAGGATCGAAGCCGAAGAGCTGCCCAAGTATCCCGAAGTACGTCGTGACCTCGCTCTGCTCGTCGACAAGTCTGTTACCTTCTCGCAGTTGCGCGACATTGCCTTTGCAACGGAGAAGAAACTGCTTAAGAGCGTATCGCTGTTCGATGTATATGAAGGCGACAAACTCCCGGAAGGCAAGAAGTCGTATGCGTTGAGTTTTATCCTCGAGGACAAGACCCAGACCCTCAACGACAAGGTGATCGAGCGCACGATGGCGAACCTGCAGAAGCAGTTCGAGACGCGTGCCGGTGCACAGATCCGATAAGGGAAAATACGATGATAGAAAAAGAGCGGTACCGTTCGGTACCGCTCTTTTCGTTTATTGCAGAATCGGTTTTATTACAGGTGGCGTCACCACAACGAGATATGTTCCGTTGCCGTCGCACGTGGATACGATGCGGGCGGCCTTAATCTGTGTGGGATTTACGAGTTTCGCCCTACCGGCATGCAGCACGGCGACACGCTCGAACGTTACACCGTCGGTACTCGTTTCAAGATATCCCGAATTGAAAATGAATTTGGGTATGTGGGCATATCCGGTGATGAACTCGATCTCGCGGCAGTTTACCGGCTTGTCGAACTCGAAGAGTATCCAGTCGCCGTTCTTGCAAACCTCGTGGATGAATGCCGTGCCCCTGTATTCGTTTGCACGGTTGAATACGGCTTCGTTATCGGTCATCGATGAAGTTATCTTCATCGCAGGCTTAAGCGTTGCGTAGTGTTCAGGTACGGCAGTGCGGGGGCTGGTGGCTGTTCTGTATTCGCTCCAGAAGACGTATTGCGCCGGCTTGTCTGTCTTGATCGGCCGAACGTAACGTGTACTGCTGTTTTCATTCTCGACGGCATAGTATATTATGGAATTATCGTCGACGGTCGCGGTCAATTCGCCGTCTTCGTATTTTACCGTCGGCGGATTAAGGCGGAAATGGATGTCCATAGACGCCATGCGGTCGTAATGTTTGCCTTTGAGACGGTCATAGAATTCACTCCAGTCGCCGCCGTTCTTGCCCCATGCAATCTCCGAAACGGCGCACATTCGCGGGAATGTCATGTATTCGATGTAGTCGAGCTTTTCGGGCGTATGCGCGATGTAGAGTTCGCTGAAGAAGGTAGCCTCGACGCCTGCGACCTTTTTCATCTGCTCTTCGGTAAATCCGCTCTTGGCGAAGTCGAACGAGTAGCAATCCTCGGTATCGAATATTGCCGCCCAGTTGTGTCCGTCTTCGTATGGAGACTGGCGCATGTCGAAATAGAAATATTTGCCGGGCATGACTACGGTTTCGTATCCCTTGGTTGTGGCCTTGATGCATTCCTCGACGTTCTCCCATCCGTGGACTCTCGTTCCGAGAGAGAGGTCGCCGCCGTTGACAGCCTCGTTCCATACCGCAGGAGTTTTGCCGTATTTCTCGAGGATCTTCTCTACGCGGGCCATAAAGTAATCCTCGAGTTTGTGTGCGTCGGTGTATCCGTGACGTTTCATGTACGCCATGCAGTGAGGACAGTTCTTCCATTGCGACAATGCTACCTCATCGCCTCCGACATGGATATGTTTCGACGGGAAGAGCTCGCAAACCTCCTTAAGGACATCATCGACCAGTTCGTAGTTGCTCTCCTTGGTGGCGCACCAAGCCGAACGGCGTTCGTAATTGTTCCTGCGTTCGAACTCGGGCGGATTGTCGCACAGAATCTCGGGATGGATACGTGCGAAGGCGCGGCTGTGACCTGGCAGGTCGATTTCAGGTATGATTTCGATGTTGCGGACACGTGCGTAGTCGATCAGTTCGCGAAGTTGCTGCTGGGTAAAATAACCACCGTAACGCTCTCCCCACTTGCCGTATACGGCGTCGATCAACGATGAACCGCCGCGGTATGCACCGATCTGCGTAAGCTCGGGATGGGACTTAATCTCGATGCGCCATCCCTCATCGTCGGTTAGATGAAAATGTAACTTATTTATTTTGTGATAAGAAAGTATATCTATATAATGTTTTACTTTATCCATGTTCATCCATGTGCGTGCCACGTCGAGCATGAATCCGCGGTAGGCAAACTGCGGACGATCCTCTATCAGACAGCACGATACCGTTATGGGAAGGCGTCCGCTACGGGTGTAAACCTCACTCGGCATAAGCTGGAAAAGAGTCTGTATGCCGTTGAAGACACCTCCGTAGTCACCTCCGGTGATCTCGATTCGCTTGCCTTCGACAAGCAGCCGGTACTCTTCGGCTTGCAACTTGGGATCGATGCCAATGGCAATGACATTCTCTTCCACCGGTGCTTTGGAGACGTGTTTGACCGGTACGTAATCGAGCAGGTAAACAACGAGCGGACGTATGCTCTCATCCGTGTAAGATATCGTTGTCGAAGGCTTGATGACAAATGCCCCATCGTTGCGCTGGACCGAAACAGGCTGTGGGACAATGGCGAAGGAAGCGACACTGCATGTTGCTGCAATCGCCAGGCAGAGGATTTTTGATTTCATATGATGTGCAAGGTAAATAGTTTGCAACAAAGATAATATTTTTCGGCGAAATCGCTAACTTTGCGGACAAAGGTTTTATAAATTCACTAATCATCATGAGTAACAAGAATGCCGACGCCATGCTGCGCCTGATAGAGGTCATGGACACGCTTCGCGAACAGTGTCCATGGGACCGCGAGCAGACTTTCGATTCGCTGCGTCACAATACGATCGAGGAGACGTATGAACTTGTAGATGCCATCACGGACGGCAACATGGACGGAATAAAGGAAGAGCTCGGTGACCTGCTGCTGCATGTGGTCTTCTATTCGAAGCTTGCGCAGGAGCGCGGGGCCTTCGATTTTGCGGATGTGGCCAATGCCGAGTGCGACAAGCTCATATACCGCCATCCTCACGTTTACGGCGATATTCACGCCGATACGCCCGAAGAGGTGAAACGCAACTGGGAAGCCCTGAAACTGCGCAAGAAGAACCGCAAGAACGGCTCGCTTGGAGGTGTGCCGCAAAGCCTGCCGGCGCTTGTCAAGGCATACCGCATAGGAGAGAAGGCCGCAGGTGTAGGTTTCGACTGGGAGAAACGCGAAGACGTATGGGACAAGGTCAAGGAGGAGACCGCCGAGGTCGAAACCGAAATAGGGTCCAAGGACAAGCAGCGCCTCGAAAGCGAATTCGGAGACCTGTTCTTCGCGCTGGTAAATGCCTGCCGACTCTATGACATCGATCCGGAACTGGCGCTCGAGCGTACCAACAAAAAGTTTATTGCCCGTTTCAACGGCATGGAAGAGCAGGCTGCTGCACAGGGACGAGCTTTCCGAGAGCTGTCGGCTGCCGAGAAGAACGAATTATGGGAACAACAGAAACAGAAGGAACATTAACAATTACGAGATATGGCATTGATCAAGAGCGTTAGGGGACACAAACCCGAAGTCGGCGAAGGAACGTTCCTTGCCGAAACGGCAGTCCTGTTGGGAGACGTTAAGATCGGCAAGGATTGTTCGATCTGGTATAATGTCGTGTTGCGCGGCGACGTGAACAGCATTACGATCGGCGATCGCACCAATATTCAGGACGGTACGGTCATACACACTCTGTACGACGGATCGAAACACCCGTCACAGACGCATATAGGCAATGACGTGTCGGTCGGTCACAATGCGACCATTCACGGCGCGATAATAGAGGATAATTGTCTGATTGGTATGGGTGCTACGATTCTGGACAACGCCGTTGTGGCATCGGGATGCATTGTGGCTGCAAATGCCCTTGTCCTCTCCAACGCCCGGCTCGAGCCCAATTCCGTATATGCCGGTATTCCGGCGCGCAAGGTCAAGGAGGTTACTCCCGAACAGCGTGACGAGATAATTCGCCGTACGGCGACGGATTACCGAATGTATGCTTCATGGTACGACAAGGAGTGACTGTCAGGTTTGGCGCATGAAAAGGCTCAACGGTAAATATTCGACTGTCGTAACGCATATACTGGTGGCATTGGCAATCAGTCTGGTTGTCAATTTCTCCTATTTGCTTATATTGATAGCCGACGATCGTGATTACGGCCCGCCGGAATTGCGAGAGGCCGACCAACAGGAGATGATGGTCAATGTAACCGGCAGACTCTCTCTAAACCCCGACGGATATGGATATCTACTGTGCGACGAAGGATCGTCCGTAGACAGCGTATACATATCGCAGTGGAGCATAAAGCGTATCGAGGTTTCGGACGGCGACCGAATTGCTGCGACTGCAATGCCGTCGAACCGTACAGGAGGCCACTACCGTCTGGTCGAAATCAAAACGATCAACGACATGGACTTCGATTACGGAACGCTCTACAACAGGCCGAGAAAGAGCGTCGATTCCATAATACAGATCCTGTTTTTCATGGCTTCTTCGCTTTTGATGATTTCGATACTTACGGCCAATATCGACCGGCACAATCTGTCGTTCAGGCTGTTTCTTAAACGCAGCGCATGGTGCCTGCTTTTGGCGGTAGGCATATATTTCCTCGCTCCGATGCCTGACAGACGTACCGGAGACATAATGCCGATATTCGTTCTGCACACCGATCCCGGGTTCAACTCGATAGTGATACTGAAATGCTCGTTCACGCTTGTGGCGGCAATTCTCTATTCGTACATATACATGCTGATATATCAGCGTCAGGCCATCGTCCTCGAGAACGAACGTCTCAAAAGCGAAAATCTGGCGACGCGTTACAATGTTCTTGTCAACCAGATTAATCCGCATTTCTTCTTCAATTCGCTGAATTCACTGGCGATGCTTATCCGCGAGGATGACAAGGAGAAGGCTCTGACATACATCGACCGCTTGTCATATACGTTCAGATACATATTGCGGACCGGACAGAACATGACGGTTACGTTGCGTGAGGAGCTGAACTTCGCCGAGGCATACGGCTACCAGTTCAAGATACGGTATGAGGACAAACTCTTCTTCGATGTCGATGTCGACGAGAAGTATTATGACTATACCCTGCCGTCGCTGTCGCTTCAGCCGCTGATCGACAATGCCGTAAAGCACAACGCAATAACGCAGAAACGGCCGATGCATGTCACGATCCGTATCGAGGATGAACAGCTGGTCGTCTCCAATCCCAAGTATCCGTTGCTCAACGAGACCTCGAGTACGGGTATCGGTCTGAAGAACCTCAGCAGCCGCTGGCTGTTGATAACGGGCAGCGATATTGAAATAATAGACGGCAAGGAACGTTTTACTGTCAAGTTGCCGTTGCGGAAATCACACGCATGAAAATGAAAGTTCTGATAATAGAAGATGAAACTGCAGCCGTCAGAAATCTGAAAACGCTGTTGTTGCAGATCGAACCAGATGCCGAAGTCGTCGGCATAACCGAAAGCATAGTGGATACGGTCGAGTGGCTCGGGCACAATCCGATGCCGGATCTCGTATTCATGGATATCCATATCGCCGACGGCGAATCGTTCCGCATATTCGACCTTACGGATATCGACGCCCCGATTATTTTCACTACGGCATATGACCAGTATGCTCTCGAGGCATTCAAGGTCAACAGTATAGATTACCTTCTCAAACCGCTGAAAGAAGCCGACCTCAAACGGGCCCTCGACAAATGGCGACGCCTTACCAATACGGAAAAGAGCGAATACCGGTCGAACGTCAACCGTCTCGTAGCCGAACGCAACGTGAAGAGCGATGTCTTTCTCGTTCATGTCAAGGACAAGATCATCCCGCTAAAGATCAAGGATATCGCCTTTTTCTACACGTTCAATGAACGGGTGACGGCCTATTCCGTCGACGGAAATACGTATCCCATTGACAAGACGCTTGAGGCGCTGCAGGCCCAGTTGCCCGAATACGATTTTTACAGGGCCAACCGTCAGTTCATTATATCACGCAATGCCATCAAGGACATATCCGTCTGGTTCGGCAGCCGCTTGTCGGTGAACATGGTGATTGCTACGCCTGAGCGTATAGTCGTCTCCAAGGCAAGAGTGCCCGATTTCAAGAGATGGCTGCAGGCGGTTCAACCATGAAACAGGTCGTTTCACCGCCATTTTCAGACGTTTAACGGTGCGGCTTATTGCCGTACCGTTTTTTGTGACTAATTTTGTGTCGTAGAAAAAAACGATGCTTGATTGTCGTTGGTATTTTGTGAAAACGCTTCCGCTTTATAGGCAAGGCATGCAAGGGGGAATCATTTATGGGTTTGTATGGCGGAAGTCAAAAGGGTGTCGCCTTATACGACACCCTTTATTTATTAAGAATAATTGAGGATTATTTATTATCTTCGCAAGCGGAAAAGTGCATTATAATGAAAAGGGTCATTTTGATTTTCATGCTGCTTTTTGCATGTGGCTCAGCGGTTGCCCAACAAAAAGGCAAATTGTCGGCTACTGTTATTGATTCTGAATCCAAAGAAGGAGTTATGGGAGCAGTAGTCGAGGTCGGCTCAGTGACTAATCCTGACGACAAGCGATATTACACGACTGGATATGGCGGCAAACTCGAGATTCCGGCATTGAATTACGGCGAATACAAGTTGATTATCACATTCCTCGGGTACAACGACCTGGAGACCACCATTAAGGTTTCGGCTGCAAATCAGAATCTCGGCAATCTCGAGATGGTCGAAAGCTCTACACGTATCGACACCGTTGTCAAGGAGGTCAAGTCGATGCGTACGTCCCAGTATGGCGATACACTGAGTTATAATGCCGGAGCATTCAAGGTAGCCAACGATGCCGATGTCGAAGGCCTGCTCAAGAAGATGCCTGGTATAACCATAACGAACGGCACGGTCGAGGCTCAGGGCGAGACCATTCAGAAAGTCTTTGTCGACGGCAAGGAGTTTTTCGGAGAGGATGTCAATACGGCCATACAGTCGCTCCCGGCGCAGGCCGTCGAGCGCATCGAGGTCTACAACAAACTCAGCGACGAGGCCGAATTCTCGGGAATGGACGACGGTGAAGGTTACAAGGCCCTCAATATCGTTACGCGCGAGAACATGCGAAACGCACAGTTCGGTAAGGTATATGCCGGATACGGATATCAGCCCGAAACTGATGCCGTTACCTCGCACCACAAATACACGGTCGGCGGTAATGTCAATTTCTTCCGTGACGACAGCCGCATATCGGTCATCGGACTGTTCAACAACATCAACCAGCAGAACTTCTCGTTCGAGGATATTCTCGGCGTAAGCGGCAATACGGGAGGCGGACGTCCCCGTGGCGTGGGTCAGTACATGGTGCGCCCGCAGGATGGTGTTGCGCTTGTCAACTCCATAGGTTTGAACTACTCAGACACGTGGGGCAAGAAGGATCAGGTAAAGTTTCAGGGCAGTTACTTCTTCAACAATACTGACACGAAGAATCTTTCCAGCGAAGAAACTTGGTATGAGTCGCCGTCGCCGGTAGACACACTGCTTCAAAGCGGCAATTCACGTACCATCAACAACAATCACCGACTTAATGCACGCATCGACTGGCGCATAGCCCCAAACCATTCGCTTATGTCGCGTACGTCGTTCAGCTATCAGGGCAACAACCCGATTGAGAATACGCTCGGTTACAAGTATGGCGATAGCGGTCTCTCGTATATCGACGACTATTCCAAGAACAAATACTCCGGATGGCGACTTAACGAGTTTCTGCAGTACCGCGTGCGCCTCGGCAAGGCCGGACGAACAATGACGGTGGACGGCCGTATCAACTATAATGAAAATACGCGCAACCGTTACATATCGTCGAACAATGCAACGTCCATACCCTATTCCGAAGATCCGGATTCCGAGTACTGGCAGGCGCTCGACAATTATCGCGAGTATGGGATAGATGGCGTACCTCAGTTGTATGATCCGATATATCAGTACATACACACGCCATCGCGGACATACACGCTGCGCGGTAATGTCGAGTACAATGAACCGATTGCCAAGAACATGCAGGTGAGCCTCCAATACCGCATTTCGTACGAGAGCGAGAAAAAGGACCAGCGGGCATATTACACCGATTCCGACTTCAACATGACATCCGTAAACGATGACATGACCAATTCATACGAGAGCGGATACATGACGCATCGCATAGGTCCGGGTTACCGTTACTCCAAGAACAAAAACACATTCGTGGCCAACGTCTACTATCAGAACGCGACGCTTGACGGCCGTGTCGTTGGCGGACAGTCGGACGACATAAGGAAGAACTACAACAACGTGCTCTATTTCGCGATGCTCAACTACATGATCAATCGTGAGAATTCGATACGCGTATTCTTCCGTTCGTACACGGACAATCCGTCAGTCACACAATTGCAGGACATATTCGATGTATCTACGCCTCAGTACCTGAGTGTCGGCAACAAGAACCTCAACCCGTCGTATACGCACAGCATCAATTTTCACTACATAAATTCAAATGTAGAGAAAGGCCGTACGTTCATGTGGATGGCTATGATGCGCCACCAGCAGAACTATATTTCTACATCGACGTGGTATAACAGCGGAACACAGATAGAGATCGGTGACAAGACATATACGCCCCAACAGATAACCTCTTACGAGAATATGGACGGCTATTGGTTCCTGCGTACGCATTTGAGTCTCGGTCTGCCGCTGTCGTTCATGAAGTGCAATCTCAATCTTATGTTCGGAGTCGATTATACCGTTACGCCGTCGGCCATATACGGATCATATCAGGACATGTTGGACCATGTATATTCGACCAACTATGCCAACAACATAGGATATGACGCCAATGTTACTTTGGGCAGCAACATTTCGGAGAACATCGACTTCACCTTATCGTGGAACGGGACATACAACCAGGCATGGAATACCGCAGCATCTGGCAATGCCAAGAACAATTACTTCAGCCACACGGCATCGGGCAATCTAAAGTGGGTATTCTGGAAAGGTTTTACCTTCACGGCAAGCTGCTCGTACGTGCAATATATCGGTTTTACGACCGACTACAATGAAAGTTACGTGCTGTGCAACCTCTATCTTGGCAAGAAGCTTTTCCGCAATCAGCTGGGTGAAATCCAGATCGGTGTGAACGACGTTGCAAACCAGAATACCGCATTTGTCCGCAATACCGGATCCGGTTATACTCAGAACCTGTACAACAGTGTTATAGGTCGTTATTTCAGTATTCAGTTCGTATACAACCTTCGTTCATTCGGCAAGAGAGGTTCAAAGAACATGAATGATTACGATTACCGTGAATCCAAAGGCGGTGTAGGCATGGGTGCTACACGAGTCGGCCCTCCGATGCCTCCGCGCCACTGATATAAATCATATGCAAAAATCAGGTCCCCCATTTTATATGAGGGACCTGATTTTTTGATGAGGATTGGATTATGCTTTCTTGATCTTGCGTACGATTTTATGAGGAACCGACTTCGCCATTTTGGCTACCTTGTTCCTTATACGCTCGCTGAGTTCCTGATTGAGGATAAAGTGTATGGCGATCAGTGCAAGACCTCCGTATATGAACACCTGCTGCCACAGTGCGGCGATTTGCGGCATTATGTCATCGATCGTCGCTCCCATGTCCTGTACACGTATGAAGGCTTCGACCGCATGGCTGCTCGGGAAGATCTTGCCGATGGTGAACAACCACTCGGGTATGGCCTCCTTCGGATACGATATGCCCGAAAGAAGAAGTATGATGATCGAAGACCACAGCATCCACAATATCGAATTTTCACGCTTGGTAAAGAGCGTCGATATGGCAATTCCCATGAATATGCAGGCCAGCAGATACGGCAATATGAGCGCTATCACGGTCAGCGGATTGCCGTTCATCGGATATCCGTATAGATGATAGTGGATCGTCAGTATGTAGGATACCGACACGGCATATATCGAAAAGTAGGTAAGCGCCTTGCCCAATACCACAGGGATGGTAGACATGCGGGCCTGTCCGTGCGGTGTCAGCTTGTGGTAAAGATTGAACTCGCGCCATGTTCCTCCGATCATGCCTATGCCTATAAGCAGCGTCTGCTGTATGATGACTATTATTATCGCCGGCATGACGAACGTACCGTATCCCAAATAGGGGTTGAACATGTTGTGCGACTGATATATCACCGGTTGCGATACGTTTTTGGCCTGATATGTATTTATACCCTTGGCCACGAGGCGCTGGAACTCGACCATCGCACCCTTTGTGGTGATGGCCCCCACTATCTCCTGAAATACCTGACGGTACATCAGAAAATAGCTGGCGTCGCAGTAGAGCCCTACGTTGGCCTGAAGCCCTCCTTCCAGTTTGCGCTCGTAATCTTCCGGAATATACACTATGCCGTATATGTCGCGTTCATAAAAGAGACGCTTGGCCTCCTCCATGTCGGCCGCTTCATATGCAACATAGGTATTGGGCCCGGCATTGAACGAATCGATAAGCATTCGGCTCGAAGTCGTCTTGCTGTTGTCAATTACTCCCAACGGCACGTTGCGCAGCACCTGATTGCCGTATGCAAGGCCATACAACGTTGCATATATGAACAGCGCGAATATCATGATGAGCATTACGCCTCCATCCGAGAATATCTCGCGATATTCGTTGCGCATGACGGCTGCGGTCTCCTTGATATATAGCGATATGTATTTTTTCAGTTTCATCGTTACAGTTTACCCCAATATTTTTCATCTGAACAGAGTTTCCTGAGTCTCGGCATCATGACGATGGCCGGTATCAGGAACAGGAACATGCATGCAAGGTCGGCCATTGCAAACATTGCCGGGGCTCCGCGCATGGCGATATCGACATATATGCGCATGTAGAACGTGAACGGAAAGAGATAGCTGAACCATTGCATCGCCGGATACATGGCCATTATCGGGAACGTAAGTCCCGAGAATGTGAATGCCAGGACCGAATATCCGCCTCCGAACGAGAGCGCCAGACGCAGATTGTCGAATACGGCGATGAAAAAGATGCCTATGGCCTGATAGCTGATCACGAAGACCAGCGCCGAAAGTATGAGCATGGCGGCACTGCCGTTCATCGGAGCACCGATGATCTTGAATACAACCACGTACATTATCATCGTCATCAGTGACATGGCAATGGTCGTCGGCAACAGCTTGCCGAGCAATGCGGCCATGATCGAGCCGTCGGCCGTATCGAGCCACTCGCGGGCCGATCCGAACTTGAGCTCCGTCCCTATCGCATACACCGTCAACAGCACCGTGAATATCAACAGCATCATTGCCAGGAAGCACGGTGCCAGATAGTACGAATAGTTGATGTAGGGATTGAAAAGTATGTGCTTGTCGAAGTTTATCGGCAGGGCAAGAGCCATGGCCTGTCTTGCCGTAAGCCCCTGCGACTGCAGCAACTGCAACTGTATTCCGGTCGAAAAGGTCCTGACGGTCGTCTGCACGTCCTTTTCCAGCAATCCGTTTATGGTGATGTTGCATCCGGAGTTGTAGAATACGACCTTGGCTTGCGTGTTGCCCATGACATTCTTCTCGAAGAGCGCCGGTATCTGCAGTATGGCGTATATCTTGCCCTGACGCATCAGCGCCATGCCCTCTTCCATGTCCTGTATCTCGTAAGCGACAAGCGCCGTAGGTGTCTCGTCGACCATCGAGACGAGCTGTCGCGACAGCGGCGTGTTGTCCTGGTCGAGCACGGCTATCGGCAGGCTGTCGAGACTGTTGTGGAAGATGACCGAGAAGAGAAAAAACGATATTGCCGGCAGCACGAACATCAGCAGCAGGTAGATCTTCCAATGGAAGATGCGATGCACTTCGCGCCGGAATACCGCATAGGTGTTATGTATGAAGGATTTCATACCCTACTCCTGTTTCTCGAGCTGGCTCCAGTTTACTATGACGCTCATTCCGGGGCGTATGTTCGCCACGTCGTTTACGGGTTTGGCCTTTACGGCGAATGTACGGATGTCGAAACCTCCCTGCGTGCGGGTCGCATTCCACGTTGCGAAGTCGGCCTGTACGGCGATGTATGTCACTTCGAACTCGACGTCGCGGTCAAGTGCGGGAATATGGCCGGTCATGCGAGTGCCGACATGTATCTTGGGAAGCATGTCCTCCTTGATGTTGAACGTTACCCACGTGTCGCTCAGGTCGAGAACGGTCACTACGGGATATCCGCTGCCTACAAGTTCGCCCTGCTCGGCGATGATGGACGAAACCTCTCCCGTAACCGGCGAATATACCATTGCGTCGCTGATATAGGACTCGACCTCGTTTACGGCTCCCTGCGCCTGTTTGACCTGTGCGGCAGCGGCTGCCTTGTCCTCCTTGCTGGCTCCGTCGAGAACAAGGTCGTACTGAGCCTTGGCTGCAAGCTCGGTTGCTACCATAGCCCGATAGTTCGCTTCTGCCTCATCGAGTTTCTGAGCCGGAACAACTCCCTCCTTGTAGAGGTTCTGTACGCGTTCGAATGTCTTTTGTGCAAGCACTTTGCCGACCTGGGCCTTCTGCCACATGTTCATGGCGGCCTCGATCTGCTGTGAACGCGCTCCGTTCAGCGCTTTCTGGTCGAGGGCGTAAGCCGCACTCTTGACAGCCTCGGCCTGCTGCAGTTTGGCATTGAGTTCGGGCGTCGAAAGCACATAGAGGAGTTCTCCCTTCTCGACCTGCTGTCCCTGTATCACCTTCATCTCGTCTATACGGCCCGCAATCTTGGACGAGGCCTTGTAGGTCGTGCACTCGACGGTTCCCTGAATGAGTACGGGTGCGCTCTTGACCAGATACCACCCGAGCAGAATAACCGCCGCAACAATGACAACAACGGTTATGACAATTCCTAAAATGTTGATTCGTTTCATATGTCGTTTGTTGTTTTTATTCATCGAATGTTATTTGTCTGGCGTTGTCGCGACGCATGTAACTCTGGAATTCGTCGCTGATACCCGCCGCCTCGAGAAGGCGTGCAAGCGCCACATCGTAGTTGTATGCCACCTGCATGCGTTCGATACGTACCCTGGCCAGATTGAGCTCGGCATCCACCAGATCGCTTGACGAACTCATGCCCTCGAGAAAGGCCGCGTTCTTTGCCTTGAGATACTCCTTGGCAAAGGACATCGACGCCTCGATCGAGTTCATCTGGTTGCGATAGTTGTCCATCTGCGTATAGAGGCTCTCGATCAGAACCGACACGTCGTTGGAGGCCTTTACCTCGAGCGTCTCGACACGACGAGCCGTCTGTTTGGCAGCCGAGTATTTGTATTCGCGGTTCAGGCCGTTGAATATCTTGAAGTTGACGCCGACGCCTACTGCCCAGCGCGGAATCAGCTTGCTGACCTGATAGTTATAGAACGTACCGCCGCCCATTGCCACGATCTGCGGATAAAAATCGGCACGCTGCAGCCGTACGTTTTGTTTGGCAAGCTGTTTCTGCAGTCCGACCTGATTGAGCAGCGGATTGTAGTCTCCGGCCATTTGCTGATAGTAGTCGAGGCCTTCGATCTGTTCGAGTATGAACATGGCCGTTATCGGCCGGCTTTCGGTCTGAAGACCGAGCGTATTGCACAATGCGGATTTTATGGTTTCAAGCTGGAGTATGGCATTCTGCAGGTCGCGTTCCGCTTCCGAAACCTTGAACTCGACATAGAGGCGTTCGCTCGATGCTATCATGCCGTTGCGCTCGAGCGCGCGGGCATCCGAAAGGTGTTGCTTGACTCCGTCGAGCGCCTGCTGGCGAACCTCCACGACATGAGACGCAAGCGCATATCCGAAATAGCGCTCGACAAGCTCCGATACCAGAGCATTACGGGTCTGTGCACTCTGCTGTTTGACATTTGCTTCGTTGATCTTGGCCGCCTTGTTGGCAACGTTGATCTTGCCGCCCATGAATATGGGCATCGACACGCTGCCTCCGACAAATCCTACGCTGCGCTTCTGAAGTACATACTCCCAGTTCTGCCCCATGAGCGGGGTGAGAAGACCCATTACGGCCTGTCCTATTGCCGGATCGAGTGCCGGCAGCAGCTGGCTCGCGCCGTTCTGGATTGGAGCCTTGAGATCGTTCAGGTCGAGTGCAATGTCATCTCCGAGATAGGAGTATGCACCGTTTACGCTGATGGTAGGCATCCTCAGACCGATTGCGGCTTGCCGTTCACGCCTTGCCGCCTTCTCTTCGTACTCGGTGGCCTTCATGGCCGGATTGTTCTCCATGGTCATCTGCAGCGCGTCGTCGAACGTCAAGGAGTGCAACTGCTCCTGAGCCGAAAGCTGCATCGCTGCAATAACCCCGCATACTAAAAATACCACTCTTTTCATATTATTCCTATTGCATCATGCAAATGTATTACATATTTCATTCGCTTATATTAAAAAGTTCCAATGAGTCGACCTTTAGAATGTTTCTCTGTTTATTTTGAGCGTTTTGGTTCCTTTTTGCAACTCTTCAGCGTCAGTACAGTGATCTCGGGAGGCGCTCCCAGCCTCATGTAAAGTCCAACATATCCCGTGCCGTCGTTTATGTACAGCGTGCTGCCATTGCTTTCGTATGCCCCGCTCCACTGCTCGTAGATCAACTCGGCCGGAGAATAGACCCGTTTGCCGAAACGGATTTTGGTCTGCATGGCGTGTACATGTCCCGCAAGTGTCAGGTCTCCATATCCGAGCGAAGTTATTCGCCTCCACATTTGCGGTATGTGCGATATGGTGATATTGAACATGTCTGACGGTACGCTGTCGTAAACATGCGATATGTCATACTCGGGGACCTCGGTCAGATGTCTGAATTCGTAGAACTCGTCGGGAAACGAAATGCCCGACAGGGATATTGAATCGTTCCCATGGCGCAGATACATGGTCGAATCGTCGAGCACGATCCATCCCAGTTCCCTTTCGCGCCTTATGAGCCGGCGTCTGTTTTCCTCTTTCGGAAGCGCAACGGTATCCTTGACGTACAGTCCCGTATCGTGATTCCCGATGGATGACACTACCCCGCATCGGGCGGATATTCGTGCAAGCATACTCATGATCCCGTCGTCGAGTTCTGAGTAGCGTACAGTGACGAGATCGCCGCTGAATACCACAAGGTCTGCGTCGAGGCTGTTTATCGTGTCGACTATTGCCTTCGTTTCGTCCAATGTAGACAGCAGCGTCCCGACGTGCAGATCCGAAAAGTGCACGATGCGGAATCCGTCGAATGAAGCCGGAAGCATGTCGGAACATATGGTCGTTTCGTTTACCACAATTTGTTTGCGTCCAACAATCAGGCCGTAAATCAGATAACCGGCAACGAACAGTGCTGCAAGGCATCCTGTTGCAATAAATGGACGTTTTTGCGATATGATTGCGAACAGATAGAAAACTCCACGGGGCAGAACTGTTATAGTATACGCCGTAAACAGCCACATCGCAATTCTCATGATCGCCGGAGTATTGTCCGCAGCCGCTGCGGAGACCGTGATCGCAACCAACGGAAGCAAGTCCGTAATGGCTGCCAGTACGGCCCACGAAATCGCCTTCCATCTGCCTGCGGAGCTGCGCCCAATGCGACGGACGGCTGCAATGTCGCCGGTGAATATCAACAGGTATATGATTGCGAAGACCCATTTCATAATATGCCAAATATAGCAATTTTTATTCAAAAATCCATGCATGTCGGCAATTTGGGCCACAGCCGTTTGGCATATATCTTGCTGATTGCATGGCAAGACAACGAAAAACAGATGTCCGATACAGACAAGTTCAAGTTATTACAAACCAAAATTATTCTGTTATGAAAACATTTCGACTTTTATTGTTGGCCCTTTTGGTCGTATCAACAGCCTCGGCTCAACGCCACCATCGCCACAAGGGTAAAGGCTATGAACCGACGGTCTACTTTATTTCGGTACAGGAGACCGATACCATTTATAAATGTTCTCCCTGCCAGGTTCAGCAGCGCATGGCCCTCAACAACGCCGCAATGAAGCAGGCCGTTGCCGACTACAATGAGACGCACCGTCCCGGTTTCCAGCAGGTCGAGAAGCCGCAATTCATCTTCAGCACCAAAAACAACAAATTCTCGTTTGCCGTCGGCGGATATGTAAATTTGCGCGCCGCTTACAGTTTCGACGGCATTACCGACAATATCGACTTCGTTCCTTACGATATTCCAATCCCGGGCAACTTCGCAACCCGCCAGCGCCTGCAGATGGATGCCTCGACCTCGCGCATATACCTCAAAGGTATAGCCAATACGAGGGACTTGGGACGCGTCGTGGTATTTATCGATGCCGACTTCCGCGGAGGCGATGTTAACAGCTACACGCCTCGCCTGCGCTCGGCATACGTGTCGTTCAAGGGCCTGACGCTCGGCCGCGACGTATCGACGTTCTGTGACCTTACGGCTGCTCCCGAGACCGTAGACTTTCAGGGTCCAAATGCCTACAATCTCAACTTTGCTACGATGATACGTTATGAATATTCGTTCTGCCGGGACCACTTTACACTGGGTATGGCCGCCGAGTTGCCGAACGTAAGCGCAACGTACGGCGAAGACCGTATGGAGCCGATACCGCAGCGTGTCCCCGATTTCCCGGTATATTTCCAGTATGCATGGGGCAAGCAGCGCCAGAACCACTTCCGTGCATCGGCCGTATTCCGTGACATGTACTATTATAATGTGGCCTCCGAAAAGGTTTCGTCGCACTTCGGATGGGGCGTGCAGGCCAGCGGCAACATGGCCGTGGGCAAGGCTTTGAACATCTATTTCAATGGTGTATACGGTGAAGGAATCACTCCTTACATACAGGATCTTACAGGTTCGGGCCTCGACTTTACACCCAATCCGCTCGATCCGCGTTACAGCCAGGTTACACCCATGTACGGATGGCAGGCAGCGGCAAGAATAAATCTGCTCAAGAATCTCTTTATCTCCGGCGGATATTCGGTAGTAAAGGTGCTCAAGAAAAATACGTTCTATTCGAATGACGAGTATCGCGAAGGCCAGTACATCTTCGGAAACATATTTTACCACATCACGCCGCGTTTCAAGATTGCCGCAGAATACCTTTACGGTACGCGCCGCAATATGGACGGAGCGAGAAATCACGCCAATCGCGTAAACCTGATGGCTCAGTATAATTTCTGACGTCACAAGACCGACTGCAAAAGCCGCGGTAACCGGACCGCGGCTTTTTGTTTGCCAATATTTCGTATTTTTGCGAGCGATAACGCTGTACTAAAATCATAAAATATGGAAACGCTGCATTATACGGGAATCATAATAGGTGTATCGACATTTCTGATCATAGGACTGTTCCATCCGCTGGTCATAAAGGGCGAATACTATTTCGGGGTCAAATGCTGGTGGGTATTTATGCTGGCCGGCATCGCGTCGATTGCCGGATCGCTGTTCGTTGAAAACATCGTGTGGTCTACTCTGCTGGCCGTATTCGGGGCTTCGTCGTTCTGGAGCATAGGCGAACTCTTCGAACAGCGCAAGCGTGTGGCACGAGGCTGGTTCCCAAAACGCAAGAAGAATTAGGACTTCCTGCCAGACTGCGTTATCACGATCATAACGGCTGCGACTACGAGGACAAGTCCGGCAAACGTTTCTAAGCCGAACGCCTCACCGAAGTGCAGCACTCCGACCATGACGGCCGTGAGGGGCTCCATCGAACCGAGTATCGACGTCATGACCGATCCTATGCGTTTGATGGCCACTACCAGCGTAAGGTTGGATATGGCCGTCGGTATCAGCGCAAGAAGCAGTATGTTGCACCACACGTTGCCCGAATGCGGCACGACGATACCGTCCGAAACGACCGCAAATATGAAAAATATCGCGGCGGAAAACAGCAGAACATAAAATGTCAGCACCGTGGAGTCCACACGCGACACGCGGCTTTTCATTACTCCCGTTATGTATGACGCATACGTCAGCACGGTCATGCCGGCCCATGCAACACCCTTGCGGAGATCGGCATGTCCCATGTCGCCCCATGAAAGCAACGCCACTCCGGCAAGAGACAGGACGACTGCCAGAAGTATCAGTTTCGAAGTTCCGGTCTTGAAAAGCAGGGCCATGATGATCGTAACGGCCAACGGATATAGGAAGTGTATGGTGGTGGCGACACCGCTCGGAATGTATTTGTACGATTCGATCAGTCCGAGGGCCGTGGCGGCGTATAGCGTACTGAGTATGGCCACACGGCACAATGTGCCGAACGGCAATCCAAGACTCTTGCCGAATATCAGTTTGGAGGCCGCTCCGATGATTGCGGCAGCGAATACCATACGGTAAAACAATATCTGCGGCGAACTCAATCCCGCCGCCAGCAGCGGGATCGAAAACAGCGGCACCAGACCGAACGTGGCCGATGACACAATGGCGTACAATGATCCTCCGAGACTCTTCATGGCCTGCAAAAATACAATTAATTTGCCACCGAAGTTGCAGTTTTGGCCTATTATCGTATCTTTGTATCCGATGTGCCGTTTTCTCAGACATACGGTAATCTGTATTGCCTCGGTTGTATTGGCCGTATCTTTGGCCGATGCATGCGGCGTGTTCGGCAAATGCGAAACGGCTGTTGACGAGCCGATAGATACGGTATCCGAAGTTCGCAGTGTCAAACTTATGTTTGTCGGAGACATGATGTGCCATACACCTCAGATTGTTGCCGCGCGTACCGATTCGGGATACGATTTCCGGCCGTCGTTCGCTGCCGTAAAACCGTGGTTCGACCGGGCCGACATATCAATTGTAAATCTTGAAACGACAATATCACCGGACGGACGGTATGCCGGTTATCCAAATTTCTCGTCTCCGGCCGAATTCATCGATGCCTTGAAGTGGCTCGGCGTGGATGTGGCTCTTCTGGCCAACAACCACTGTTGCGACCGTGGCAGACGCGGCATAAAGGCTACGATTGACAAGCTTGACGAATGCGGGATAGCCCATACGGGCGTATTTCGTGACTTGTCCGAGTACCGTTCCGACAACCCGCTGTGGATAGTTTGTAACGGCCTCAAGTTCGCCGTTATGAATTACACGTACGGAACCAACGGCATGTACATTCCCGACGGTCATGTCGTAAATCTTACGGATACGCTTGCCATCGAGAAGGATCTGGCCGAGGCGGCTGAAGCCGACTGCAGGATCGTATGCATGCATTGGGGCGACGAGTATGTACGCAGGCCGAACCGACACCAACGGGAACTTGCCGATTTCCTGTTTGAGCACGGGGCCGACATTGTCGTCGGCAGCCATCCGCACGTGGTGCAGCATGCTGAAATACGTGATGACGGGCGTCCGGTGTTCTACTCACTCGGAAATTTCGTGTCGAATCAGCGCAAACGCTTCTGCGATGGCGGGATAATTGCAGAGATCGAAGTCGTGAAGCGCGATACGCTCCCGCTTGAGTACAGGGTATCGGTTACTCCTGCATGGGTCATGACGCCCGGTTATCGGATACTGCCGCCGCATGTCGGTGACACGACATCGATGACCCAAACCCAACGTATGGAATATGAGACCTTCATGAAAGACACCGAGTTACTCTTCTCGAGAGACGACGTATAAGTTACGGTGATATGAATATAAAAATTAATAATCGGCTTTTATGTGTAAATTGCCTGGTAATACTTATCTTCGCAACAGAAACAGATTATAAACCACTAAACATATTCGATTATGAAAAGCGTAAAAGGAACATTGACCGAGCAGAATCTGCTCAAGGCATTCGCCGGTGAGAGCCAGGCTCGCAACCGCTACACATTTTTTGCAAGCGTAGCCAAGAAGGAGGGCTATGAACAGATTGCCGGCGTATTCACTGAGACCGCCGAGCAGGAGAAAGAGCACGCCAAGAAGTTCTTCAAGTATCTCGAAGGCGGCGACGTGACCATTACTTCGTCGTATCCTGCCGGCAAGATCTCGACGACCATGGACAATCTGGCCGCTGCAGCCATGGGCGAAAACGAGGAGTGGGACGTGCTGTATCCCGAATTTGCCAAGGTTGCGGAAGAGGAGGGATTTCCAGAGATCGCACTTACATTCCGCAATATCGCGCTGGTCGAGGCCGAGCACGAGAAGCGCTATCTCAAATTGCTGAGCCGCATTACCGACGGGAATTTCTTCATCCGCGATCAGGAGATATGGTGGCAGTGCCGCAACTGCGGATTCGTATACAAAGGCAAGGAGGCTCCGCAGAAGTGCCCCGCATGCCAGCATCCGCAGGCATATTTCGAGCCCAAGAAGGAGAATTATTGATATTCCGCATATCGCATGTAAAAGCCGGTGTCTTTAGAAGGCACCGGCTTTTTTTGCGGGATAACGGCTACTCGCCGAACTGCGACATGACCTTCCGCATCTTCAACCGGATCTTGTCGTTGCACAGGTTGCCGATGCTGCCTTCATGTGTATGGTGAAGTTCGCGCGTGGGCTTGTATGTGCCCTCCTTGACGGCAAGTCCGATGCTCCTGTACGCCTCGCGGAAAGGCACTCCCGACAGCGTCATGCGGTTAACGTCCTCGACCGTGAAGAGCGTATCGTATTTCGAATCGTCGAGGATGTCTGTTCTGACCTTTATGTGATCCAGCATGAAGTCGCACATTGCAAGGCTGCGCTTCAACTCTTCGGTTGCCGGGAAGATTATGTCTTTGAGCAGCTGCAGGTCCCGGTGGTATCCTGTCGGAAGGTTGGTCGTGAGCAGCGATATCTCGTTCGGGACGGACTGCAGACGGTTGCATTTGCCGCGCATAACCTCGAATACGTCGGGATTCTGCTTGTGGGGCATGATGCTCGAGCCGGTGGTGAATTCGGGCGGCAGAGATATGAAGCCGAAATTCTGACTCATGAAAAGGCAGACGTCCATGGCGAAACGGCCCAGCGTCGAGGCGATCGAGGCCACGGCATAAGCCGTAGCTCGCTCGGTCTTGCCGCGGCTCATTTGTGCCGCAACGGCGTTGTAGTGCAAATCGGCGAATCCCAACAGCCGTGTAGTCATCGTGCGGTCGAGCGGAAACGACGAACCGTATCCGGCCGCCGATCCGAGCGGATTCTGATCGGCGATACGGTATGCGGCCGCAAGCAGCTGCAGGTCATCTACGAACGTTTCGGCGTAGGCCCCGAACCACAATCCGAACGATGATGGCATTGCGATCTGCAGATGCGTGTATCCGGGCATCAGTACATCCTTGTAGCGGTCGCTGCATGTTATCAGTTTGTCGAATACGGCCTCCACCGATCTGGCGATGGCACGTATCTCGTCCCGCATGAAGAGTTTTATGTCGACAAGTATCTGGTCGTTGCGCGAACGGCCCGAATGTATCTTCTTGCCTACGTCGCCCAATTCGCGCGTGAGCATCAGTTCGACCTGCGAGTGGATATCCTCGACATCCTCCTCGATGCTGAACTCTCCACGCTCTATCATGTCGGCTATGCGGTCGAGACCTCCAAGCAGTGTCTTGAGCTCTTCGCCGGTCAGCAGCCCGATACTTTCGAGCATCCGTATGTGGGCCTTCGACCCCTCGACGTCGTATTTTGCCAGGCGCATGTCGAGTTCGCGGTCGTTGCCTACGGTGTACTCTTCGATCATCCGGTCGGGCTCGATGCCCTTGTCCCAAAGTTTAGTGGCCATATTCTTCTGCAATTTGCTTTATGTATCTCTTGTAAATATCCAAACCTTCGATAATTTCATCGATCATGACATGCTCGTTGGCCGAGTGTGATCGCATGGAGTCCCCGATGCCCATCTTTACGGTCGGAAACGGCATGAGGGCCATGTCCGACGTGGTTTCCGATACAAAAGTATCTCGGCCGATTGCCTTTGCGGCACGAACCAGTGGATGCGATTCGTCGATTGCCGATGCGCGTATGCGCGTCGAACGCGGCGTTACATCGGATTTGAGTACCTCACTGATTATTTCGACGGTCTGTTCGTTGGTATAGGCATCCGTTGTGCGGACATCGACCACGAACCGGCAGCTGTCGGGCACTATATTGTGCTGCGTGCCGGCCGAAATCATGGTGGCTGTCATGCGTATGTCGCCCAGCAGCGGCGAAACCTTCGCAAAGCGGAAATTACGAAGCCGGTTTATGTCGTCCAGGGCTATGTAGAGGGCGTTGACACCGTTGCCGTGTGCTGCATGTCCGCTGCGCCCGTGTGCTTCGCAGTCGAGTACGACGAGACCGCGTTCTCCTATGGCGGCCTGCATGCCGGTGGGCTCTCCTACTATGGCCATATCAATCCGTCTGAGTTCCGGAAGCAGAGCCCTCATCCCGTGCTCGCCGGAGCGCTCCTCCTCGGCCGACAAGGCAAGCAGCAGGTTGAACGGCAACGGAGTGCTGGCATACTCCAGAAAAACGGAGAGAAGCCCGGCGACCGATGCGCCGGCATCATTGCTTCCGAGACCGTAAATACGCCCATCCACCTCTTCAGGCGAGTAGGGGTCGCGGGTGTACGATGCTGCCGGGCGTACCGTATCATGATGGGAATTGAGCATGAGCGTCGGCCGTTCGGGATCGAATCCGTCGGCATGGGCATAGATGTTATTGTAAAGCCTGTGCGAACGTATGCCGGTTCGCGACAGATACGTTTCGAGCAGGTCGGCCGTGGCTGCCTCCTCTCCAGACGGTGACGGACGGCGTATCAGCTCCTTGAGCAGCTCTATGGTCTCGCGTGCATTCATTTTCTGATCAATGTTCCCGTGTTGTCATTCAAAAGGTCGTCGGAGTGCTTGATCGTTACTCCCGTCACACCTTCATTCACTGCCTTGAGGGCATTCTCGACCTTGGGGATCATGCCTGCACTGATGACCCCTTCGGCTTTCAGCGCGGGGTATGTCCCGGCCGTAATTTCAGGTATGACCGAGGCGGCGTCCGATACGTTGCGCAATACCCCGTTCTTTTCGAAACAGAATATCAACTCCGTCGGCGACACGCGGCCTACGCCCGATGCCACGGCCGAAGCCACGCTGTCGGCGTTGCAGTTCAGAAGCGTCCCCATGCCGTCGTGCATTATCGAACAGATGACCGGCACGATTCCTCCTTCGGCAAAAGCGGCAAGACGCTGTCCGTCGACTGAGACTATGTCGCCAACAAATCCGAAATCGATCGGTTCTGCCGGCCGTTTAACGGCCCTAATGATGCCGGCATCGGCACCCGAAAGTCCGAGTGCATTGCAGCCGAACCCCTGCAATGTCGCGACAATCCGTTTGTTGATCAGCCCGGCATATACCATCGTGACGACATCGAGAGTGGCTTTGTCGGTAACCCGACGGCCGTCGATCATCCGCGTCTCTATCTTGAGCTGTTCCGCAAGCCGCGTGGCGAGTTTCCCGCCTCCGTGCACGAGAATCCGCGGCGATTTCATGGATGCGAACTCCTGCAGAAACCGCGAAAGCTTCGACTCGTCGTCGATAACGTTACCGCCAATCTTTATGACCTTGATATCACTCATTGTTCAGCCCCTCCAGCAGCCGTTTGATTACGACCTCGGCCGATATTTCGCGGTTGGCCGCCTCGGGAATGACAAGACTGCGCTCCGACTCGATCACCTCGTCCGTGACGATCATGTTGCGGCGGACGGGAAGGCAGTGCATGAAGAAGGCATTGTCAGTCAACGACATCTTCTCCGCGTCGATCGTCCATGAACGGTCGCGGCTCAATACCTTGCCGTAATTATCACCCGCATATGCCGACCAGTTCTTGGCATATACGAAGTCGGCGCCTTCGAGCGCCTTGCGCTGGTCGTATTCGATCCGGGCGTGGCCGGTAAACTGCGGATCGAGTTCATACCCCTCGGGATGTGTTATTACGAACTCGTAATCGGTTGCGTTCATCCACTCGGCAAACGAATTGGGTACGGCCTGCGGCAGTGCGTTGGGGTGCGGCGCCCACGACATTACCACCTTCGGCCTCGGCTTGGTTTTATGCTCCTCGATGGTGATAAGGTCGGCAAAACTCTGCAGTGGATGACGCGTCGCAGCCTCCATGCTGAATACCGGCCGCCCCGAATACTCGATGAACTGGTTGATGATTCGCTCCTCGTAATCGGCCTGACGATCCTTAAGCCCGGCGAATGCTCGTACTCCGATAATATCGCAGTATGAGCCCATTACGGGTATCGCCTCAAGTATGTGTTCGGCCTTGTCGCCATCCATCACCACGCCGCGTTCGGTTTCGAGTTTCCAGGCACCCTGATTTACATCGAGCACCATCACGTTCATGCCAAGGTTCATGGCGGCCTTCTGTGTCGAAAGCCGCGTGCGCAGGCTCGAATTAAAGAATACGAGCATGGCCGTACGGTTTTTGCCGAGTGCCGTATGGGCAAACCGGTTTTTCTTGATTTCGAAAGCCTCGGCAACGGCTCTCTTCAGGTCTCCTATATCGTTGACTGATGTGAATTTATTCATAATGTAAGATCCTTTAATGCATTGACAAACAGGTCGGCATGCTCCTCTGTTATGGCCAGTGAGGGCAACAGCCGTATGGTGGACAGTCCGGCTCCGCCGGTAAATATGTGCTTTTCGAACAGCAGTCGGCGGCGCAAATCGGCTCCCGATCCGTCGACATCGAACCCTATCATGAGACCGCGACCGCGGACATCCTTTGCCGTCGGTATCGTTCGAAGTTGTGCCATGAGATACTCGCCCACGCGCAATGCATTGTCAACAAGCTTCTCTTCGCGCATCACCTCGAGCACGGCTATGCCTGCAGCACATGCCATGTGGTTGCCGCCGAATGTGGTGCCGAGCATTCCGTACACGGCTTCGAACTCCGGAGATATGAGAACCCCTCCGATCGGCAGCCCGTTGCCCATGCCTTTGGCCGTGGTTATGAGATCGGGACGTATGCCGGCGTACTGATGGGCAAAGAATCGGCCGGTACGTCCATACCCGGACTGTATCTCGTCGAGTATAAGCATAGTGCCGGTCCGTTTGGTCTCCTCGCGCAGCTTGACGAGAAACTCATCGTCGGGAACATGTATGCCGGCAACTCCCTGTATGCCCTCGATGATGACGGCTGCGAAATCTCCGTGCGACAGCTCGCTGCGTACGGCATCTATATCGTTCAACGGTACGAATACGACATTTGCGGTACGGTTGAACGGCGATACGATTTTGGGGTTGTCCGTGGCGGCTACGGCTCCTGACGTGCGGCCATGGAAAGCCTTCGAGAATGCCAGTATCTTGCTTCGTCCCGTATGGAACGAGGCGAGTTTCATGGCATTTTCGTTGGCTTCTGCGCCCGAGTTGCACAGGAAAAGACTGTACTCCTCATAGCCCGACATCTTGCCGAGCAGGTCGGCAAGTTTCGTCTGCAGTGAATTCTGCACCGAATTGGAATAGAATCCAAGTTTGGATACCTGATCGGCCAATGCCGCAACGTAATGCGGATGCGAGTGTCCGATCGATATTACGGCATGGCCGCCATACAGGTCGAGATATTCAGTGCCCGCCTTGTCGTAGACATGACATCCCCGTCCCCTTACGGGTTCGATCGGATATAGCGGATATACGTCGAATGGTTTCATATTTTCAAATTGTTAGAAGGCCGAAGCCTTGAGTTTCAGCCCGGTCCGTTCGCCGAGACCGAACATCAGGTTCATGTTCTGTACGGCCTGACCCGAAGCCCCCTTCAACAGGTTGTCGATGGCCGATACGACGTGCAGTTTGCCGCCGTGTTTCTCGACATGCAACAGCGCCTTGTTGGTATTTACCACCTGCTTCATGTCAATGTTTGCGGGCGAGACGAACGTAAAGGCCGCATCGGCATAGAACGACCGGTATAGTTTGTCGGCCTCATCCTGCGACAACGGACATGCGGTATAGACGCTTGCGAAGATGCCGCGCGTGAAGTCTCCGCGCAACGGTACGAAGTTGATGTCTTGGTCGAAGTTGTTCTGCAACAGGCGTATGTTGCGACTTATCTCGATCAGATGTTGGTGTTCGAACGACTTGTATGCCGATATGTTCGAAGCCCGCCAGCTGAAGTGCGTTGTGGCGCCGGGTTTGACTCCGGCACCGGTCGAGCCGGTTATGGCCGTGATGTGGATCTCGTCATCGAGCAGGCCTTCGGCCGCAAGCGGCAACAGAGCCAGCTGTATGGCCGTTGCGAAGCAACCCGGATTGGCAACGCGTCCGGCACCGGCGATTCTCTCGCGGTTGAGTTCCGGCAGACCGTAGACGAACCCGTCGCTTTCGTCGCGGAAGTCCTGTGCAAGATCGATGATCTTCAGGTGCGGAGGCAGCTCAGTGCTTTCGATGAACCGGCGGCTCTCGCCGTGTGCCGAGCAGATGAACAGCACATCGATCGACGAAAGGTCGTAATCCGACGCAAAGCACATCTCCGTCTCGCCGAGCAGACCGGCATGCACCGCCGTCAGCGGATTGCCGGCATTGCTTGAGCTGTGCACGAAAGCAAGCTCTGCGCCGTCGTGGTTCAACAACAGCCTGACAAGTTCCCCGGCGGTGTACCCTGCTCCGCCTATTATTCCCGCGCGTATCACTTTCCGTTGCGTTTTTGTACGTTGTAATATATCTTCATCTGGTTGCCGAGAATCTTGGTGAAGCCTTTCACGTCGTCGGCGGTCCATGCCTTGTTCACTTCGCCGTATTCGCCGAAGTCGGTCTTCATCAGGTCGTATGTCGAGTCGACACCCACAAGCGTATAGCAATACGGGCGCAGTATGAGCTCGACCGTTCCCGTCACGTTGCGTTGCGACGAGAGAAGCATGGCTTCAATGTCGCGCATGACGGGCTCGAGATATTGCGCTTCGTGCAGGAACATGCCGTACCACGTGGCAACCTGATCCTTCCAGTAGAGCTGCCACTTGGTGAGCGTATGCTTCTCGAGCATCTTGTGCGCCGCTATGATAACGATCGGGGCGGCAGCCTCGAATCCCACACGTCCCTTGATGCCGATGATGGTATCGCCTATGTGCATGTCGCGGCCGATGCCGTATTTCGATGCGATGGCCTCGACGGCTCGTATGGCCTCGACCTTATCGGTATATGGCTTGCCGTTTACGGCCGAGATCTCGCCGCACTCGAACGATATCTTCAGATGCTCTTCACCCGTGGCCGTAATCTGCGACGGATATGCACTCTCGGGCAGGGTCTGTTCGGAGTGAAGTGTCTCCTTGCCGCCTATTGACGTGCCCCACAGCCCCTTGTTGATCGAGTACTCCATCTTCTTGAAGTCGGCCTCGTAACCGTGGCGGCGCAGATATTCGATCTCGTATTCACGCGTGAGCGTCATGTCGCGCGTCGGGGTAATGATGCCTATCTCGGGCGCAAGTATCTGGAACGTCAGGTCGAAACGAACCTGGTCGTTGCCCGCTCCGGTAGAGCCGTGGGCCACATAGTCCGCACCGATCTTCTTGGCATACTCGATGATGGCGATAGCCTGGAATATGCGTTCGGACGATACCGATATGGGATATGTGCCGTTGCGCAGCACGTTGCCGAAGACCATATACCGGATGCTCTTCGCGTAATACTCCTGCTCGATGTCGAGCGCAACATGCGAGGCGGCTCCCAATGCCTTTGCCTTTGCGGCTATCGTCTGCAGCTCTTCGGCCGAAAATCCGCCCGTATTGGCAATCGCCGTGTGAACCTCGTAACCCATCTCCTCGGAGAGATACTTCACGCAGAACGACGTGTCGAGACCTCCGCTGAATGCCAAAACTACCTTTTTCTTCTTTTCCATATCAGTATCGTTTTTATTTCAGGTGAAAAATCTTCTTGAAAATGTTCTTTACATACATGAAGTACGGAGCCAGTCGCGACCGCTTCTCTTCCGTGTGCCTGGCCGGATCGTAAAGCATGCCCGTGCACAGGCACATGCGCCGGTTGTTGCGCATCAGTATGTCGTAGTTGCAACACCCCTGGCATCCCTGCCAGAATGCATCGTCGTCGGTCAACTCCGAAAAGGTTACCGGTATATACCCGAGCCTCGAATTAAGCTTCATGACAGGCAGCGACGTGGTTATGCTGAATAACTTCGCATTGGGAAATCGTCGTCGGGCAAGTTCGAACGTCTTGTTTTTGATCCGCTCGGCAAGACCTCGGTGCCGATATTCCGGATCGACTATCAGACCCGAGGTCGCCACAAAATCGCCATGCTCCCAGCTCTCGATATAGCTGAAGCCGACGAGCCGCTCTCCATCGAGCGCTACGACCGATTTCCCGCCCGTTATCTTCTCTGAGATGTATTCGGGCGTACGTTTAGCTATTCCCGTTCCACGTTGCAGAGCCGATTCGTAGATCAACTCGCAGATGTGTTCCGCGTACTTGACATGTGAGGCATCGGCGAACATGACGGGAATTTGATTCCTATATGCGTAATTATCCATCGCACACAATAAAACTTAGGTGTAAAACAATAATGGAATTGGTAAAAAATGAGCATGAAAATGGTTTCCGGGCAGGTCTACCCGAAAACTGGCCGATGAAGAATCATCGGACTTTGTACATCGTGTTGACGCGTACGAACGATTGAGAAGTGCGGCATGCAACTGCTGCCATGCGGTTTACTCCGCTGGCATTGAGGGAAGATATGTTGTTGCCGGTTGTCATTTCTCGAAACCCTTATCTTTCATGTTTCACCTGCAAATATAGTATAAATTTTTAATAATGTTTTGCAGTGGCGCCGGAAATTGCGAATTTATTTTTCGTTTGGATCTGCATACGACTGATATTTAGTGTTTTGCAAAAAACAGTGTCGGTTTTTGCTTTTTATTGCGTATATTTGCACGATATTGTAACGCATATATAAAGTTATGGCAGACGAGAAAATCATATTTTCGATGGTCGGTGTCTCCAAGACGTTCACCAACCAGAAGAAAGTCCTTAACAACATCTACCTATCATTCTTTTACGGTGCCAAGATCGGCATCATAGGTCTCAACGGCTCGGGTAAATCCACGCTGATGAAGATCATTGCCGGCATAGACAAGAACTATCAGGGCGAAGTGGTCTTCTCGCCCGGATACACTGTCGGCTATCTCGAGCAGGAACCAAAGCTCGACAACTCGAAAACCGTGCGTGAGGTCGTCGAGGAGGGCTGCGCTTCGACCATGGCCCTGCTGAAGGAGTACGAAGAGATAAACATGAAACTCTGCGAGCCGATGGACGACGATACGATGGCCAAACTTATCGAACGTCAGGGCGAACTCTACGAGCAGATCGATCATGTCAACGGTTGGGAGATAGACAGTGTGCTGGAACGAGCCATGGACGCGTTGCGATGCCCCGATCCGGATCAACCGGTGAGCGTGCTGTCGGGAGGCGAGCGCCGACGTGTGGCTCTCTGCCGTCTGTTGCTGCAGCAGCCCGACGTGCTGTTGCTCGACGAGCCGACCAACCACCTCGACGCCGAAAGCATCGACTGGCTGGAACAGCATTTGCATCAATACAAGGGTACGGTCATAGCCGTTACCCACGACCGATATTTCCTCGACAACGTGGCAGGTTGGATTCTCGAACTCGACCGCGGCGAAGGTATCCCCTGGAAAGGCAACTATTCGGGGTGGCTCGAGCAGAAGACGGCCCGTCTGGCGCTGGAGGAGAAACAGGAGAGCAAACGCCGCAAGACTCTCGAGCGCGAGCTGGAGTGGGTGCACATGTCGCCGGCCGGTCGTCGTGCAAAGAGCAAGGCGCGTCTTTCGGCATACGACAAGATGCTCAATGAGGATACCAAGGAACGGGAGGAAAAACTCGAAATATTCATTCCGAACGGTCCGCGTCTGGGTGACGTGGTCATCGAGGCGCACGACGTGTCGAAGGCCTATGGCGACAGGGTTCTGTACGAAGGTCTGAATTTCAAGTTGCCGCCCGCCGGAATCGTCGGTGTCATCGGAGCCAACGGTACGGGCAAGACTACTCTCTTCCGCATGATCATGGGCCTCGAGCAGCCTACGTCCGGCGAGTTCATCATCGGCAAAACCGTAAAGCTGGCATATGTGGACCAGCAGCACAAGTCGATCGATCCCGACAAGACCGTGTACGAGGTAATATCGCAGAACAGCGACATCATAACCCTCGGCAACCGCCAGATTCCGTCGCGTGCCTATGTTGCAAGGTTCAACTTCAGCGGCGCCGATCAGGAGAAGAAGTGCGGCATGCTGTCGGGCGGCGAACGCAACCGTTTGCACCTTGCACTTGCGCTCAAGGAGGAGGGCAACGTACTGCTGCTCGACGAGCCGACCAACGATATCGACGTCAATACGCTGCGAGCACTCGAGGAGGGTCTCGAGAACTTTGCCGGCTGCGCCGTGGTAATCTCGCACGACCGTTGGTTCCTCGACCGCATAGCGACACATATTCTCTCGTTCGAGGGCGATTCGAAAGTGGTTTTCTACGAAGGATCGTACAGCGAATACGAGGAGTGGAAAAAGGCCCATGGCATCGATGTTACACCCCACAGGGTCAAATACAGAAAATTAATGGAGTAATACCTATAGCTATATGCAAAAACCATCTGTACCTAAAGGTACGCGCGACTTCTCGCCGGTCGAGATGAGCCGCCGTCAATATATCTTCGACACGGTGAAGAGCGTCTTCCGTACATACGGGTTCGCTCAGATCGAGACTCCAGCCATGGAGAACCTCTCTACCCTGTTGGGTAAGTATGGCGACGAAGGCGACAAACTGCTCTTTAAGGTGCTCAACTCGGGCGACTATGCCGACGGCCTTACCGCCGACGAATTGCGTAATGCCTCGAAAATATGCGAGAAGGGCCTTCGTTATGACCTGACTGTTCCGTTTGCACGCTATGTCGTGCAGCATCAGAGCGAGATATCGTTCCCGTTCAAGCGTTTCCAGATACAGCCCGTATGGCGTGCCGACCGCCCGCAGAAGGGACGCTATCGCGAATTCTACCAGTGCGACGTCGACATAATCGGCTCGCGTTCGTTGCTTAACGAGGTGGAACTTGTCGAAATCGTCGACAGCGTCTTCTCGCGTCTGGGTATCAATGTGGCTCTGAAGATGAACAACCGAAAGATCCTTTACGGTATTGCCGAGACTATCGGCCATGCCGACAAGATGGTCGACATAACGGTTGCCATCGACAAGCTCGAAAAGATCGGCATAGACAACGTCAAGGCCGAGCTGGCCGAGCGCGGAATCGGCGCCGAGGCCATAGCCATGCTTCAACCGATACTCGAGTTAAGCGGCGACAACTCTCAAAAACTCGACAAGTTGGAGAGTATTATTGGCGGTTCGGAAACAGGTCGTACAGGTATTGCCGAGATGCGTACCATATTCGGATATGTCGAGCGGCTCGGCATTGCGCTGCCAGTCGAGCTCGATCTGTCGCTCGCACGAGGTCTGAATTATTATACCGGAGCCATTTTCGAGGTCAAGGCCCTCGATTTCGCCATCGGCTCCATCTGCGGCGGCGGACGCTACGACAACCTTACGGGCATATTCGGCCTTCCGGATGTCTCGGGTGTCGGCATATCGTTCGGCGCCGATCGCATATACGACGTGATGTCGGGACTGAATCTCTTCCCTGCTGATGTCGACTGCTCGACGAAGGTGCTGTTCGTCAATCTCGGAGCCGGCGAAGAGGCCGAATCGCTCAAGTTGCTTGCCGCTCTCCGCAAGGACGGTATTGCTGCCGAGATCTATCCCGAAAACGGCAAGATGAAGAAGCAGATGGAGTATGCAAACCGCCGTGCCATACCCTATGTCATCATCATAGGCAGCCGCGAACTTGAAACACGTACGGCAACCGTAAAGGACATGCGTTCCGGCGAACAGATTGCCGTGGCGTTCGACAGCATTCTCGATGCAGTAAAATAATAATATTGTTGCGATGAAAAGGTTGTTTCACGGATTATTGCTTTTAGTGGCTGTTGCGGTGACGGTTTCGGTTTCCGCGCAGTCGAAGAGAGCCGATGACGTGATGCAACTTCAGAAACTCAACCGTTTCTACGGTTATCTGAGCAAGCTCTATGTCGATGATGTAGATATGGCACCACTGGTCGAGAAGGCCATCGAGGGCATGCTGTCGGAGCTCGACCCGCACTCGTCGTACATACCGCCAGAAGAGATGAAGGGCGTAATGGAGCAGTTCGACGGCGAGTTCAGCGGCATAGGCATTGAGTTCAACGTCCGCCGCGATACGGTTTTCGTCGTGAACACCATTGCGGGAGCTCCTGCTGAGCGTGTCGGTGTGCGTCCAAATGACCGTATAGTGACGATAGACGGCGAAAATGCCGTTGGATTGCAGCGTAGCGATGTTCCCGGCAAACTGCGCGGAAAAACCGGATCGAAAGTGCGTATAGGTGTTGTCAGACATGGAACTGACGGCGTACTCGAGTTCGACATAACGCGTGACAAAATCCCGATCAATACGGTCGATGCCGCATATCGCGTAGATGACAGCATCGGATATATAAAGATAAACCGTTTCGGCCGCACGACAATGGCGGAATTTACAGCTGCATTTGAACGTTTGTCTCCGCTCAAGGCGCTGGTGCTCGATCTCCGCAGCAACCCCGGAGGACTTTTCGAGCAGGCCATATCGCTCGCCAACTTCTTTCTGCCTTACGGTTCTGTAATCGTTTCAACGGAGGGCCGCGGTGTTCCCACGCAGATCTATACGGCTACCCGCAAGGGTGAATTTACCAAAGGCAATGTGGTTGTGTTGATGGACGGTTTTTCTGCTTCGGCCAGTGAAATCGTTGCCGGAGCCCTGCAGGACTGGGATCGTGCCGTGATCGTCGGACAACCGAGTTTCGGCAAGGGACTCGTTCAGCGCCAGCTTCCGCTGGGCGACAATTCTGCCGTCAGAATAACCATCGCCCGCTACCATACGCCAACAGGACGCGTCATACAACGCCCGTACGAAAACGGCAAACGTTCAGAGTATTACGAAGCTCACCGTGAGCGATTGTTGAGCGGCGATGCGGCTGATACCTCTTCTATCGACAAGCCCGTCTACAAGACTCTGCGCACGGGAAGAACCGTGTACGGCGGTGGCGGCATAACGCCGGATGTTACGGTGGCACAGGATACAGTTGCGTTTACGCCGTATTTCTTCAATCTTACGGCCAAAGGAGTTGTTCCGGAGTTTTTGTACGGATACCTCGATGCCGAACGCGAAAATCTCGAGCATGAATATTCGTCCGATTTCAACGGTTTTCGCAGCCGATTTGCCGTGACTGATACCATGATCGAGGGGATCGTGTCGTTGGGCAAGGAGCGTGGTGTCGAGCCGGATTCGCTGCAACTTGCGAAATCACGCCCTCTTATTGCCAAGCAACTGAAAGCCCTGCTGGCCCGCAGCATCTTCTCGGATTCCGAATATTACGAGATCATGAATGCCGAGGGAGATGAAACTTTCGGCGAAGCCATGGAAATCCTCCGCAAATGGCACTCTCGCGGCGATGCCATTCTCGGCGACTAAAAATATTAGTCACATATTTGTAACTTCGGGTTTTTATTGCTAAATTCGTATTTCGAATAGAAACCTGCAAGTGTCTGAAATTATGTCAACTGAAAACGAAACTACCCACGACAATGATGATTTCGGCGAGTACCTGCTGACCAAAACCGTCAAGTCGTCGCGCCGTACATATTTCTTCGATGTGCGTGCCACAAAAGGAGAAGATTATTTTGTAACAATAACCGAAAGTCGCAAGAGAACACGTCCGGACGGATCCCACTACTTCGACAGGCACAAGATAATCCTGTACAGGGAAGATATCAAACGATTCTTCCGGGGTCTGGACTCCATAGCCGAATACATCCGGCAACATAAGCCCGATTACCTCGGATGTCCCGAAACGGATTTGATAAGTGTGCAGAACTGCGAAGAGGTTGCCGAGCAATAGCCCCCCCCGAAACCCTTGTTGCGACTCAACCTTGCTGCAGAACACAAAAGGCGAGAGATATAACAATTGTGTTACAAAAGTGTATTTTCGGTGAAATTTATACGCCGAAAAGCATCTTTATTATATCTTTGTCGCAGTCAATTTTCACATGCATGAATATCGGAAGAAAACTATATGACTGGATGCTGTCCTGGAGCGAATCGAAATGGGGCGGCGTCGCGTTATTCATTTTCGCCTTTGCTGAATCCTCGTTTTTTCCCATACCTCCCGACGTCCTCCTTATAGCCCTCTGCTTCGGTGCTACGAACCGTTCTTTCAGGTATGCCGCAATATGTCTTGCCGGATCGGTGCTCGGTGCACTGTTCGGTTATGGAATCGGATATTTCCTGTGGCAACATCCGTCGGGGGAATATACGGCGCTGGCCAATTTCTTCTTCGAAAACGTATTTTCGCTCGAAGGCTTCGAGAAGGTAGCCCACTTGTACGACCAATATAATTTCTGGATAGTATTTACGGCCGGATTTACCCCGCTGCCGTACAAGCTCTTCACGATATCCGGAGGATTGTTCCATATCAATCTTACGATGTTCATAATAGCTTCGATCATATCGCGCGGATTGAGATTCTTCCTAATATCGTGGTTGATATGGAAATTCGGCCGCCCGATCAAAGGCTTTATCGACAAACACTTCAACTGGCTGGCCATAGTATTTACCGTGCTGCTTATCGGATCGTTCTTCCTTGTAGGACATTTCGTAAAATGAGAAGATTCGGACTTATAGGCAGGCCTCTTGGACATTCGAATTCGGCACGTTACTTTACGGCCAAATTCGAGCGCGAGAATATCGATGCGGAATACAGGCTGTACGAACTGCCTGAGATTGATGCACTCGAAACTCTTTTGCCGAACGACATAGAGGGTTTCAACGTTACGATCCCCTACAAAAAAGAGGTTATGGCGTATCTCGACGATATCTCGGACGAGGCTCGCGCAATCGGCGCCGTAAACTGCGTGAAGTGTCACAGCGGACGCAGAGTCGGGTTCAATACCGACGTTGAAGGAATACGCCGTTCGCTCGACCGGCTGCTCGGAGACGATACAGGCGTACGGGCACTGCTTCTGGGCACCGGTGGTGCGGCACAGGCCGTCGAATATGTACTGATGGAACGGAATATCGAGTTTGCGATCGTTTCGCGCGATCCGTTGCGCGGAAACATTACATATGCCGGTATTACACCTGAAACGCTATCGGAATACCGGTTGATAATAAATGCCACACCCGTTGGAATGTTCCCACATGTGGGCGAGGCTCCGGAGTTGCCATACGACGCCCTGACGCCCGGACACTATCTGTTCGACACGATATACAACCCATCCCGCACGCTATTCCTGGAACTTGGTGCCAAGGCCGGTGCCTCGACTCTTAACGGCGAAACCATGTTCGTCAGTCAGGCCGAAGCGTCATGGCGGATATGGAACGGCTGATCAGCGCTGGAACAGCAACTTCTTAGCCTGCTCGGCATCCTCCTCGCGAACAAGGAGCTTGCTCGGTATGATACCTGTCGGATAAAGCGATGACATGAACTCGTTTTCTATTTCCGAATAGATGCCGGCGCTACCCAGTACCGACTTGGCCAGTTCGGCCTCCATCGATGTATTGTATTCTGACAATACGACCATATTACCCTCTTTCATAGTTGCGAGTTTTTTGTTTCCATAAAATTAATTTATTTGTTGATAAAATGCAACAGGTCTGCCGGGAAATTTCATACAATATTACGTATATTTGCATAGTTTTTAACTAAACGGACAATCACGATGCAAGACTTCGTACACCTTCACGTTCACTCTCAATACTCGATTCTCGACGGCCAGGCCAGCATAGCCAACCTTGTGGACAAGGCCATTGGCGACGGGATGAAGGGCATTGCCATTACCGACCATGGCAACATGTTCGGTATAAAGGAGTTTTACAACTATGTGAAGAAGAAGAACGGTTCGCGTCGTGATAAAATCAAGCAACTGGAGTCGCAGATCGCCGAACTCGAGCAGGCCATGGCCGAAAACGACGGAACGGATGAACAGCGCGCGTCGCTCGACAAACTGCGCAAGGATCTGGATGCCGTTCCCAAGGAGGATTTCAAGGCCATCATAGGCTGCGAGGTATATGTGGCGCGTCGCCGTCTGCAGGACAAGGAGGGCAAGCCAGATCAGAGCGGTTATCACCTCATTCTGCTGGCAAAGAACCTCAAGGGCTATCACAACCTCATAAAGATCGTATCGAAGGCCTGGACTGAAGGTTTCTACATGCGTCCGCGTACGGACCGCACCGAGTTGGAGAAGTATCATGAAGGTCTCATATGTTGCTCGGCATGTCTTGCCGGCGAGGTGCCGCGCGCCATTACGGCCGGCGATCTTGCCAAGGCGGAAGAGGCCGTACTGTGGTACAAGAACCTCTTCGGCGATGACTATTATCTCGAGCTTCAGTTGCACAAGGCTACGGTCGAACGAGCCAACCATGAGGCCTACCCCATGCAGCTCAACGTCAACAAGCATCTCAAGGAGTTCGCCGCAAAGCACGGAATAAAGTTGATATGCACCAACGACGTCCACTTCGTGAATGAGGACAACGCCGAAGCCCACGACCGTCTGATATGCCTTTCAACGGGCAAGGACCTCGACGATCCCAAGCGAATGCTCTATTCGAAACAGGAGTGGCTGAAGACCCGCGCCGAGATGGAAGCCATCTTCGGCGACACGCCCGAAGCGATGGCAAATACGGTCGACATCTGCAACAGTGTCGAATCATACTCGATAGACCACGCCCCCATCATGCCGACATTCGCCATACCGGAGGAGTTCGGTACGGAAAAGGAGTACCGTGAAAAGTTTACCGAGGAGGATCTCTTCAACGAATTCACGCGCGACGAGAACGGCAATGTTGTGATGAGCGAGGCCGAAGCCAAAAAGAAAATAGACAAGCTCGGAGGTTACGATAAGCTCTACCGTATAAAGCTCGAGGCCGACTATCTTACGAAACTGACGATGGATGGAGCGGCGAAGCGTTACGGCAATCCCTTGACGCCCGAGATAGCCGAACGTCTCAAGTTCGAGCTGCACGTGATGAAGACCATGGGTTTTCCCGGATACTTCCTCATCGTACAAGACTTCATACGTGCCGCACGCGAAGAACTCGACGTGTCGGTCGGTCCGGGTCGTGGTTCGGCTGCCGGTTCGGCCGTGGCATACTGCCTCGGTATAACGCAGATAGACCCTATTGCCTACGATCTTCTGTTCGAGCGTTTCCTCAATCCGGACCGCATATCGCTGCCGGATATCGACATCGACTTCGATGACGACGGCCGCGGTCGAGTGCTCAACTGGGTAACCGAAAAGTACGGCAAGGAGAAGGTCGCACACATCATAACATACGGCACGATGGCTACCAAACTGGCGATAAAGGATGTAGCCCGTGTCCAGAAGTTGCCGCTGGCGGAATCGGATCGTCTGTGCAAGCTTGTTCCGGACAAGATTCCGGACAAGAAGCTGAACCTTACCAATGCCATAGAGTATGTTCCCGAGCTGAAGGCAGCCGAGCAGTCGAGCGATCCCATACTGCGCGACACGATACGCTATGCCAAGATGCTTGAGGGCAACGTACGAAATACGGGCGTACACGCCTGCGGCACCATCATTTGCCGTGATGACATAACGGACTGGGTGCCCGTGAGCACGGCAGACGACAAGGAGACCGGGCAGAAGATGCTGGTTACGCAGTACGAAGGTTCGGTCATAGAGGATACCGGTCTGATCAAGATGGACTTCCTCGGTCTGAAGACCCTCTCCATCATCAAGGATGCGCTCGAGAACATACACAATACCAAAGGCGTCGACGTCGACATAGACAATATACCGATCGACGATCCGGCTACATACAAGCTCTACAGTGAAGGCCGTACGGTCGGTACATTCCAGTTCGAGTCCGCCGGCATGCAGAAATATCTGCGCGAGTTGAAGCCGACGGTATTCGAGGACCTGATAGCCATGAACGCCCTGTATCGTCCGGGCCCGATGGATTACATCCCCGACTTCATCAAGCGCAAGCACGGTGAAAGCCCCATCGTCTACGATATTCCCATCATGGAGAAGTATCTGAAGGACACGTATGGCGTGACGGTCTATCAGGAGCAGGTCATGCTTCTGTCGCGACTGCTGGCCAACTTCACGCGCGGCCAGTCCGACACGCTGCGCAAGGCGATGGGTAAGAAGATCAAGTCGAAGCTGGATGAGCTGAAGCCGCTGTTCATCAACGGCGGAACGAGCAACGGCCACGATCCCAAGGTACTCGAGAAGATTTGGGCCGACTGGGAGAAGTTCGCGTCGTATGCCTTCAACAAGTCGCATGCGACGTGTTACTCGTGGGTTGCGTATCAGACGGCGTACCTCAAGGCCAACTACCCTTCCGAGTTCATGGCTGCCCTGCTGAGCCGAAACCTGACGGATATAAAGCAGATCACCACCTATATGACCGAGTGCAAGCACATGGGCATAAGGGTGCTCGGTCCCGACATCAACGAATCGATGAAGAACTTCTCGTCGAACGAGGCCGGAGACGTACGTTTCGGCCTGGCTGCAATAAAGGGTGTCGGCGAGGCCGCCGTGCAGTCGATTATCGACGAGCGCAGGAAAAACGGCAAGTTCAAGAACATATACGATCTGGTAGAACGCATCAACTTCACCGTCGTCAACCGCAAATGTCTCGAAAATATTGCATATGCCGGAGGTTTCGACTCGATTATCGATTTCAATCGCAGCAAATTCTTCGCAAGCGACACGCGCGGCGATTCGGATACGACATTCATCGAACAGCTCATGCGTTACGGTCAGTACGTACAGAACGAACGTCAGAATGCGCAGCAAAGCCTTTTCGGCGGCGATACGGGGAGTGCCGACATACAACCGCCGACTATACCCGTATGCCCAGACTGGAACCAGCTGCAGGTGCTCAACAAGGAGCGTGAGATGATTGGCCTGTACCTTTCGTCGCATCCGCTTGACGATTACCGTATAATCATCGACAACATCTGCAAGCACAGTGTAACCGATCTTGACAATCTCGACAGCCTCAAGGGTCAGGAGATATCGGTAGCCGGCATCGTTGTCAGCGTGCAGAATATGACTACAAAGGATGGACGTCCTTTCGGTAAGTTCAAGCTCGAAGATTATACCGGGACACATGAATTCGTGCTTTACAGCAAGGATTACGAGGTTTTCCGCCAATACATATATCCCGACTACTTCCTGTGCATCCGCGGCAAGGTTCAACAGCGGCCTTACAGCAATCCGCCCGCACTGGAGTACAAGATTTCGTCGATGACGCAGCTTTCCGAGATGAAAGACTCTCTCAAGGAGATACACATAACCATCCCTATTTCGGACGTGAAGGAGCCGCTGATCGCCAATCTCAGTAAGATCGTGCAGAAGTCCAAAGGGAAGGCCGTGCTCTACATCAACCTTTACGACAGCGACGAACAGGTTTACCTTAACATGTATTCCCGGAAGTATCATGTCAGCATAAACAATGAGCTGACGGATTTTCTCGAAGAGAACGACTTGAAATATAAAGTATCATAAATCAACAACACAAAAACACACTAAAGTTATGGCATTACAGATTACAAAAGAGAATTACCAGAGCATCATATCGTCGACGCAGCCCGTTGTCATCGACTTCTGGGCCGAGTGGTGCGGACCCTGCCGTATGGTAGCCCCCATTGTCGAGGAGCTTGCAGCGGAGTACAACGGCAAGGCGATCATCGCAAAATGCGACGTCGATTCGAACGACGACATCGTAGCCGATTACAAGATCCGCAACATCCCGACACTGATATTCATCAAGAACGGTGAAGTCGTCGACAAACATGTCGGCGCCATATCGAAGGATGCCCTCAAGGCCAAGATCGACGCACTGCTTTAGCATCCGGTCGGTCATGACAAAAAAACAGGGAGGCTGCCCGATTGGGCAACCTCCCTGTTTTCAATATGGGTGAGGATTATTTCTTCTCCTTCTCTTCGCCTTCGATAAGCGTAATGGAGCGCTGTATGAAGTCAGACAGATTCTTTCCCTTAAGCATGCCGTTCGACAGCAATGCAAGGTCGATTATCTGACGTATGAGGTTATTGTTCGAACCTATCTCCTTGAGGCGTGCATTGCGTTCGTCACGCAGGGTTACGACCTTCTTCGACAGATCCTCGCGCATCTTCTTCTCCTCGTCGGTAAGATCGGCTTCCTTCTTGTCCTTGACGGTCTCTTCGAAGCGTTTCTCTTCGCTTACTGCAGCGTCGATCTTCTTGGTCATCGTCTTCAGCTTGTCGCCGTATGCCTTCTCTACATCGCCAAGCAGGTCGATGACGATCGGGTGATTGCCGTTTACGGCTATTGTAAAGTTGTCGGGCATCTGGCCGTAGAACTGACTCATACCGCCACCACCCATGGCCGCCATCTCCTTCATACGACGCATGAACTCGTTCTGAGTGATCACTACAGGCGCCTCGTCGGGCGACATCGCCTCGAACGATATGGTGTAGTGTATCTTCTCATCGGTCGGCAGCTGGCTCTCGAATACCGGTCTCATTATCTCCTGCTGAGCCTCGGTCAACGACATCTTCATCGAATCCTCCTTCTGGATAAGCTTCTCGATAACGTCGCTGTCCACACGTACGAAACGCGTATTCTGGTTCTTCGACTCGTACCAGTTGATGTAGTGGTTGTCGAGCTGGCCGTTGAGAACAAGTACGTCGTATCCCTTTGCCTTGGCCGTCTCGAGGAAGGTGTGCTTCTCAACGGGATCGTCCACGTAGAGGAAGATGATGTTGCCGTTCTTGTCGGTCTGGTTACCCTTGACGAGTTCGGTGTATTCGCTCGCGGTAAAGTACTTGCCGTCGACGTTCTTCCACAACATGAACTCCTGAGCCTTCTCGGCGAACTTCTCGTCGGTCAGGATACCGTACTGTATGAAGATCTTGAGATCGTCCCACTTCGATTCATACTCCGGACGCATGGTCGTAAAGAGCTCGTGCAGACGGTCGGCTACCTTACGCGTAATGTAGCTCGATATCTTCTTGACGTTGGAGTCGCTCTGCAGGTAACTGCGCGATACGTTCAGAGGAATGTCGGGCGAGTCTATTACGCCGTGCAGCAACGTAAGGTATTCGGGAACGATACCCTCGACCTGATCGGTAACGTAGACCTGATTCGAATAGAGCTGTATCTTGTTCTTCTGTATCTCGAAGTTGTTGTGGATCTTCGGGAAATAGAGAATACCGGTCAAGTGGAACGGGTAGTCGATGTTCAGGTGGATGTAGAACAACGGATCGTCGCTCAACGGGTAAAGCTCACGGTAGAACTCCTTGTACTGCTCCTCGGTGATGTCGGTAGGCTTGCGCGTCCACAGTGGATCGGTATCGTTGATGATGTTGTCCTTGTCGGTGTCGACATACTTTCCGTCCTTCCACTCCTTGACCTTGCCGAATGCAATGGGCACGGGCAGGAAGCGGCAATACTTCTTCAACAGCTCCTCAATGGTCGAAGCCTCTGTATAGTCGAGACAATCGTCTGCGATGTGCAGCACGATGGTAGTGCCGCGGTCACGCGTGGCATCGAGCTCCTCCATCGAGAACTCAGGCGAGCCGTTGCAGCTCCAATGTACGGCCTTTGCGCCCTCCTGGTACGACTGGGTGAATATCTCAACCTTGTCGGCAACCATGAACGACGAGTAGAAGCCCAATCCGAAGTGACCTATGATCGCCTGATTCTTGTACTTGTCGAGGAACTCCTCGGCGCTCGAAAAGGCAATCTGGTTGATGTATTTGTCGACCTCGTCGGCAGTCATGCCTATACCACGATCGGTTACGGTCAGCGTACGGGCCGCCTTGTCGACGGATACATGTATCGTCAGGTCTCCGAGTTCGCCCTTGACGGTGCCGGCCGAAGCCAGAGTCTTGAGTTTCTGCGTGGCATCGACAGCATTCGAAACCAACTCACGGAGAAAGATCTCGTGGTCGGAATAGAGGAATTTTTTGATGACGGGGAAGATGTTTTCGGTCGTTACCCCGATTTTTCCGTTTTTCATGTTATCGTGTTTTTATGTTGTTTGCTTTTTTGCACGATAACCATTCAAACAGTGTGCCAGCGGCCCGGATGGCCGTACAGGCTGTCATTATGTCAGTAAATTCGTGCCAACACAAAAAAATCGGACAACTAATTGTCCGATTCGAGTCCGTTGGCATACAGCAGGTCGACAAACCATTGCGGAGCCCTGCACGGCCGCATCGTCTCCTTGTGCAGGAACCCGAGAGTCGTCATTCCACGGTTAAGCAGTTCGCCCTTGGAATTGAACACCTCGTAATGTACTATGAAGCGCGCCTTGGGTACGTCCGACACCGTAAGCCGTATCGTCAGTTCATCGTCGTAATACGCCGAACGCAGATAGTCCGATTCGACATGGAGTATTGGCATGACAACGCCGCGAGCTTCCATCTCGGCATACGAGGAGCCGATATGGCGCATGAAAGCGGAGCGGGCCTCCTCGTAATAACATATGTAGTTCGAGTGGTGGACTACACCCATCTGGTCGGTATGCTTGTACCATACCCTGATTTTTGTCTCAAAAGTTACCATATTCAAAATTCTATTGTGACCGGACCTGTCGGCTCGGGCATACCTTCTACCCTCACTCTGCCGTCCGGATATATCGTTGCTTCAGCGCGATGTCCGTTTACCGTTACTTCGTATGCTCCTGCCGGTGGCAGTAGCTTGTATTTGTGATCGGGATAATCCATGTAACCGTCTGCGGCCACTTTACCGATCAGAATGTAGCGATAGCCGAGCAACTTGTCAGCCTCGGCAATATTGCCATCGGATATCAGACGGCGTATAATCGTGGAGCTGACCTTCGACTTGTCGACAAGCTGCTGCGGCACCTGCACCACCTGCAGCCCGAGGTGACCGCCCGTGGAGGCAAGATAGTTGAAGTCGCCGGACTTGTCGTGACCGAAATGGTGGTTGTATCCCACGACCAGATACCTTATTCCGGCCTTGCCGACAATATATTCCTCCAGAAACTGTTGCGGGCTCAGCCGGCTGAACTCGAGCGTAAAGGGTATTATAATGACATTGTCGACGCCGGCGCGCTCCAACAGCATGAGTTTCTCATCGGTGGTGGTCAACAGACGAAGACCGTCGGCACATCCGAGCGTAATGCGAGGATGCGGCTCGAATGTCAACACGATGCTTTCGCCGCCATGCTCGCGGGCAAGCCGTTCGACCGTATCGAGCAGAACGCGATGACCGCTGTGCACGCCGTCGAAAGACCCGATGGTCGCTACCCCGCATGCGAAATGCGGCAGGTCGTCGAAACCTCTGAATACCCTCATGCGTCAGTTATTGGTGTTTTCCTCGTTCTCCTTGACGAAATAGGCCACCTTTTCGAGAATGGTGGTTATGTCGTAGTTCTCGACGACTATACCTTGCGGAAAGTTGAGCGGGGCCGACGTGAAATTCAGTACGCCCTTGATGCCGGCATTTATTATGGGTAACACAAGGCGCGCCGCAACCTTAGTCGGCGACGACACTATGACGATGCTGATATCATTGGCCGACACGACCTCCTCGAAATCATCCATGTGATAGCACGGAATATCGTCGATGGTATGCCCTACCTTCTCGGGATCGACGTCGAATGCCGCCGTAATACGCAACTTGAGTCTCTTGCCGTTGAAATATTTCGTTATGGCCTGACCGAGGTGTCCCATACCTATTACGGCTATGTTCATCGTATTCTCGCTGTCGAGAATATTATTGATGAAATCGATGAGCACCTTGACATCGTATCCCTTCTTCGTGTCGCTCGAGAATCCTATGAGCATGAGGTCGCGGCGTACCTGTACGGCCGTAATGCCGTGAATGCCGGCCAGAATGTGTGAAAATATATGGGTGATACCCTGCTTGTGGCACAACAGCAGCGTCCGTCTGTATTCGCTCAGGCGTTCTATCGTCTTTTCGGGTATCGTATTGCGTACGGTTGCCATGTCGTTATCCCTTATCGGGCCGTTATCGTATAGTCGTTATTGTAATCCAGTCTTACCCACTCGCTGTTGACGCGTGTTTGCATACCGTTGTCACGGCGGAAGTTATACGGGGTCTGAAGAGGCATGTATCGCCGTCCCTCCATTCCGAAACGTATGTCCGAGAACATGCCGTTGCCGAACAGTACGGCGGCATCGTAACCACGATACGAATAGAGCGACGGAATGCTGCCGAAAGCCGCCACGTAACGGCTGTCGAAATCCTTGATCGTCTGATTTTCGCGACGGGCATTGTAGGACGTCAGCATGATTACGCGGTCCTGAAAGAAGATGGATCTGTCGATGTTGGCATATCGGTTCCATTTGGAATTCCCGAGAACCACGAAATGTGAAACGGTGCGTGAACGTGCCGTCAGTGAAATATTCGCCGACGCTATGGCCGTAAGTATACGGTCTACATCGGTCTCATTGTCCGCCAGAATGATGAAAACCTTGCTCTCGTCACCGCGCAGCAACGGCGACATGTCGCTCGGACTTACAGCCTCGTCCGAACTGATGCCGAGACGTTCGCGCTCCTTCTCCCGCTGTTCGATGACCGACGGATGCTCATATACGTATTTGTGGGTTTCGTAGCTGCGCCCCGCAAGCAAGGCGAGAACCTCGCTTTCGAACTCCTTGTCGACGGTTTCGCTGTATATGAGCGTAACCTTGCGCGATCCGTTGAACAGGTCGGCGACCTTGTCATATCTGGCCTTCATGTCAGGAGAAAGTTGGAATACGACCTTGCTGTCTGTCGACGACAATGTGGCAAGCGGCGAGACCATGGGTATGTCATGCCGTTCGGCGTATGACACAACCGGAGCCATGAGATTCTCGTATACGGGTCCCACAATCAGGTCGGGATGCATGCCGCCGAATCCGTCGGCAACTATCTCCGAAACCTTCGACGCGTTCTGTTCGGTATCGAAAAGAGTAAGATTGACCGATTTGCCGTCAGCCTTGACCCGTTCAAGTCCGAGCAGGAATCCGCGGTAGAAATCCATGTAATGATTGACTGCTTCGCCTTGACGTGTCATCGGAAGCAACAGGGCCACATTCAGGGCACGGTTGCCGTTCACAGCCTTGAATACCGACGGACCGCCATATATCGTCTGGGAATCATCACCGTATCCTGGCCATATATCATGTTCCTGATGCTTCTCCGGTTGCTGTTCCACTGGCACCTTGATTATGCTTCCAGCCTTCAGGCCCTCGGGCATCGGGTTGAGTGAACGAAGGGTCTCTTCGCTTATCGCAAAACGACGGCATAACGAATATAACGTATCGCCGGCCTGAACAAGATAGTAGGAATAACCTTCTGGCGCCACGGCATTCATATTGTCGCGGTACTCCTCCATCTCGTCACGCACCTGTTTGTCGGAAGCGGTGCCGATCTCCGATTTGCGGATGTAGAGACGGGTTCCCAACGGCATGTGAGACGGGTCAATATCGCCATTGTCGGCAAGTATCGTATCCACCGATATGGCATACAGTCTCGATATGGAGTAGAGCGTTTCGCCGGCTTCGACCGTATGGATTTCGTAATCGCGGCGTTTTTTACGCGCAGGGGACTTCTCTTCCGTAGTTACGATGCTCTGCACCGGGATCTTGATGGTCTGATCGACCTTTAGGCCGTCGGCAGCCGAAGGATTGTGCGATATTATGCTCTTCTCGTCGACGCCGTAGGCCTTCGAAATCGAATACAGCGTCTCACCGGGTTTTACCGTATGTACGTAGTACTTGGCCCCGTTGATATAGACTATTACCTGCGACTTGTCGATCTGCGCGGCAGGCGTAGCCGTCACTGTTCCGACGGCCAGCATGACGCCGAGTAACGATATGCATAATCTGTACATTCCTTCTATTTCCCGTTTTTCTCTCTGAATCGTATCTCCGTAATCACCTTCTTCGTATAGAGCGGGAAATCCCCGTTCATCATCCATGTATAGTAGCTCGGATCCGTGGCGAACACTTCACTTACCGAACGGCCCTTGTATTTGCCGAACCCGAAGACCTCTTTGCCCTTGTCGTCATAGACGATGCGGCCGGCGTAGTCTACGGTCTCGCCTCTTGCCGAGAACTCGGCAAGTGCGTTCACGTCGTTCTCCAACGTGGGATAACGGTCGAGCTGTGCCTTCAGCACCTCGTACGTGGCCAACGTGTCGGCTTCGGCCGAGTGGGCTTCGGTGAGATCCTTGTTGCAGTAAAACTTGTATGCCGCCACAAGCGTGCGCTGTTCCATCTTGTGAAAAATGTTCTGCACGTCGATGAACTTGCGCTTCTTGAAGTCGACGTTGATGCCGCACCGCAAAAACTCCTCTACAAGTACCGGCAGGTCGAACCGGTTGGAGTTGAATCCGCCGAAGTCGCACCCCTGCATGAACTGCTCGAGCGACTTGGCGATCTGGGCAAACGTGGGGCAATCCTTCACATCCTCGTCGGTTATGCCGTGGATTGCCGTTGCCTCGGCCGGTATGTGCATCTGCGGATTGAGTCTCCGCGTCTTGATGATCTCCTCGCCGTCGGGCATGACCTTTACGAGCGATATCTCGACGATACGGTCCTTCGAGGTATCGACGCCCGTGGTCTCGAGATCGAAGAAGATTATCGGCCTTCTGAGTTTGAGTTCCATATGTCTGCTGCCGGAACTTAGGCGTTGATCATCATCGGCATGAGCAACATGAGCGTCGAACTGCTCTGCTTGTCGTCATATACGGGCTTGAAAACTCCTGCACGGGTTGCGTCGGCGAGCTCTATAACCACGGTCGGAGTTTCGATGTTGGAGAGTATCTCGACAAGGAACGTGGATTTGAAGCCTATGGTTATGGGCATGCCCTCGTAACTGCAGCTGAGCGACTCGTTGGCCGATACCGAGAAATCGATATCCTGAGCCTTGAGGTTCACCTTGTTGTCGGCGATATCCATGCGGATAAGGTTCGTAGTCGGATTCGAGCAGACAGCAACACGGCGTATGCCATTTACCAGCTCGACACGGTCTATGAGCACCTTGTTGGAGTTGTTCGTCGGGATGACCGCGTTGTAGTTCGGGTAGTTACCCTCGATCAAACGGCATACAAGCATGTAACTCTTGAGGTTGAACACTACGTTCTTTGCGTCGAATGCCACCTTGATGGCCTCGTCCTCCTTCAGAAGTACGGTCTTGAGAAGGTTCGCCGGTTTCTTTGGAAGAATGAACGACGACTTGACATCGCAGTTCGCCTCGGTCGAATATTTCACCAGTTTGTGTGCGTCGGTAGCCACAAAAGTGACACTGTCGTTGTCGATATTGATGTATACGCCGTTCATCACCGGACGCAGTTCATCGTCGGCCGTAGCGAAGATGGTCTTGTTGATACCGTTAACCAGCGTATCGACATCGAGCGTAACCTCGCTCTTGTCCTCACCGAGAGAGGGAATTGCCGGATAGCTGACGGGGCTTGCTCCGGGAATCGAAAGCGAACCGCTCTTCCAGTTGATCGTAATCTCCCACGTGCGGTCATTGACCTCAATGGTCAGAGGCATTTCGGGAAACTCCTTCAGCGAATCGAGCATGAGTTTCGCGGGTGCGGCTATCATACCATCGCTCTCCACATTGTCGACCGTGATCGACCCCACAAGCGTGGTTTCGAGATCCGAAGTTGTGACCTTCAATACCCCGTCCTTGAGGTCCATGAGGAAATAGTCGAGTATGGGAAGTGTATTTTTATTGCTGATAACCTTGCCGGTGGTTGCCAGCAGTGACAAAAGTGCAGAGCTTGATACTGTAAATTTCATAATTTATGTTGTGTTTATATACTCTTGTTACAATGTCGACAGCTTGTCCAGAGCCATCTTTATCATCTGTTTGACGAAAGGCTTGTAGTCGGTGCATGCATCCTTGGCGATACGCTGGGCTATGATCGTGCAGATCGTAGCGGCGCGGTGACCCATCAGAGCCGAAAGTCCGGCCAGAGCCGAGCCCTCCATCTCGAAGTTGGTTATGCGGCGTCCTTCATACTCGAACGATTCGATCTTCTCGTTGAGATGCACGTCGGCAGGTTCGAGACGCACCCAACGGCCCTGAGGCGCGTAGAATCCGGGTGCGGCGACCGTAATACCCTCTACGGTCGAGTCTTTGAACAGTTCCCAAAGACCCTTGTCCGCATCGATGAAATAGGGTTTGGGAAGCAGTTCGTTCCAGCCGGTATGCTTCATGAAGGCTTTTTCGATTGCGAGGTCGCAGACATCGTTGCGACCCTTGTAATAGTTCAACAGACCGTCAAAACCGACCGATGTGCGCGAGAAGACGAAATCGCCGACCTTGATATCGGGCTGTATCGCCCCCGACGTTCCGAGTCGTACGAGCGTCAGCTGACGCAACTGCGGCTTGACCTGCCTTGTGGTGAAGTCGACATTGGCCAGGGCGTCGAGTTCGGTAACCGAAATGTCGATGTTGCCTATGCCTATGCCGGTGGACATCACCGTCATGCGCTTCCCGTTGTACTTGCCTGTGATTATGTTGAATTCGCGATTGGATACTTCACACTCCTTGCTCTCGAAGAACGATGCCACGAGGGCTACCCTGCCGGGATCACCGACAAGAATTACGGTGTCTGCAAGCTGTTCCGGCTTGAGGTGCAAATGGAAAATGGAACCGTCATCATTGATTATCAGCTCCGAAGGCGGTATTATTCTCATAATTTTTCTATTTGTGGTTTTTATAATTGGCATAAAAGTAATATATTTACCTCGAATTTCAAAAAAAAATCGATCCGATTTTTTATTAACATAGGTATACGTAAATCATAATTTTAATAAACACCAATCCGACCATGACTCTTATCAAATCGATCTCCGGTATCAGAGGAACAATAGGCGGCCGCCAGGGCGACAATCTCACGCCAATAGACATCGTAAAATTCACATCGGCATACGTGCGTTTCACAAGTGAAAAGAATGGAGGCAAACATCTTACCATCGTTGTGGGACGCGACGCCCGCATTTCCGGCGAACTTGTCGGTGATATCGTCGAGGGTACGCTTCTCGGTTGCGGCGCCGATGTCATCAACGTCGGGCTCTGCACTACACCCGGAACCGAGATGGCCGTCATCAACAACAAAGCCGACGGCGGCATAATAATCACGGCATCGCACAACCCCAAACAGTGGAACGCCCTTAAACTGCTGAACGAACACGGCGAATTTCTCAACGACGCAGAAGGCAAGCGCGTACTGGCACTCGCCGAGCAGGAGGATTTCGAATTCCCGCAGATAGACGGCATCGGCAAAGTCATTTCGCGCCAGTCATTTAACGACGAACACATAAAGCAGGTTCTCGCACTGCCGCTTGTCGATGTCGAAGCCGTCCGCAAAAGACATTTCAAGGTCGTGGTGGACGCCGTAAACTCCGTTGGCGGAATCGTAATGCCTAAACTGCTGCGTGAGCTTGGATGCGAGGTCGTGGAGCTCAACTGCGAACCGACAGGCAATTTCGCCCACAATCCCGAGCCCCTGCCCGAGAACCTCACCGAGATATCGAAAGTCATCGTGCGTGAAAAGGCCGATCTGGGCATCGTTGTCGATCCGGATGTCGACAGGCTTGCATTCGTCAGCGAAGATGGCTCGATGTTTGTCGAGGAGTATACGCTGGTTGCAGTAGCCGACTACGTTTTGTCGAACAAGGTCGGCAATACCGTATCGAACCTCAGCTCATCACGCGCATTGCGTGACGTAACGGAACGTCACGGCGGAAAATATTTTGCTTCGGCCGTAGGCGAAGTCAACGTGGTTGCCAAAATGAAGGAGGTAGGAGCCGTCATAGGCGGCGAGGGCAATGGCGGAGTCATCTATCCCGAACTCCATTACGGCCGTGATGCTCTGGTCGGTACGGCACTCTTCCTCACGTTCCTTGCAAAGAAAAATATGACCATGACGCAGCTGCGTGCAACATATCCGGCATACTATGCCTCGAAGAACAAGATCGAGCTGACGCCCGCAATCGATGTAAACAAAGTATTGCTTGAGATAAAGAGACGATATGCCGGTGAAAAGGTGAACGATATAGACGGCGTAAAGATAGACTTCCCCGAGAACTGGGTACACCTTCGCAAATCGAACACCGAACCGATCATCCGCGTCTATACCGAAGCCAAAACCATGGCCGAGGCCGATGCGCTGGCGCAAAGGTTCATCGCCGAAATAAAGGAGATCTGCAACATCTAACAAGTAAACAATATGAATAAAGCCCTGAAGTACATAGAACAGCACAACGACGCCTTTATCAGCGAACTGTTCGAGCTGCTGCGTATTCCTTCGATCAGTGCACAGTCCGAACACAAGCCCGACATGCAACGTTGTGCCGAATGGTTGGCGGCCTCACTCGTAAAGGCCGGAGCCGACCATGCCGAGGTGATACCGACCGACGGCAACCCAGTTGTCTTCGCCGAGAAGATCATAAGCCCCGACGCCAAAACCGTACTCGTATACGGTCACTACGATGTCATGCCGGTGGATCCGCGCGAAGAGTGGCACACCGACCCCTTCGAACCGGTAGTCAAGGACGGACGTATCTGGGGCCGCGGTGCCGACGACGACAAGGGACAACTCTTCATGCATGCCAAGGCCTTCGAGGCGATGTGTGCTACCGATACCCTACCTTGCAATGTCAAGTTCATGCTCGAAGGAGAGGAGGAGATTGGTTCGGCGCATCTTTACGACTTCTGCCGCGAAAACAGGGAGATGCTCAAGGCCGACATAATACTCGTATCCGATACTTCGATGTTATCGATGGAGACTCCATCCATAACGTGTGGCCTGCGCGGACTGACCTATATGGAGGTCGAGGTTACGGGCCCGAACAAGGATTTGCATTCGGGTCTTTTCGGCGGAGCCGTAGCCAATCCGGCCAATGTCCTTACAAGGCTCGTGGCTTCGCTCGTGGACGAAAACGGCCGTATAACCATCCCGGGATTCTATGACGACGTGCGCGAACTGACGGCCGAAGAGCGCAAGGCATTCAACGAGGCCCCGTTCTCGTTGGAAGAGTACAAACAGGCGCTCGACATCGATGACGTGGAGGGCGAAAAAGGTTATACCACCCTCGAACGTACGGGAGTGCGTCCGTCGCTCGACGTCAACGGAATATGGGGCGGATATACGGGCGAAGGTACCAAGACCGTAATTCCGTCGAAAGCCTCGGCCAAAATATCGATGCGCCTCGTGCCCAATCAGGACTTCAACAAGATCGGCGAGTTGTTTGCCGCACACTTCAAGGCAATAGCCCCCAAGAGCGTAAAGGTCGACGTCAGATTCCTCCACGGAGGTGCTCCATATGTTGCGCCCACCGACATGCCGGCATACAAAGCCGCAGAAAAAGCCATAGAAACCACTTTCGGCAAGAAGCCTCTGCCCTTCTATTCGGGCGGATCGATACCCATCATCAGCGGATTCGAGCAGATTCTCGGTATAAAGTCGCTTCTGATCGGGTTCGGCCTGTCGCAGGATGCAATACACTCGCCAAACGAGAGCTACGGTCTCGACCAGTTCCGCAAGGGCATGGAGACGATACCATGGTTCTACAAGTATTTCGCCGGGAAATAGCATGTGTGAGGCCATACGGATACCTCGCAAGTGAGTAAATCATTGAACGGTTCCGTTCGAGCCACGAGACACTCTGAAAAAAAACACCGACGGCAGGACCTTTCGCGGGTCCTGCCGTCGATCGTATATATAATTATGGATTATACCCAGCCGGCGTCAATCTCTTCATCGTCATACGGGCCGAAATTTTCGGTACTGGCCGCAAACCCGTTCTCGGTTCGAATTTCCGTCGTGAAAATATATGGAGACTTGTATCTGTTCGTTTTCATTTTCATAAATCGTTTAGATATTTGTTAATTTATTTTCCGGATAAACACCGTATACTTTACGGCCACAGCTACTGCACGGTATTATCGGTCTTTGTCAGTACAATATTGACGTAATAGTCAATGTAGCCCTGAGAATTGCCCCAATATAAACCGTCGTAAAGGATATTCCCGTCGGGATTGAGGTACTTCGGCGTCAGGACACCGTCGTTGAATTCTGTTTCGAGGGATGCCGTCTCATTGTAGTATATGTAAACCGCATCGCTTGAAAGCAGGTGCATTTGTACGTCTCCGAAGCTCACCGTTTGGCTGAAAAGTACGCATGGTATCCTCAATTTGCCATTATGGAACGTCGCTTCGATCGTATTAGGCATCGAATACTGTGCGGCAAGCTCCTCTTTCATCAATCCAGAAATATTAAACGAACGTCCCTCCACAGCCTGTGATATCGTTACCGTATGCGGCGAGCTTCCACTCCAGTTCTGACCCGATTGCGAGTATGTCATTATGTATGTTCCGAGGAATTTCGTGTATTCGGGATCCTGCGTCGGTACAAGAGCCGTCGTAGTGAAGGACAATTGTGCAAGCACACCGTAGGAATCATTCTCGTCATAGGCCACGGCATATATTACATACCCTGTCTCGTACTTGGTATTCAGATTTATGGTTACCGTATTGGATCCATCCTCCGAAGTCAATTCCGTACCGTATACGGCAACATGATCGGCATTAATGGGATAGGTACTTGATGCGTAGTCCCAATAATACTTCATTTTTTTCGAGCCTTCAGAAAGAGTAGCCGTAATGGTGGCCGAAACGTCCTGTATGTCGGTTGCTTCAAGGGAGACGGTAGCTGCAGAGGGAGTATGTGCAGGCGTCGTGAACTTGTATGAGCCCATATTCGAGTATCTCAAATATGAAACATACTTGGTCGGCTGGTCGAATATCCATGTATCGGCATCAGTTACCGTATAATAAACGGTATAATCCGTCGAAGGTTGCAACCCGATGAATTCTACCGTGCTGCCAACTGCACCCTTATAGTAACTGCCGATGACCGTATTTATCTCGACACCTCTCGGATCATAGCTCGCCAATAATTCATCGCTTACGGCCTGTGCCATTATCATGCCGCTGTCCAGATTCGTCGATATGTCCAGTGCGATCGAATTTTCTGTGATAACGGCGGTCTGCTCGTTGACAGCCGCCTCTATCTCGCTTGTGTATGGGACGTCAGGCACGGTGAACACGCACTTGGAAACCTCCTGCAGTATCTCCTGATTCTCATCAATTGCCGCACACAATACTACCATATCCGTATTGGGATGCATGTATGTTTCATTTAAGGTTATATGGCCGCTCATGGCACCGGAGATGGGCTCATAATTGCCGTCGAGAACAATATCCTTGTCAGTCTTTCCCGTAGCGATCATGCTCTCGTATTCATCGTACGGGAAATTGGCATAATAGATTCCCTTGGCCAGCGAGTTGGTTTGTATTTCAATCTTCGAGATATAGAAATCGCTCAATTCATGCGCATACCTCGCTGCAACATAAGGTATCGTCGTAGTATTGTGCGTAAATTCCGAAACACGTGTTATCTGAGAACGCGCAACCGTAATGTCATTGGTTGCCGTTCTGGTGGTAAGCATGCCGGTATCGTCAATGGTCTGCACCGAAAGATTGTGATAGGTTCCGGGCGGCAAGAGTGCATATATCGAACGCGGCGTGGACGAGAGTGTAATAGGCTCTTTCAAACCGGCCGATATGAAGGAATAGTTGGTGTTGGCATCGAAATATGTACTTTTGTCCGTATATGGGGTCAGAGTACATGTGGGAACGTCGAGCAGGAACATTCCGGAGATATACTCCCCTTTGTCCGCCGTCACCTTCAGCGATACTATGTTCCCCGTTCCGGTAATCTTGAATTCGACTATACCCAAAATATTCTTGAACTGCAAGTCCGAACCGTTCTCCGTAAAAGCGACCATGGGATTGATCTCATCGATAAAGTTGAGTTCATCGAATACGGCGCTCTTGTTGTGATATAACAGGAGTTGGTCGCGGGACAATACATAGAAGGTCAGAGCACCGCGCGGGTACATTCCTATGTAGCACTCATAATCGCCGAGTTCGCCCTCAAACTCGGCCACTGTAGTACCTGCGCCTGAAGAGATTGTAAAAAATTGGCTATACCTTGATGTCTCGGTGAAGCCTGTTACCCTGATTTCGTCATTTTCGCTCCATATCACGGAGTAATTGTCCCCCATGGTAGTTCGGGTAACCGTTTCTGAATAGGCCTTGAATACCCTTTTATTGCTTTCCGGCGCAACATCAAGGGATTCGATGTCGTTCCTGCATGACTGCAATACGGCAGCCAAAAGAACAACTGCGATCAATGGTCGATAGTTTTTCATTTGCATAAATGTTAGGGTTAATTTTATTCTGTTAGGAAACAGAGTTCTTTCTGCAAATATAAACATTTAATACTAATATCCTAATATACAAATATTTTTTATTGGGACATCTGCGCGGATAAACAATGAAGTATATTCAAAAATTCCTTTACAGCAAATGAAAAAAAAGTATTCAACACGTGTGGCGGCGCACTTAAAGAAATCGCATCTGTCAGCAGAATACAATACCATCCGAATCCATGACGACATTCCGCATATTATAAATATCGTAACGACATGCCGATATGATTACGGTCGGATGCGGAGAGAAACGACACTGCGGCAATATTATAAACACAAAGAGCGGCAAATGCCGCTCTTTGACACAATCTCTTAAAAAGGTGACCGGTTGGGAATCCGAGCCCAATGCACTACATCATCTCCTCATATGCATACTGTACGGCCCGGTTGAGAACCTTGACAAATGGTGATATCGAGCGGAAATCGTCCAACGATCGCTGCAGAAAATCATTTGCAATAACATCTTTTACTGATATTATTTTCTCAACACCCACATCACGCAAACGCAACAGATAATCGAACTTGTGGCCACGCGGGAAGCCCGCCGGCGTACGTTTCATCTGCGATTCGAGCGATAACGTAAAGCCGTTCGAAGCATCGATTGCATCAACGATGCCCTGTCCGTTGTCGAGAATCTCCTCGCGTACGCTCCGCAGTACCACTGGCGACGGCATGTACAGTCCGGCGTACATCATGCACTCGGCCGACGGCTCGATGTGCAGGTAGTAACCGGCATAGCCTGCTTTTTTGCCATGAGGTGCCACGAATACGCCCATATGTTTCTTGTACGGAGTTTTGTCTGCGCTGAAACGCGTATCGCGATATATGCGATAGGTACAGTCGGCAACCGACAGCCCGTGCACCGAGTCGTCGAAGGAGGCTATGCCTTCGATAAATTCGGCAGCAAAGGCCTTGAAAGCGGCATCGGCGCTGCGGTACATCGCCTTGTTGGCGTTGAACCACTCACGGTCATCGTGCTCGGCGAGCAAACGGAGAAAATCGACGACTTCGCGCATGTTACCAGGCAAACAAAGGATATTGCGACATCATCGCATTGACCTCCTTGCGTACGGCTGCAATATTCTCCTCGTTCTCGGGATCGTGCAGTACGCGGTCGATCAGCTCGACGATCTCGTCCATCTTGTCCTCCTTGAGGCCTCGCGTGGTTATGGCCGGCGTACCGAAACGCAGTCCCGATGTCTGGAACGGCGAACGGGAGTCGAACGGCACCATGTTCTTGTTGGTGGTGATGTCGGCAGCAACGAGGCACTTTTCGGCAAGTTTACCGGTCAGATCGGGGAACTTGGTGCGAAGGTCTACAAGTATGAGGTGGTTGTCGGTTCCGCCGGATACGATCTTGTAACCGCGCTTTGCAAACGCCTCGGCCATGGCTTTGGCATTTTTCTGCACCTGCTTCTGATACTCCTTGTAGCTCGGGTCGAGCGCCTCGCCGAATGCTACGGCCTTGGCGGCTATGACATGCTCGAGCGGACCGCCCTGAACACCCGGGAATACGGCCGAATCGATGATCTGAGACATCTTCTTCACGACTCCCTTCGGCGTGGTCAACCCCCACGGGTTGTCGAAGTCCTTGCCGATAAGTATGATACCGCCGCGAGGACCGCGCAGGGTCTTGTGTGTCGTGGAGGTTACGATGTGCGCATACTTTACGGGGTTGTCGAGCAGACCCGCCGCAATCAGACCGGCCGTGTGCGCCATATCCACCATAAGCAGGGCTCCTACCTTGTCGGCTATCTCGCGCATGCGCTTGTAGTCCCATTCGCGCGAATATGCCGAAGCTCCGCCGATGATAAGTTTGGGGTGGCATTCAAGAGCCTTGGCCTCCATGGCATCGTAATCGACAAGACCCGTCTCGGGATTGAGCTGGTACCCTACCGCCTTGAAGAACTTTCCGGACATGTTTACCGGCGAACCGTGCGAAAGGTGACCGCCGTGCGAGAGGTCGAGACCCATGAAGGTGTCGCCCGGTTTCAAAACGGCAAAGAATACCGCCATGTTGGCCTGTGCGCCCGAGTGAGGCTGAACGTTGGCGTACTCCGCATCGTAAAGTTTGCACAGACGCTCGCGCGCCAGTGATTCGACTTTGTCCACGACTTCGCATCCGCCGTAATAGCGTGCCGACGGGTAACCTTCGGCGTACTTGTTGGTCAGGACAGACCCCATGGCCTGCATTACCTGATCGCTCACGAAGTTCTCGGAAGCAATGAGTTCGATACCGCGCATCTGTCTGCTGCGCTCTTCATCGATAAGATCGAAAATGAGAGTGTCTTTTTTCATGTCTGTGTCTCAATATGTTTGATTTTATTGCAAAGTCAATCAATAATTCTTCAAATATAGGAAGATAAAAATTTAATTTCATTATATTTGGCCACAATTTATTCACAATTTAGCAACAAAAGTCATCTTATTTATAATATTTTTTATGAGAATCAGATTTTTACTGCTTGCAACAGCCCTGTTTGCGATTACGGGGTGTACGAAAGATTTCAACGAGGCGGTGACCGTAGTCAGCCCCGAAATCGAAGAGATGTTCTCCGGCGACAACGTCGTGCCGAACGTCCTGTGCGTAAAGTTCGACAGGGAGACGGCCCAAAACCTCGCCATTACCCGCACGCGCAGCGGTGAGATCATGACCGGCAACATGACGCTGGACGAGATCTGCCGCGATTACGACATCGTGTCTATCGAGCGTATCTTCCCAGTCAACGAGTTCGAGGAGCGCAAACGCAAATACGGTCTCGACCTGTGGTATAAGGTGACTGTCAGCGGAAAGAAAAGCAACGCCGAAGTGGCTCAGAAACTCCAGTCGACCGAAGGCATCGAGTTCGTCAATCCCAACCGCCGCATCAAGCGCGTGGGACACGGAACGGCTCATTATGCAACGGCTGCCGAACTGGAGCAATTCGCGGCAAATACCCGTGCCGACCTTCCGTTCAACGACCCGTATCTGTCGGAGCAGTGGATGCTGATAAATGACGGTACGATATATAGAGGGGCCGTAGCCGGTGCCGACATCAACGTGGCAGGCGCCTGGGCCATGACCGGCGGGAACAACGAAGTGATTGTTTCGGTAGTGGACGGAGGTGTCGACTACAACCATCCCGACCTTGCCGGAAACATGTGGAGCGGCATAGGCCGCAACTTCGTAGAGTCGCGAACCGGCACAAACAACGTGACAGCCGAAGAGCATGGAACGCATGTAGCCGGAACCGTGGCGGCCGTCAGCAACAACGGTATAGGAATATCAGGCATAGCCGGTGGGACAGGATCGGGCAATGGCGCCAAGATCATGTCTTGCCAGATATTCAGCACCGACGATCAGGCCGATGATTCGGGTACGGCCAATGCCATCGCATTCGGTGCTGAAAACGGTGCCGTCATCAGCCAGAACAGCTGGGGTTACGACTATAAAGGAATCAAAACCGAAGCAGAGTTCGCTCAGTCTGCCCGTCTGATCAAGGATGCGATAGACTACTTCATCGACACCGCAGGCTTGTCGGACGACGGAGCACAGACGGGTCCCATGGCAGGAGGCGTCGTGATCTTTGCAGCCGGAAACGACGGCAAGGACCAGTCGGAATACCCGGCAGCCTATTCGCGCTGCATAAGCGTCGCATCGATTGCATGCAACTATCAGAGGGCATGGTACTCGACATACAACTCGACGGTGGACGTGTGCGCACCCGGTGGAGGCGGCTGGACATCGTCGGTGGACAACAGCATGTACTACGCCGGATATGACGGATACAATCTCAGTACGCTGCCCACAAGCGTAAATAACGGCGATACATACGTAGTCGATGGCAACACATACGTCGTGGATTATGTCAAGTCGACGGGATACGGATGGATGGAAGGTACGTCGATGGCCTGCCCGCACGTATCGGGTGCCGCGGCCCTTATCGTCTCGTACTGCGGTGGCGTAGGTTTCACTAATGACCGCCTGAAGGAGATTCTCATCGAGTCTGCACGCGATATCGACAACTACCAGTCCTCGAGCTACAGAACCAAGATCGGCAAGCTGATTGACGTACAGGCTGCGCTCGAGATGGGAGGGCGCGGATCCATCGTGAACGATCCGGGAGCTCCCGTCATAACGAGCCCGGCTGGCCAGAGCAACAATTTCAAGCTGATGGATTATGAATCCACCACCCTGAAGTACGTCATGACGAACTATGTCGATTACAACGTTACGGTATCGTCGCCGGATCTGAAGTTCGAAAAGAACAACAATACGATCTCGATACCTGTTGACGGTTCGAAGCTCGCACCCGGATCCTACAAGATCGAAGTGACCGCCACGAACGATATCAAGTCGACGACCGTGACAACCAACTTCACCATAGAGAAGAACGTTGCGCCGGACATTGTCAAGGACAAGCTCAAGACGATCTATTTCAGCAAGGTCGGCGACTTTGTAACATACAAGCTGTCGGAGTGCTTCAACGACGTAAACGGCAATATCGTATCCTTCACGAGTTCGTCGGACAACCGCGACGTCGCCATAACGAAGATTTCGGGTGACGAATTCACCGTAACGGCCAGGGGCGAAGGCTATGCCACCGTTTCGGTAATAGCCAAGGATGCAGGCAACCTTACCACCGACGCACAGTTCATGGTGATCGTAAACACCACGTCGCTCTTTGCAGACTTCTATCCCAACCCATGCACCGACCGGCTCAACATCAAGCTCGGCGAGATCAACGGCGAGGCCGTATCGGGTAACGGCAAGGTGGTAATGCGAAACAGCCTCGGCGTCGAGGTGTTCAACCAGAACGTGACATTCGAAAAAGGCAAACCGCTGACACTCAACGTATCGAACATTAATCCGGGCCGATACTCCATACTCGTGTCATGCATGATCGACGGCAAGATGCTTTCGACCACACAAACAGTAATAAAGAAATAACATACAGCATATCCGACACATGAAAAAGATAATATCGACACTCGCGGTCCTGCTTATGGCTGCTGGTGCATACGCACAGGATTTCGTCACGATCAACCCCAACCCGCGCACCTCGGGTATGGGAAATGCTACCGTCGCTGTTTCGGGCGATGCCTATTCGGTCTTCGGCAACGCCGCGGCTCCTCTGTTCGAGTACCACAGCGTACAGGCGCAGGTTTCATACACCCCGTGGCAGAGCAATATTGCAGACGGCTACTATCTGCTCTCGCTGGGCGGATATGTCAAACTGGGACAGAGACATGCCCTGTCGATCGGCGGGCGATGGTTTCAGGAGCCGAAACTGGCCGGTCTCGAAGCCGGTTGGGACGGATACCCGTTCATTCCCAAGGATGAAAACGGCAATATCATATCGCTCGACACAAAACGCCCCAACGGCAAGGCGCTCGATCTGGCCTATGCATACAAGGTGTGCGACCACCTCGGACTCTCGCTGACGGCCCGGTATATCCACTACTCCAACGGCATCGGCGACAAGTCGAATGCCGTAGATTTCGACGTTGCAGCATTCTCGTCGATTCCTCTGTCGATGCTCGAAGGCTCGAACGTAACGATCGGCGCTCAGGTTGCGAATCTCGGCTTCGCGTTCGGAGAGAGCAAATATGCGCAACCGATAACTGCAAAGGCTGGAGCCGCGCTTTTTGCGCCGTTCTCCGATTCGCATTCGCTGACCGCTACGGTAAATGCCGGATACAGGTTCAACTCAACTGCCATGAAGGGTTTCATAGCCAACGCCGGTCTTGAGTATTCGCTCATGCAGCTGATCAAGGTACGCGCCGGATACGCTTACGACATATACAACTATGCTACCGTCGGCCTCGGCATCCGGTTCATGCATATCCAGCTCGATGCTTCGTACTGGATTACAGGCAAGGATTGCCCGTGGAAAAACACGTTCGGCGTAGGTATCGGTGTGGATTTCTGACGGCATAGATACCATACGAAACGGTGCAGCCCCGATTGACGTCACGCAATCGGGGCTGCATTCTGTTTATGCACGCTATTCGGATATCCGGGTCAGCAAATTGCGGCAGCCCTCCTCGAGCATGTCGAGAACGAGCTCGAATCCGTCCGCACCTTCGTAATAGGGATCCGGGACGTAACTCCACTCCGAAAAAGTGTCGAAAAATTCGCGCATGCGGAAAATCTTTTCGGCCTCGCGGCGCGACGGCGCAAGCCTGTGAACCTTCTCGTAGTTCATGTCGTCCATGACGACTATCATGTCGAAACGCTCGAAATCCTCTTCACGTATCGGTCGGGCGCGGTGAACGAGATCGTATCCGCGTTTGGATGCGGCACGGCGCATGCGGACATCGGGCAGGTCTCCCGCATGACCCGAGTATGTTCCGGCGGAATCCACCTCTATCGAATCGGACTGGCCGGCCTTTTCAACCATTTGGCGCATTATACCCTCGGCAGCCGGAGAACGGCATATGTTTCCGAGGCAAACGAACAGTATGCTCTTTTTCATGGCGGCAAAGATAGTGTTTTTAATGGAATGTTTTTTGCACCATGCTTCCCGAATCAACACTCTCTCGAAAATATGAAAAAGGCTTCATGCGACTTGCAATACCGGCATCTGGACATTGCCGTGCTCTACATGCGGATGTTTATCGGCTGCATAATCCTGCTGCACAATGTCGGAAAACTCCAGACATACGACCGGATCATCGACTCGTATCCTTCGCTGCTGTTCGGCAGTCCGACAGTGACCTTCGCCGTATTCACGATCTGCGAATCCGTATTTGCCGTGATGATAATGATCGGCTTCTGGACCCGGTTTGCAGCATTCATGATGACCTTGGGAATGTTCCTGTCGATATTCGTGGCAATACCAGCTTCGGGCATGACTCAAGCCACGCTTCAGTTCGTCTACATGGGTATTTTCGTCTTTTTTGTCATATCTGGAGGAGGTCGATACGCCCTCGACTATAAATTATGGTGGTACAAAATGTCCGATTAGGGCAAACATGACATCCGAAACGACACATAACGATGAACGGAACCGTTTGTTTGCAAAAAATTCATACATTTGCGGAACTTATGGTTTGTGTAAAACTTTGTAAGATGAAAGCTAAACTGCTACTTGCTACATGTGCACTGCTCACTGTAGCCACCGCATCCATGGCGCAGGATGTAAAATTGCCCAAAAAAGTCGAAAACGTAACCATTCTCGATCTCAACGGCGAGAAAGCCCAGCTTCCCGAATGGGGAAATAAGAATCTGATGATTTTCTACATCGATCCCGACGTCCACAATCAGAACTCCGATTTTCTCGACGACATGGAGGCCAACCATCGCGCCGAAGGCGAGAATCTCTACGGTTTCGGTATAATGAATCTCAAGGACGCCCCGATGGTTCCGAACAGCGTTGCACGATCGCTTGCCCGCAAGCGTACCGCCAAAAACGGCGCCACGGTCCTCGCCGACCAGAATCGCGATCTGAGTTCGGCCTGGGGTCTCGGCGACTGCAACAACAAGTTCGTGCTGCTGATCGTGACGAAAGAGGGCGAACTCGTCTACATGAAGAAAGGCGAACTGTCGCAGGCCGATATCGACGGATTCTACAAATTCATCGAGAAATACAAATAACAGGTCGCATTGTTCCGTTCCGCTGCCATATGCATAATAACGTTGTTGCTTTGTTCCTTATCCTTATGGGCCGAAGCCCGCAACGTCATGCATATGCGCATGGACGGTAGCGATTCCGTAAGATACGATGTGCAGGCCGCCGTACAGGAACCTGACTCGACGGCAAAGGTATCGTCTGCGGATAAAGGTATCGGCTCATCTGAATCAGATGAAAGCCTGTTCGTGAACGAAACGGATACGATCCGTTACACATATACCCCGCTGCCGCCTTTAGAGCCCGCGACCGATTCGCTTGCGATCGCCGCCGATTCCGTTCCGGCAAAGAAACCCGGATTCTTCAAACGCATAATAAACTACTTCGGACAGTCGGCCGTAGACAAGACATTCCAGAAAAGAATGGACTTCTCGGTCGTCGCCGGTCCGTCATACTCGAGCAAGACCAGCCTGTCGATCGGCGTACTGGCCGCAGGTCTCTATCGCGTTAACCGACGCGATTCCATAACTTCGCCGTCGAACGTGTCGCTGTTCGCAAACGTGTCGATTATCGGATTCTACTATGTCGGCATTTACGGCAACACCTTTTTCAAGCAGAACCGTCACCGCATAGACTACGAACTGAGTTTCAAGTCGCAGCCTACGGATTTCTGGGGATTCGGCTACGAGGATGCCGTACGCAACAAGCCCGGAAGCTATACCGGCAAGAAATACATGGTCGACATAAAGTATCTGTATGCACTCTTCCGCAACACGTATATCGGTACGACGCTCAATTTCAACTACAACAATGCCATTAACCTGACCACGCCCGACTATCTCGACGGTCAAAGGACACGCTATACGGGGCTTGGCGTCGGTACATTCATCGAATACGACTCGCGCGACGTTCTGACCAACCCCTACAAGGGCCTTTACGTCAGCGTGCACGGCATGGTGCAGCCCAAGGCATTCGGCGACAGCGGCCACACGCTGTGGCGGGCGCGCGCTACGGTAGACTACTACAAGAAACTCTGGAAAGGAGGAATACTCGCCCTGGATCTCTACGGCGAATTCAACTCCGCCAATACTCCGTGGACCATGTATGCCACCTTCGGCAACAGCATGAGGATGCGCGGGTACTATGAAGGACAATTCAACGACCTGAACATGATAACGTTCCAGGCCGAACTGCGTCAGCGCGTATGGCGTCGTATCGGCGTAACGGTATGGGGAGGTGCAGGCAACGTATTCCGCTCGTTCGACAGTTTCGAATGGGGACAGACCCTGCCCAACTACGGCATAGGTCTGCGCTGGGAGTTCAAGAGCCGCATGAACCTGCGTCTCGACTACGGATTCGGATGCAAGGTCAAGGGTCGTCTAATCAACGGTTTAGTAATGTCGATAAATGAAGCGTTTTAAGCAATACATCAGGAACTGGAAACTAACCCCCGGAAGACGTGCGCTCCTGCTGCTGATATACCTGGTAATCACGCTGCTGCTGCCAAACTTCGTACTTGCATATACCGAACTCTACAACGGATGGTCGATCATCGCCGGATGGCTGATCCCGGCAGGTGCATACCTTCTGGCGAACATGTTCACGCGGCGCGTCGGCATCACCACCATGTGCATGATTCCGGTAATAGTGTTGTGCGCCTTCCAGATAGTGCTTCTGTACATCTACGGCAATTCCGTAATAGCCGCCGACATGTTCATTAACCTGATGACGACAAACCCCGAAGAGGCGTCGGAACTTCTGACCAACCTCTGGCCCCCGATCATCATTGTGTGCGTAATATACGGACCACTGCTGGTTGAAGCGTTCATACAGGTAAGACGGAAGATGCGTCTGTCGGTCGAGAACCACAACAGAGTAGTACACGTCGGCTACGGCATGCTGGCAGCCGGCATGCTGTTCCTGATACCTGCATACCGGACGACTCCCGGAAGCGTGGTACTTAATGAAATATTTCCCGTAAACGTCATCTACAATTTCAACATCGCCGTATCGGAGGAACTGCACGTAAAGAACTACAGGCAGACATCAAAGCAGTTCAAATATAACGCAGTACGGGAAAACAAACCCTCCAAGCGCGAAATATATGTTCTGGTAATAGGCGAAGCGTCGCGCGCCGCCAACTGGGAGCTTTACGGTTATTCACGCGAAACCAATCCGCGCCTCAAGCGGCGTGATGACGTATGTCTGTTCAAGAACGTGATAACACAGAGCAATACCACACACAAGAGCGTGCCGCTGTTCCTGTCGTCTATCGGTACGGATCAGCATCGCGATCTCTATTATAGAAAGGGATTGGCCGCTCTGTTCAATGAAGTGGGATTCAAGACCTATTTTCTGTCGAATCAGTCGCCGCAGGGAGCCATGGTGGACAACCTCGCCAAGGAAGCCGACGAGGTCGTATACATAGGTTCGCCGCGTCACGACATGCAGTTGCTGCGCATGATGCGCCGAATCATAGAGACGGACAAGAAGAACAATCTGCTCTTCATACTCCACTGTTACGGGTCGCATTTCAGCTACCACCAACGCTATCCTCGCGAATTCGCGCAGTTCCAGCCCGACAACAATGTAACCATTCAGCCGCAGAATGTCGAGATGATCCGCAACGCCTATGACAATTCGATCGTCTATACGGACTATTTTCTCGACAGCACCATCACGTACCTCAATTCGCTCGATGCCTGCTCGGCACTGCTATACTGTTCGGATCACGGCGAAGATATCTTCGATGACGAACGCGGTCGGTTCCTGCATGCATCTCCTACTACCACATACTACCAGTTGCATGTAGCCAGTCTTGCATGGTTCTCACGGGCGTTCAGCGCCGTATATCCCGAGAAGGTCGAAGCGGCAAAGGAGCACCGCTGGTCTCCGGCAACGACCCATGCGATGTTCCATACGATTGCCGACATGGCATCGATAGAGTGCAATTTCATTGATCACAAGGTATCGCTCGTTAGCGATAAATTCGATGAATCGGCTCCGAGATTCTATCTCAACGACCACAACGAGGCTGTACCGCTCAATCGTCGCATAGGCATTACGGATCTGGACGTATATCAGTTCGCCATTCACGGCATCCGGTTCGACAACGAATAGAACCGGTACATAAATCTTAAAAGAAAAAGGCTGTCGTCCTACGGATGACAGCCTTTTTGCGCAAAAATAATCAGAATTATTTTTTAGCCTCTTCAACAGAAACCTTGCGGAACTCCTTGAGGAGTTTGCTGAGCTCCAAAGCAGCCTTGCGAGCACGTGTACCGGCGGCTTTGTTGTTCTTCTCTACCTGTGCGGCGGCGTTCTCCTGGAAAAGGGCAATCTGCGCGTTGATTTGTTCTACCAAGTTTTTCATGACATTAATACATTATATGGTTGTAACTTGGAGCAAAAGTATAAAAATGATTGATTTATCACAAACTTTTAGTAAAAAAAACGCCACATATTGCTTAAAATGCACGTTTTACGACGATATCGGCTCGGTCCGATGACTTTTAATACATTTTATCGGAACAATCGCACATTATTTATCAACAGCCTTACGGATACATATTTACGTAAAATGGAGGAATGCGGCATATTAAGGTTCACATGTCCCTCGAATTCTACTTTTTGAACGCTGCGTCCGTACGTATATTCAAATCGCCACATGTGGCGATTGATTATCTCGAATGATTGAGCTATCTTTGCACCTTGAAATAAAAAAGGCATTTTGTATGCGTCTATCCGAACTTAAAACGGGCGAATCGGGTGTCATCGTAAAGGTTTTGGGACACGGAGGATTCCGCCGCAGAATCATGGAGATGGGGTTCGTGCGCGGCAAGCGTGTCGAAGTCGAACTCAACGCTCCGCTTCAGGACCCCATCGAATACAAGATCATGGGATACAACATATCGCTGCGCCGCAGCGAGGCCGACATGATCGTCATAATATCAGAAGAGGAAGCGAAAAAACTGATAAGAGACGAGAAAATCGAAAGCGAAAACGCCGATTTTCTGGAGGTTGCATATTCGCACGAGTCGAAACAGATAAGCGTCGCCCTCGTCGGCAATCCCAACAGCGGCAAGACCTCGCTCTTCAATGCCATATCCGGAGGACACGAACATGTCGGCAACTACAGCGGCGTGACGGTCGATGCCAAACGCGGATATTGTACATATAAGGGTTACAAGTTCGAAATTACCGATCTGCCCGGTACATATGCCCTGTCGGCATATACGCCCGAGGAGCTCTACGTTAGGCATCATCTCGAAGAGAGCATGCCCGATGTTATAATCAATGCCGTCGTGGCGTCGAACCTCGAGCGAAATCTCTATCTTACCACCGAGCTTATCGACATAAACCCGCGCATGGTCGTGGCGCTGAACATGTATGATGAACTCGAAGCGCATGGCGCCCAGCTCGACTACGACAGCCTCGGACGCATGATGGGCGTTCCGATGGTTCCGGTCGTCGCACGCAGCGGCAAGGGAATCGATGCCCTGCTCGATACCGTAATTGCGGTATATGAAAATCAGGACGATCGCGTCCGCCACATCCACATAAATCAGGGCAGCATTATCGAGGAGTCTCTCGGAGCCCTGAACGCAGATCTGAGCCAGCATCGCGACCAGTTGCCGAAGATGTTCCCGCCGCGCTATTTTGCCATGAAACTGCTCGAAGGAGACAAGGACGTGGAGCGTGTACTGCAGAACTGTCCCGATTACGCACGCTGGATTGAGATCCGCGACCGTGAAGCCAAACGGATACGAGAACAGCTCGGCGAGGATGTCGAAACGGCCTTCGCCAACCGCAAATACGGATTCATATCCGGCGCCCTGAAGGAGACATACACACCAGGACAGAAAGAGGAGGCAAAGGCGACTACCCTGATCGATGCATTCGTCACTCACAAGTTGTGGGGATTTCCAATATTCTTTTTCCTGATGTGGCTGATGTTCTACTGCACGTTCAGTCTCGGCGCATACCCGCAGGAGTGGATCGAAATGCTGGTCGAATGGATCGGTTCGACCGTCGAGCACATCATGCCCGACGGAGCCCTGAAAGACATGATTGTCGACGGAGCTATCGGCGGCGTAGGCAGCGTGATTGTATTCCTGCCGCAAATCATGATACTCTACCTGTTCATCTCGTTCATGGAGGATTCGGGCTATCTTGCCCGTGCCGCCTTCATCATGGACAAGGTTATGCACCGCATAGGTCTGCACGGGAAATCGTTCATTCCGATGATCATGGGATTCGGTTGCAACGTTCCGGCCATCATGGCCTCACGAACGATAGAGAGCCGCAGCAGCCGTCTGATAACAATTCTAATAACGCCGTTCATGTCATGCAGCGCACGACTGCCCATATACATACTGTTGGCCGGTACGTTCTTCCCCGGACACTCGGGGACGATAATGTTCCTGTTATATCTGGCCGGCATCGTGGTTGCAATCGTTACGGCGCGCCTTATGAGACGAATATTCTTCAAGGTGGACGAAACCCCATTCGTCATGGAGTTGCCGCCCTACCGCATGCCGACACTCAAGTCGACGCTGATACACATGTGGGACAAGTGTGCACAGTATCTGCGCAAGATGGGCGGACTTATTCTCGTTGCTTCGGTATTCGTCTGGTTCCTGAGCTACTACCCCAGAACCGAATCGACGGAGAGCCGGGCCGAACATTACGAGCAATCATACCTCGGGCATATCGGCAAAGCCTGCGAACCAATATTTGCTCCGCTTGGCTTCAACTGGAAGACGAGCGTAGCGCTGCTATCGGGCGTTGCTGCCAAGGAGATCATTGTCAGCACGATCGGCGTACTCTACTCTGACGACGAGCCTGTCGACGAGGAGAATACCTCGGCTCTCTCCGCACGTCTCAAGGCCAGCGGCGACTTCAGCCGTGCTTCGGCATTTGCTCTGCTGGTATTCATATTGCTATACTTCCCGTGCATAGCTACCGTCAGCGCCATATCTGCCGAAGCCGGATGGAAATGGGCCGTAGCATCGGTAGTATATAACACGGTGGTGGCATGGGTACTCTCCTTCGCAGTATATCACATACTATTGTTGCTGTTATGACCAACTGGCAGGATATAGCCGTGGCTGTCATTGGCGCCGCTATCGTAATACACGCCGTGTACAAGATCGTGCGCAGCATCAGGGACCGAAAGGGGTTCAATCCATGCGATAGCTGCCCGCAAACCGGTTGCCGGTCACGAAACAACCGGGGCGACACCTCGGAATGCGACGGGAACATCAACCATGAGAAAAACGCATAATAAATAAAAGACGCCGGAGAAGTCGATATCTCCGGCGTCTTTATCTTTCAGGTTTCGGTAGCGATCAATACAGATAGTGCTCGACCAACGGCAGTATCATTGCGGTTGCGACCCCCATAAGCGCCATTGCCAGGCCACTCATCGCACCCTCTATCGCCCCGTGCTCAATGGCACGCGCCGTACCTACTCCGTGAGCAGCCGACCCCATGGCAAGCCCTTGAGCCTTGGGATCGGTTATGCGCAGCTTGTTGAGCAGCCAGAATCCGATTATGTTTCCCAGCAGGCCGACACAGAACACCACAACCGACGTGATCGACACCTCTCCGCCCAACGGCTTGGAGATGGAAACGGCAATTGGTATTGTCACCGACTTGGGGGCAATAGATGTCATGACAGTGCGGTCGGCGCCCATGTATTTGGCTATGTAGACTACGCTGATAATACCGACGATACATCCGGTTATGATCGACGTAAGTACTGGTAAGATTTCACCCTTCATCTGCTCCTTCTGTTCGTAGAGCAGGTATCCCAGCGAAACCACCGACATTCCGAGCGCAAAATTTAGGGCCTCGGTTGCGGCACGGTAGTGTTCGTAAGGTATCGAAAAGATCTTCAGAAAGGCGATCATGGCCATGAATGTCAGCAACACCGGATGCAACAGAGCGAATCTCGTACGACGGTAGAGTGTCGAACACCCGCAATAAATTCCAATAGTTACGGTCAGAAGGAAAAGATCCGACCTTATTATCTCCATCATCTTCTGTGAACCATTCTCTGATATATCCACCCTACGGTCAGCATTATCAGCACCGTACTTACGACACTGGCAACAATTATGGCCCAGAGATTCTTCATTATCACCTCGTACGATACCATCAACCCCACACCGTACGGTACGAAAAACAATGCCATGGATCCCAACAGGAACTTGGCGACGGGACGCACCTTCTCGGCGTCGACGACCTTGAACTCCAGCAGACAAAACAACAATATCATCCCGATAATGTTGCCTGATATGTAGTTGCCGGTAAAATAAGCGATTATATTGCCTGCAAGCCAGCACAGCAATATGTAAAACAAACCTAACATGCCGCAAATATACTGCGTAATACCCAATATGGGAAAAATAGAGGCTACAAATCGACGCGGGCATCCGTTTTTTTATTATCTTTGTTTGGTTAAACAATCAATCAACATACAATCATGGGCAAAGGAGTTAAAATCGAACGTTCACACAGACTGGACGGAATTGGAGAGTATTATTTCTCGCGCCGCTTGCGCGAAATAGCCGAGACCGAGGCTGCAACCGGACGCAGTATCATCAAGCTTGCAATGGGCAGTCCCGACCTTCCGCCTGCACAGTGCGTCATCGACCGTCTGGCCAAAGAGGCCCAGCGTCCCGACGTTCACAAATACATGTCGTACAAGAGCGAGCCGATTCTGCGCAAGGCTTTTGCCGACTGGTACAAATGCTGGTACGGTGTGGAATTCGACTACAACTCCGAAGTTCTGCCCCTGATCGGATCGAAGGAGGGCATCATGCACGTCTGCATGACGTTCCTGAACAACGGCGACAAGGTGCTCGTTCCCAATCCCGGTTACCCCACCTACAGCGCAGCCGTAAGACTTGCCGGCGGTGTCATGGTTCCCTATTCGCTCAATGAGCAGACCAACTTCTATCCCGATTTCGATGCTATCGAAAAGGCCGGTCTCGACGGCGTAAAGATGATGATCATCAACTACCCCAACATGCCGACCGGTCAGAAACCGACAAAGGAACTCTTCGAGAAGATCATCGAATTCGGTGCCAAGCACAACATATTCATCCTGCACGACAATCCGTACAGCTTCATCCGCAACAGCGACAAACCCATGAGCATCATGGCTGTCGACGGTGCGCGTGAAGTAGCCATGGAGATGAACTCCATGTCGAAGGGTCATTCGATGGCTGGATGGCGTGTCGGTGTTATCCTTGGCAAGAAAGAGTGGATCGACTCGATACTTACCTTCAAGAGCAACATGGACTCGGGTATGTTCTACCCCATTCAGGCAGCCGCAGCAACGGCTCTCTCGCTCGGAGAAGACTGGTTCAAGCAGCTCAACGACATCTATTACGGCCGCGAGAAGCAGGCGTACGAACTGCTCGACGCACTCGGATGCAGCTATCGCAAGGGACAGGCCGGTCTCTTCGTCTGGGCCAAACTCCCCGAAGATTTCGAGGGCGACAGCTTTGCATTCTCGGACGAGGTGATGGACAAATGCGACGTATTCCTCACTCCCGGCGGCATCTTCGGAAGCGAAGGCAAACGATATATCCGCATCACGCTCTGCTGCCCGGCCGAACTGCTCGAAAAGGCGGCCAACAACGTAAAGGCAAAACTGCACAAATAAAAATAGAACCGGCAGGGAGATGCAAATCTCTCAGCCGGTTCACTTTTATACTAAAAAGAGAGAGGCTCACTTCATTGGCAAGCCCCTCTCTTTTTGTTTTGTATTTCAGAGTCAATAGACCTCGATCATGGCGGCTGCAGCCTTGGTCTTTTCGCGCAACTCGTTCAGATCACTGCCGAGCGGAGCGTACCTTACGACCACTCCCATACGACGGTTGAGTTTGGTGTAGGGTTTCCCGAATATGCGCAGATATGTGTTATCTTCGGCGCAAACCTTCTCTTCACCACGGTAACGCGGAGCCTCCTTGCTGGCTATGGGCGAAAGAATAACTGCACTTGCGCCCATGCGCTCAAGCGTAATGCGCGGAATGGGCAGTCCGAGTACGGCTCGCAAATGGAGCTCGAACTCGTTGAGATTCTGTGTCCCGGCCAGCGTTACCATGCCCGTATCGTGGGGGCGGGGCGACAATTCCGAGAAATAGACACCGTCCTTGTGACTCAGGAAAAACTCGACGCCCCACAATCCGGCTCCGGTCAAGGCTGCTGTGACTTTGTCGGCCATGCGTTCGGCCTCGCGCAGATGCTCCTCGGATATCGGTGCAGGCTGGAAACTCTCGCGATAGTCGCCACCCTTCTGCACATGTCCGATCGGCGGGCAGAAAAGCGTAGGTCCGTTCTTCTGCGTTACGGTCAGCAACGTGATCTCGCAATCGAAGTTGATGAACTCTTCGACGATGAATTCGCGGATATCTCCGCGACTGCCGCTGCAACCGTACTCCCAGGCGGTCTTCAGATCTTCACGGCTCTTCACCACGGACTGTCCCTTCCCCGACGACGACATCAACGGTTTGACAACGCACGGGAAGCCGATCTTCCCGGCAGCATCGCAAAGTTCCTCATAACTCTTTGCGTAGAAATAGCGGGCCGTTTTCAAACCCAGTTCCTTGGCAGCAAGATCACGGATGGCTTTGCGGTTCATCGTGAAGTTGACGGCACGAGCGCTCGGCACAACCTGAACGCCCCGTTTTTCCCAATCGTAAAGGCGTTCCGTGCGTATGGCCTCGATCTCCGGAACGATTATGTCTGGCTTGTGGCGCGAAATGACAGCATCCAGTGCGTCACCGTCAAGCATGTCGAAGACTTCGTATTCATCTGCCACCTGCATGGCCGGCGCTCCTGCGTACGAATCGCATGCAATTACATGTTGACCTTTGCGTTTGGCCGCAATGACGAACTCCTTGCCGAGTTCACCCGAACCTAAAAGAAGTATTTTCTTTGTCATGTCTGTATTTGTTTCAGGAATTTCCCGGAACAAAAATACCCATTACACAAAGAAAGAATCTACTGTTGCCGATACTTTTATCGACATTATATCATCAAAAGGCGAAAACAGCGACTATTCGAGCGACAATGTAACCTCGACGTCGCCCTTCCCTCCCAGCAATCCGAGCATCTCGTCACGCGTCGAAACGCCGTCGACCCTTCCAAGGCGGGTAAGACTCCACGAGTTGACATCATAATAGAACGTCAGCGTATTTCCGAGGTATAGTACGATGTCGCCCGGCGCAGTCGTCATGTACTCGTCGTTGCGCGGCAGGGTAAATCCGAGCGGCCCCACCTTTTCCATGTCGCCGTAGTCGCTCATCGATATTGTCACCGGCCCGTCGGCAAGCCGTTGCTTCAATGCTTCGGCGGATGAGTTTGCGGCCAATGTTGCCGTGAACGAATTGGATCCGGCCGTAATTCTGATTACGTTTGATTCCATAATATCTTCATCAGTTTCGTCGTTGCTGCCATTGTTATCGCCGTTTTCATCGTCGCCGGGTTCCGGCAATACTGGTTGTGATGCCTGCGACCACGGGGAGGAATCGGCGGGCGAACATGCCGAAAGAAAGCAGAATGCCATCGGCAATGACAAAACAAGCAATAATCTTTTCATAACATGCGCATTTGGATTTTCACATTACAAAAGTATGCATCTGTTTCATGATGGAATTATACGAATCATCGTATTGCTTACAGATATTACGGTTTTTGAACCCGCAGCAAAAACTGCTAAAACAAGAAAGGTGGTGCCATTTCTGGTGCCACCCTTCAGGTAAATCATTAATAATCAATGGTAGTCGTGGAGGTGGCGGGAGTCGAACCCGCGTCCAAACAAGGAACCCAAAAGCTTTCTACACGTTTAGCCGACCGTTTCATCCTTCTACCCGTATCCGGCAGGCGGCAGCCTAACACGGGTCCCAGTCCCTTGATTTCGCATCGCGATCGGGACCGTCGCGACACTATCCCTGAATTGTTGATACCCCGTATGAAACGCCGTTAAAGGGCGGAACAGCGTTTCGGGATACTCGTCATCGGACTGCCTTGAGTCCGACGATTAAGCCAATTTTCCTTGAAAATTAGGCAGCGAGTGCATAGCTGTTATTGCCATTTGTAGTTTGAGTGTTGAGATTTACGAGCCACCACACAATGCTCGACGTGCTTACAATCGAACTCTACCTGCTGTCAAAACCGGGCACCCCCAATGTCAACATCGGCATGAACAATGCCATGTCGGGCAGTTACAATCGTAACCGGATGCAAATATACGCAAATAAACGTTATCTCGGAAAAATTTTCGTCTATCGGCGCAACACTTTTTCGTATGCCAGCCGCGGGGAACCGTCGCTGACGTATATCACGCCGCAATATGTAAAGCCGAGTTTGCCGAGCATCGAACGCATGTAGGCATTGTCGCGGTGGGTATCCACACGGAACGATGCCAACCCGCGTCGACGGGCTTCGTTTTCAACCTGACGCATAAACTCCGTGGCGACACCTGCATGTAGGGAATCATCGGAGACCGCCAAACGATGAACCACGGCATAGTCGTCTCCGGCTGTAAGCCATGACCCACCGTCGATGCGGCCATATGTAGGATCGGCTCCGAACTTCACGGCTCCGTATGCTGCGATCCGGTCCGATTCACACATTATGCGACCGGCGCCCGTCGCGACGTCGGTCACGATCGAGTCGCGGTTTGGATATCCGTTCTGCCACTGGTCGATGCCGAGGTCATGCATACGCTTTTGGGCCTGCCGGATAATACCGCAGACAATATCGACATCGCCGTATGTAGCCATGCGCATCTGCATATGCGCAAAAATACGATTTTTACCACTCCGGTGAAAATTTTACGTCGTATTTGCGCACTGAGAAGTCGTATTTGTCACTGATACAGCATCGTCTGTTTTTGGTTTTCAAATATTTTTTCATATCTTTACATTCATATAAACCGAAAATACTATGGCAAACAACACTCCTACACCTCATATCGGTGCTAAATTCGGCGAAATAGCCGACAAGGTAATAATGGCCGGTGATCCGTTGCGAGCGAAATTCATGGCCGAAACATATCTCGAGAATCCTGTTCTCTACAATCAGGTGCGCGGCATGCTGGGTTATACCGGCACATACAAGGGCAAGCGCGTATCGGTACAAGGCCACGGCATGGGTATTCCGTCGATCGGAATATACTCGTACGAACTCTTCAACTTCTACGGCGTAAAGACCATCATCCGTACCGGTTCGGCCGGAGCATATGACCCCGACCTCAAGCTCGGCGACATAGCCATCGGCATGGGTTCATGCACCAACTCCAACTATGCCGACCAGTTCAACCTGCCCGGCACATTTGCGGCGATAGCCGATTTCGGACTTGTACGCGCAGCAGCCGAGGAGGCCGAGAAGCTGGGCGTCAACTACAAGGTCGGCAACCTGCTGGCGAGCGACACGTTCTACAGCGACTCGCCCGAGACGTGGAAGCAGTGGCAGAAGATGGGTGTGCTGGCTGTCGAGATGGAGGCCACGGCTCTCTATCTCAATGCAGCCCGCAGCGGCAACAAGGCGCTCACCATATGTTCGATATCCGATTCGCTCGTAACGGGCGAGGAGCTCTCGAGCGAAGCGCGCCAGACAAGCTTCACGAACATGATGAAGATCGCTTTCGAGATTATCTGACGACCGCATCCGGATAAAGTTACGGCGGAACGTCCGGCAATTCATAAAATCGGCATACGTACATGTGTGCCGATTTTTTTCATATATACGACACCACAACACGCGCACATGTTCGAAAACTCCGTTTTCATTTGCCATTGCGCCCGGCTTTTCATATATTTGTATCGTTAAAATATCAAAAAACATGGCCGGTAAAACTGTCGTAGAACTCAGGAACGTGGCGATATATCACGCCGATGATCCCTTCGCGGACGACTCCGCTAAAGCCCTTCGCAACAAAGGGCAACTGATTCTTTCGGATGTCAATCTCAAGGTATGCGAAGGCGAATTCGTCTATCTGATAGGCCGCGTAGGCAGCGGCAAAAGTTCCCTGCTTAAAACCCTTTACGCCGAGCTGCAGCTTGTAGAAGGCGAGGGCGAAGTGGCAGGCTTTGATCTGCGCCGTCTCAGACGCAGGGACATACCCTATCTGCGCCGTAAAATAGGCATAGTATTTCAGGACTACCAGCTGTTGACCGACCGCAACGTCTTTCTGAACCTGCATTACGTGATGAAGGCCACGGGATGGAAGCAGGAGAGCGCCATACGGCAGCGTATCGACGAGGTGCTGACACTCACCGGCCTCGAAGCCAAGAGTTACAAGATGCCGTTCGAGCTTTCGGGTGGTGAACAGCAGCGTCTGGTCATTGCCCGCGCACTTCTCAACAAGCCCGAACTGATACTTGCAGACGAACCTACCGGCAACCTCGATCCGGTGACTGCCGACGGCATCATGAAACTGTTCCACAACATTGCCGGAAGCGGTTGCGCCGTCATCATGTCGACACACAACACGGCTCTCATTGAGGATTTCCCATCACGCACCATACTCTTCTCTCACGGCAAGATCAAGGAGATAAATCTGAGTGAAAAATTGGGCTGCTAAATGGGCCGCACGGGCTTGCAGTTTTCACGGAAAATGCGTATATTTGTACGTTTATTGGAACGTATAGAGATATTATATAAATGAGTACCGAACAAGAAGAGATAAAGAAGCAGGAAGAGGAATATTCGGCATCGAATATCCAGGTCCTGGAGGGACTCGAAGCAGTCCGCAAACGTCCGGCCATGTACATCGGCGACATCGGCGAAAAGGGTCTTCATCACCTTGTATATGAGGTGGTGGACAACTCGATCGACGAGGCTCTTGCCGGATACTGTACCCATATCGAAGTATACATCAACGAGGACAACTCGATAACCGTAAGGGACAACGGACGAGGCATTCCGACCGACATTCACGAAAAGGAGGGCAAATCGGCCCTCGAGGTCGTGCTGACGGTGCTGCATGCCGGCGGTAAGTTCGACAAGGGAAGCTACAAGGTTTCGGGTGGTCTGCATGGCGTCGGTGTATCGTGCGTCAATGCCCTCTCGACAATGCTGACAGCCGAGGTACACCGCGGCGGCAAGATATTCCGCCAGACATTCAGCAAGGGCGTCCCCACATCGGAGATGCAGATCATAGGCGAATGCGATGACCGCGGAACTACCATCACCTTCAAGCCCGATGCTTCGATTTTCACGCATACGACCGAATACAAATACGATATTCTGGCCAACCGTCTGCGTGAGCTGGCGTTCCTGAACAAAGGCATACGTCTGTCGCTTACCGACTATCGTCAGAAGGACGAAGAGGGCAACCCGATGTGCGAGAGGTTCTATTCGAAGGACGGTTTGAAGGAGTTTGTCAAATATCTCGACGAGACACGCGGCACACCGATCATCGATTCGATAATATATCTCGATACCGAAAAGAACGGAGTACCCGTAGAGGTCGCCATGCAGTACAACGACTCCTTCTCGGAGAATGTACATTCGTATGTCAACAACATCAATACGATAGAAGGCGGTACACACCTCACAGGTTTCCGTCGTGCCCTTACCCGTACGCTGAAAAAGTACGCCGACGACTCGGGAATGCTCTCCAAGTTGAAGTTCGATATCAACGGTGATGACTTCCGCGAGGGTTTGACGGCCGTTATATCGGTAAAGGTTGCCGAACCGCAGTTCGAGGGTCAGACCAAGACCAAGCTCGGAAACGACGAGGTTGCCCTGGCTGTCGATCAGGCCGTATCGCAGGCTTTGGGTCACTACCTCGAGGAGAACCCGAAGGATGCACGCGCCATCGTACAGAAGGTGATTCTCGCCGCAACGGCCCGTCATGCCGCCCGTCACGCACGTGAAGCCGTGCAGCGCAAGACGGTACTTTCGGGAGCGGGGCTTCCAGGCAAGCTGGCCGACTGCTCGAGCCGCGACCGCTCGATCGCCGAGATATTCTTCGTCGAGGGAGACTCTGCAGGCGGAACGGCAAAGCAGGGCCGCGACCGTAACTTCCAGGCCATCATGCCGCTGCGAGGCAAAATTCTCAACATCGAAAAGGCTCAGGAGCACCGCATCTGGGAGAACGAGGAGATCAAGAACATGTTCATTGCTCTCGGCGTGACCATCGGAACCGAAGAGGACAGCAAGGCATTGAACCTCGAGAAGTTGCGCTATGACAAGATAATCATCATGACCGATGCCGATGTCGACGGCAGCCACATCGCTACGCTGATGCTGACGTTCTTCTTCCGCAAGATGAAGGAGCTTATCGAGAACGGACATGTGTATATCGCTACCCCGCCCCTCTTCCTTGTCAAGAAGGGCAAGCAGGAGCGTTACTGCTGGACAGAGAAGGAGCGCGACCAGATAACCGAAGAGTTCGGCAAGGGTACGCACGTACAGCGCTACAAAGGTCTTGGTGAGATGAATGCGCACCAGTTGTGGGAGACCACGATGAATCCCGACACGCGAATACTGCGCCAGGTTACCATCGAGAACGCGGCCGAAGCCGACCGTATATTCTCGATGCTCATGGGTGACGACGTGCCGCCACGCCGCGAATTCATCGAGAAGAACGCCCACTACGCAAATATCGATGCTTGATCGGAACAGGGACAGGGGATTGTATTTCACAACTGATACAATCCCCTGCTTTATATAATAATGCGAATACCTTAAAACACAACAATATGGACGTAACGGTCATAGGTGTCGCAGGAGGCACCGGCTCGGGAAAGAGTACACTGGTAAAACGCCTGCAGGATGCATTCAAGGGCGACGATGTGGCTACGATATGCCATGACTACTACTACAAGGCGCACCCGGAACTTACATACGAGGAGCGCACGAAACTCAACTACGACCATCCGCAGGCTTTCGATACCGAGATGATGGTCGAGCACATACGTACACTCAAGAACAATGTTCCGATCGAACACCCGGTATATTCGTTCGTAGAGCATGACCGCATGCCCGAGACAGTACTCGTAAAGCCCTCGCGAGTGATCATTGTGGACGGTATTCTGATATTCGAGAACAAGGAGTTGCGCGACCTTATGGACATAAAGGTATATGTCGACACCGATGCCGACATCCGTCTGGCTCGTCGTATCCTGCGCGACGTCAAGGAGCGCGGACGCTCGATGGAGTCTGTCATAAATCAATATACCACTACCGTAAAGCCGATGCACGAAGAGTTCGTCGAACCTTCAAAGAAATATGCCGACGTGATAATCCCCGAAGGCGGTTTCAATTCTGTAGCTGTAGCCATGCTGATACAGAACATCCGCTCTCTTATCGAAGGCAAATAGCAACTGTCAACACAAAAAGACAGCGTCCCGCGGATCATTCAACTGGGCGCTGTCTTTTTCATGTATTATACTGGTTTACAAGCCGGTAATCTTCTTTATCTCATTCAGTTTATTAAGGGCTTCGAGCGGAGTGAGGGCGTTGATGTCGATATCGCGTATCTGGTCGCGGATCTGAACCAGCACCGGATCGTCAAGCTGGAACATCGACAGCTGCATGGATGAAGGTGCAGTCTCGACGGCCTCCTTGACCGAAGGCCTCTTGTTTCGGCTTTTCGGGCTTTTGCTTGGTACGATCTCGTTGGTACCGTAAACGAGCTCGAGATTTTTGAGAATCTCCTCGGCACGCGATACGACCGACTTGGGCATTCCGGCCATGCGGGCAACATGAATACCGAACGAGTGCTCCGTACCGCCCCGTTCGAGCTTTCGCAAAAAGACTATCGTGTTATCGACCTCCTTGACTGCCACGTGGTAGTTCCTGACACGGGGACACATCTGCTCCATTTCGTTGAGTTCGTGGTAATGGGTTGCGAAGAGCGTCTTGGCGCGGGCCGTCGGATGGTTGTGCAGATACTCGACCATTGCCCACGCAATAGATATACCGTCGTAGGTGCTTGTTCCGCGGCCTATTTCGTCGAGCAGCACGATGCTGCGATCCGAAATATTGTTGAGAATCGATGCCGATTCGAGCATCTCGACCATAAAGGTGGACTCGCCCTGCGAAATATTGTCCGAGGCGCCTACTCGCGTGAATATCTTGTCTACGTAGCCAATGTTGGCGGACTTGGCCGGAACGAAAGATCCGATCTGAGCCATCAATATGATCAGCGCCGTCTGCCGCAGAAGAGCCGACTTACCAGACATGTTGGGGCCGGTGATCATCATGATCTGTTGCTGCTGATCGTCGAGCATCACGTCGTTTGGTATATACTCCTCGCCTACCGGCATCAGAGTTTCAATCACCGGGTGACGACCCTGTTTAATGTCTATACGTTTAGAGTTATCAATAACCGGACGCACGTAATTATGCTCGACGGCCATCGTGGCAAACGAATGAAGGCAATCGATCTGTGCAACGGCATGCGCATCTGACTGAAGCTGACGCAGAGATCCTGATACGAACGCAATTATTTCGTTGTATATCTGCTGCTCGAGAGCCAGTATGCGGTCTTCGGCTCCGAGAATCTTCTCTTCGTACTCCTTTAGCTCTTCGGTAATATAGCGCTCGGCCCCGGTAAGCGTCTGTTTGCGGATCCAGTCCGAAGGAACCTTGTCCTTATGTGTATTCCGCACTTCGATATAATAACCGAAAACGTTGTTGTAGCCGATTTTGAGCGACGGTATGCCTGTTATCTCGCTCTCGCGCTGCTGTATCTTTTCGAGAACACCCTTGCCGTTGCGGGCTATGCGACGCAGGTCGTCGAGTTCGGCATTAACGCCGTCGGCAATTATGCCGCCCTTCTGTATCTGGTTGTTAGCCGGATCCGGATATATTTCACGCTCAAGCCGTTGGCGAACATCGGCCAGCACATCAATGCGCGAGGCCAGTCCGTGCATCACATCGCTGTCTGTGGACTCAAGCAGCGACTTGAGCGTCTCGACCGAAGCCAGCGAGTTCTTAAGCTGCACCAGCTCGCGCGGCGTAACCCTCATTGCTGCTATGCGCGATGCTATGCGTTCGAGGTCGCCTATACACGATATGCTGTCGGCGACGGCCTCGGCAAAATCACGGTTTGCAACAAAATATTCGACGACGTCGAGACGCGAATTTATGCGCTCTACATCCTTTATGGGCATCGCTATCCAGCGTTTGAGCATGCGCCCGCCCATCGGCGTAAGCGTACGGTCAATTACATCGGCGAAACTGCCCTTGATATTGTTGCCGTTCGATGAGAAAAGCTCGAGATTGCGGATCGTAAACTTGTCGATCCACACGTAATCGTTCTGATCGATACGCGATATGGACGAGATGTGCGCTATGTCGTGATGCTCCGTAAATTCGAGATAATACAATATGGCACCGGCCGCCGCTATGCCGTTGTGCATGTGGTCCACGCCGAACCCCTTGAGGTTGTTCGTACCGAACTGCTTGCACAGCTTGTCGCGGTTTATGTCGTAGGAAAAAACCCACTCGTCAAGTTTATATGTATATAGCCGGCTGCCGAATGCAGCAGTGAAACGCTCCTCATATCCGCGCTGGTAGATCACCTCCTTGGGTGCGAGGTTCGACATCAGCTTGTCGACATACTGATCGTTGCCCTCGGCCACGTAGAATTCGCCGGTAGATATGTCGAGGAATGCCACGCCGGTACTCTCCCTGCCGAAATATACCGATGCAAGGTATGTATTCTCCTTGGTCGGCAAAATGGTATTGTCGCCAAGCACCACGCCGGGTGTAACCATCTCGATGACACCGCGTTTGACAAGTCCCTTCACGAGTTTCGGATCCTCCAGCTGTTCGCATATGGCCACACGCTCACCGGCCCGCACAAGTTTAGGCAGATATGTGTCTATGGCATGATATGGAAATCCGGCAAGCTCTACATACGAAGCCGCTCCGTTGGCCCTGCGCGTAAGCGTAATGCCGAGGATGCCGCTCGCCTTGATGGCATCATCGCCGAATGTTTCGTAAAAGTCTCCTACGCGGAACAGCAGTATGGCATCGGGATGAACCGCCTTGATGGAGTAATACTGTTTCATCAAGGGCGTTTCGACATATTTTTTTTCTGCAGCCACTGAACTTCATTTTAATAACGTAGACAAAAGTACAAAATAAAGCTCAATTCAGCCACCGGCAGAATCAAAAAAATCGTTCGTCGAAGTTCACGAGATACAATTTGTCCGTCGCACGTGTCAATGCCGTATAGAGCCACCGCAGCATGTCGCGCGTCATCGGCTCGTCGCCGAAAAGACAACGGTCGACAAAGACGGCCTTCCACTGTCCGCCCTGGGCCTTGTGACACGTCACGGCATAGGCGAACTTGACCTGTACGGCATTGAAATGCGGATTTTCGCGTATCTGCTCGAACCGTTTGAGCTTGCTCCTGATATCGAGATAATCCTTTTCGACCTCGTAGAATAGGCGGCTGCTCTCCTCGCGCGTCAGCGACGGAGACTCCGAGGCTATCGTATCGAGCAGTATCTTGCACTCGATCTCCGTATCGTCGTAGTCTGGAAACGACAGCACGGCATCGGCGAAACGGAATCCGTACAGCTCCTCGAAACGGCGCAGACGCTTGAGACGTGCGATATCGCCGTTGGCGATGAAGTTCATGGGGCAATCCTCGATACGCTCGGTGAAATGGTAGTTGTTCTTCACCACCATCAGCATGTCGCCGCTCTCGATCTCCTCCTCGGCACAAAGCACATAGCGTCTTATGCCGTCATTGTAACGGTTGGCACGCTTGTTCGAACGTGTTATGACAATGGTTTCATCACGGCCGTAGCGGTCGTAACACTCCTGAAGTTTTTCGCTGAAATCGCCTCCTTCGATACTCTCCATGTCTGGAAAGTCCATCTCGAAATGAGGTATTTCGTATATCCCGTTTTCGAGCATGCATCGCAGCATCGTGGCATTGAAGAGTATGCCCGAATCGCCGCGCTGGCGGACCACATCATCCATCGAAGCGTATTCAACCCCTCCGAAAACCGACAACTCACGAGGGTCGAGAGCCGGGCTCGAATCGGCTCCTACGGGCGGCAGCTGGGCATTGTCCCCGACCAGAATCAAGCGACAGTTACGACCGCTGCGTACGTATGTCATCAAATCGTCGATCAACGATCCGCTACCGAAGACCGTATCGCCTACCGGCGTTCCGCCGGACAGCATCGATGCTTCGTCAACGATAAACACGGCACCCGATTCGCGGTTTAGATCGAGTGAAAATGTCGATTCATAGGATGCATTGGTTCGCTGGCGGTATATACGTTTGTGTATCGTCAGGGCCTTCTCCGAGGAATATTGCGACAATACCTTGGCAGCACGGCCCGTCGGGGCCAGCAACACTGGCTTTATTCCCAAATCTTTCAAGGCCGCAACAAGAGCCGATATGAGCGTCGTCTTGCCGGTGCCGGCGTAACCGTTCAAAACAAAAATCCGCGACGGGTCGTCATCAGCCAGATATTCGGCCAGTCTGTCTATTATTTTTTTTTGGCTCGGTGTTGCGTCAAAAGAGATTTTTGCGTAAATTTGGGACGTAATTGTCGATTTCAGCATAATTGATACACTAATTTTGTACAAACTTAATAACAAATACTCAAAATGAAAAAAACAATTCAAGTTATCCTTCAAGTAGTCCTCGCAGTGGTAATCGTTGCGCTAATCTACGTGATCTACAAACAGATCTCCACACCTATCCGCTTCGAAAACGAGCAAAAGGCCCGTGAAGAGGCTGTTATCGAGCGCATAAAGGATATACGCACGGCCGAACGACAGTTCAAGAGCAAGTACCAGCGTTTTACGGCAGACTTCGATTCCCTGATCAACTTCGTACTTACCGAGACGATGGAAGGCGAACGCAAGATCGTCGATGAAGATGACTCCGTCGGCATGGCAATGCTCAAGAAGATGAAGAAAAAGAACGTCGAGAAATTTACTTACTCCGTAAAGGACTCTCTGTTCAAGAACCTCACTCCCGAGCAGATCAAGCAGTTCAAATACATCCCCGGCACAAACGGCAAGACTCAGTTCCTGCTCGACGCCGGAACAATCGAAACCGAATCGAAAGTGGTTATCCCGGTTGTAGAGTGCCGCGCACCGTACATCTCATTCCTCGATACGGTAGCATATCGTCAGGAGGTGATCAATCTCGTAGACAACTGCATCAACAACCTCGACAAATATCCCGGCATCAAGTTCGGATCGATGGAGACAGGTAACAATGAAGCAGGAAACTGGGAATAATACTCAATCCAACATCAATACGGTGTCCATTCAGCTAAAGTTGGGTGGACACTCTTTTTCATTGGATATGATACCGGCGGATGCCTATAAGGCCGACGCCGTGGAGGTATCTGTCGTAACCGAAAAATGCGTTCTCGTGCCCGCATCGCTGTTCGAGCCTTCGTCCGCAGAAAAATATCTGTCAATTAACGGCCTTGCATGCAGTGACGACGAATGTGCCGTTTCGAGCAACGAAACAGATGGAATAATCGCTGTCATGGCCCTATCAAAAGCTACCGTACAAACCATCAAGGACGCATTATCCGACAAGGTAATCTTCACGTCACCGTTGTTGGCAAAGCACGAAGGCCGCAGGAAAGATTTATATATATACGTATGCAGCGGTGTCGCTTGTTTCAACCTGCACCGCGACGGCAAGATGAGATTTGCAGAGGCCGTAAGAATATGCAATACGGACGACATATTGTATTACACGACTCGTCTTTCGGAAGAGTTCGACCTTTCGGACTATTCGATACACGTCAGCGGTGATGCTGCCAAAAGCACATGCCAATTGCTGAAACATTACTTCAAAAACGTAAAATGCGAATAATAAGCGGCAAATACAAAGGGCGCAGTATAAATCCGCCACGCAATTTCAGGGCAAGACCGACGACCGATTTCGCCAAGGAAAATCTGTTCAACGTTCTGAACAACCTTGTGGATTTCGAAGAGGTTGATGTTCTCGATCTCTTTTCCGGCACCGGATCGATCAGCTATGAATTTGCATCGCGAGGAGCAAAGAGTGTAACATCGATCGAGATAAACCCGGTTCACTACAACTTTATCCGCAATACGGCAAAAGAGCTCGGTTTCGAGAACATGCACACTGTTAAAGCCAATGTGTTTCTGTATCTGAAGAGCGTAACCAAACAATTCGACATCATTTTTTCGGATGCGCCGTATGATCTCGAAGGATCGGAACAGGTAATCGACATGGTATTTGAACGCGATTTGTTGAAGGAGGATGGCATACTTATCTTCGAACACTCGGCAAAGCATGATTTTTCTCAACATAAACATTTTTGGCAGTCAAGAAGTTACGGCAGCGTCAATTTTTCTTTATTCAAAAAGTGATTTTTTTGTTTGGAGATTAAGAATTTTGTATTACCTTTGCAATCGCAATCAGAAAAACAACGGTGCGTTAGTTCAGCTGGTTAGAATACGTGCCTGTCACGCACGGGGTCAGGGGTTCGAGTCCCCTACGCACCG
>CALUNG010000001.1 GCA_944321955.1 uncultured Alistipes sp. | reverse complement strand
ATTTGAGGCGGTCAAACACTGTTGTCCAAACAAATTAAATCCCCGCCAATCTTATTGATTGACAGGGATTTAATAGTTGTTTCTGTGCTTAAAATCGCACTAATATTCCTCCTCGTTGAAGAAGAAATCGTCCTTGGACGGATAGTCGGGCCATATATCCTCGATAGACTCATAAATCTCACCTTCGTCTTCTATCTCCTGCAGGTTCTCCAGAACTTCCAGGGGCGCGCCAGAACGAACGGCATAGTCTATCAATTCGTCTTTTGTCGCAGGCCATGGGGCATCTTCAAGTTTCGATGCAAGTTCAAGTGTCCAGTACATAAGCAATAAATTTTAGTGTACAATCTTATCATTCACTTCGTGTTGTTGGCTGACGCGAAGAAATTTTCCGCAAATGTATAAAAAATTCCATATATACAAATATTTTATGCGCAAAGTGCGCAAATTACTTGCATTTTTATGGACGCGTCTACACTAAACCATTTATTGCCAGCATATTATGTATACTGACAAAACTAAGGAATCCACAAATGCTCCTCAACGCCCAATCGCTCAGTAACGGCACGACCTGCCAGATAGAAATAGTCAGACAGCCGGTTTAGATAAACGGTTGCCGAAGGTTCGAGGTCATATTGTGCCGCAGAACGAAGTGCGGCACGTTCGGCACGTCGGCAAACGGTACGGCAAACATGGCACAACGAGACCTTCACATCGCCGCCCGGTATGGTAAACTTGGTAATTGGTGGAACTTCCGCCTGCAACGCATCGATACGGTTTTCAAGATATCCGACAGCCTCTGGCTTCAACGGTTGTATCTTACCCTCACCGCCGGCACCTACGGCAAGCAGCGACGCAACGGTCATAAGCTGGGAATTGATGCGGTCGGTATCTTCGGCAATATCGCCGAGACGTGAGTCTGTACGCAGATTGTCGCCAAGAAGGGCCACGAACGCCATCAGTTCGTCGACGGTACCGTATGCCTCCACTCTGACGTCGCATTTGGCGACACGTTCTCCGCCGACAAGAGATGTTTTACCCTTATCGCCTGTTTTGGTATATACTTTCATAACTTGAAGTGTTGTTTCGGCAGCCTGTTGTTGAATACCAACAGATAGCCGCGGTTATCGACTGTCGTACACACATGCGCTGCAACAATTTTCTTGCAGGCCGCATCGCGTTCACGTCTGTCGTACGGGCTCATGATGGCAAGAGTCGTACCACACTTGCGGGCATCGGCCGCAGCATCGGCGAGAGACTCGGTCGGAAATTCCCGTGTCAACACCACAAAATCGACTCCTTCACACGGGCAATCTATACCGAACGATCCGTAACGGCAATGCACGAAAAGGTTCTGCAACTGCACGGCGCGCCGTTCAGGAACACCCCTTGCAATCAAGGCATCATACAAATCGCGACGATCGGTCGTGAAATTCGACTTCATGAAGACCTGCCTTACTATCGAGTAGACAAAAGGCGAATGAATGCCGTGTCCGCGAAAGTAACGCGCGCGCGACAATCTGTCGGTCAATTTTCTGATGCCGTAAAGGCGTCGTTTGATGCTGCGTCCGTTTATCTTCATTTTTTCAACATGCCGGCCAGATGTCCGGTCGAAAAAGCTATCTGCAAATTGTATCCGCCGGTATTGGCATCGACGTCGAGCACCTCGCCGGCAAAATAGAGTCCCTTGACCTTCAACGACTCCATGGTACGTGGATTGACCTCGTCGCAATGCACACCGCCGGCCGTAACCACGGCATACTCGAAAGGCGCATAGTCCGTAATTGGCAGCACGAAACCCTTCAGTACCTTGACGAGACGTTCGAATTCGGCTTCGGAGACCTTCGATATGTAGAGTTTCGAGTGTACGTCCAGCTCCTTTGCCAACGGCACCACCAGCTGTTTGGGCACAAGTTTGCGCAGCAGTTCGCCGAAAAACTCTTCGGGCTGCATTTCGGCGACTTCGCGCTTGATACGTTCTCGCAGCACCTCATCGGTCAAGGCTGGCTTGAGGTCGAGAACGATCTTGACGCTCTTGCCGTCGATAAGCGCATCGACAGCATCGCGGCTCATGCGCAACGCCACAGCCCCTTCGACTCCCCGTTCGGAGAAACCGATTTCGCCGAACTCTTCACGCACCGGCACATTGTCGACATACAGCACGGCCCGGACATTGCGTAAAAGCAGTCCGTTCATGTACGAACGCTGAGAATGCGACGTAACCAGCGGTGTCAGCGACGGACGTACCGGCTCGATCGTATGGCCCAACGCGTCTGCAAAAAGGTATCCGTCGCCGGTCGAACCGGTAGCCGGATACGACACTCCGCCCGTAGCGATTATGACGTTCGGGGCCTCGACCTTGCGTTCATAGCCGCGTTTGTTGAAATACAATACGCCGTATACCCTTCCGGCAGCCGTTAGTATCTCCGTAACCCGCGAATTGCACTCTATATCCACGCCGTTGTCGCGGCAATAGTACTCCAGTGCATTTGCTATGTCGCCAGCCTTACCGCTCTTGGGGAACACCCTGTCGCCGCGTTCGGTTTCGAGTTTCACACCGTTGCGTTCGAAGAAACGCATGGTCGAACGATTGTTGAACTCGGCAAATGCCGGAGCCAGAAAATCGGCATTGGTGCGAACCTGCTGTACGAGCTCCTCGGGCGGACGGGCATTCGTCAGATTGCAACGTCCCTTGCCGGTAATGCGCACCTTGCGCGCCGGTTTCTCCATCTTTTCGAGCAGCAATACGCGCGAGCCGTTCCGAGCCGCCGTTCCGGCGGCCATCAGGCCGGCTGCTCCGGCGCCTATCACCACTACATCATATTCCAAATTTTCCATAAAGCAGACGCAAAGGTACTAAAACTTATCCGCAATACGTCGATTGTCAGCGAGGTTTATTTTCCGTTCCGTTCAATTTGCGTTTTACCACGGCCGGATTGCCCGCGGCAAGCGAATCGTCCGGAATGTCGTGTACGACAACGCTTCCGGCAGCTATTATGCAGCGGTCGCCTATCGTCACGCCCGGACATACCGTAACTCCGCCTCCGAGCCAGCAGTCGCGGCCGATGGTGATCTTAAGACCGCGTTCGACCGTCTTCCGGCGCTCGATGTAATCGATCGGGTGCTGCGGCGTATAGAGACCGCACGACGGGCCTATGAGCGTATGGTCGCCTATCGATATGCCGCCGCCGTCGAGAAATACGCAGTTCATGTTCACGACAACGTACTCCCCTATCTTGATCGGGGTTCCGTGGTCGCACTGGAACGGCGGATATATGGCCGTCGTGTCGGGAATGGAAGGTATAAGTTCGCGCAATGCCGCGCGGTATCCTTCACCGTATGGCATCTCCGAATTGAAGCGGCGCAACCGTTCACGGCAGGCAAACCAGCTACCCGATGTCTCGGGCGCGGTATAGTCGTAAAGCTCGCCGCTCGTCATCTTGTCGTATTCGTTTTTCATTGCATTGACGTGTTTCACATACCAAAATTAATAAATCTTTCATTAGCCGCAATACGCTTCTGCTCCAACCGGAAATTTATTCACACGTTCGGCATGCGGTTATTGCAACTGCGGATTTTATTTTATACTTTTGCGGTCGAAATAAAGTTCTGAATTATGTTGAGCAGAAGATTGCTGAGGCTGAAAGTGATAAAAGCCCTCTACGCACACATCGAATCGGAGTCCGACAACTTGCAGGCTTCGGAGAAAAGCCTTGTAGCATCGATCGACAAGACCTACGACCTCTATTTCCAGATGCTGGAGCTCATAGTCGACATAGCCCGCTATGCCGAAGAGAGGCAGGAGATTGCCCGACATAAGAAACTCCCGACACACGAAGACCTCAACCCCAACCGCAAGTTCGTCGAGAACAGCGTCATCGCACGTATCGCCGACGACGAGGCAGTGAAGGCCTATCTCGGCAAACGCGCCCTCGGATGGTCGCAGTATCCCGAGCTCATCAAAGAGATATACAATCGCCTCATCAAGACCGAATACTATCAGAAATACATGACTTCGGGCCAGCGGTCATTCAAGGAGGATCTTCAGCTGGTTACCGACTTCTACACGCTCGAGCTCGAAAACGACGAGGTTCTCGAGGATGTTCTCGAAGAGCAGTCCATATTGTGGTCCGACGATCTGGGCTTTGCGTTGCTGATGGTAATCAGGACATTGTCGGGCATGCGAGAATCGCAGACCTCGATCAAGCTCCTGCCAAAGTTCAAGAGCCCCGAAGATCTCGAATTCGCCAAGACGCTGTTCGAAACGGCAGCACTCCAGTTCAGGCAGAACCAGACATATATCGACAAGTTCACCCGCAACTGGGATGTCGAACGCATCGCTTTCATGGATATTCTGATAATGTCAACCGCCATAACCGAAATCGTAACATTCCCATCGATTCCGGTAAAAGTTTCGCTCGACGAATATATCGAAATATCGAAATACTACTCCACGCAGGGCAGCAGCACCTTTATCAACGGTGTTCTGGACAAGGTCGTGGAGTCGCTCGAAGCCGAAGGCAAAATCAAAAAGACCGGTCGCGGACTCATATGACACGGTGTTGGAGCAATATATTTGCAGCGATTGTCGCCATTGCAGTTGCCGCGACAATCGTGGCCTGCGCGCAACCCAAAACCGTTGAGCACAACGGAGAGCTCCTGTCCCTGACGGATTCGCTGCTGAAGGCAGGCGCCACCGACACACTCAGGCTCGGACGTCTGCACTCGGGCGAGATGGCCGTGAAGACGATCACCCTGCGCAACGACACAGACAAACCGTTCGTAATTCTGCGACATGAGACTACATGTCACTGCACGTCGATGCAGTACGACAAACGTCCGGTCAAGCCCGGCGAGGAGATCGATATCGAATGCACGTTCGACAGCCGCGGCGAATACGGATGGCAGATGAAGCTTGTCAACTTCCATATTTCAGGTTCGGAGCATCCGTTCAGGCTCTTCGTCGAAGCCGATATCGAATAGACATGAAGGCCAGTCAGGCCGTTCATGTCCGAACAAGCCTAAAAATACACCCATACAGACAAGATTGCAATCCTTGTTGAATATTTGCATATTCATTAAAAAGCACTATCTTTGTAAGGATATAACAGGAAAATTGTCAAACCACTAAATATTACAACAAAACTATGATCAATCTATTGCAAGCAACTGAGGTCATCGAGGAAGTTTCAGCACCCGCAGCTCCTCAGCAGGGCAGCCCCTGGACCTTCTGGATCATGATGGTAGCCATAATTCTGGTACTTTGGCTCTTCATGTGGCGTCCCGAATCGAAGCGCCGCAAGGAGATGCAGAAGTTCCGCGACGGCCTGAAGAAAGGCGACAAGATCGTTACGGCCGGTGGCATCTACGGTACGGTTAAGGAGATAAAGGACAACACCCTGCTCATCGAAGTGGACAGCAACGTAACACTGCGCATCGACAAGAACATGGTGGTTGCCGACGCTTCGGCCCAGCAGCCCCAGAAATAGAACGGATGAAAAAAGTCTGAAGTATATCCCCACGGGAACATGCTCCAAACTTATAACTGTCGACGTCGATGACAACACGATCATCGACGTCGCTTTTGTAGGAGGATGCCACGGCAACACGCAGGGATTGTCCGCCCTGCTGCGCGGCATGGATGCCTTCGAGGCCATACGACGCCTCGAAGGCATAGACTGTCATGGCAAGGGAACATCGTGTCCTGACCAGCTGGCCAAGGCCCTGCGTACACTGAAACTGAAATAGAAGAAACAACAAGTTTATTATAACCTATCAATCCAAACCTATCCAGAATGAAAAAAACCCTACTGCTTCTGGCAGCCGCTGCTTTCACGGGCGGTATCGCCAGCGCCCAGCAAATCATGAGCTGGGACGAAGCCTACAAAAAGGCCGACGAAGTCATCGCAAGACTTACGACCGAAGAGAAGGTCAAAATGACGCAGGGTTACAGCGAATTCTTCTTCAACGGAGTACCTGAAAAGGGAATTCCCTACGTCTATCTTTCGGATGCCACACAGGGCGTGCATATCCGCACATATCTGCCTGCATCGAGTACGCTCAAACAGTTGGAGCGTTCGACGGCGTTTCCTTGCCCGATAATGCTTTCGGCCACGTTCAATCCCGACCTTGCCTATACGTATGCCAGATCGGTAGGTGAAGAGTGCCGCGCCGGTGGTGTCGAGGTGCTGTTGGGCCCCGGAATCAACATCTACCGCGATTCGCAGTGCGGGCGCAACTTCGAGTACTTCGGCGAAGACCCATATCTAACCTCGCGCATGGCAGAGAAGTATGTAACGGGAATGCAGTCTACAGGAACGGCTGCCTGCATGAAACACTTCGTATGCAACAACCTCGAGTTTTTCCGCCGCCGTTCGAACTCGGTAGTCGACGAACGAGCCCTGCATGAGATCTACCTGCCGGGATTCAAGGCCGGTATCGATGCCGGTGCGGCTACGGTCATGACCTCATACAACCAGGTGAACGGCGAATGGGCCGGCCAAAGCGAATTCGTAATCAAGGAGCTGTTGCGCGGCTATCTCGGATTCCGCGGCGGTATCATGACCGACTGGAAGTCGATATACGACTGGGAGAAGGTCATAACATCCGGACAGAACATCGAAATGCCCGGTACACCTCAATTCTACATCGACAAGACCGCCGGCGACCTTCTGGCCGAAGGCAAAGTCACGGAGAAGCAGATCGAGGATATGATCCGTCCGATAATAGCAACCTGCATCGCATTCGACTTCTACGACCGTGAGAAGTATGATCCCTCGCTCCTCGAGAAATTTCCCGAGCACGAGGCAAACGCTTACAAGGTTGCTACCGAAGGTATCGTACTGCTCAAAAACAACGGCATACTGCCGTTCGATCCGAAAGAGGGGCGCAAGGTTGTCGTTACCGGCAAGTTTATCAATGAGATTCCCCGCGGACAGGGTTCAGCAGCCGTGCCGGGCTACAACAACGTTACGCTGGCCAAGGCCCTGCGCGAGACGTTCGGCGAGAACGTGGTGTTCGTATCCAACCCGAGCGACGAGGTGCTGAGTACGGCCGATGCCGTAATAGTCAGCGTCGGCACTGTAGACGCCGAAAGCGAGGAGCGTCCATTCGCCCTTCCTTCGAAAGAGGAGGCGCTGGTAAAACGCGCTGTAAATGCAAATGCGAATACGATAGTCCTCGTAAACTCGGGTTCGGGCATACGTATGACCGACTGGGCTGACGACAGCGCCGCAATCATCTACGGTTGGTATCCCGGCCAGAACGGATTCCGTGCCATCGTCGACGTAATCACCGGCAAGGTCAATCCGTCGGGCAAGCTGCCGATGACCATCGAGAGGGAGTTTGCCGATTCTCCGGCCAAAAACAGCGTTCCGAAGGGAGCCAAGCTCATCCCCAACGTCAACGAATACTTCTTCAAGGTTTTCGATGTGAACTATGATGAATCGGTACTTGTAGGCTATCGTTGGTATGAAACCAAGGGAATCGAACCTCTTTTCCCGTTCGGATTCGGACTGTCATATACGACTTTCTCGCTCGACAAGGCAAAAGTGTCGTCCAAAACCATCTCCAAGGACAAGCCTGTAAAGGTAAGCGTTACGCTGACCAATACCGGCAAGCGCGAGGGTGCCGAAGTCGTTCAGCTCTACGTATCGGAGAACAACCCAACGGTACTCCGTCCCAAAAAGGAGCTCAAGGGCTTCAAAAAGGTTTTGCTCGAGCCTAACGGCAAAACCGTAGTCGAGTTCGAGGTAGACTGGCAGGATCTCGCCTTCTGGAACGACAAGACACACGCATGGGACGTCAACGAGGGCGATTTCACCATATCGCTCGGAACATCGTCGGCAGACATTGCATGCGAGTTGCCGCTGACAGCCAAATAACAGCAACACGAAAAAGAGAGAGCCGGTTTCCGCTGGAAACCGGCTCTCTTTTTATTGATGGACGACTACTGTTCGAGTTTTGTCTTGATAACGAAAAGCTGCTTGCCGAACTCGTCTGTAGCCGTAATCTCGATATCGGCATCAGCCGTAACCGGCGTATACTCGAAGAAGTGATCGGTTGTATAGGCACTGAGGAAACTGAAATCCTCGATGCCGTTACCGCAGTTGTCATGAGCCTCGACAAAGAGATAATCCTTACGGCTGATTTGCTGCAACTGCGTTGACGGTACGGCCGCACCATTTTCGCGGCATTCGAATTTCCAGTCGGTATTCCAGTCCCAGATATTGATATGGATAACCGATTTCCCGGATGCGTTCTTCAGGCCTGAGTTGTAGACTCGGTAGAACTGCTCGTTTGCATCATTGAAATTGACACTCGTACGCCCCGTCAGCTTGCCTCCGTCGAAATCATAAACGGTAAAAGTCGAAGGTGCACCGTCACCGCTGAGCGGATAATACCACCATGCACCACATACGGCCGAATGTATATATTCGGTGGCCTGCACGTCGCTGCGGGGGACGGTAACCGTCTCGGCGATATGCTGGTGACCGGCCCAGATGGTTATGGGGACATTCTTGTCCTTGTAAACGTCGAGGACTTCGTTGGCATTGGTCATGGGATTGGGCGATGACGCCAGAGGATTGCGACGAAACGCTGCACAATGCCATGCAATGACAATATGTTCGATATCAGCCGGCATATAATCGGCATCCTTCTGAATCCAATCAAGTTGTTTTTGAGTCAGCCGGATGTCGAATGCACGGTCACCGCCATTGTTGATATACTTCATGTTATCGAGAACGACATAATGCACCTTGCCGATATTAAAGGCATAATATGTAGGGCCGAACGAGGCGACATATGCAAGTTCCGCCGCAGAATCGTCCTCTCCGGTAATGTTCTGTGCAGCCATGTCATGATCGTGATTGCCGATCAGGTGGAATGTCTGAATAGGCATGCACCCGCGTTCGAGCACGGTTATGTAATTCGGGATATCGGCCTTGTTGGAGTTGGTCCAATGCGACTCCTGCGTCATGTCACCGAGATTCATACCATAAACACGTACTCCAGACGGCAGTTTCTTAACGTAATCGCGCAGCGCAGCCAGATATATGCGCCGGAATGTAGTCGAATCGAGTTCATTGGCCGGCGGACAGATCGACGGCGTAGTCGACGTGGTCGTCTTTATCATGGCCCGGTTACGAATATGCATGTCGGCCGACACGATCATGATATGATGGTCGTTATCCACCTTTTTGAGAGTAAAATCATACTGCTGCACCTTATCGATGCTCGTGGGCGAAGATATACGGCGGTAGAAGTACGGCAGGAAGCCTCGCGTCGAGGGAACCTCGTAACCCGACGGAATCGTCAGATACACGAGTTTGGACTCGTCCGACGATGTACGCAATCCATAGGCGCCCTGTTTATTGGTACGTGTCATGTTCACGCCGTCGGTCACAACGACACCCTGCACACCGACACCGTTGCACGTAACGACACCGCGCACCGTAGCCTTGGAATCGACAAGCGACCAGTCGATCTCGCCGTCTTCAGTTTCATCGGGATCCGGATCGACCGGTTCTTCGGTCTTGCCGTCATCGGTTCCCGACTTCTGACAAGAGACGGCACACACCGACATTGCAAACAACGCTGTCAGTAAAATAAAAAGATTCTTTATTTTCATATTGTCAAAGTTTGAAGTATGCTACAACAGGATTGTGATCGGAGGTATATGGAACTCCGTAACGCTGCTCGTCGTTCATTATGGTACGGTATCCCAAAGCCTTTGCATTACGGTAGAAAATATGGTCTATCCACAAATTACGCGCTCCCCAATCGTTGAATGTCGGCAACGAATCGGTTACGGGTGCGGTTTCACGCGCTCCCGACATCCATTCGCGTAAAGGAGCAAGGGCCTCGTTCCCGAATGTGGTATTCAAATCGCCGGACACTATTACCGCAGCCTTCTCGCCTGCTATTTTTTTCATCTCGGCGACGATCATCTCCGCTTCATGCTTGCGGGCGTTCGTACCTATATGGTCGAAATGCGTATCGAAATAGTAGAACTCCTTTCCAGACTTCTTGTCACGGAATTTACCCCAGACAGTAACGCGACGGCACATGGCATCCCATCCACGGGAAGCCCTTTCGGGAGTCTCGCTCAACCAGAAGAATCCGCTGTCAAGCAATATGAAGCGGGATTTACGGTACATCAGCATCAAATGCTCGCCGCCATCGGGTTTTTTCTTGATGTCGGTATCGGCATCACGGCCCATGTCGAGACTGCCGTAATCGTTGAGATTGATCTTCAGAAAGTCCACCTGCGGTCTGTGCGGTTCCTGAAATCCTACAATATCGGGATTCTCCTCACGTACAACCTTCAAAACGGCGTCTCGACGGTTCTCCCAACAGTTATCGCCGTCTGCTCCGGGCTTGTAGTAGCGGATATTGAACGACATTAGCTTGAGGTCGGCCTTTGCGGCGATCCTGGACAAAACGGCGTCGTCACCGACATCGGCCGCAACGGCTTTATTTTGTGAGACTGCAAAGCTGCTTCCAAAGGCAACGGCTGCAATCAATAGCATGATCTTTTTCATGACATTTACAAAATCAAAAAGCGGGGAAGGGGTACTGAACCCCTTCCCGCTTCGACTTATACGATCACAATACTATTTGTTGTAACGTATTGCAAAGTAAGCAAGGCTACTTGCATGTTCATCATCAAGAGCTGCACCACCGGCACTCTCGTTCAGGTGAGCATTGGCATAGTCGGCACCGTTGCTGCAAATATCGCTTGTCGGACGCAGACGTATATAGACATTGTCATGTCCAAGAATCTCCTGAGGCAGTTCGAAGTTGATACCCTTGTATGCCGTAATCGACGAATAAAGGGTATTCGCCCATACCGACACGTCGGGGATAGTGTACTCACCTATCATGTTCCACTGCGAATCATCTTCGGGAGCCTGCGAATCGGTCAGCGACCACTCTGCACACCAGAATCGCGGCGAGAAGAACGACTGCTGCGTATTCATGACATATATCTGCATCGAGATGTGCGACGTGGTAATACCGGCGGTCGAGAAATTGATCAGCCATGCATACGGACGGTTCGTATCGTCATCCCACCAGAAGTGGTTTGCAAAAGCCGTATAGCATGATCCATAGACATTACCTTTACCACGCATACCGGTACCACCGTTATAGTTGATCTGCGCCGAATTCGTAGGTATAGCGTCGTTGCCAGGCCAACCGCCCGTGCCGCTTGCCGCATTGGGATCGGCAGCATACGGACCGCACCATTCGAGCGTTCCATCGGGATTATGACTTACCAGATCATCCATCAAAGGATTCCAGCTCTCCTTGCTCGGATCTATGACAACTCCAATACCGTTCTTATTGCCGTAATTGGCACCAAAATAATATGATGCATTATTACCTACAGGACCAAGATAGTCGTACGTACCGGCTCCCCACATATGCTGCTGGTATGTTGCCTGCAGGTACTCCTTGTTGGCAGAGCCTGAGTACTTCGCCTGATACGTATGAGTCAACCAGCCATTGGTGCCGTACGTAGGACGCTGAACCTTGTTTTCAAGGTCGGGATTCCAATAACGGTACTCTGTTAACAAAGCCGAGAAACTGTCTTCGACACTATTGCTCATGTTGTCCCAGATATCGCCTTTGGTCTGGTGACGGATCTGGTAACGACCGATAAAGCCCAATGTAGGATCATCCTGAATTTCGGCCGGATCGGCACCGTTACGCCACTCGAAACGCGAGAAGCGCTCGTGAACGATCACGCCAGAGATCTTACCCGAACCATACGGCAGACGGGATCCGTCGCTACGATATTTGCAGGTAGTGTTTGTCATCACATACATGTCATCGCCGTTGATGTCGCGAACCAGCAAAGGATACTTGCTGAGACGGTTTGCATTGGTCTCGATCGCATATCCGCCGTTAATGGGGGTAAGGCCACCCTTACGTATTGGGAACTCTACATCCTTCAGCGTTACATAGGTATAGATATCGTCATCAGTCAATTCATTCATGTACTTCTCCTTGACGGGTACATCCGATGCCGAACCGGCAACACGCGAAATAACCATCGCACGGGTTACATCACGCAATTCGTAACGGTCAGGATTCATTACGAGGTAAGCCGAAGCACCTTGTACAAGAATCTGTACATGATCGTACTGTTCGAACACGTTGTCTTCCGCAGTAACCGTCTCGATCGAGATGCCGTACTTGCCGTCATACGATTCGAGATATGCAGTACGCTGCGAAACAGTATAATCGATCGACGAAGTCGTTATCTGGGTATTCTCACCGGCATTGCGGTTTTCCGTATTGCTGACTATAATACCCTCGATGATAACATAATCCTCGATGGTCTTGTCGAGAGCATAGTCAGTTCTGAATTCTTCGAGCGTAATGCTGCGTCCGAGAGCCTCGTTGGCAGTACGCTGCAGAAGGTTGAACTCAACAGCCACAGTCTCGTCCCAACCATCCGTGAACGACAACTCTACCATGGCCGAACGCGGTGCCTCCTCATTCTCATTGGGGGTGGTCGATATGACAAGTTCACGATCCTCTGTCTCGGCATCTATGATCTCAATCTTATCGATCCAGTCTGCGACTTCCTCGTTTGCATAGGTAATATCTACCGTGATGTCTTCGAACGGAACATTTGTCTTGATGGCAGACTTGTTCTCACCGCCGGCACCCGGAACTATAACAGACGAGTTCTCGAATGAAATCTCAGCATCGATCAATGCTTTCTGCTTTACATAAAGGGTATCGCGACGTGCGTCAACATCGGAGCAGAGTACAAAACCGGCCTTACGCTTGAAGTCCTCGTTAAAGGTGCACTCTGCCTTGATCTTAGCCTTGCCATCAACGGTTTCGCCGCATGTCAGGCTCAACCAGTCGGCCTCATTGATGCGCTCGATATGATAAGCGCCATTGGTATAGATGTCGATATCGAACGTACTGGCGTCGGCCTCGACAACGAACTCCTTCTCCACTGCGCCCAGTTTTACCAGAGGCACATCGGCGGCGTCGTCGATCGTACAAGCCACCATGGACATCGATACGACTGCAATACCCAAAAACTTGAATATCGAATTACGACATTTCATATTGCTTCAGTTTTTATTTGTTTCTCACTTTTATCGGCCGCGGCCGCGGGCCCGAAGGCCCGCCTCCACGTCCTGATTTGACTAATTGTAACGTACCGTAATCGTACCGATACGAACCTGCTGCTGCTCCTTGGCTTTTTCAGGATCAGATTCAGGATCAGATTCCGTGATAGTACCCTTCTCTACACACAACGCCGTTTGATAGTTTGACGAGTCCGACTTGGGATCAAGGTTCGTCACGGTGCTGGCAGCCTGCAGACGCAGAACCACCTTGTCCTTGCCGAAGCAATCGGCAGGCAACATGCGTACATGCTCCGTAAAGCCAGGTGCACAATCGACAGGAGTAGTAGTCCACCATACGATGCAACGAAGCTTGATGGGATCGCAGTTGGGCACTGCCTGGAACGATTCGCCTCCATCTACCGAGTAGAGCAGGTTCCAGTTTGACGGAGCCTTGATATTGGTTCCACCCATATCGCCTGCTCCCCAGACTATACCGAACAGCATCGTATTACCGCTGATTCCGGCCGTCGAGAACGAAATGTCGAAATACTTGCCGACATTGTTGTTGAAATCCCACCATGTATTGTCGAAGCGAATACCTCCATTGGGAACGAGGCCCTTCTGATCCTTCGCGGCACCAGCTGTACCGGAACATACAACATTGTTGAAGTCGGAAGCTCCTGCCTGTGTAGCATTGTATCGGTTGATCTCACCAGAACCGATCTCTGGAACAAGATCGACGGTGCGGTCATTCCAGTTCCACTCGACAATGGTCTTGGCAAACGGTTCATCGTTCAAATCGATCTCCTCTTCGGTCATTGCACGCAACTGATATCGGCCGACGTTTCCGTAACGCACCTTGATAACATCGTCGGCTACGACGATACCGCGGAACGTTCCCGAACCCTGCGGTACAACCGAATAGAACTCAAGGTCGTGACCGGAGCTGTAACGACGCCAGGGTACTGCCGCATTGGTCAGCATGTTGATGGTATTACCGTCGCGGTCGTACATCTTGAGCGGGGCGACGTCCCAACGCGGTGCAGTCGCACCTATCGGGTTGATATCATCTTTCAACGAATAACCGTCAGTGCAGTTGGTATAGGCACCGTCCTTCTGCAGTATCTCAAGATTGGGAATTGATACAAGCGTAAAGATATCGTCGTCGGTAAGTTCTGCAATATTCTTGGTCTTGGTCGGAACCTTGAACTCGTCGGCTGCAGCAGTCTCAAGAATGTTGGCTGCCGTCAGGCCTGTAAGAGTATAGTATTCGGGATCGACATTCTTCTCAAGAGTCAAGCCTGCCACCGCAATCTTAACCTTCGAGAAACGTTCGAGAGTGTTGTCCTCTTCGGTGGCGAACTGCAGGCAGAATCCGTAACGGCCGTCCGTGCTTTCAATATAAGCAGTCTTGTCGTTAAGTGTTCTGTCAAATGCGAACTGTCCGGTCTGAGGACTCGATATGATGTTCTTGCTTGTAGGATCGCTTACGACATATCCCTCGATATACTGCTGCAGGTTAATCTCGCCAGGCGTCAAAGCACGTATCGTGGCGAAATCAGCTGCTGCAGGATACGGTTTCTGAGTAACACTGAAATGTGATGCAACGGCATTGCCCAGACCATCGGTATAAGAGAGATTGATCGTTGCGGTACGATTGGCATCGCCTTCGTTCATGGCAAGCACAAACTGAAGTCCTTCGTCGGTAATAGTAGGATTCAAAATCCACTCGGCACCTTCCTCAACCGGAACGTCATAAGCTATCTCATACACGAACTGATCGGCATAGGGTACGAGGTTGTTGCTGGTAGCGGGAACCACACACGACTGTGCATAACCCTCATAGGTACCTGATTCGCTGTCCAACGAGAATACCGGATCGGCGATACCCTGAAGAATCGAGAGCGTTGCTCTGGTTACGACATTCTGCGCATCGGTAATGAAGATTGTAAGGTCTGCCTGACGCGGGAATCCGGTGGCATTCTCCAGAACCTCGAACGATACGCCCTCGTATGCGATCGACACGTTCGATATCCACGGATCTACCGGAATAGCCTGAGGACCCTCTTCCTCGCCGCCTTCTTCACCCTCACCGGTTCCTTCACCCTCGGTTTCGTCACCTTCGGCACGGGTTACTACTGGTACGGGATCATTGGCCAAGCCGTTCTCGTCATAATATGTAACGGTCGCCTCCAAATCATCGATGCAATAGCGAAGATTGGTCGAAATGGGAGCCAGTACCGGCGACGGAGCCTTCAACAGTGAAACTGTCGACTTATTGAAAGCCAACGACGGTTCCGAAATGGCTCCGGCCTGCGTAAACATGACCGTATCGGCCAAATCACCTTTCTGAAGAACTACACCTATCTTGCGCGATACGCCATAGTTGGCCGCATAGGTGAATATGATCTCATGGTTGCCGTAACCCTGCTGTTTGTTGAGCGATGCCCACTTAACGTTACGGGTGAAACGCGCAGTCCACTCCCCGTTCGAGTACACGAGAACGTGTGTCGATCCGGCATCCTTTGTCAAAGAGAGTTCGCGCGAGGATACCGCCAACGGCAGATCCAACTCAAAATCCTTCTGACAACCGGTAGTCACGACCGACGTGAATGCCAGCATGGCAATCACGGCCCCGACAACCGATTTTTTCTGCTTATTGAATATTGTTTTCATAATCTGACAGTTTCTGTTTGTTACAAGCCGTATTTCTTGTATTCGTCGTTATCGAGATTGTACTTCGAATAGGTAACCTCGGTATCGGGTATCGGGTAGTATTCGTGACACGGCTTGATAAGGCTCTGCGACGTATTCAGCTGCAAATATGCATAGTCGCTGTTGGCTGTTACAGAGTCATACCATATGCCCCAACGTACAAGGTCGAACTTACGCTGGAACTCGCCGAAAAGCTCACGGGCACGTTCGTTGCGGATCTCCTCCTCGAGACGTACGGGTGTACGATAAGTATAAGGATCAAGACCGGCACGCGTACGGGTCATGTCAAGATATCTTACCGCTGTCTCATATTCGCCCTTGATGAAATAGCACTCCGACATCATCAGTATGACATCCGCATATCGGAACACCTTGTAGTTGTTGCCGTCGGAAGAGGCCTGCATGTTCGGACACCAGAACTTGGGACCGCACCACGGACGCGAGTTCGTGCTGTTGAAGGTCTTGTCGCCGTAACCCCATGCCATGTTGATCTGAGCACGCTTGTCCTTGCCGAGCTTCGACTGAAGACCCTGCGAGAAATATACGTTGGGACGCATTGCCGACCATACGGTCGACTGGTCACCGAGCTCGGGGACCTCTACGCCGTCATAGATGGCCGAGTTGGCCGAACGGGGATAAGGCTGGCAGATGCAAGCTACATTCGACGTATAGACCAGACCGCCCTGAGTGTAGGTATGCTGAATCTCCATGATCGACTCCGGTGTATTCTTGTTGCGGAACAGAATATTCTCTTCGTAGTCATATGAAGCGAGCGAACCGTATATGGCCTCGATGCTCTGCAATGCCTCGAGAGCAACATCAGTCCAATACGTAGGCTCGGCATTCTTGTCCTTGTATGCATTCCACAACGCCATCTTGGCGATAAGCATGTAGGCTGCCGATGCGCCCAGACGGTTGCCCTCATTATCATAGGTACGCGTCTGCGTTGCAAGCGGAGCGATGGACTGCAGATCCTCGATAACCGTTTTGCGGGTCTCGTTGGCATCCATACGCGGAAGAACCTGTATGCGATTCAGTACCTCGTTGTCGGTTACATCGTCGAAATAGAACGGAACATCTCCGAAGAAGCAGGTCAGCGTGTAATAGAAGAACGCACGCAGTGTCTTGGCTTCACAAAGCAGCTGTATGTACTGCTCTTCTGTCAGTACACCGCTCTTGTATGCACGTTCAATGCCGTTAACCGCAAAGTTGCAACGCTGAACTCCGATATAGCACTGAGTCCACACGGTCGAGCCATGACGAGGAACGGCTGGAGAGATATCGAGGCGCGCATCGAGCGTACCGGACGGGCAGTATGCCGTATCGGTCACACACTCGGTAGCGATCATATAGGTATAGTTGTAAAAGTTCTTGATGGGAATATAGCAGCTGTTTACAACCGACTGGCACTCCGAGAACTTACGGAAGAAATCATCCGGCGTCGACAAACCCGAGGTATCCTCTTCCAGCGTACATGACTGGAACGAGAGCATTACCGTGGCAGCGGCTGCATATAATATATGTTTAAGTTTCATAGTCATGATCTTGTTAATGTTAGTATCTTACCTGAAGGCTGAAGATGATTGTACGAGGTTTGGGGTACGCACCGAGGTCCATACGACGCAGGGTCGACGAAGTTCCTTCGCTCGATACATCCGGGTCGAAACCGTTGTACTTCTTCCACAGATAGAGGTTCTCACCCGAGACGCTCAGCGTTATGTCACGCAGCCACGAGCACTTCTTTCTCAGATCGAACGTGTACGATACCGATACGTTCTTCAGACGAAGGTACGATGCATCGTGAATCATGAAGTCACTCGGAAGAGCCGCATCGGTCTTGGCACCGGCACGCGGGATATCCGAATTCGGGTTACGAACGGGATGCCATGCATTGGCCATGTAACGGTACTGGTTGGTAAACTGCGAACCGGCCATGTAGATCTCCGAATAGTTGTAGATCTTACCGCCGAGCGAGTATGCGAAGTAGACGCTCAGTCTGAAGCCGTAGATGTAGAACGTGTTCTGCAAACCACCGTAAAGAACCGGATCGGCATTACCCTGATATACGAGGTCGTCCTTCGACAATACGCCGTCGTGGTTGATATCGTAGTAGCGGGGGCCGCCATCCACGTTCGTCGTAGTAGCATAGGTCTTGGTTACGGTATTCTCCTCACGCTCCTGAGCGTTCTTCCATGTACCGCCGTACTTGAAGCCCCACAGGGAGTTGAGCGGATAGCCCTTTACATAACCGTACATCATGTAGGGGTTGTTACCCGGAGAATCGTATGCCGAAATGAACTCCTCGGTACCGATATCGTCGACCATCTGTTTGTTGTGCGACACCGTAAGGGTCGTCGACCAGTGGAAGTTCGGACGTACGATATTCTGGCTCTCGATGGTAAACTCGATACCCTTGTTCGACGTACCGCCGATATTGGTCCAACGCGAGGTGTAACCGGTCTGGCTTGCTACGGCCAGCGACATGAGCAGGTCGGTTGTCTTCGACATGTAGGCCTCGGCCGTAATGTTGAGTCGGTTGTTGAACATCGACCAGTCGATACCCAGGTTGTACGATGTGGTTTTCTCCCACGTCAGGTCAGGCGAGCCGAGTCGGCTGCGGTAGAAGGCAACGGGCTGCGAACCGTCGAACAGATAACCGCCGGTCGTCGACGAAAGAGCTGCAAGCGAACGATAGGTGCTGATGGCATCGTTACCCGAAATACCGGCACTCAATCGTACCGACAACTCGTCGATCCACTTGACATCCTTCATGAAGTTTTCATTGGAGACATTCCACTTGACGGCTGCCGACGGGAAGAATGCCCACTTGTTGAAGTCTGCAAAGTTCGAAGCACCGTCGTAACGACCCGTAACGGTCAGGTAGTAGCGGGAACCGTAGTTGTAGTTGGCACGAGCGAATACCGACATCTTGGTTGAACGCGAATATGCGGTGTTGGCAGAATAAGTCTCCTTGTCGATAACGGCGTTCATGTTGTTCCATTTGATGGCGTCGTCCATGTAGCCCTTACCCGAAAGGTTGAAGTCGTGAGAAGTGAATCGATATGCCGAAAAACCGCCCATGATATCGAACTTGTGATCGTTCTTCTCAAATTTGTAGGTTGCGGTGGTCTCCGACGAGAACGACTGCTCGTCCCACTCGGCACGGTATGCTTCACCACCCTCGTTCTCGGCCTTCATGGGAAGTGTTCCGGGATAGTAACGATAGGTGTGACGCTGATAGAGATAGTACGAGAAAATACTCTTGATCTCGAAATTCTTCACGGGCTGAATCAAAGCCGTGAAGGTGTGGTTGGTCGAGTGACGCTCGAGGAAATAGGTATTCTGATCGATCAACGCACGCGGCGTATTGATCTTCTGTCCGTTGTAGTACAGAGGGTTGTAGGTATCGGTCGGCTTCAACAGAGGCGAAAGATACTGTGCACCGCTCCACCAGCTTGTACCACCGATCGTGGCCTTGTTCTGGTCGTTGTGACGCCATGTATAACGGCCCGTATAACCGACATTCAGCCACTTGAAGAGCTGACGCTTGAGATTGATGCTGCCGGTAAAACGTTTCTGGCCGCTGTCCTGAATGATACCGTCGGTATCGTTATACGAGAACGATGCATAGTACGACGATTTCTCGGTAGTGCCCGAAAGCGAAAGAGCATAGTTCATGTAGAGTGCCGTACGGGTGATCTCCTTGATCCAGTCGGTACCTTCGCCCAACGAGAACGGGTCGGGATAGACCGATCCCGAAAGAGGAGTGTCCTGACCTACGTCGGGGTGGTTGGCATCACCTCCGAACGATGCATAGTCGTTGCGGTACTGTGCAAACTCCGAAGCGTTCATGATGTCGAGATGGCGGGGCAGTTGCGAGAATCCCATGTCGGCCTTGAACGTTACGTTGGTCTTGTCCTTGACACCCAGACCCTGCTTCGTCGTGATGATGATAACGCCGTTCGCACCGCGAGAACCGTAGATGGCCGTCGAAGAAGCATCCTTCAGGACCGAGATCGAAGCGATATCGTCGGAGTTGATATCGTTAAGGTCATGGATGGCATCCATCACACCGTCAACAACGATCAAAGGCTCGTTCGAAGCGTTGATAGAACGGGTACCGCGGATACGGATCGAAGTCGTCGATCCGGGCTCTCCTGTGGTCGACAGGAAGTCGGCACCGGCGATACGTCCCTGAAGTGCATTGTCGACCGACAATACGGGAACGTCCTTGATATCGTTCATCTTCACCGATGCGACCGAACCGGTAAGGTCCTTCTTGGCCACCGAACCGTAACCGATGACTACGACATCTTCGATGTTGGTCGATTCGTCGGACTCCATCTGAACCTTGAAATTGGTACGAGTGCCGATATTGTGTACCTGCGTCTTATATCCGAGGTATGAGAACTCCAACTTGTCGGTAGTCTTTACCTTCAGGGTAAATTTACCGTCCGCATTGGTAATCGTTCCTTGAGTACCGTTGTACACGGCCACCGTCGCACCGTTCAACGGTTTACCGTCCGGATCGAGAACCGTACCGCTGACCGTTACCGTCTGTTGCTGTGCAATAGCCGGCATGGCATATGCAGCAAACAACATCAGGAACGCCACCAGCGAAATCACTCGGACGGATGATTTCATGTTGTGCAGAAATTTATTCATGTTTAGGTTTTTTTAGGTATTACGACTTCTTACTGCTCTACGTCCTCACCGTAAGGTGCGCCGAGAATCATATCTTTACCGCTACCGTTGTTCTCGGTATAATAGTCCTCTTCGTCAACCGTCAAGCGGCGGAGATAAAAGTTATCGAGGAATATGCGGTTGTTGGTGGTCGATCCCTGTTCGAGAGAACCGCAGATTATACGAACCTGAGTATTGACCGTAATGGGATTATGCTCAGTGCTGGCTATGAATACCAGGAAATCACCGCCTACCCACATGTCGCTCGGAAAATCCTCGCTCGTAATGTCGTAGTATGCGGCCTCGAGGTCGATCGAGGTTCTGCCCTCTTCTGCGAAATCGGCGATAACTCCGCCGTTAAGCACCTCTACACGGATCTTGTTGTCGTCCTTCACCCCAGTGAAAAAGTCGGTATTGGCCACTGCCCGGAAAGATAACATGAGCAACGAATCGCTGCGAAGCGTATTTGTATACGGCGATATGATATCCGCACCATGTCCCTTGTCGTCACCGAGCTTCAGATAACCGTTCTTGGCATAGCAATGCGCTATCTCCTCGCCCTCGATCACGGTAGATGTGAAACCGTAGTTTTTCTGCGCGGTGGTCCAGTTTTCGATGGATGTCTCACCGTCGGTAAAACGAGGATCAGTCTTGCCGTACTTGAAGTTGGAGAAATCGTTGCTTATACGAGCCGTCGAGCCCTGATGCACCGGAATGATCTTGTTGTAATTAAGACTTCCGTCCGTCGCCGAAATGATCAACATACCGGTACGACGGGTGTAGTAGCTCATCGTCGTATGGCGACGCTGCACATCCAACGTAATCACGCGATATCCGGTTGCGGGATCGACCGTAGTGTAATCCACGATATTCACCCACGGACTTGTTGTATCGTCCTCCCATGATACCACGAAATCGACATTGGATTTCACATAGAATTTCTCGATACCTCCACGAACGCCTACATAACCGACGTCGACAGGCTCGCTATCGGCCGGGGCCGCGTAGACCACGATCGATTCACTGCGATCGGAGTTAGAGTGCTTCTCGCAGGAAGTTATGCAGACCAGTGACGCCGCCGTCAGCGTCACGACTGCCAACCTCCGCGAAAAACCCGCAAAACTCTTCATCAATAATGTTCTTTTCATAATCAATAAAGGTTAGCAATTAATGTTTTGTTGGTTTGAAATTATTTATGGTTACGGTGTTACGTGTCAATCCATCTTGAAATCAGTCATGATCGGACGGTGATCGGACGGATCGGAGAAGTTGGAGTATGGCGTCTTGACTATCACGGTCCAGTCATCGATAAGCGTCATGGTCTTTTCAATACGTTCATACATCGAAGGCGACGCATACATATAATCGATACGGGAGTTGCCGCCTGTGGACGAAATGAAGAAACCGGGATAGTAGTTGGCCATGATATCGATCATGTCCGAGTTGTCGAGTATCTGGTTGTGAACGAGATAACGGGTATCGTCCAGACCGTAGTTGTAGTACCATTCATCCAAACGCGAACGCGAGTTGAAGTCACCCATCATCAGCCAGTCCTGCTGCGATGCATAGGTGGCATCGTTGATCGTATGGGCAAGTATATACTGCATTTCGAATTCACGATAGTAGTCACCCTCGTTGTTGGAGGTACTCGAACCGCCGTAAGCATAGGCCTGCGGCCACATGTGAAGAGTCACTATGTTGATGGCCTTACCGTTGACCTCGATCTGCTGTATGCCGGCTCCATGGGTTATGGGTTTGCCCGGCACGTCCGAATCGGTAATCTTCAACAGCGTCTTGATAGGATACTTCGACGTAACTACCTGCGGGAAATTGTCGCGCCATCCGCCTATGGCAGTGTATGCATGTCCGTAACGCGCCGCCAGCACAGGCCATCCGTCGGGAAGGTAGCGGGTTCCGCTAATCGGTGAACTGGAGTTGTCCTTGTAGTTGGTCGACGATTCGCACCATACGCATACGTCCGGATCATATTTCTTGACCCACTTCACGAAGTTGTCGTAATTGTAAGGCTGGTCTGCCCACATGCCGTTCTGTATGTTCCAATAGAGCACACGCAGGGTGTTGGCTCCGCGCTGATAGTAATCGCCGTCACGACGAACGACCACATTGTCGACATAGAAACCATGCTTGCCCGAGAGATTTGCATCGTTGCCTCCGAAATAGAGGGCTGTACCGCTTGTAGCATTCTTGACAGTAACCTCGACGTGAGCCCACTCCTTCGGAGCCACATCGCTCGAAGGAATGGTTACGGACTTGATGTCGGTAATCAACTGCGAAGCGTTGGAGATATATCCGTAATTGTCATCTGTCAGCTGCACGTCAACGCCGTTGAGAGTCACCGACTCTATCATTCCACCGTTGACTATCTGGAAAAGCATGTTGTCCTGAATACCGCTCTGGAAGCAGAAGTCGAAAGCGACCTTAAGCGTACAGATGCCCTCGATATTGGTCATCGGGCACATCTGCATGACACCGCGGCCCGAGTTGCCTGCGCCGACAGCCATGCAGCCCTGATACTCCTGACAGCGGAACAGATATGTATAATCGGCGATATTGCGGCTTGCGACATACGAGTCGGTAACAATGTGCGAATCGCCGACAGTATAACCGCTGACATCGGCCCAGGTGTTGGACTGAATGAAACCCGTTCCGGGCATGTTGCACTCGACAGCGGTAAATGAATCGGCATAACCTTCACGATCAAGGCCGGTCGAATATGTGATCTCATCGTCATTGGGAGCATAGCCCACGGCTTCCTGACCGCCCATGATGTCGCCGCCCCATACGAAGTTGTCGAACGATTCATAGAAAACCAAATCGCTGTCGGGCGAATACGACAAATCGACAAGCGTCGTTTCGCCTGCCGTAAGTTTGGGAGACTGGAGCGTATGTACTATCGCCTTGCGACTGGAGTCGCAGATAGTGATTTTCAGACCATCGGAATATGTTCCGGGCGCTACAAGGACGTAGAAATGTTTTGCCGATCCGCTGGTCAACGGGACAAAGTTTCCGTTGTCGGTACAGTTCAAAACGGCAAAGTCGAGGCCCGAATTCATCGTGAAGGAACCCTTCGAAGGCATCATGTTGGCAAAACCTGCCACAAGAGTCTCGTCGAGGCTTTCGACCTTTATCGACGATATTTTGGCCGAACCCGTCAAAGCGATGTCCAGTACCGCAAACCCGTCGTTGAACTTCAACTTATTACCGTTTTCCTTGGTATAGGTGGCATACATCGGATAGTTCTTCAGCGATGCGGCCGTAGTATTCCAGAACTGTGAATACGGCAACTTAATGTCGGCATATACCGACGATCCGTACCACTTGTCGGAACCCGAAGCCGTCAGCGCCGCATAGTATGTTTCAGAACTCGAAGCATCGACATCGACATAACGACGGCTGTCACTGTCAGTCGATATCTCATACGACTTGCCGTTTACCGCCACCTTGGCCGTAGCCCAATCGTAAGATCCGGCACCAAGAGCCTTGCGGGCGGCATCGTCGTCTTCATAGAGATAGAAACGCACCTTGCCGTCGACGACCTCAATATCCTGGTATTCGTCTTCTCCAGTATTTCCGCCGGATCCTTCACCCGGTTTCTTCACATCATCAACAGTCTTGTCACCACCGCAGGCCACCGCAAGGCTTGCGAAAAGCAACAAACCGGATCTCAAAAAGCGACCAAATGATTTGCGTAAAGTTAAATTCATATATTATCGGTTTTTAGGTTTGGTTTTCATCAGCACGCGCATACAAAAAAATCGCACGTGCACAAGCCTAAACGGCCTACGCACATGCGACATTCAACTTGTATGCAGAGCAGTTACATACCGCAGATATATATCGGGGGGGGGTAATGCGCCAATACAATGACATATCACCTCTCGCCAAGAAAACTCCGGATACAACCGCAAAGATATATTTGAAGCAATCCATCAAAGATAAGTTTAGGTTAAAAACAGGTAGTAGTTCTTGTTGTACGATAATATAGCTACGTTTTGCTTTACATTTCTGTCTAAACACTAACAAAAATAAACAAAAAGAATATCACTTACAAATATTATCCTAAAAAATATATAAAAATAGGCAAATCTTGCATTATACTACACTCTCGAGCCTGTTATGAAACGAAACGCAACTAAGATTGTAAAATGTCAAAGTAAACATGCCGGTTCTCTTTAGCACTGCATTTAACCGCATATTTCATTTCATATACAATTCACTGAATACCCTAAACAAAAGTAACAAAACACAGCGACATCCGCAAGAAAGCAGATCAAAAAACAGCATAAATACATATAAAAGTAACAGTTTTGTAAACTATTTTAATAATGCAAACAAGACCCGCGAAACAGTTAGAAAGATTTACTCCACCCGTCCATTTATTTAATAAAATAGAAAGATTATTGAATAATATTATCAAATAATTTACAAAACAGGGCGGCATGTCTCAAGCATGCCGCCCTGCAGGGAAAGATTAGGAGCGCTACTCTATCTCCATTTGACTTTTGACGCGCTCGATAAAGTCAGGGTTTATCCTATCAACCTTCTGGAGCGAAGGAACGACCAGATCCCTGTTGGCATCGAACCTGTCGAGCCACTCGACGATACGCTCGGGATACTCCATGATGAAGTTAGGCGACTGGGATACGTAGAGATACTCCGACGAGTCTCCGGTATAGGCGTCATAACCGCCTGGGAACTTCTCCTTGAACTCGTTAGTAAGCTTTACGAAACGGCGGAACACACCCTGCTTGCCATAGAGACGCGACTGCTGATTCATGGCCTTGTCATCGAACGTGAACTCGACCACACAAGCCTCGGAACATGGCATCGCGGGAACATACACGATCGGGGCGAGCGTATAACCGTCATATCCCCACTCACCATCCGTAGCAAAGCGCGAATATTCATATTTGCGACCGTTGACCTCGACATTTACAGGCGGGAAATGGGCTGGCATACGGATTTCATAGCGGCGCGAATCGGGAGCTCCTTCATATGACCCCTCACGCGGGAAGATCGTCACGCGAATCCTGTTGCCGTCGACCGCCTTTGTAATTCTGGTAGTAGCATACACATCCGCATAATCCTTGGCCATACCGTCATCCTCATAGAGCGAAGTCTCGCCATTGCCGCCCGGGATTACCGTCAGGACGAGCTTGTCGCACGGATCCTGAAGATTGTCTATATCGGAAGGATTCATCGGGATGATCGCACCGGCACGGGCATAATACGGATTTTCGTCAATCGTATACTGCAACGTGTAGACCTTACCTCCATCGATCATGGCACCGGTTGCGCAATCGAACCATTCACCTTCGGGAAACCACATGGTACGCTGTGCCAGGCCGGTCACCTTGTCCACTGGATGCCATACGGCCGTAGCGATGATGTCGTCGCCGAACATGTACTGTTCCTTGTAGTCATACGCCTCGTCGGCCTCGGGCCAGTAATAATACATCGGGCGGCACATCGACACACCGGTATCGAAAGCCTGACGCGCAGCCGTATATATATAAGGTGCAAGGTCGTAACGCAGGCGAATAGCTTCGCGCATGGTCATCATGTAGTCCGGGAAGCGCCATATGCGGCGTTCAATGTTGCTGTCACGCGTGCTGTGGGTTTTGAATATCGGCGTGAAGACACCGTACTGCAGCCAACGCGTATACATCTCCGGATCGGTTGTCGATACTCCCTTCGGATACATGTGGCCGCCGATGTCGTGGCCCCAATATCCGTAACCCACATTGGATGCCGTCGCCGTAAACCACGGCAGGAAGCCGAGCGTCTCCCACGCAATGTAGGCATCGCCCGAGAAACCAACCTGATAGCGGTGCGAACCGAGACCGCCCCAACGATGGTAGATCAACGGGCGCTCGTCGCCCTTCTCCTCCATGTGCTGATTGAATACATGGTTGAGCCAGAATGTATTGCTGAGGTCTTTGGTGTACTTGCTCTCGATCCACTGCTGCCAGTCGAGCCACCAGAAATCGACGCCCTGTTTCTCCATGGGGCCAAGCACGGTCTTGAAATAGCTGTCCGCCCACTTCGGATCATCGATGTGGAAAGGCACACCCTTACCCTTCTCAGTCCATCCATAATCGGCCGCAAAGCGCTCGTAAGGCTCCTCGAAAGGTTCTATGCCCGACGCCGGATGCAGGTTCAGAGCCGTCTTCATTCGCTGATTGTGGCACCACTGCAGGAAATTCTCGGGCGATGGGAACAATTTGTAGTTCCATGTATAGCCGGTCCAACCTGTTCTTTGGCCATAGGCGTCACGTTGCGGCTTACGGCTGCGCAAAGACCACGTTTCATGCCAGTCCATGTCAACAATAAACACGTCAATAGGAATATCGAAACCCTTGATCGTATTTACGAGATCGACCATCTCGTTGTCGGAATATTGCCAATAGCGGCTCCACCAGTAGCCGAACGCGAACTTCGGAGGCAACGGAATGCGACCGGCAACCTTTATGTAGTCGCCCATGGCATCCATGTAGTCGTGGCCGTAGGCGAAGAGGTAGACATCCTGACGATCGACATCGGAACGGCACTCCACCCATTTTTTCCAGTGCGAGTCTATGTCGGCCAGTACGTGACGTGACGAATCGTCCACCACGCTCCACCCAGACCTCGATACAAGACCCTGCTCCATCGGTTCGCGGCCTACTTTCCAGCCATATGTACCGTCGAGCGTACGCGTCGTACCCATCAGGTTGAGCGAATCCTTGTCGCCGTAGTGCCATACGACCTTCTCGTCGCCCAACATGAACTCGGCCTTGAGGTTTTCGGGTGTAAACTTGCCTGTTTTAGTATAGGTGACGGTAAGATCGGCGGTCGTAATGACCAGTTTCGAACGCGTATTGCGCACCTTGAATTCGGGAACGGGCAGCTTGCGGTTGACGAATGTCAGCGTAGCGCGGTCCTCGAATACGCCGTCGGCGCTCCACTCCATGCGCACCATGCGCGGAGTCAATACGGTAAATCGTGCGTCGCCGGCAACGATAACGGCACGTTCATCCGCCTGCGGATCCTCCTGTGCCGAGAGCGAAAGATGCCCGCATGCCAGAGCCGCAGCCAGACAGAGATAAAATTTAATGCTTTTCATGGGTTGTAATTTATGATTGGTTACTGTTTTCTCAGGTCCAATACAAAATTAACCATAAAAATGCATGTTCCGATACAGAGAACAAAGTATGTAGAGGTTATTGAATATAATATTACTGAATTACAGCACATTAGTACCAACCTGCAACACTTGTTATGTAGTTATTCAGCGGCGATACGCTGTACCGCGGCCTCGAAATCATCGCGGTCTCCGAGCGCGGCATTACGCATTTTAGTGCGGTAATTGTATATTGTGGAGAGCGAACAGTTAAGAAAATAGGCAATCTTCACGCTGTCGGTAATTCCGAGACGAATGACGGCCAGTATGCGAAGTTCGGTATTGAGAGTACGCGCGGCACGCGGCTTGAATCTCGAAGGTTCGGCCAGCAGTGCATTGACCTGTCCGACGAAATCAGGGAATATGTCGAGGAACGTCGCGTCGAACATCCTGTAGAAATCGCGGCGCTCGCGTTCGGCGACATCGGGCGACAGCAGCTCGCGTTTCACGGCCTCAAGGCCCCCGGCCGTAACCGTTCTGTTGAGCTGATGACGGTATTCGTCGAGTTTGCCGATATACGACGAGCACAGATCCATATAATGGCCCACATACTGCTCCTTGATATGGTTGGCATCGGTCAGGCGGTAGTTCATTTCGCTTAGCTGTCGGTTGAGATCGGACAGTTCGTCGTTGCGGGCCACGAGCTGTGAATTGGCATCGGACAACTCGGCGTTCATCGTCTGCACGCGCCGTTTCTGCAGCAGCGCCAAACGCAATGCCAGGGCTATGGCTATGGCAAAGATACAGACGGCAACGATCATGGCCATCGCTATGCGGCGACGCGATGCCAATACACCGGCATAGGCGGCGCTGATGGCTTCGTTGGCCGCCGAAAACTGCACCACGCGTGAATTGTGGTTGCATGCGAGAACATCCTCCATAGTGCAGCGCATGTATCGGTTTGCACGGTCTACATCTCCCTGTTCGAACAGCAAAATGGCGAGTTGCGGCAATGACGTGTACTCCTTGACCGAAGCCTTCAGATCATTGAGAGCCGAGACGGCAAGCATGTGCTCATATCGAGCCATATCGCCCATACTCCTGTAACAAGCCGCAAGATCCACGGCTATGCGAGCACGCAAATGGGCATCTTCAGCCGCATCGAAAGCCCGGGAGAGATATTCGATTGCACCCGCCACATCACCTGCCGCGCGCTTGTCAAGACCCACGTACCAACCATGCTCGGCTCCGTCCGGATCGACGAGTTCGAGCCGACGGCGTCCGCACTCGGCCATACGCGCACTGCATGCGGCACGCAGCGAGTCGTTTTCGGATCGCTGCATTCTCAGGCGCAACAACGACCGTTCCGTCGAAAGATAGTCGACCATCTCGGCTGCCGACAGCAGAAGCGTATCCGTCGACTGCAGCTCGTCATACGATTCATGGCTGCGCCCGACAGCCTGATATATCATGGCAGCCATGAGGTGTGCCTGCTGCATGCTCCTCCGCGATGCGGACTTCACAGCCGCATGCCGTATGAGCGAGACGTAATGCAGGGCCGAATCCATGTTGTGGAAGCGGTAAAGGTTGCACAGCTCGTAACAGATATCGACACGTTCACGCGGCGTCGAGCCATCGAGCCGCGATTTAAGTCTGTCGAGCTGCCGGTTAAACTTTTCGTCCCATGTGTGGCGCTCCTCAACCGCGCGGTCAAGCTGCTGCAACAGCGCTTCGTTGCCGCCGTCGGAAACCCGACCGCCGCAACCAGCCGCCGACAAGACAAAGAAAAGGATAAAAAGACAATAAATACCGCCGAATCGTGCCATCATGCAAATGTAAGCAATTCAAGGAGGATATTCAAAAAAAAACAATAACTTTGTATTCATGAAATTTCCCGCTTCAGATATCATACCGAAGCCTTTCCGCCGTAAGGGTGTATGGGTCGTGGCAACCATCTTCATGCGCGGTCTGCTGAATTTTCTGGGGCTGGCCATGCTTCTGCCGGTACTGGTACTCATACTCGATCCCGAAAGCATCGCATCGAACCGCATACTCGCACATCTATATCAACTCGGCGGGTTCGAAAGTACCGGATGGTTCGTCGCATGCATCTGTGCGGCCGTCGTCATCTTCATCGTGGCCAAGTCACTCCTAAGCCTTTGGCTGTACCGTTCCGAACGGGACTACATATACTCGATGTACAGGTATCTCTCGCGACGCCTGTACATCGACTACCACAACCGCGGCCTCGCATTCATCAAGAGCCGCAATTCGGCCGTACTGTCGCGCAACGTCAATGTCGTAAGCCTGACGTTCGTCGCCGGTGTGCTGCGCCCGATGGCCGTCATATTCAGCGAGGCTACACTCTTCATGCTGCTGTTCGTGGCGCTGGCGCTATACAACGTGGTGGCCGCCGTTCTGATCGTGGTCATCTTCCTGCCGGCGGTATGGCTGTATGTCAGGCTCGTGCGCAACCGTCTGAACAGATACGGAGAGGCTGAAAACAGAGCGCAGAGGGCCAAGACACGCAGCGTCATCGATACATACCGCGGATATTCCGACATCGAGATATGCAATGCATTCCCCCGGATGCTCGCCCGCTTCGACAAGGCCATGGAGGAAGTGGTCAGCGTCCGTTCGAGAAACGCCTCGCTGTCGATGCTGCCGCAGATGTTCACCGAGACGGGACTGGCCATAGGCCTGTCGTTGATGGTACTCGCAAACCTCGGCATCGAGGGCAACCAGATAAAGATACTCTTCGGAGTATTTGCCGTTGCGGCGCTGCGGCTGATGCCTTCGATTCGCAACATCATGGGATCATGGGCATCGTTGAGATACAACAGATACACTATTCCGATAATACGCGACGAACACGTAGACGATATCGACACGACGGTAGACTCTTCGGCCGAGCGTTTCGAATTCAGCCGTGAGATACGTCTCGACAGGCTGTCATTCCGTTTCGACGACAGCGACCGCGACGTCATCCACGACTTCTCGCTCACGATAGCCAAAGGCGAACGCCTCGGCATACGGGGACGTTCCGGTGCCGGCAAAACCACGCTCTTCAACCTCATGCTCGGCTTCTACAAGCCTACCGGAGGAGCCATATACGTCGACGGCGAACCTCTGACCGACGACAATCGCCGGAAATGGCAGAATACGATCGGCTACGTCTCGCAAAACGTATTCATAGCAGACGGCACCTTCGTCGAGAACATAGCGCTCGGATCGCGTCCCGAAGAGATAGACCGACAAAGGCTCGACCGTGCCATCGACATGGCCAATCTGCGCGAATTCATCGATTCGCTGCCGCTCGGAGTGGATACTCCCGCCGGCGAGTGCGGCAACCGTCTGTCTGGAGGACAGCGCCAGCGCATAGGCATAGCGCGGGCCCTGTACAAGGAGGCCGACGTACTGTTCTTCGACGAAGCCACATCGTCGCTCGACAATTCAACAGAGCAGAACATCAATGCCGCCATCGAGGAGTTGTCCGCGAGGAACAAGGAACTGACAATTATCGTAATAGCCCATCGCGAGAGTTCGCTCGACTATTGCGACCGCATAATCACACTTGACAGCCATGAGTAAGGATTACATACTGGCGGGCTTCCGCCTGCGTACTTTCGAGCCCTATGCAGACCTTGCAGACGACGGCCTGCGCGGATTCAAACCTTTCGCCGTCGACTTCGACGAAGATGCCAGAGTCGTGATGGAGCTTCACCCCGACCTGCCGACCGCCATTGCGGATTACGATCTGCATCTGCTGCACGCGTTCGAATTCGAGGATGCCAGACACGACTGCTTCTTCTGCCGCTACGAAGGCGGGCATCTCTTCTACATGCGCCCGCAAGGCTGCAACGACACGTTGCACGATACCATATTCATAAAGGAGTTCGGATCGGCAAAGGTTTACAGCAACATAGCCGCAGGCAAGGCTCCCGATCCGTCTCTGTTGCGCTTCGGTCTCTGGATGATGTTCGGCCTTGCCATAAATCCGCACCACGCAATAGCCATCCATTCATCGGTAATCGTAAAGGATGGCGGCGCCGTACTCTTTCTCGGGGAATCCGGCACCGGCAAAAGTACACACACACGTCTGTGGCGCGAGAATATCGACGGGGCAAGGCTGCTGAACGACGACAGCCCGATAATACGATGCGTCGACGGCATACCTACGGCCTTCGGTTCGGCATGGAGCGGCAAGACCCCGTGCTATGTAAACCGCAGGTTCCCGATAAAGGCGATAGTGCGTCTCAGTCAGGCTCCATACAACAAGATGCACCGTCTGGGTACGATCAACGCCCTCGGCGCACTGCTACCCTCCTGTCCGCCGGCATTCGCCTACGACACCGAACTGCAGGACAACATCTGCGATACGCTCTCGGACGTACTTGCTGCTGTTCCGGTCTACCATCTGGAGTGTCTGCCCGATGCCGATGCGGCAAGGCTGTCGTATTCGACCATATTCGGCACGGAAACATCCGAGGCATGATCACCATAGACAACGACATATTCTTCGCCCACGTGGAGTCGATGATCGCCGAAGGCAAGGAGGTCGTCATACGCGTCAAGGGACACAGCATGCGGCCGTTCATACGCAGCGGGCGCACATCGGTTCAGTTGTCGCCGTGCAATGCTTCGTCTCTCGGCAAGGGAGACATAGTATTGTTCCGGTACCACGGCCACCATGTCATGCACCGCATTGTAGCGCGCGACGGCGAAAGACTTACGCTTGCCGGCGACGGCAACTACAGGAAGGTCGAACACTGCACTACAGCCGACGTAGTGGCCGAAGTCAGCTGCATAATCAGTCGGGACGGACGCCGCACCGATTGCCGGTCACGCCGCTGGCGCACGGCATCGGCAATATGGGTTGCGATGCCGCCGCTAATCCGCCGCTGCATACTCGGCGCACTCTGGAGACTGGGCGTAAGATAAAATATGGCCGTGCCCAATGTAGGCACGGCCATATGATTTAATCATTCACGGTTTGGAACACAAATATATGTAGTCTTCGTCTGCTTGTCTGATGATTTATTATTCGTCGATGAAGAATTTCCAGAATTATACCGGCCACTGGCGCCTATTCTATCCGTACTTACTTCACCTTCAGCACTCCAACTGCCAGAATTGGATGTATTGCTATATGACTGTTCAGAAGAGCTGACAACCTCCTGCGATTGCCTTTTCAACGTACCTTTATAAATATTACCATTGCTATCACGATCATAGCACGTACCATTGGATTCTTCAATAGCATCGACAATTGCCTTTGCCGCATTTCTGTTAGAATAATTCTGGGCATGTGCACTCACACAAGCAATAACAAATATTGCCACAAATAAAATAACCTTTTTCATGATCTCATTAAAATTTAGCATTTGCATAATTCGTTTTATTTATGTTTGTAACCATAACATCTGCCTGTTGATGGATACCATTGATAATAAGGGAATCCTGCCCTTTGGGCAATACTCTTGGCCTCGGCTTGAGTAGATGCCTTTCCAACATACGTTCCACCTCTTTGAGACTGGCTATATTGTTGCGCCGCAGATTGCACATGTGAAAAATTACCAGGATCAAAAACTCCGCAGGAGGTGAAAGTTATCGGTAAGGACAAAACAAGAATAAACAATAGAATCTTCATTACGCAATTAGGATTATTAGTAATTCTAATGTGTGTCCTTATTAAAAAAAATGATGATACGTACAAAAAAAAGCGCGGACACATCTTTTCAATTTGCTGTTGAGGTCTTCGACTACCTGTGGCACAAATATCAAAGTGAAGCCCACGCCGTAACGTGAGCATCAACTTCACTTCTTTTGCCACATTTGAAATTGTCGAAGTTCCAACAGCAAGAAATAAAGCTAACGCATTTTCCTTATATGTCTAAAATGTACGCATCGTTAGATGCTATTTTTTCATAGGCAACTCTACTTATACTTGATTATATGCAAATTTACACATTATATCCATACAAAAAAACTTTCTCTAGGAAATTTCCAATACAGTGAAAATCATATTGTCCTTATCATGAGTAAATACGACAAAGCCGGTGTGCAATGCAACACCGGCTTCATCACCAACTGCCAATGTATTTCTACTACTCGGCTGAATTCTTGCTCAACCACTCCAGGCGACGCTTGTCGGGCAGATGACGTACCTTGAAGTGCTCGAACGTAGCACGGAATCCGTCACCGTCGGGACTTGCGGCCATCAAACCGACATGCACCGGAGTATTGTCCTGCAGCCACGCATTGCGCATCATGACATACTCCTTGTCATCGAACGAGTAGAACAACTCGACGGCATCGAGCCGACGTACAGCCTTGATCCAGATGTACGGCACGGCCTTGTCGAGCGTGATCACGCTCCAGTCCGAAGTCTTGTGCGTAACGACGGTGCTGATGTTGAATTTGCCGTCGACAAACTCGATGCCGGCCTTGATGTAGTTCTCGTGGTCGATACGCAGCATCAGGCCCGCCTGATCGAAACGGGTCTTGTAATCGCCCGAAACCTTTACCTTAACCTCGAACTCGCCGCCGTAGGTCGTGAAGTAGAACGGTGCGTCGTCTACCGTAAAGCCATAGTGCGAAATGCGCCAGTAGTCGCTCTGAGGGGTCACGAACATCGACAATACCCCGTCCTTGATCTCCCACTGCTCCGGTTCGTTGAACCACTGCATCTTCTCGAGCGATTGTGCCGTTCCCGACTGCATGAACGGGAAAAGAGCCAGACTCAAAAAAAGAAATTTCTTCATATCAAGTATGTATTATATATAATTAACCATATTTTTGTATTGTCGATACAAAGGTATCATGTTGAAACATACAATACAATGATTATAAATAACCATTTTCAATCATGAATATCATAGACAGGCTGAATTCCGAGTTCCTCAATCAGGACCCGGGTTCCGTGAAACATACAGGAGTGAGTGCCGATATCGAACATTACATCGACATGGCCCGAAACTACGCCCGCATGGAGAACTCGATTGCGGTACTCAGCGACCTGCATTCGAACCGAAGCCACATATGTTACGGGGGATTTGCCGACGTGCTCGGAATCAGCCATCCGCAACACGACGAGGACAGCATCGACTCGATATGGGAGAAGGAGATTCTGAACCGCATCCACCCTACAGACCTGCACAACAAATATCTGCAGGAGCTGCGTTTTTTTCACTTCGCAAAGCGCCTTCCACGCGAGCAGCTGCAGGACTTTCATCTGATAAACAAGCTGCGCATGCGTGACAGCCTCGGATACAACATACCGGCAATTCACAGGCTGTTCTACATTTCGGACCCTCAAAACAATACGTTGTGGCTGACCCTGTGTCTCTACAACCGGATGATCGTCGACCTGCCGAAGCCCTACATGATAGTCAATTCTGCTACGGGGCAGATCATCGAGTCGGAAGAGCAGAACAGAATCAGGATATTGTCCGACCGCGAAACAGAGGTACTCAGGCTGATAGATCAGGGATTGACAAGCAAGCGGATAGCCGCCACACTGTCGATCAGCGTAAACACTGTCAGCCGGCACCGTCAGGAGATACTGAACAACCTGCACGTAAAAAACTCCATCGAAGCCTGCCGCATAGCCAGAGATCTGGGGCTGATATGACACAGCCGAATATCAGGTACAAAAAAGGCCGGAAGACGATTCTTCCGGCCTTTTCAATATGATCAGACTCCTGTTATGCCTCCAGAGCGAAACGCTTGTAAGCTACAACCGTTGCCTCCTTGTCGGCCTGCTGGATATATTCGCGGATGGTGATCTTCTCACCTACCAGCGTCTGGTTCAGAAGGGTGTTCTCCTCGTAGAACTTGCGCATCTTACCCTCGGCGATTTTCTCGAGAATGGCCTCGGGCTTGTTGGCGTTCTTCGGATCGAGTTTCATCTGCTCGAGAGCGATGGTCTTCTCGTGAGCGACAACGTCTGCAGGGCAGTCGTCAACATCGATCGAGATAGGAGCCATGGCCGTAGCCTGCATGGCAACGGTATGAGCAACCTCCTCGGGAACTACCTTGTTGAAACCGAGAATCGTACCCAGTTTCTTGTTGAAGTGAACGTATGCATTGCAGTAGGGAGCCTCGATACGTGCATAGTATGCGAGCTCTACCTTCTCGCCGGTCTGACCCGATTTCTCGGTTACCATCTCCTCGACGGTACGGCCCTCGGCATTCTTCACGCCAAGCAGAGTCTCGCGGTCGGCTGCATCAGCCGCAACGGCGATATCGAGTATGGCGTTTGCCGAAGCTCCGAACTCGGCGTTCTGCGCAACGAAGTCGGTCTCGCAGGCAAGGCAGAGAAGATATGCCTTCTGACCTACGATCTTCGTAACGACTACACCCTCCGAAGCATTGCGATCGGCACGCTTGCTCACTACGAGCTTGCCCTTTTCGCGAATGATGTCCTGTGCACGGTCGTAATCGCCTTCGGCCTCGATAAGGGCCTTCTTGCAATCCATCATGCCCGCACCGGTCATCTTGCGGAGCTTCATTACATCAGCTGCTTTGATTTCCATAATATGGTCCTTTCCTGTTAAATTGTTATTCAGCTTTCTCTTCGGCCTCAGCCTCCGATTCAGCCTCTGCGGGCTTCTCGGTTGCTGCAACTACGTCGGCTACGGCTGCCTCTTCAGCGTCGATAGCCTCCTTTACGGCCTTCTTGATGCGGGGTTTCGCCTCTTTCCTGGCGGGAGCGCCCTCGGCTGCATTTGCTTCAGCCTCGAGTGCCTCCTTCTCCTTCTCGAGCTTGCGCTCTTCGGTTCCCTCGGCGATAGCGGCGCATACGGTATCCAGAATTACGGCTATCGACTTGGTTCCATCGTCGTTTGCAGGTATAACGTAATCGATGTTGGTTGGATCACAACAAGTATCTACCATTGCAAATACGGGGATGTTCAGTCGGTTGGCCTCCTTGACTGCATTGGCCTCCTTCTGTACGTCTACGACGAACAGAGCTGCCGGCAGACGGGTAAGGTCTGCGATTGATCCGAGGTTCTTCTCGAGTTTTGCACGCTGACGTGCGATCTGCAGCTTCTCACGTTTCGAGAAGTTGTCGAAAGTGCCGTCGTTGGTCATCTTGTCGATGGTAGCCATCTTCTTAACGGCCTTTCTTATGGTGGGGAAGTTTGTCAGCATACCGCCTGCCCAACGCTCCGTAACGTAAGGCATGCCTATTGCCGACACCTTTTCGGCAACTATTTCCTTGGCTTGTTTCTTGGTAGCAACGAACAGTACGCGACGGCCGCTCTTGGCGATCTGCTTCAGCGCTGCGGCTGCTTCGTCGAGCTTCACTGCGGTTTTGTACAGGTCGATGATGTGGATACCGTTCTTCTCCATAAAGATATACGGAGCCATTTTGGGATTCCACTTGCGCTTCTGGTGTCCGAAGTGTACGCCGGCTTCCAACAATGTATTAAAATCTGTGCGTGACATTTTTAATGTTCTGTTTTTTGTTTTTTGTTTTAATCTCTTTCCTTCAACCTCCCTGGCAGTGGCTCAACAGCCAATCCGGGAAGTTTTCCGCGACAGGGCAACCGTCAGGTAATACGCCGTATTCAACAGGTAGTCGCAACGATTTGAAACCCTTGTCGTGCTTTGCCGAAAGTTTGGTCCGTAACGATTAACGTTTGCTGAACTGGAACTTGCGACGTGCTCCGGGCTGTCCGGGCTTCTTACGCTCAACCTCACGGGGATCACGTGTGAGGAAACCGTTCTTCTTGAGAACAGGACGGTATTCCGCATTCACTTCGCACAGTGCACGTGCGATACCCATGCGTGCTGCCTCGGCCTGACCTTTGATGCCGCCACCATCGAGATTGATGGTCACGTCATAGCTTCCGAGGGTCTCGGTTACCATCAGAGGCTGTTTAACCTCGAACTGGAGGATCTCCAACGGAAAATAGTCTTCGAGAGATTTGCGGTTGATTGTAATCTGACCTTTTCCCGGCTTCACGAATACGCGAGCCACAGCTGCCTTACGGCGACCAACGGTGTTTACAACTTCCATAGTCTTTACTTGATCTCGTTTAATTTAATGAGTGTAGGGTTCTGTGCGGTGTGCGGATGCTCGGCACCTGCATAGACCTTCAGATTCTTGAAGAGCGCATCACCAAGACGCGTCTTGGGAAGCATGCCGCGTACGGCCTCCTCGATAACGAACTGGGGCTTCTTGGCCAGATACTCCGCAGGAGTTGCATAACGCTGTCCGCCGGGATAGCCCGTGTGACGTACATAGACCTTGTCGGTCATTTTCTTGCCCGTAAGCTTCACTTTGTCGGCGTTGATAACGATAACGTAATCACCGCAGTCGACATGTGGAGTGTAGCTCGGCTTGTTCTTTCCGCGCAGGATCTTCGCGACCTGCGAGCAAAGACGACCCAATACCTCGTTCGTAGCATCGATGACATACCACTGCTTTTCAACAGTCGATGCATTCGCCGAGATAGTTTTGTAGCTTAATGAATCCACTTTACTTTACGTTTTAATACTTGTTAATTTATTGTAATCCAACCCCGCACTTTGCGGGTGCGCAAAGATACGAAAATTTTTCCATTCGCAAGCCCCTAATATGAAAAAAAGTTTTCGGGCCTCGCGTCGGACGACAAAACAGGTCGGCACGCACTGATTGACATGCGTGCCGACCGTCAAAGTGCATCTACGCCGTATCAGAACTGGAATTTCGCTCCGACCGTGAAGTTTGCGCCGTATTCGCGGTAGAATGCCCACGGATAAATGTTCATGTTGGCAAGGTTGCGGCCTTCGAGGAAAACCGTACAGTGCTCAGCCACCTTCCAGTCGAAACTGAGACCGACGTTCACATAGAACGGTGCCGTCAGATTGCGCATGCGCATGTTCTCCGGCAGTGCAGGCTGCTCGGGATCGATGCGCTCGAAACTGCTCCATTTCGAAACGCCGCGAACGTCGGCCGAGGCCCCTATCGCAAACTTGCCGAACGTGTAACGGGCCCTGACGTATCCGTCGATCGGGCTGCGTCCGTTGCATATATCGGTAAAGTCCGTATAGATGTATCCGTGCACACCGGCTGCAAGAATAAACTTATTGACCGGCTTGTACTCGAACTCCAGATTGAGCGACATGATGTTCTGACGCGCATTTTCGGCACGTATCCACATTATGTCGTAGTTGTACCAGTAGAGGCTGTTCTCGATAAAGTCCATGTTGGCGTAAAGTCTGTACGAGAACTTGTCCTGAGCAAAGTGTCCGTCGATACCGAAGCTCAGGTTGTAGTCGACCGTATTGGGCAGCGTCATCAGCGCCGGATCGAAAAAGTCGAAATACGGATTCCGCTCCACAAGCGAATAGTAGCTGTTGTTGTGCAGCGAACCGTCGAGCGCCACGAACGGAGTTATTATGTCGCGGGCGCTTACGTTGAGCTGTATACGCGCGCGCGGGATAACATAGTGGTGCGCCTTCTTGAAGGTCGTGGCACTATGGTCGTAATAGTAGTCGGCACCGAGTTCGAACTCCAGGAACTCCGATGCATAACCGTAATGCAGGCCGGCACTGGCAATGTTGTCGCGATAATCCGAATAGTCCTTTATGCCCCAATATCCGTCGTAACCTGCGTTCATTCCGATGGTGTGGCGTCCGAAGCGGCGCGCAATTTTGGCCTTGGCACCGAAATCGGCCTGCTGTATGTTTGGTCTTGTCGTCGACAGCCACTCCGACTTGTCGTGAAAGTACGAGCCCTGCACCTCGATATTGAAATTCATGCGGCTGAGATCCACGAAATCGTCACCCAGACGCAACTTGAGGTTAACATCCTCGAAATCGACGCCGAGACCCGTATCCGCATAACGCCTGTACATGTCGGACTGATACCACACGTCACCCTCGAACATGCGCTTGCCCCAGAAGACGCCTCCGGCAACCCCGGCACGAGTCTGCACCTGAACGGCATCGGTCTTGACTCCCTGATAGTTCTTGATATCGCCGTACTGGCCCTGATGGTTTACATAGGCCATCACATAGCCTACACGGGCATTGTATGTCGAAGCATACACGTCGGCTATCGAATTGAGCGGATAACCGGCTCCCAGCTTAGCATAGAAGGCCATCGGACGATTGAACTCCCAGTACGTAACCGTCGCCGGCTTGAACTGGTGCGTGGCCAGGTCGGTCGAATACATCAACGGCGTAATGCGGTATTCGATATCGGGATGCATCTTGACCGTATCGACCATGTTTGGTACGATCGGAAGCTTTACGGCCTCCGACACCTCCGGAACATAGGCCTTCGTGACCTCGACCTGTTTGGCTACCTGAGCCGACGAGGCCAGCGGCGCCATGCAGCAGGCCAGCAACCCGCAAACATACGGAATTATGATTCTGTGTTTCATGATACTCATGCTCTAATTCAGTTTTGCTATACGCTCGCGGGCCTCGTCCACGATACCGTCATCCGTCGGCGTATATCCGTCGACAACGCTCTGATAGGTGGCACGTGCCTGGAACGTATCGCCCTTCATGCGATATATGTCTCCCAACAGTATGAACGACTTGCCGAGCCAGTACGAATGCGGCGTATTCTTGTCGGCGAATGCGTACACCAGCTTCTCGGCCTCGTCGGTATTGCCCTTGTCGAATTCGCGGGCAATGACCTTGTACGACGCCTCGGCGCCTTCGGCATAACGTACGTCCGCACTCAGCTTACGATAGATTTCGACAGCACCGTCCACATCTCCGCGCTTCTCCAAAACGCGTGCCTTGGCGTAACGCGCCTCTCGCAAAGCCACTTCGCCTGCATCGGCCTGAGCCTCCACGTCGTCGGCCATGGCAACAACAGCATCGTCGTCTCCGAGCGCCTTGACCGAACGAACGTAACCGGTCATGGCATCGTTGCGGGCCTGTACCTGCGTCTCCACGTCGTAAAGCTTGCGGTATGCTTTGGCGGCATCTCCGTAACGGCCCTCGTCATAAGTGAGGCGCGACAGCTCGTCGAGCACGCGCTGCGTATACTGGCTTGTCGGACGCTCGGACAATGTTATGAGAGTAGTTATGGCATCATCCGGGCGATCGCTCTTCAGATAGCTGTCGCCGAGATAGAAGAGCGCATCGTTGAGATAATAGCCCTTGGGATACTCGGCAACGTAACGTTCGAGCAATTTGATGGCTTCACCGGTTTTACCGGCCGAATAGATCTTCTGGGCCGATTCGAACGACAGCGAGTCGCGTGCCATCTGACTGAGGTCACACTCCACGCCGGCCTTTGCGGCATAGTCGAAATATGAATCGACGTTACCCGAAGCCACGTATATCTCACGCACGCTGCGCAGCGCCTCCTTGGCATCCGACGACTGCGGATCCTGCGATATCACCTTGTCATAATACTGCAGCGATCGGTCCGTCTCGTTGAGATTTGCGTATGCAAGACCGAGATCGAGCAGCGCCGACGTATAATACTGCGAATTGGGATATCCGGCGATGAAACGCTCGAGCATGTCGGCGCCGTTGCGATACTGCTCCTGTGCTATGTACGTACGTCCGAGTTCGTATGTGGCGTCATCCACATAGTTGCCCCGGTCGTTGTCGACAATACTCTTCAGTGCATCTATCTTCTGCCCCGTTCGGCCGAGAATACCGAGTGCCAGTGCACGCTGATACTGTGCATAGTAGCGTTCATTGGTTCCGACAGCCGCCGCCGACTCGTAATCCTTTACGGCCGAATCGAACTGACGCAGCGAATAGTATGCGTCCCCGCGACGGTTGAAGGCATCGGCCCGATAGCTGTCCTGCAGCCTGTAACTCGACAGGAACGACGAGAAGTTGCGTTGGGCCTCGGCCATCTCCCCCATCGAGAAACGGGCATAGCCCAGATTGTAGAGGGCAAGCTTGTATTCGCGTTCGCTGCGCGGCGCCCGCTCGAGATAACCTATATATTTTTCGGCTGCCGTACGGTAGTCGCCGCGGCCGTAATATATCTCGCCGAGCCAGAACGAACCCAGCGCATTGTATTTGGGACTTATGTCTATGGCAAGCGACTCCTCGAGCAGGTTTTCGGCGCGGTCGGGATCACCCTGCGTATAAGCCTCGAGAGCGCGGAAATAGGTGATCTTCTGCAGGGCGGCACGTATGCTGCTGTCGGGATCGGGGAACGACTTGATGGCCGTATATGCGCTCTCGTAGTTATGCGAGTTGAAATAGGCGGCTATCAGCAACTCCCGCGCCTCGGTCTGGCGATCCGACGAGGGGTACGTCTCAATATACCGGGTCAGGACGTTCACCGCTTCGTTGAATGTTCCGCCGCCGAGCTCATACTGCAGTTTGCCGTAGTTGAACAGGGCATCCTCGGCTATGCGGGCATCGAATGCCTCGTTAGAGGCCATGGCAAAGGCCTTGCTGGCATTGACCTTGTCGCCGAGACGCAGGCAGCAGTCGGCCAGATGATACGATGCGTTCTGTGTCAGGGCGTCGTCCGCACCGCAAACCTTCTGAAGTGCCGCACGGGCCTCGTCATAATTGGCCGTACGGTAGAGCGAATATCCGAGTATGTAGTTCTCTTCGCGCCCCATTTCGCCGCCCGACTTCTCGAAGGCGCGGATCAGATCGATGGCCTTGCGATAGTTGTTCATGCGGAAATAGGACTCGGCCATGATTCGCTGCAGGTCCACGCGCTGCGCCGCCGAAGAGTTCGGCAGGAGCGACGCGCCTGTCTCGACTACATAGGGATAGTTGCCCTCCTTGTACTCTATCTGCAACAGGTAGTAAGGTACTATTTCGGCATAGGCGTCGCTCTTGCGCAACGACGTGAAGAGCCGTTTCGACACCTGATAGTTGCCGCGTATGTACTCGACATAAGCCTTGTAGTATACGGCATGGTCGTAATATTCGCTCGAGGAGCCGATACGGTCGAAATAGATGAATGCTGCATCGTAATGACCTTCGAGAAACTCGATATAACCCATGCGCACGTCGTATTTTTCACGCTGTTTGGGAGTGAGCATACGGTAGTTCACGTCGGCGAACGCCTCGCGGGCCCGGGCGTAATCGTCACGCGTACAGTAATACATGGCCAGGGCAAACCGTATGTCGTTGTTGTAGACTGAACCGGAATAGGTATCCATATACGACAGCAGGCGCTGCTCGACATCCGAATCGCCGAGTTCCATGGCACACATTGCCAGGTAGAAGTCTATGTCCTGCAAGATTCCGCGCTGCTCACGCGGCAGCGCTTCGCGCAGCTTCATGAACTGATGGCGGGCATCGCTCCAGCGTCCCTGTTCGTAGAGTTCGATGCCGCGTTTCATCGAAACTTCGGGTTCCGACGGGGTCATGGCCGCAGCGCTTACCGCCACCATGAACGACATCGCAAGTATCATTGAGATTTTTCGCATAACCAACCTTTGATATACTTCGCAAATATAGGAATTTTTAACCAAACGGCCGGCACTTTCGGAATATTATGGAGACAAAAACATTCAATAAGGATGGCCATGGTACGGCGACCCTTTTGGGAACGATTATTGCCTCTTGCAGGGATGAACAAATATTCCACGAATTATGACTGAACAGGTAACAATCGAATGGAGCCATGACACTAAGTTCAGGCTCTCGGGCGAATCCGGATGCGATTCGCTCAATCCGAAGCAGATGATGCTTTATGCGGCCGCCGAATGTGCCGGCATAACCGTAATCTCCATTCTCGCGAAGGAGCGCATCGAACCCGTAAATCTCGAAATCACGATGTCGGGAGTCCTCGACACCGATACGGTCATGGCCCGGAGCGTCTTCCGGTCATTCCACATCGCCTACAATGTCGAATGCCGCAACATCGACGACCAGACCAAGGTCAGCCGTGCCGTCAACCTGACCAACGACAAGTATTGCGGAACGCTGCAGATGCTGCGCCGCATAGCGCCCCTGTCACACGAGACTTCGATCGTCAGCAGCGAAGAGGTGAATGCCTAACGCGCCGCGATACGTTCGTACGCCGACACCGCTACCGCATAGTTGTACTGTGCGGTAATGGCGTTGGTGTAGAGCTGCAGCCAGCTCAGCTGCGCCTGCAGCACGTCGAGTACCGTAGCGACGCCCTCACCATAGGAATAGGTGCTTATCGAGAGGTTCTCGCCCGCAATGCGCAGGCTGCGCAACGACGCCTCGACCTGTGCACGGCTGTCGACGAGCGTCACCCAGCCGTTCATCTCCTCGCGCATGATGTCGTCGTGAAGTTGCGCCACATCCAGTTCGCTCTGCAACTGCAGGGCCCGTGCCGCACCAACGCTGCGGCGCCGTTCGCCCCAATGGAATATCGGCACGCTCAGCTGCACGAATGCGGAACCGTTGATAACGGTCTCACCGGTACGGTTGGGGGTGTACGGCGTCCATGCTCCGCCCACTCCCACACTCAGCTGAGGATTGTAGGCGGCACGAGCCGTACGTACGGCCGTCTTAACCCTCTCGCTGCGCAGCAACGCGGCCGCATAGTCGGGGCGTGTCGCCATGATCTCGTCGACGCTGCTGCGCGAAGGCATGGGTATCGAATCGAGAATGGTCTGTGCAAGCTCGACACTCTCCTCCAGCGGCATACCGCGCAGTATGTTGAAGTTGTGCAGTGCCACCGCATGGTTCTGTTCTGCTACCGACAGTTCGTATTCGGCTTCGCTCAAACGCGACTCGATCTGCAGCACGTCGCCCTTGGCTATGTACCCCTCGGCGAAGCGGCGGTCCACAAGATCCTTGAGCGAACGTATGATATCGACATAGTGGCGTATCGATTCGAGATACTGCCACATGGCCGAAAGCGTCCAGTAGGCGTAATCGGCCGCATAACGCACATCGAACATGGCGAACTCCTCGTTGCATAGGGCTATGTCGTAATCGAGGGTCGCCGATTCGTATGCCGCCCTGACGGATCCGCCGCCATAGATAGTCTGTATGACCTGCGGCTCGAGGGCGAAGTCCCAACGGCGTACGCCCGGCGTATTCCTGAACTGGACGGCAAAGCGTCCGTTCATCGACAGCGACGGCAAATAGCCGGTACGGGCCTTGTTGCGGGTTTCGTCTGCCGATTCCACGGCCGCACGGCTGCTTTTGAGCCTCCAGCTGTAATCGGCGACGCTCGTACGGTAATCCTCGATCGCTATCTGCCCGAATGCCGTCCGACCCGCAAGCAACAGAATTAAAAGAATGGCATATCTCATCTTTTCAGTCTTTATTTTACCCTTATTCCGCAGAAGAGCGCATACGTCACAGGCAGCACGAATATGGTCAGAAGAGTAGCCACCAGCAGCCCTCCCATGATCGTGGCCGACATGCCGCCGAACATCGAGTCGAAGAGCAACGGCAACATTCCGAGAATGGTCGTACCCGAGGCGACCGTCACCGGCACCACCCGGCTCCGCACGGCACGCTTGATGGCCTCGACTCCATCCCCGGCGTCTGAAGCGCGTTCGGCATCGATACGCTCCACAAGTATCACCGCGTTCTTGATGTTCATGCCGACAAGTCCGAGAAGTCCCAGCAACGAGAAGAAGTTGAAACTCTTGCCGAATACGACAAGCCCCAGCACAACGCCTATGAATATCAGCGGGATCATCAAAAGTATGACCACCGGGTCGCGGTACGTCCGGAACAGCAGCAACAGCACCGCAAAGATGAGCAGCAGCGTAAGCGGCATGTTCTCGCCGAGAGCGGCGTTCGACTCGGCCTGCGTCTCCTGTTCGCCGAAGACCTTGAACTCGTAGCCTTCGGGCAGCACGACGTTGCGGCGCACCGAATCGTACAACTCCGTATAGAGGCGTTTGGCGTTGACCCCGACAGCCGGATCGCACTGAGCCTTCATCACACGCTGACGGTTGTATCGTCTGATCACTCCGCGGTCGAAACCGAATCTGAACGAATCCACGGCCTGTTCGACCGAATATACCTTTCCGCCGACCGAGAAGATCGGCAGAGCCTGGAGATTGGTAAGATTATAGTTGTCGATATTGTCGTCCTTAAGAAGAACGGGCATGAACTGGTCGCCCTTGCGGTACTCGCCGAGAGTATAGCCATGTGTGGCAATGGTTATGCCCTGGGCCATGGCACTGCGGCTGACGCCAATGCGCTGTCCCTTCATCTGCGAATAGGACGGCAGCCATGCAGGTCGCCTGTTGCCCCAGCTGTTACGGATATTGTCGCAGTCGGGGTTGCGCCACATCATGCGCTCGACATCGGAGGTCAGTCGGAGCAGCGTATCGATGTTGCCGCCGATAAATCCCATCTCGATTGTGGCATCCGGGACCGGCGAGAGCGCAAACAGCGACGAACGCAGCCACACGTCGGGACAATGCTCCGCAACGTAGTCGGCAAAACGGCGCTCGACGTCGGCCGTATGGCGCGACGAATGCAGCTCGACCAGCAGATTGCCGAAATTCGGTCGCAGAGCCACGCTGCTGCTTGCCAGATAGTAACGCAGCGGCGATCCTCCGGCCGTCGTCGAGACGTTCCTGACTTCGGGCTGCTCGCGCAGCCACTCCGACATCTGCCGCAGATTGCTTTCGGTCTCATAGATGTTGTGACCCTCGGGCAGGATCACGTCGGCACGGAAATAGGGTTTGTCGAGCGACGGGAAGAAGTTCTGCGGCATGACGCCCATAAGCACTATCGAGACGGCAAACAGCACGGCCGCCGTCACGACGACCGTCCAGCGGTGACGCAGCATCGATGTCAGCATACGGTCCAGCAGTCGCATGGCCTTTCCTTCACCGGAATGCGCACTCCCCGACGGCACGAGCAGCGCATTACCGAAGAGCGGTGTCTGCGTCAGTGCCAGCACCCAGCTCAACAGCAACGACACGGCGATAACCACGAACAGCGGTTTGACAATCTCGGCCACGGCCGACGGTGCGAGATAGAGAGGCAGGAACGAGAATATGGCTATGAGCGTCGCCCCGAGCAATCCCCACTTCGGGGCATCGGCCCCGCGTATGACGGCATCGCGCCTTGTCATGCCGCGCAGCATGTCGTTGCGGGCATTGTCCGTAACGACGATGGCGTTGTCGACAAGCATGCCCATGGCTATGATGAAACCGGCAAGCGAGGTACGGTTGAGACCCTCGCCCAGCATCTCCATGAAGAGCATGGTGCCTCCTATCGAGAAGAGCAGCGAACTGCCGACGACGATACCGGCACGGAACCCCATCACGAGCATGATGATGAATATGACTATGGCTATCGATTCGGCCAGATTCAGCAGGAATGCGTAGTTGGCCTCACGGGCTATGCGGTTTTCGGGATATAGTACGGTAATACCAAGGCCGACAGGCATCTCGCGCTCGATAGAAGCCATGACGGCATCTATCTCGCGTCCGACCTTGACCACGTCGACATGCTCTTCGGTCGACACGCCTATGCCTATGGCCCGCTCACCGTTGACGTGCATTACGGCCGTCGGAGGCGATGCGTATCCCATCTCGACGCGAGCTACATCACCGAGCCGGTACTGTTTGCCGTCGGAAGCCATGAGCAGCTGGTTGCGTATGTCATCGAGGCTGCGATAGGCGCTGCCCTCGAGTATCTCGATCTCCATGACGCCGGCGATCTTCTCTCCCGTATTGACTATGCGGTTCTGCTGACCGATGGTGGCGATTATGGTTTCGGGGCGTATGGCGAAGTTCGCAAGCGTGCCAAGCGCTATGCAGACATTCACGACGGGCGTCTGCTCGCCGTACAGCGCCACCTTCTGCACGCCGTCAATGGTCGAGAGGCGCGTCTTGACGTACTGCGCCCAGTTCCGCATCTCGTCCCACGTATAGCCGTTGTCGGCCGAAAGGCCGTAATAGATGCCGTACACATCGCCGAAATCATCGCTCACCGTTACATCGGTCACTCCGTCAGGCAGGCGAGGCGTAATGTTCATCACCTTGCGACGCAGTTCGTCCCACAGTTGCGGGATTTCGGACGGACGTACCGAAGGTTCGACCTCGACCATGATGCGCGACATGCCGTAATAGGAGTCGGATGTTATCTTGTGCACGCGGCGCAGCGACTGCACCTCGCGCTCAACAGGTTCGGTCACAAGCTGTTCCACCTCGAGCGGAGTGGCTCCGGGGCATGTCACCGTAATGACTGCGCTCTTGATGACGAATGTCGAGTCCTCCTTCTTTCCCATGCGGACAAAGCCCCACACGCCGCCTGCGACAAGTACGGCCAGAAAGAATCCCACGACCTTCGAATTGCGCAACGAATATTCAGGCAGATTCATACCCGTACGTCTATTCAATGATCCTGACATGTTCCCCCTCGCGTATGCGGTAGACTCCAGCCGTAACGATCCTGTCGCCAGGGTCCACGCCGCTGTCGATGATCACACGGTCACGGCCGAAGATCTCTCCGAGACGCACCCTGCGCAACGCGACGACATCCGACGAGTCGACCACCCACACGTATTCACCGCCTGCAGCCGGTGCATATACGGCCGAAAGCGGCAGCGACACGGCATCGGGCAGCTCGTCGGCCGTACGCATGGTAACCGTACACGACATGCCGGGCAGGATGTCATAACGTGCGGCATCGACATCGGTAAGCTTCAACGACACGGGAAATCCCGAAGCGTCGGACGACGTACGGGCATAGTCCTTCAATGCGGCATCGAACCTTACGCCACGGTAGTTGTCGAACTCCACGGAAAACTCCGTGTCACTGCGTGCAAGCTGTGCAAGGCTGCTTTCGGGGACCGTAAAGCCGACGGTGGTACTCACCGGATTGACAAGACGCAATATGCTCTGACCGGCCGATACCCTTTCATATGAATCGACATATGTACGCTCTATCACACCGGCAAACGGGGCCCGCAGCTTGGTCTCGTCGAGCAGGTCGAGGGCGTTTTCGTACGACGACTGCGCCTGAGAGAAGAGCGTCTGGGCCGATTCGTACTCCTGACGCGAAACGGCCTGATGTTCGAGCAGCCGCTTTACGCGATCGAGGCGCGAACGCGCCTCTTCGTAGGCCGACCGCGTGGCCGCGACCTGCAGCTCGACCTCGCGGGGATCAAGCACGGCAAGTAATGCGCCTTTGACAACGGCATCGCCCTTGGCCACGTTGACCGAGAGAACCTGTCCCGAGATCCGGAAGGCCAGATTGGTGGCGTCGTCGGCAGTGGACAGGCCTGCAAAATCCTTGTCTATATATTTCGCCCGCACGGCCGTCGTAACCCTTACGACCCGCTCACGGGCATTGTCATCCGCCCGTCCGCCGCCGCAGGCAGCCGACACGAGCAGGATCAGTATCAATACGGGTATGCGCATAAAAAAATTGACTTTCCTGATGGAAAGTCAATTTTTATACCGATGGCAACGCCATTGGCCTTATGAGGCATAAAGCCGCCTATTCGGCCGTAAGCTTGCTTATCTGCTTCTCGGCCTCGGCCTTGAGATTGGCAGCCTGCTTCTCGGCCGCCTTTACCAGAGCATCGCCGCTCTTCTCGGCAGCCAGGCGGGCTATCGGTCCCGAAGCCTTGTCGATAAGGTTCTGACGCTGCTTGCGTGCCTCCTCCACGAGTTTGTCGCCGGCCTTTTCAGCCTCCTCGCGCAATTTGGCAGCCTGCTTCTCGATCTCATCCTGCAGATTCTCGCTGCCGGTAAGTTTCTGCACCTGATCGTTCACGATATTGGTCACGGCCTGACGTGCAACATCCTCGACATCGACCGTTACGGTCGGAGCCGTAAACGTACCGCCGATCACGGCCGTCACGTCCGACACGACACCGCCTCCGACCTTGTCGGGCAGCGCCACACGGGCCCGGTAGTCGATGCTCTGGTCAAGTCCTGTTGAACCCGAAAGCGTCATATTGATATCGCCCATGCTGATATCGAACGGCGACGTATTGACGCGACCGTCGCGTATGGTGAACGATATCTTGACATCCTTTGCCGTAATATTGCGCAGCTTGTCGTTGCCGAGCACCTCGGCGAGTTTGTCGATTGCGCCGACATTCGCAACGTCGAGATGCCCCGTACTGATCAGACCCGAAGCATTGAGCGAATCGTAATCCACGGTCATGTCCGACTTGAGCGATGTGGAGAGCGACATGTCCATCGAATAGTCGCCGCCGACCTTCTCGAATATGGGCACCATCTTCTGCACCAGATCGAGCTGTTTGAATGTCTCGTCAAAACGTGCGCCCGCTACGTCCAACGACAGTTTCAGCGCCGGGGACGACGGATCGGCCGCCGTGGAGTAGCTGCCCGATGCCGACATTTTGCCGCCGAAAGCGCCCAAAGCGAGACGGTCGAGCGACAGCGTTCCATTCTTGACGCTCATGCGGCCCGAGAAGTTGTCGATGGTCATCTTCTGGAAAAGTATCCTGTTCATCGCTACCGAAAGCGACAGGTCGAGATTCTTCGGCACCTCGATGGCCGACACCGGTTCTGCCGCCGTTTCGGTCGTATCTTCAATTTCGGCGTCGGCCACAGCGTCGGCACCGGTCGTTTCGTCCGCAGGCATAAGCGCCATGAGTTCATTCACGTCGAGCAGTTTGGAGGTCACGTCCAACGAACCGTGCAGCGTATCGCCACGCAGCAGATAGCCTATGTAGTTCGAGAGTTTGCCCTTGGCGCTGAGATCGCTCGACCCGACAGTCACGCTGCACTCATCGAGATTCATCGCTGCAGGCGATATGTTTGCGGCAATACGGCCGATCTGCACGTCGGGAAGGCCCTTCATGCGGGCGGTCATCTGCTCGACAGCAATCGATCCCGAAGCCTTCATCGATTCGTAACGCTGCTTCTCTATATCGGACATGCGGCCTTCGGCGCTGACATCGAGAGTAACGATACCGGCCAGCGAAGTAGATTCATCGAGCGGATATACCCGGCCTATAGCCCCGAGGTCGACACGACCATCGGCCGCAACCTTGAAACGCAGATCGCTTACCGGAGTCGAAACATGAGCCGTAGCCTGAAGCGTATTGCCGGCCATCGTCATCGTGAACTTACGGACATCCACAACGGTCTTGTCCATCGTTCCGCCTTCGTTGCCTACGGCGAGATCGAGATTGATGCCGCTGACCGATTCCGGAAGAGCATCGTATTTGAAACTGCCGTCCGCAACCTTCAGATCAACTCCGAATGCCGGAAGCATGTCACCCTTGAGCTCTCCCTTGGCCCATGCCCCGAGAGTCAGGGTTCCCGATGCCGTCAGGTTCTTGAAGTCCTTCGTATAAAATGCCGGGATCATCGAGAGCAGATCCTTGAAACGCACTTTCGAGCTGTTCACGGCGATATCCATGCCGACAGCCTCGGCACCGGTCTCTACCCATCCGTCTATTCCGAGTTCGATGGTATTCAGGCGCAGCATGCTGTTCGACAACGTATAGCGTCCGTTTGCCAGATCGGCGGCTATTACACCCTTGAGTTCCAGCTCGGCATTGTTCAGCAGTTTGACGCCGCCGTTGGTGAGGTTCATGCCCGACAGCAGCAGCCGCAGATCGAGATCGGTCTGATCGGCCGACATGTCGCCGCGAAGGCGCAGGTCCATCGGCGCAACGGCAAAACTCATGTTGGTCGAATCATCCTCGTACGACAGACGACCATCGTTAATGCGCAGGTCACGCACCTGCAGCTTGAACGACGACGGTTCTTCAGAGGATGCGCTCTCCTCCTCGGCCGGAGCCTCCTCAGCCGGCTGCGGCTCTTCATCGGTCGTCTTCATGACGTCCCAGTTTACTGCACCGTCCGCAAGTTTATGGGCATGAACCGCGGGCCTGTTCAGAAGCACCTTGGTCACCTCATATCCCGAATCGCCGAAAATCGACATCAGGTTTACAACCACCGACACACGGTCGGCTGCGACAATCGTGTCGCCCTCGAAACGGTCGACGCCTGTCAGCGCAAGGCCTTTCAATTCGAGAGAAGCGTGAGGGAAATGCCTCAGCAGGCTGATGTCGAGATCGTCGAAATCGAGCCGTGCATTAAGCATGGCGTTGGCTTCACGTTTGACGATCTCCCCGATTTTGGGCTTCAATGCCATCGGTACGATAATGGCTACAGCCAATATCACTACGATGACGATACCGAAGATTTTCAATGTAGTTTTCATATCGGTTGATATTTAACGTATGTCCCTGCAGTTGAGTTTCTGCGTAATGGTGCCGTCATCGAGTACTACGACACCCGTTTCGGCGCGAAGCATGGTTTTGAGCACCGTGGCGTCTATGTTGTAACACTTTACCGGCACGCTGCCGTCGAAGGAGTGGTACGTAATCTCGGACATGTACTCGGGAGTGAGGCATACGACCCACGCTCCTTCGGCTTCGGCACGGTCGACAAGCATGCGCAAACGCTCCTCGCATTTGCGGCCTATATCGTCGAACCGCGTGACGCAAATCATGTATACACGCCCTTTGGCATTGATCACCAGACCCGTAGCGTCGCCATAGGCATCACGCAGCGAAAATTCATTTACAATAGGCTTTATCACCACCGGGTTTTCGCTTTCGTCCGATTCCACGCGCGTATCGAGCCACTCCCACTTCTGCGAATCCTGCCACTCGTCGTCATTGAGATCGAATTCACGCGTCTTGCCCGTACGGCGGTTGCGGCAAACCAACACCACCTTCTCGGAGTGATCCTCTCGGACGGATTTCTGCATCTCGTCGTAAATGTTCACGCCGACGCGATAAGGCAGAAAATCGATCAGCGGCAGATGATAGTAACAATATGTACCTACACCCATGCCTATCGTAAAGAAGAGGCATGTCAGGAATATCTCGAGTTTGGAGAATGCAAGGATCTTGTCGGGACGGTAACGGTACCACACCACTATCGCAAGCGGCAACAGTATGAGGTTCTTGAAGAACGTCCCCCACGGCGACAGTTTCAGGGCATCGCCGAAGCAGCCGCAATCCTCGACAGGCAGCCACGTGGCGCTCAGGAACGTCAGCACCGTAAAGAAGATCATCGACAGCACGGCGAAGATCGATATCAGACGTATGCGCACCTTGAACGTGAGCATGAGTCCCATCATCAGTTCGGCACCGCATAACCATATCGAGAAGGTCATCGATGCCGGCTGCATCCACTCCAGACCGTATATCGACAGATATTCGTTGACCTTGAGCGCCGTACCCCACGGATCCACCGATTTGACGAAACCCGAGAATATGAATACGGCACCGAGGGTAAGTCGGCACACATGGGCGAAATTACGGAATGCACGGCGATGGATCAACGACATACTGCACAACTTTATTTAAGTAAGGGTCTGAGGGCCTCTTCGATTTTGCGGAATATTCCTTCGGGCGTATCCATCTCCCCGTCCGGCGTACTGCAATCCACTACCTGCAACGTCGGATCCGCGGCAGCCGTCTCGAGATATACGCGCCGAACGGCCTGTTGCAGCGACAACGACGCTTCGTGTATATCCTGGCCGCCCTTGAGGTATTCGCGGTCGTCGCCCTCGCGCTGCTCGGTCAGCTTGCGCTCGGTAAAGGCGAACGGCACGTCCAGAAACAGCGACAGATCGGGACGCGGTATGTTGTTGTAACCGTACTCGAGGTCGAGTATCCAGCGGCGCAGTCTGTCGCGTCCCGCGGCATCGCCTATTTTGGCGCACTGGTAACCGATGTTCGAGAATACGTAACGGTCGGCGATAACTACCTTGCCGGCATCTATCCAGCCGCGTATCATCCGTGCCGCATCGTTACGGTCGCCGGCATAGAGTAACGCCACAAGATATGGATCGACCTGATCGGCGCTGCCGAACTCGCCGCGCAGAAAACGGGCGATCAGATCTCCGTACACGGGAGCATCGAAACGCGGAAAATGGAGGTATTCGCTCTCCACGCCGCGTGCGAGGAACAGCTCCCTCAACTTGCGTATCTGTGTCGATTTGCCGGCTCCGTCGAGCCCTTCAAGTACAATGAACATATCTGAGTCTCTTCTGTTTATCTCAACATTCGGGCGGCACGTTCGACGCCTGCAACCAGAGCGTCGATCTCGGCCTCGGTATTGTACATCGCAAACGATGCCCGGCACATGCCCGTAACGCCGTAATGCGTCATGACGGGCTCGGCACAATGCTGTCCCGTACGGATGGCAATACCCAGCTTGTCGAGGATCATGCCCACGTCATAGTGGTGCGCACCCTCGATATTGAACGATATTATCGGCGACTTGCCGGGCATATTGCCGTATATTCTCAGGCCGTCGATCGTCTCGAGGCGTTCCGTAGCATACCGCAACAGTCGCTCCTCGTGTGCGGCAATCGCACCTTCAGGGAAGGATGTCACATATTTTATTGCCTCCCCCAGAGCGATGGCCCCGATAAAATTGGCCGTACCGGCCTCGAATTTCAGCGGCAGCGGCGCAAATGTAGTCCGTTCGAACGATACGCGGTCGACCATGTCGCCGCCGAACAGGAACGGAGGCATCGCCTCGAGCAGATCGCGCTTGCCGTAGAGTACGCCTATGCCCGTAGGAGCATACAGCTTGTGACCTGAGAAGGCGTAGAAGTCGCAATCCAGGTCGCGGACGCTCACACCGCCATGGACGACACCCTGACAGCCGTCGACCATGACCACCGCCCCAACGGCATGTGCCGCTTCGATCAGCGGCTTGAGATCGGGACGCGTACCCAACGTATTGGAAGCCTGCGTCACGGCCACCACCTTCGTGCGGTCGTCGAGCAGCTCGCCGAGACGTTCGGTCATCAGCCGGCCATCGTCATCGAACGGCAGCACTCGCACTGAGGCTCCCTTGCGGAAGGCCACCTGCTGCCACGGCACGAGGTTGGAGTGGTGCTCCATCTCGCTGATGACCACATTGTCACCGGCACCGATGAACGTTCCGCCCCAGGCGTATGCCACGGCATTGATCGACGCCGTAGCGCCTGCAGTGAAGATTATCTGGTCGCTGCTCTCGGCATCGATGAACTTGCGGACGCTTTCGCGCGCCGCCTCGTACAGCTCGGTCGCCGTCTCCGAAAGATAATGCACGCCGCGATGCACGTTTGCATTCATCTCGTCGTGGAGATACCGTACGGTATCGGTCACGCAACGCGGTTTCTGAGCCGTCGCCCCACTGTCGAGATAGACCAGCGGGTGTCCGTAAACCTCGCGCCCGAGTATCGGGAAATCACTGCGTATCTTGTCAATATCGAACATCACAATCTCTCAAGTTTCGTTTTCACGCACCCGTTCAATGCTTCGCGGAAAGACTCGTCGACCGAGCAGCGCATCACCACGTCGCTCACGAAGCCCTCGATCTGCAACCGGCGGGCCTCGGCTTCGCTCAATCCGCGCTGGCGCATGTACAACACGGCATCGTCATCGATCTGTCCGACCGTAGCGCCATGGCTGCACTTGACGTCATCGGCATATATCTCGAGCTGGGGTTTGGTTATGACATGAGCATTGTCGCCCAACTCGATGTTGCGGCTCTGCTGTCGTGCATCGGTACGCTGCGCGTCGGGTGCGACGTAGACATGTCCGCGGAACTCGCCCGTGGCCTTGCCCGACACAACGCCCTTGACCATCGATGAACTCGTACAGTCGGGAACGTTGTGACGTGTGGTCAGATCGACAACACAATGGTCCGAATCCGACCCAACAAATACGCCTCCGGCCTCGAACGATGCACCGGCTCCGTCGAGATCGATGTCGTAATCGGCATTGGCGCTCTGCAGCTCGACCGTCGTCAGGCGACATCTGCTGTCGGCAGCCTGACGTATCCGCACCTCGGCAAAGGTCTCGGCCAGATAGAGATCATCCACGACAAGCGATGCTCCCGGTTCGAGTTCGATATCCACGACGGTCTCATCCGCACGGGTATGCAGTATCACGATCGACGCGCTCACCCCCGAGGCCACCGTCATCTTCAGTTTCGACGGATCGACGGCCGCCAACGGCCCGCACGCGCTCTCGATGCGACCGCCGCCGAAGTGCCTGAACTCTCCGTTTCGTATCAACTCCAGAAGTTCCATCGCGCTACTCCTTATAATCGTTTATGAGCCAGTCGTAACCCTCCTTTTCCAGCTTCAGGGCCAACGTCTTGTCGCCCGAATAGATAATGCGGCCCTTGTAGAGCACATGCACGTAATCCGGGACTATGTAGTCGAGCAGACGCTGGTAGTGCGTGATGACCACCGTAGCATTCTCCGGAGTGCGCAGTTTGGTCACACCCGTCGCCACGATGCGCAACGCATCGATATCCAGACCGCTGTCGGTCTCGTCGAGAATGGCGAGCTTCGGCTCGAGCATGGCCATCTGGAATATCTCGTTCTTCTTCTTCTCACCGCCCGAGAAACCTTCATTCACGGCTCTCGACGTCATCCTGGTATCGAGTTCGACGATGGCGCACTTCTCGCGCATCATGCGCAGAAATTCGGCAGCCGTCAGAGGCTCCTCACCGCGGTACTTGCGGATCTCGCCAACGGCCATCTTCATGAAGTTGGCCATCGTAACTCCAGGTATCTCCACCGGATACTGGAATCCGAGGAAGAGTCCCATGCGTGCCCGCTCCTCCACCGGCAACTCCAGCAGATTGCGTCCCTCGAACAGCACTTCGCCTTCGGTGACCGTATATTTCTCGTTGCCGGCCAGAACCGAGGCCAACGTACTCTTGCCCGAACCGTTCGGGCCCATTATGGCGTGCACCTCCCCGGCCTTGACCTCGAGGTCTATTCCTTTCAAAATTTCCTTGTCCGCAACTCGTGCGTGCAAATTCTTTACGCTAAGCATATATCTGTTTTTCTTTTTTATCCTACCGTTCCTTCAAGATTCAGCGCCAACAGCTTCTGGGCCTCGACGGCAAACTCCATGGGCAACTTGTTCAGCACCTCGCGCGCATAGCCGTTGACGATAAGCCCCACGGCATCCTCGGTCGACAGACCGCGCTGGTTGCAGTAGAAGAGCTGCTCCTCGGATATCTTCGACGTAGTGGCTTCGTGTTCTACTACGGCCGATGCGTTGCGGCTGTCGATAACCGGAAACGTATGCGCCCCGCACCTGTCACCTATGAGCAGCGAATCGCACTGCGAATAGTTGCGCACGTTTGCCGCTCCCCTGGCCACCTTGACCATGCCGCGGTACGAGTTCTGGCTGCGCCCGGCCGATATGCCCTTCGACACGATCCGGCTGCGGGTATTGCTGCCGATGTGTATCATCTTGGTACCCGTATCGGCCTGCTGGAAGTTGTTGGTCATGGCCACCGAATAAAACTCCCCGACCGAATTGTCGCCCAACAGCACGCAGCTCGGGTATTTCCACGTTATGGCCGAACCGGTCTCCACCTGAGTCCACGAAAGGCGTGCATTCTCATGGCAGACGCCGCGCTTGGTAACAAAGTTGTAGATTCCGCCCTTGCCGTCCTTGTCTCCCGGATACCAGTTCTGCACCGTAGAGTACTTCACCTCGGCATCGCGCAACACGACGATCTCCACGACGGCAGCATGCAGCTGATTCTCGTCACGACGCGGTGCGGTGCAGCCCTCGAGATAACTTACGTATGCCCCTTCGTCGGCAACGATCAGCGTACGTTCGAACTGTCCCGTACCGGCAGCATTGATGCGGAAATAGGTGGACAGCTCCATCGGGCAACGCACCCCCTTGGGTATGTAGCAGAACGATCCGTCCGAAAATACGGCCGTATTGAGCGCCGCATAGAAATTGTCGGCATACGACACGACCGAACCCAGATACTTGCGGACCAGATCCGGATAGTCGCGCACCGCCTCGGACATCGAGCAGAATATGATACCCTTCTCTGCCAGCACATCCTTGAACGTGGTCTTGATCGACACGGAGTCCATGACGGCATCGACCGCCACTCCCGACAGCGCCATCTGCTCCTCGAGCGGAATGCCCAGCTTGTCGAAGGTGCGCTTCAACTCGGGGTCTATGTCGTCGAGCGAGTCCACCTGAGGACGCTTTCTGGGTGAGGCATAATATATTATGTTCTGAAAATCTATCTCCGGAATATCGAGATGCGCCCATGTAGGCATCTCCATCGTAAGCCAGTGACGGTAAGCCTTCAGGCGCATCTCAAGCAGCCAGTCCGGCTCGCCTTTCTTCCTGGATATGAGGCGTACGACATCCTCGCTCAATCCGCGCGGGATGGTCTCGGTCTCGATATCGGAAGTAAAACCGTATTTATACTCCTGACTCTCAATCTCTCCGATTATGTCAGCTTCTTTTTTATCCATAGTCGTACATTAACTTGCAAATGTACAAAAAAAATGCAAATGCCATACCTCTTTACACCATATATAATATGGCCTGCACGTCGATATTGCGGCCTCAGGTCTCTTTGCAGGCTGCATCCGCCCGATTCGCAACGGCATCAACCCGAAGACATGTTGATTCGCACCATACATCTGCACATTGGAAACGGCACGCAAAGATGAAAGATTGTGAGGTTCGAGTTTTTTGGCCGCATGTCTTGTTTGTTTTAGAAAAAGATTGTATATTTGCACCACTCTTTTGAACGGAGTCAGGTTTGGAGAGATGGGTGAGTGGCTGAAACCACCAGTTTGCTAAACTGACGTACGGGATTAACTGTACCGGGGGTTCGAATCCCCCTCTCTCCGCAAAAGAAAAAAGCCGAACTGTAAAGTTCGGCTTTTTTTCGTATTATCAACTCTTATCACAGCGAAAGGGCCCATGCTCCTGAGCCCTTCCAATCATTCGCATTCTACCTGTGCAGCAGCTGCAGAGCCTTGCGGAACCGGGCCATGACATACCGGCGCCAGTATATGAATGTCACAAGGGCCATGGCGCCGCCCACATAACCGATATCGGCTATCGACATGTGGGTACATACCGACCCGCCGACATAGGTACCGCACGCAATGCCCAGATTGAATATACCAGAGAAAATCGACATCGACACCGAAGTGGCATCTTGCGGCGACATGTGTATTATCTCCGACTGCATTACCACGTTCGAGGCGGTAAAGAAAGCGCCCCACAATGCACAGACCGCAATTGCGGCCACCATGAAATACGAAGCCGGCCGCAACAGTAAAAGGCAGACGGTAACGCCACCCAACACTATACTCATGTACCTGAACGGATTTCTGGCGTAAAGACGCGAGAATGAGATGCTGCCCAAAATACCCATGCAGCCGAAAATGACCATCGTAGTGGTGATCATGCCATCGTGCATGCCGGCTACCTGTTTAAGGAACGGTTCAATATAGCTGTATCCGGTATAATAGGATGTTGCTATGGCGAACGACAGGACATATAGTCCCACGAGCAGCGGATCCTTGAGCAGTACCGGCAACTTGTGGAATGAAAATCCGCCGCGGCTCGGAGCCTTAGGCAATAAGGCAGCCATATAGACGAGCAGCACGAACGCGAAGATGCCGATACAGATGAACGCCATGCGCCAGCCGATTGAGAGTCCGATAATACGTCCCAGCGGCATGCCGCAGATAAGGGCGATGGAGGTGCCGGTAGCAATCATTCCTAAAGCCAGCGGCTGGAACTTCTCCGGAACAAGCCTTACGGCATATGGCGATACTATCGACCAGAATATCGCATGTGTACAGGCAACGCCTATTCTCGACAACATGAGCATGCCGTAGCCGGTCGATATGCCCGACAGCATCTGAAACAGCACGAACAGCGATGCTATGACCAGCATCAATTTGCGCAGTTCTACCTTGGATACCAGTATCATCAGCGGCAGCGACATCAGCATGACCACAAATGCATATACCGATATTATCATTCCGGCACGTGCTTCGGTAATGGCAAAATCGGCCGCTATGTCGCTCAACAGACCTATGGGTATGAACTCCGAGGTATTGAATATGAACGCCGCGCAGGTCAGCCCGATCAGAGGCAACCAGTTTTTCAATGTCATTTTGTTCTCCATATTTTTCACTCTCAATGCACACGCGATTCCGGGCGACCATCAGCCGCACATCCGATGAAATCAAGTGGTGCACCATAAAACCTGACAACCTACCAATAACGACATTATGACATTTAGAGATAACCCACAACATCTGTTTTGGCGCGCGAAATTAACAAATAATGACAAAAAGTGTATCGCCGCCGAATCTTTTTTGTTCAGGACGATACGACAAAAAAAGCAGGCAACCATCGAGGTTGCCTGCCATTGTCGTTTATTTCTGGAAACGGGCCGTCCAGCGCCGTATGAGTTTCATCAGCGGATAAGGTATCAGCAGACAGAAAGGTATGAAGATCTTGTTCCACCAGTCGGGGACGCACTTGCGGCGTCCGCGCCACATGGCCCTCAATCCCTTCTTGGCGCAACGGTCCGCCGTCATCAGCACACCGATTCTCACACCGAAACGCTGCCAGTCAGCCGGCAAGCCGTAAAGGTCGGTGGCGATACCGGCCGGACATACGGCCGTACACTTTATGCCGAGTTCCTGAACCTCCTTGGAGAAGGCCACCGAAAAACTCTTTACGTAGGATTTGCTGGCGCTGTATAACGACAGACCCGGAAAAGGCATCCATATCGAGAACGACGACATGTTCAGAATATGCCCGCCGCCGCGACGTGCCATCTCCTCGCCGAACAGGCGGCAATTGAGCGTAAGGGTCATGTCATGCAGCAACAGCAGACGCGATATGCGCTCCGTCGGGGTCTTCAGTATGTCGAGAAACGAGAACATGCCGGCGTTGTTGATCAGCACGTCGACATCGATACCACGCGACCTGACGGCCTCGAACAGTTCATACGACGCCTGCTCGCGGGCAAGGTCCATGGCCAGAACCGTAACCGATACGGGATGCTGTCCGCGTATCTCTTCGGCAAGTTCGTTCAGACGATCCTCGTGACGGCTTACGATCACCAGATTATAACCAAGCGACGCAAGACGTCGTGCATAGCAGCGTCCGATTCCAGCCGAAGCGCCGGTCACGAGAGCCGTTTTCGTTCCCGGAGCGACCTCTCCTCGTATCATAGGCTACTTGATTTTGTTCAGTTCCTTCCAGAGGCGGTCGGGAATATGCTCCTTGCAGTTGTGGCAGCACTGCATGTCAACAGAATACATGCGGGCCATGCAGTAGTCACGGTGGTCGCAGCCCGAACGGGTATTGATGTCGCCATCGCGCAGCTTGTTCACGAAGGCCGGGTCGTTGACCAGCGCACGCGCCATCTGCACCATCTCGAAACCGGCATCGAGTACGCGTTCGATACCGGCTCGCGATATGAGGCCGCCGACATATACCAGCGGGCACTTCAGTTCGGCACGGAACTTTTTGGCGTTCTCGAGGAAGTAGCACTCCTCGAAATCGTACTGGCGGATCATCATGTTGCCGAAAAGGTTTACCACGATCTTCTGCGGCCACGACGACCACGGCATATAGTAACTCATGGTCTTGGTCGGTATGCGTCCGCGCATCACGGCCATCGGGGCCTTCGACACGAAACCCGAAGTAAGGACTATGCCGTCGACTCCTAACTTTTCGATCTGTTTGGCAATCTCGATGCTCTCGGGGATCTGAATGCCGCGCTTGAAGCCATCCTCCATGTTATGCTTGACCAGCACGGCGGTACCGGTCTTCGCGGCAGCCTCCATAACCTCTTCGAGGCACATGTTCATGAAGCGCATGCGGTTGGCAAGCGAGCCGCCGTATTCATCGTGGCGGTGGTTGGTATAGGGCGACAGGAACTGCGATATGAGGTAACCGTGACCGGCATGAACCTCGACGCTGTCGAAACCTGCCTCGTGTGCCGTAAGCACGGCCTTACCGAAATCCTTGGCGAACTCGACACACTCGCTGCGACGCATGCCGCGCACGAAGGTCGGAGAGTAGAGATTGAAGCCCGTAGATGCTCCGACGGGGAAACATCCGGCCGTAGACCAGTGCGTCATGTTGCCGCAATGGCCTATCTGTATGCCTGCGGCCGCACCTTCGGCATGTATGGCGTCTGTGATGTCCTTCAGTCCGGGAACAATCTCGGGACGCAGCCACAGCTGTTTGTTGAACGACAGACCGCTGCGGTTGACGGCCGCATAGGCCAGCGTGGTCATGCCGATTCCGCCGCGGGCGACACTTACATGGTAGTCCTTGAGCTGCTGCGTGGGACCGAAATCCTTTCCCATGGATTCGAATGCCGCCGAACGTATGGTTCGGTTACACAACGTGACATGTCCCAGGCGATAGGGGGTAAAGAGTTTCGACTCCTTGAGGTCTTTCTCCATAATATCAATATATGAATGGAATTATTCTCTTGCGTTTGAGCGATGTAAACTCTTCGCCGAACTCCTGCTCATAGCGTTTGTAGAGCGAATTGGCACGCGGTGCGAGGTTGGCGAAGGTCCACCATGCGAACACGGCGCCGGCCCACGACCACGACGCTATGGCGAAGCCCACCCACTCCATCAACTCGCCGAAATAGTTGGCCGAAGAGACGTAGCGGAACATGCCGCCGCGCGGGATGTAGTGTTTCGTATCGCCCGGCTTGCGCAGATGGCGGATAATGTAGTCGGACTGAAGGTTCACGATGAACCCGAAGAGGAATATCGCTGCCCCGACATAGAAATACGGTTTGGAGAACCAGTCGGCATAGTAGTCGCTCTGCGGAGCCACGTAGAAGATCCAGCCGCCCTGCATCAGGGCATTGAGCGTATTGAACACCATGCCCATGAGCACAATGCCGAAAGGCATCTTCGAGTTGCCGCGAATAAGGAACGGGAAGATGAACGAACGCTGGAAATAGTGTATCTGGAATATCAGAAACAACGCCAGCGGCGCCGGAGCCCACGTCTGGTCCGACAAGGCCCACAATATGGTCATGGCAATGAATACCGGAGACTCCATCAGCACCCACCCTATTCTGTTGGGTATCGGAAAGCCGAACCTGGGATTGAAAAGATAGCCGTATCCGGCCTCGAAAAAGTAGAGCGCGATGAATACCACCAGGGCAAGCACCGCCATAACGATCAGGAAAATGTCGAAAAGACTCATCGTGCGAGGTATTAGTTCTGCAAAAATCTTCACAAAGATAGTATTTTTTCGCAAACCAAACACCGGATGCCCATCTTCGGTACTCTTTTTCACCGGAGTGCGTCTGTAGATTGGTCCTTTCGGACATTCGGCACGACCTTACGGTCATGCCGTCACGAGATATTGTATCGGCAATGCGTTCATTTTTCGGGAACATTATTCAACCAACGCTATTTTTTTTTACCTTTGCGACGGAAAATTCTATTTTTAACTTTATAAACCGCAAATACAATGAAAGAGGCTATTGCAATTCTCACCGGCGGTGGACCGGCACCCGGCATGAATACGGTTGTCGCCAGCGTCGCCAAGACATTCCTTGCAAAAGGATATCGCGTAATCGGTCTGCACTACGGCTATTCGGGTCTGTTCAATCCCGCGCCCAAGCACGAGGATCTCGATTTCGCAAAAGCGGACTACATCTTCAATCTGGGAGGTTCCTATCTCACGATGAGCCGTTTCAAGCCCACCGACAAGGATTTCGAGGAGAACTTCAACCTCACCTTCTTCAAGGAGAACAACGTCAAGCTGCTCGTAACGGTCGGCGGCGACGACACCGCTTCGACGGCAAACCGCATCGCCAAGTTCCTCGAGGCAAAGAAATACCCCATCGCAAACATCCACGTGCCCAAGACCATCGACAATGACCTCCCGCTTCCGGCAGGCACCCCGACATTCGGATATCAGTCGGCAAAGGAGGGCGGTACGGTTATCGGCCGCGCCGTATACAACGACGCCCGCACGTCGGCAAACTGGTTCGTCGTTGCAGCCATGGGCCGCTCGGCAGGTCACCTCGCATTCGGTATCGGTACCGCATGCCACTACCCGATGATCGTTATTCCCGAGATGTTCAACAAGACCGAAATCACGGTCGAGAAGATCGTCAACCTCGTGGTTTCCTCGATCATCAAGCGCAAGATCATGGGTGTGGAATACGGTGTGGCAATGATCTCGGAGGGCGTATTCCACGCTCTGAGCAACGAGGAGATCAAGAACTCGGGCGTACACTTCACCTATGACGAGCATGGACACCCCGAACTCGGCAAGGTATCGAAGGCACACATCTTCAACGAGCTGCTCGAGAAGAAGCTCAAGGAGATCGGCATCAAGGTCAAGTCGCGTCCGGTAGAGATCGGCTACGAGGTTCGTTGCCAGACTCCTATCGCATACGACCTCGTATACTGCTCCGAGCTGGGTATGGGCGTCTACAAGCTCTTCAGCGAAGGCAAGACCGGCTGCATGGTCTACATCAGCCAGGAGGGATACGTATCACCCCTCTACCTGAAAGACCTTCAGGACCCGACGACCGGCAAGATTCCGCCCCGTCTGGTAAACATCGAGTCGGACAAGATCCAGCAGGTCATCAACAACCTGATGAACTACATCACCCCGGAGGACTACGAAGCCGCCAAGGCATACGTTCCCAACCCCGAGGCATACGATTTCCGCAAGATCCTCAACTGGTAACGGTTGCAGGTACAACAGAAAAAGAGGTTTTCGACGAATCGAAAACCTCTTTTTTCTTAATACTACGGACATTACTCGGTCTTGCCGGCCGCAAACTCCACAACCGCGGCAAAGCCTCCGCCCGGAGCGAGTGAAATCTCCAGAGGCTCCGACGTACCGGCCGTAAACGTCAGCTTGCGATAGTCGGTAGCCTTGCGGTCGGCATTCACACCGTCGCGGAAAAGGGTCACCCTGCAATTGCCGTCGCCCAACGCCGAAAGGTCAACCTCCAGTTTGCGCGGAGTCCAGTCTGTGATGCCGCCTATATACCACTTGCCGCCCTTGCGGCGTGCCGTGACGATATATTCACCTACATGGCCGTCAAGTATGCGGGTCTCGTCCCATACGGTCGGAACCTCGGCAATGAAATCGGTACACTCCTGCTCGCGCATATAGCTGGTCGGAGAGTCGCACAACATGTTCAGCGGCGACTCGAGAACCACGTAGAGAGCCAGCTGATGGCAGCGCGTACCCTGACTCATGGGTTCGGTACTGCAGGGACGGAAGTTGTTGTAGTTGGCGTTGGACATGGCGCCCTGCGTATAATCCATCGGGCCGGCAACCTGGCGTATGAACGGAATCATGACGTCGTAGCGCATCTGATCCACACTGTTCGTGCTCCACTTCATCTGCTCGAGACCGTGTACGCCCTCGAAGTTCAGTATGTTGGGCCACGTACGGTTCAAACCTGCCGGCTTGTGGGTTCCATGCAGGTCGAGAACCAGATGGTAACGGGCCGCCATCTCGGCCGCACGATAATTGAACCGGGTCATGTGCTGGTCGTCATGGTCCATGAAATCGACCTTGAAACCCTTCACTCCCATCTCCGAGTAGTGCTTGCAGACCTTCTCAAGATCACGCTCGAAAGCCATGTATCCGGCCCACAATATAATACCTACACCCTTTTCGCGGCCGTAGTCGATAATCTGACGAAGATCCACGTCGGGATTGATCTGGAAGAGATCCTCGCCGCGCCCCACGGCCCAACCGTCGTCGAGTATCACATACTCGATGCCGTTAGACGAAGCGAAATCGATATAATATTTATATGTCCGGGTATTGATGCCGGCACGGAAATCAACGCCCGAAATGTTCCACGCATTCCACCAGTCCCATGCAACCTTACCGGGCTTGATCCACGAGATGTCATCGATCTTCGACGGCGTCGCAAGCAGATATGTCAGATCACTGGCCGCAACCTCGGTATCGGTGCCGACCACGGCGACACGCCACGGGAACGTACGTGCTCCGGCAATATCGGCGATGTGCGGGGCGTATTTGCGTACCACACGCTGTATGCGGTTGTAGCCCCCGGCCTCGGTATGCTCCGGACATGAGGCAAACATGCTCTCGAGCGACGTGTCTCCGTCATGGTTGTAGAGATAAAGTCCCGGATAGTCTATCAGGTCCGACTCCGTAATGCAGACCTTCACTCCGTCGCCTGCGTCGACCATCAACGGCAGGAACGCCAGACGTCCCGGATTGAGTTCGGAGAGTTTCGCTACGGTGTAAGTATTCTCGAACGAGTTGAAAAACTGTGCATTCCAGTCGCCGTCCTTGCCTTTGCGAACGTATGGCGCCATGGCCGTATAATCCTCGGGAAAACGGTAGGATACAGTCTCGTCGACGACCTTGCAGGGCACGTCCTTCTCCGACACGAAGCGATAGGCCAGACCGTCATCGTATGCACGGAATTCTACGGACCAGTCGCCCTTCATGCGCAGTTCGAGCACGTTGCAACGATCCTTGATTTCGGCCGCGCGGTAGAATGGGGAGACAACAGTGGCGTCGATGCTCGAACGTACGGCCTTGCGCACACGGGTGTCGTTGCCCCAGACTGTTCCGTCATCCAGCGTCATCGACAGCGGCGACGGCTCCATGATGCGACGGCCGTCCAGCACGATGTCGTAAGTGAGGTTATCGCCGACCGAAACAGTCGTCTGCAGGCGTCCGTCGGGCGACGCGAGAGTGTAGGTGCGTTCGGCTCTTGCAGCCACGGCGAGCATTGCAAAAGCAAAGAGCGGGAGTAGTTTTTTCATATCGGAAGTTAAGGTTTGTTAATATCGCCTACAAAGTTAATGTTTTCAGGCAGACCAAAGCATCATCGGACGAAAAAAAGCGACAGACGGCAATGTTTTGCCCTCTGTCGCCGCATGCCGGAGATTAAACGTACGGTTACATGCCTCCGTCAAGAACCCATGCTTTCTTCTCATTGTCGTTGCGCAGGGCGACCAGAAGTTTCTCGGTCGAGCCGTCGGCAAACTTCACCTTGCAGGGTACGAATACGCCGGCATAGTTTCCCGAGCGGAAATGATCGCCGCTCTCGACCAACATGCACCCCTTGTACTTTTCGAAACGGTCTACCGGCACGAATGTGATGATCTGCCCAAGCACGGAGGTATCCCATGTACGCATGGCCGCAAACATCCTCTTCAGAGCCTCTTCGGGTGTTATGCCGGCAAAGAGATCAGAACCGACAGGCTTTGTGAGATCGGTCCACGCTATTCCGTCTTCGGGGTGGGTGAAGAGCGAAGCGTCGACCTCAATGTCGTAGACGATGTTCTTCATCTCGACGATGGTCGTAGCCGTGCCGCCATCGAGCATGTCGATCTTCATACCGAGGAGCCTGCCGCTTCCGCGGTCAAAACGGTACTCGCGGCGTGTATTCGACTCCGAGATGGAAGTATTGCGACCGACGCCATGCACGAACTCACCTTCAGCCGGAATATCTACCGTCAGCACGACTGCATCCCCGTCGACACGTTTCACATATTTTGCTTTGCGGTTGGCCAAAGCCTGCGACTCTTCGCGAGACAGCATCGCCTGCGGATCGAGAAGCACGGCGAAATCCTCGAGCACACCCAGATCTGTCGGCTGGAATTTTATTCCGGCATCAATCGTAGTTACCCAGAGCCAGATGTTGTGTCCGTCGTTCACTGCCACACGCTGCGGCTTCTCCAACCTCCAGCGACCGACGTAAGGCTCGACCGTAAGGCTGTGCGTGACGAAGTCGGCGTCAGCGTCGATATACGAAAAGTTTTCGGCTGGATCGGTGCGCACGTCGATCTCCATGCTGAAGGCCGGTGTGCCGCCGAATTGATCGGCCGCCGCAGCGAACATGCGGCTTACGGCATAAGCCCGGTAAATCCTGAACGGGTTTACTGCCAACAACGCCACCACTACTACGGCAGCCGCTGTCAACCACACAGCCGTGCGGTGCAGGAATCGCGGCCGACGTCCTGTGGAAGCACTCTCCTCACGTGCCGCACGTATTATGCGGTCGCGCAGATCGTCCGAAGCATGGAATTCACAACGAGGGTTCAGTTCGTCGACGGTCTCATCGTAATTGAAGCCGCTGTTTTCGGTATCTGTAATCTTTTTCATTGTTTTGCGTTTTTGGTTGTCAATAATTGTTTGAGATGGCCGACAGCATATCTGTAACGCGACTTCACGGTCGCCTCGCTGCTGTCGGTGATTTCGGCTATAAGGGCAAATGGCAGTGCATCGTAGCACCTCATGCGCAGCACCTCGGCCTGCTCGTCGGGAAGTGAGGACAACAATCCGGCAACGCGTTCATACTCGGCGTGTATTTCGCGGTCATCATCCGGAACAGGTTGTGCGGCCAGCGTGTCGACGGAGAGACTGACGGAACGGCGACTGCGCAGGCGGTCGCAACACCTGTTGGCCACGGCCCTGAAGAGGTAACGCTCGACGTCGTCGACACGGGTCAGATCCACGTCCGAGCGGAACAGACGCAGGAAGACGTCCTGCACCGCATCCTCGGCATCGGCCCTGTTCCCGAGCCGCATGTACGCAAATCGGAAAAGGTCGTCCTGCCGTCGGCATATCACATTCTCGAGCTGTTCGAGTTTTGATTTGATTTTGTTCATAGTCATTCGATGTTTTTCGGATGCATCCACACATATGACGCAAAACTGCAAAAAAAGATTTAACACGACACGACTTTTCAGCATAAAAAAGAGCGGAACCTCCGTAACGAGATTCCGCCCGCAAAACGACCGGCAACTCTATTCCGTCACCGATACGGGAATATTGGCCGTGGCGACATACCCGTCCACCGAAACGGCATAACAATAGACGCGGTAGTTGCCAACACTGTCGATACGTACCTTCAGTTCGGGTCGTCGGGTAACGGACGTATCTCCATACCGTTCGGGGCGCGGTTCGTATGCCCCGCCCGTAGCCGTACGCGTAGCCTCGCGAAGAATTTCCCAAACATACTTCACACGTCGTCCGGAAGTAATACCGACAGAAACATCGAACTCACGCCCGACGGCAAACACTGGACTTTGCGCGGCCGTACGTCCGTCTGCCTCTATCGAAGAGAGCACCGGAGCCGTATCAGGCGTGTCCGTTTCCCTCCAGAGACGCTCCATAACACCGACAGCAGGCGTAACATCGTTCAGGACGTGATGCTGTGGCTTTGGGAAAACCGCGACGGCATGATGATCGAGAACGCTCTCGGCACATATCTGTTCCGTGCAGTCAAGAACCGATGTCTGACTCTTATAAATCGCGGCACGATACGTTCAAGGGTAGTCAATACGATGCAGCTTTCGATGCGCGGCGCATTCGACTCGCCCGACTTCTACGTGGTCGAGGACCTGGCCGATCACCTCGAAAAGGCCCTTTCCGAACTGCCCCCGACATATCGTCAGGCGTTCGAGATGAACCGTTTCCACGGCAAGAGCTACAAGGAGATAGCCGACGCTCTCGGACTGTCGCCGAAAACCGTGGACTATCGCATACAGCAGGCATTGAAAAGACTGCGCATAGCCTTGCGTGATTTCCTGCCCATATTGAGTTCCATACTCTATTAAGAAAGATCAAGACTGAAACGAAAAAAGGCCGAAGCTCCAGACGGAACTTCGGCCCTGATATTCATTTTGCGGGATTATCCGAGGAATGACAGCAGGATACCTGCAGCCACTGCCGATCCTACCACACCGGCAACGTTCGGGCCCATGGCGTGCATGAGCAGGAAGTTGCTCGGGTTCTCCTTCTGGCCCTCGATCTGCGATACGCGGGCTGCCATCGGCACTGCCGATACTCCGGCCGAACCGATCAGAGGATTGATCTTGTTGCCATCCTTCAGGAAGAGGTTCATCAGCTTGGCGAAGAGCACGCCGCCGGCCGTACCGAAACCGAACGCGATGACACCAAGTGCCAGAATGCTCAGCGTACGGGCATTGATGAACGAATCGGCCGTTGCGGTAGCGCCGACCGAGATACCGAGGAATATGACCACGATATTCATCAGTTCGTTCTGTACGGTCTTGCTCAGACGATCCACAACGCCGCACTCCTTCATGAGGTTACCCAACATCAGGCAGCCGATCAGAGGAGCAGCGCTCGGCAGGAGCAACGATATGATAACCGTAATTACCAGCGGGAAGATGATCTTCTCGGTCTTCGATACGGTACGCAGCTGCGACATCTTGATGGCACGCTCCTTCTTGGTGGTGAGCATGCGCATGATGGGCGGCTGGATCACAGGCACAAGCGCCATGTACGAGTAGGCCGCAATGGCGATGGGGCCCAGAAGATCCGGAGCCAGTTTCGATGTAAGGAAGATCGAGGTCGGGCCGTCGGCACCTCCGATGATACCTATACTGCCGGCTTCGGCAGGCGTGAATCCGAGGGCAATGGCGCCCAGGAATGTCAGGAAGATACCCAGCTGAGCCGCCGCACCCAGAAGGAAACTCTTGGGGTTGGCGATCAGAGGTCCGAAATCGGTCATTGCTCCCACGCCCACGAAGATAAGGCAGGGATAGATACCCAGTTTGACTCCCAGATAGAGATAGTCGATCAGACCTGCCTTGGCGACGAAGATGTCCCAGTGAACATGACCGCCGGCAAAGAGCTCCGCATGATACATCTCCGCACCCGGAAGATTGGTCAACAGCATTCCGAAAGCGATCGGCAACAACAACAGCGGCTCGAACTTGTGTCTGATGGCAAGGTAGAGCAGCAACATGGAGATCGCAATCATGATGACGAACTTGTACCCGCCCTCATTGAAGAACGCCATGAAACCCGACTGATGTACGAAATCAAGCAGGCTGTCGCCGACAAACGATGTTAAAATAGAACCTACCATAAAGCTGCTTCTATTCGATAGTTAACAATACGGCTCCTTCGGCTACGGTCTCGCCTTCGTGTACGGCTATCGACTTTACGACTCCGGCACGGTCCGAATCGATGTTGTTCTCCATCTTCATGGCCTCGACAACAACGAGAGTCTGGCCTACCGATACGCTGTCGCCCTCCTTTACTCGCAACGACAGTACCGTTCCCGGAAGCGGGCAGGTTACCTGATGCGTTCCCGACGGTGCCACGGCCCCGACCTTCGGAGTAGGAGCTGCGGTTACGGGAGCAACGCTCAGACCCGTCTCCTTCGGAGCAGGCACTACGTGCGGTTTCTTTGCGGAGGGAACCTTGCCTCCCTCGATCTCGACATCGTATGCGACTCCGTTAACCGTAACATGTGCCACGGTCGAAGCTTCGTTGATTTCGTCTATCGAGACATTGTACTGATGTCCGTTTATTTTCAGTGCGTAATCTTTCATTGTTTTGCTTATTTTTTACGTTCTGGCATTGAAGTAAGTCCGTATATTTTTGAACTCCACGGCGAGTATGTCCTCGCTATGCGGTTGATGGTAAGCATCTCCGACTCGCGGTCGTGAATGACGCTCTTGTAGAGCTTCAGGGCAGTGGTGATGGCCACTACGACCTCGTCGCTCATGTGCACCTTGGCGGCCGGCGCCTTCTGGCGGTGAAGGGTGAAAACCTTGCCGAAGGCCTTCATGATGAAGACCATCAGTACGAGCATCACCAATACCAGCAGGAAGCCGATAAGGGCTATCATCAACGCACTCGACCAATCTACAGTCTGTTCCATAATATTCTCCTTTCAGTTGATTACAAAGGTATGTTGGAGTGTTTCTTGGCCGGGTTCTGCAGACGCTTGGTCGAAAGCGACTGAAGCGCGCGGATTATGCGGAAACGGGTATTGCGCGGCTCGATGATGTCATCGATATAGCCGTAACGTGCCGCATTGTACGGATTCGAGAACTTGTCGTTGTACTCCTTCTCCTTCTCTGCGATGAACTTTGCACGCTCCTCGGGATCCTCGATGGCGGCAAGCTCCTTGGCGTGAAGTACGCCTACGGCTCCGCTCGCACCCATAACGGCGATCTCGGCGGTCGGCCATGCGTAGTTGATGTCGCCGCGGATATGCTTCGATGACATCACGATGTAGGCACCGCCGTAAGCCTTGCGCAGCGTAACGGTTACCTTGGGGACCGTAGCCTCGCAATATGCGAACAGCAGCTTTGCTCCGTGGGTGATTACGCCGCCGTACTCCTGGGCCGTACCCGGAAGGAAGCCCGGAACGTCGACAAGCGTTACCAGCGGAATGTTGAAGGCGTCGCAGAAACGGACGAAACGGGCGGCCTTGCGGCTGGCGTTGATGTCGAGTACTCCGGCCATGAACTTGGGCTGGTTGGCAATGATACCAACGCTCTGTCCGTTGAAACGGGCGAAGCAGGTGATAATGTTCTTGGCATACGATGCAGCAGACTCGAGGTATTCGCCGTCATCGACGATGGCCTTGATAACCTCGGCCATGTCATAGGCCTTGTTCGGGTTGTCGGGAATGATATCGTTGAGTGAATCCTCAAGACGAGCGATACTGTCCTTGCAGAGAGCCAGAGGCGCATCCTCCATGTTGTTCTGAGGCATGTACGAAAGAAGCTTGCGGATAAGGGCCATGCACTCCTCCTCGGTATCTACGGCGAACTGTGCCACACCCGACTTGGTGGTATGCATCGACGCGCCGCCGAGCTGCTCCTGCGTTACATCCTCACCCGTCACGGTCTTCACGACCTTCGGGCCCGTAAGGAACATGTTCGAAGTCTCGCGCTTCATGATGATGAAATCGGTCAGGGCGGGAGAATATACCGCACCGCCAGCGCACGGTCCGAGAATGGCCGATATCTGAGGTATCACGCCCGACGACAGCACGTTGCGCTGGAAGATGTTGGCATATCCTGCCAGTGCATTGATACCCTCCTGAATACGGGCGCCTCCCGAGTCATTGAGGCCGATGCACGGAGCACCGTTGCGCATTGCCATGTCCTGCACCTTGCAGATCTTCTCCGCCATGGTGATCGACAGCGATCCGGCCGTCACGGTGAAGTCCTGGGCATAGATGTAAACCAGACGGCCGTCGATGGTTCCGTATCCGGTAACCACGCCATCACCGAAGGTGTGCTTCTTGTCCATGCCGAAGTCCGTGCAGCGATGCGTTACGAACATGTCGAACTCTTCGAAGCTGCCTTCGTCGAGCAACATCTGTATACGCTCGCGGGCCGTGTACTTGCCCTTCTCGTGCTGTTTGTCGATAGCCTTCTGGCCGCCGCCCAAACGGGCCTGTTCGCGATTCTCAATCAGTAAGCTGACTTGTTTCTGAATTTCGCTCATAGTTGAATTTATGTTTTCGTTTACTTGTTTTTGTTCTCGCACAACTCGGTCAGAATGCCCTGCGTCGACTTCGGGTGAAGGAATGCGATGGTCATGCCTTCAGCACCCTTGCGCGGCGTTGCGTCGATCAGACGGATGCCTTTGGCTGCCGCATCGGCCAGCTGCTCCTCGATATTCTCGCAGGCAAGCGCCATGTGATGGATACCTATACCCCTCTTCTCGATGAAACTTGCGATGGTCGAATCCTCGCTCGTCGGCTCAAGAAGCTCGATCTTGGTCTGACCGAGTTTGAAGAATGCCGTACGTACCTTCTGGTCGGCTACCTCCTCGATGGCGTAGCACTTCAGTCCCAATACGTTCTCCCAATAGGGAATGGCCTCGTCAAGGCTCTTGACGGCGATGCCGAGATGCTCGATGTGTGATACTTTCATAACTCTTTGAATTTAAGGTTTTTTATAATGTTAATTGAATATTCTTCAGCCGTTCGTATCTTCCCTCCGACACAAACTCTACAAAGATACGCCTTCTATTCGAATTAAAGAAATTAATTCGACCGTTTTTTCACACGTTCCGTCCATAAAATCGCATTTCAGGCAATAAATCGCAATCCAAACTCGTCCTTTACGAAATAATTATTATCTTCGCTGGTAATAACACATGCGAATCATGAGATTTATTTTACCGGTCATCGCTCTTCTGACTCTTGCCACCGGCTTCAGGGCTCAGGCCCAGCGGGTAGCTCTGGACGAGCGCGTGCCCAAAATCAAAATCCACTCATGGCTCGACAATGCCGTTCCGCGCAAATCACGATACACATATATCGAGTTCGTACACTCGACTACCGTTCCGTGCATCGAATCGTTCATGAAGATAAGGGAGCGCGCCGACCGTTTCGGCCCGAATATCGGCGTGGTGTTCATCACGGCCGAAAAGCCCGAAAACATCAACAAGCTGCTGCGCGAATGTTCCGGCGAATACATAGGAACGGCTCTCGACCCCAACGGCGACATATTTGCGGCATTCGGTGTCACATACGTACCCTTCGGCGTGGTAGTCGACAGCCGCGGCAAGGCATTGTGGTTCGGGAATCCGGTAACGATAGAAGATGATTTTTTCGATAAACTGACATCAGGTAAAAATGGGACACACTAAAATAGAACACTACGAAAAAGAGTATGTCGATGCCCATCACGGATCGGCGCTCAACGTTACGGAAGGCGTGGAAGACCAACCGATCGTAAGCCCCTACTTCGTACGCAAAAGACGTCGCACACTCTCGACCGACGAGTTCGTCGACGGCATTCTGAAAGGCGACATACCCACTCTCTCGCAGGCCATCACCCTCATAGAGAGCAGCAATCCCGATCACTACGCACAGGCTCAGGAGATTATCGAGCGCTGCCTGCCCCACTCGGGAAAGTCGGTACGCATAGGCATAACCGGAGTTCCCGGTGCCGGAAAATCGACATTCATAGAGGCCATCGGAAACATGGTCACGTCGCTGCACCACAAGCTGGCCGTGCTGGCAATCGACCCCAGTTCGGAACGCAGCGGCGGCTCGATTCTCGGCGACAAGACCCGCATGGAGAGCATCTCGTCGAATCCCGACGTCTTCATACGCCCTTCGCCTTCGGCCGGTTCGCTCGGCGGCGTGGCCCGCAAGACGCGTGAAACGATAATCCTGTGCGAGGCTGCCGGTTTCGACGTCATATTCATCGAAACGGTGGGCGTCGGCCAGTCCGAAACGGCCGTACACTCGATGGTCGACATGTTCATGCTGCTGCAGATATCGGGTGCGGGCGACGAGCTGCAGGGAATCAAGCGCGGCATTATGGAGATGGCCGACATGATGGTCATAACCAAGGCCGACGGCGAGAACGTCAACAAGGCGCAGCTTGCCAAGGCGCAGTTCCAGAATGCGCTGCACCTCTTCCCGTTGCCCGAATCGGAGTGGAGAGCCCGGGTATACACCTGCTCCGCTGTCGACCATACGGGTCTCGAGGAGGTATGGAAAGGCGTCGAGGAGTATCTCGATCATATCGAGGCAAACGGATACTTCCAGTCCAACCGCAACCAGCAGAACAAGTACTGGATGTACGAGACCATAAACGAGACGCTCAAGAACGACTTCTATCGCAATCCCGAAATAGAGTTGCGCATAGCCGACGTCGAACGTCGCGTTCTCGACGCAAAGCTCAGTTCGTTCATCGCGGCAAAGGAGTTGCTCGATATCTATTTCGCCGAGAAGCACGAATAGCGTCCGGCACAGGCAAAAAGAGAGAGCCGTATCGGTCGATACGGCTCTCTCTTTTTGAGTCTAAAGGTATTCGTGTTCGAGTTTTTCCACGAGTTGCGGGACCCCTTCGGCCGCACGCGCCCGGATATGCGTCAGCGGGTTGCGGATCAACGCGAGGTTGGGCGTACCCGGATCGACCAGATATATCGGCACGTCTGGACGCACGTAGTGCACCAGCGAAGCCGCCGGATAGACCGCCAGCGAGGTACCCACCACGATAAATATGTCGGCCGTGGCCGCTATGCGCGCAGCCTTGTCGAACATCGGCACCGACTCCCCGAAAAATACGATGTGCGGACGCAGAAGCGAGCCGTCCGGAGCCTTGGCATCAAGTTTCTGCTCCCACCCGTCGATCGGGACTATCAGGTCGGGATTGATCGACGAGCGCAACTTCGTCAGTTCGCCGTGCAGGTGCGTCACGTGCGTGGAACCGGCACGTTCATGGAAGTTGTCGACATTCTGCGTAATGACGTCGACATCGAAATGCTTTTCGAGTTCAGCAATGGCATAGTGCGCCGCATTGGGCTGTTTCTCGAGAAGCTCGCGGCGGCGTTCGTTGTAGAATTTGATCACGGTCGCGCGGTTGTCACGCAACGCTTCGGGCGTACATACGTCCTCGATACGATAGGAGGCCCACAATCCGTCGGCATCGCGGAATGTGGCCAGACCGCTGTCGGCACTCACTCCGGCACCGGTAAATACCACAATCTTTTTCATCGTTCTATATCAGTTCAACAAGTTGCGCAGGTCTGTCAATAATGACGTCCGCACCATTCTCGACAAGCTCTTCGCGAAAACGGAATCCCCACGTGACGCCAACGGCACGCACACCGGCCGCACGGGCCGTCTGCATGTCTACGCCCGAATCACCGACATGGATGCACTCTGCGGCGGATACGCCGGCCATATCCATTATCTCGCGGTCGACACGTGGATCGGGCTTCAAAGGCACGCCCGCACGCTGACCAAAGACGGCCACGAACTCCGTCGTCGGGAAAAACGAACGTATCAGACGCTCGGTGCCGGTCTGAAACTTGTTCGATGCCACGGCGATCATTATTCCGCGGGCCGACAGCTCCGCCAGAAGTTCCGCAATGCCGTCATAGGGACGTGTATGGGCGTCTATGTGTGCAAGATAGTAATCGACAAAGTCGCGCCGCACCTCCTCGATGAATTCCGGGGTACGCAGCGGTTCGGGTATGGCTGCCTCGACGAGGCGCAGGATTCCGCGGCCAACCATGTGGCGGTATTCATCGAGCGTATGACGGGGCAGCGAATGCATCTCCATGACGGCGTCGCAGCTTGCGGCAAGGTCGCCTATGGTATTCAGCAGCGTACCGTCGAGATCGAATATTACGAGTCGTGTCATAATTGAAACAGGCGGTCACCGTATAATCGGAGACCGCCTGCAAAGATACGAAAAGTCGTGTGCAGGGACAAAAGAAAAAACGAAGATTTCGCACACGCCGTCCATCGACACTTTACGACAGCAGGCTACTGCCGGCGATGCATGGTCACATATACGGGAATGACCACGGCAACGACGGCAAAGAGTTTGGTGACGACACCGACGACACCGACAATCACCGGACGGCCTTCGCCGACGACCATCCGTATGTCGGGTATCGAGATGAGCAACAAAAAGAGCAGACACCATCCAACCAGAGCGAACCATCCCCTCCACGGCCCCGAATCGGTCGTGGATGCAGCCGATTTGTCGGCCGCGGCATTTTCCTCCTTGTCGGGGATATCGGGGCCGCTTGCCGCAAACATGCCCAGAATCCACGCAAAGGCCGTACAGCCGCCGGAGATCAGGGCTCTGCGCACACAGCGGGCTGCGACCTCAGGATCTGACGAGAGCGAGTACATGCCCCAGACAACGCCGAATGCCAGCGCCGCCGCAACGGGCAGTCCCAGCCACAACGGCGAGAAGATGAACGCATGCCAGCGGCGCGCGCTGAACAGATTTCTAACCCATTTTTTCATCGCCATCGCGTTTTTGTTCGATATCGTCCGTACCGTCATCACCCGTTTTCATGCGCTTCGGCGCAGTCGCGGCTCCGCGCATGCGGCCGCTGCGCCGCAAGGCATCGGCAATGATCCATTGCAGCTGCCCGTTGATACTGCGAAACTCGTCGGAGGCCCACTTCTCGAGAGCCTCCATCGTCTCGCCGTCCACACGCAGCACGAAACTCTTTACGGATGTATCGCGTTTAGCCACTTCGGAGCTGATTTTACTGATACAACGTACCTGTATTCAATACGGGCTGCGCGGCCTCGTCGGCGCACAGCACTACAAGCAGGTTGCTTACCATGGCGGCCTTCTTCTCCTCGTCGAGTTCGACAACCTCCTCGGCCGAAAGCTTGTCCAGTGCCATCTTGACCATCGTCACGGCTCCCTCGACGATCTTCTCGCGGGCGGCGATGATGGCGTCGGCCTGCTGGCGGCGCAACATCACGGCCGCAATCTCGGGCGCATAGGCCAGATAGTTGATGCGCGCCTCGACGATCTCGATACCGGCCATGGCCAGACGCTCGTTGAGTTTGGCCTCGAGCTGTTCGTTGATATCGGTGCTGTTCGAACGCAGCGTAAGCTCGCCGGTCTGCGTACCGGCATCATCGTAGGCATAGCACCCCGCAACCTGACGCAGCGCAGCATCGCTCTGCACGCGGACAAAGTTTTCGAGAATCTGCATGCGGGCACTCGACGAAACGGCAAGTTCGTTCTCCTTGGCCGGAGCGTCGATGTCGAACACGGCACGGTAGATCTCGTCGCGCTTGATGCGCCATACCAGAACCAGACCTATGAGTATCGGGTTGCCCGTCTTGTCGTTCACCTTTATGGGGTCGACATTGAGGTTGCGCGCACGCAGCGATATGCGCTTTACCGACATGAAGGGGTTGACCCACCAGTAACCGGTCTCGCAGAAATTGCCGCGGTATTCGCCGAAAAACAGCAGCACGCGCGACTCGTTGGGCTCAAGCAACATGAATCCGCATGCCAGAATCAGCATCACGATCAGAAGCACGATGCCGACAGGTATCAGTATATTGGCCAGAGCCTCGCTGTAGATAATGCCGAGAATGATCGAGGCAATCCCCGCCGCCAGCATCAGCAGCACGACAAACAACATCACGAAACCGTTGCAGCGGCTTCCGGTGTACTCAAAGTTTCGATTTTCCATATCAAACAGGTTTTGTAATATCATTTTGATATCACAAATATATCACACATTCCGGTGATCTCCAAATTTTTCGGCCTTTGTTTTTCGGCTTGCGGCACAATTTGTGGAATTGACGGATACGAAATCAATAAAACTTTATTGCAATGAATCGAGAAAAACTCAGTAAAGACGATGCTACCACTGCCGTATTCGGCTCGGAGCAGATGCTGCAGTCGGCCCCGACCGAATTCATACCGCAGCACAAGACGACACCCGAAATAGCCTACCAGATGGTCAAGGAGGAGACGTACCCGCAGACGCAGCCGCGCCTCAATCTGGCCACGTTCGTGACCACCTACATGGATGACTACGCCACCCGCCTGATGAACGAGGCGATCAACGTGAACTACATCGACGAGACGGAATATCCGCGCGTGGCCGTAATGTGCGGGCGCTGCATCAACATTCTGGCCAACCTGTGGCACTCACCCGAGAAGGCGCAGTGGAAGGCCGGAGCCGTCGGCATCGGCTCGTCCGAAGCCTGCATGCTGGGCGGCGTCGCCGCATGGTTGCGCTGGCGCGAACGCCGCAAGGCGCAGGGCAAGCCCTACGACAAGCCCAATCTGGTGATGAGCTCGGCATATCAGGTCGTTTGGGAGAAGTTCTGCCAGCTGTGGCAGATCGAATTGAGAACCGTTCCCGTATCGTTCGACAAGCCCACGCTCGACGTTAAAAAGGCCCTCGAGATCTGCGACGAGAACACCATCTGCATCGTACCTATCGCCGGCGTAACGTGGACGGGCCTCAACGACAACGTCGAGGAACTCGACCGCGAACTCGACGCCTACAACCGAAAGACCGGCTACGAGATTCCGATACATGTCGACGCGGCATCCGGCGGTTTCATCCTGCCCTTCCTCAAGCCCGAGGAGAAGTGGGACTTCCGTCTGAAATGGGTACTCTCGATCTCGACGTCGGGACACAAGTACGGCCTCGTATATCCTGGTCTGGGCTGGACCGTATGGCGCGACAAGAAGTATCTGCCGGGCGACATGTCGTTCAGCGTCAACTATCTCGGCGCGAACATCACGCAGGTGGGCCTCAACTTCTCGCGTCCCGCGGCACAGATCCTCGGACAGTATTACAACTTCATACGTCTGGGCTTCGACGGCTACCGCGAAATACAGCAGAGCTCGATGGACGTGGCGCAATACTGCCACGACGAGATCGGCAAGATGAAGTGCTTCAGGAACTATGCCGACAAGCTGGTCAACCCGCTCTTCATCTGGTACATGGATCCCGAATACGACAAGACGGCGAAATGGACGCTCTACGACCTGCAGGCAACGCTGCAGCAGAGCGGATGGATGGTTCCGGCATACACGTTGCCGAAGAATCTGGAGAATATCGTCGTGATGCGCATCGTGGCGCGGCAGGGCATGTCGCGCGACATGGCCGACATGCTGTTGAGCGACATACGCAACGCCGTGGCCGAATTCGAAACGTTGCAATACCCCACCCAGTCGAGGCTCAAATACGAGAAACAGGAGCATCAGCTGGGCAAGGTATTCACCCACTGACACTGCACGACAGCCCCGAAAAATTCGGGGCTGTTTCATTGAAAAGCGCACTGCCGGCAAAAAAATTGTCAACAATTAGGTCATAATAAAAAAAAGTTGTATATTTGCGCCACGAAAGTTCGGGGTGTAGCGCAGTCCGGTTAGCGCGCCAGCTTCGGGAGTTGGAGGTCGCTGGTTCGAATCCAGTCTCCCCGACAAAAAAGAGGATTGAACATTTGTTCGATCCTCTTTTTTATTGACAGTCACTTCTTCCGGCTCTGGAACTTCGGCTTTATGCCGACGAAGAATTCGAAATTCATGCGCGGCATCGGCCGTGCCAGCACCGACTCGTACTCCTCATTGAAAAGGTTGCGTATGACACCCTTCACCGAGAGATCGGCCCACCGGAACGCAAAACGCTTCTCGATCCACACGTCGCTCATGAAGTATTCGCCCAGCTCGTCGAAACGCGTGGCCGTCTCGTTGCTCGACGTCGTGTAACGCTTGTCGTAATAGGTCCACTCGTAGGCAAGCGACCAGCTGCGCCAGTCGAGACGTCCCGTCACAGCCGCCGAATTGCGCGGTACATATACGAGCTGCTTGCCGATCGACTCGTCGGCCCAGTTCACCGGATCACCGAGGTTGATCGACGGCGTCCATGCGTAGCTTCCCTTGATGGCAAGCCGCCAGTCACGCCCGAACCGCGCGGTCGCATCGGCCTTCAGCTCGACACCGTAACTGTGTACCTTGCGAATATTTACCGGTGACCAGAAACCCTTGGCCGTGGGCAGCCAGCATATCCAGTCGTTGATATAGGAGTCGTATGCCGTCACCTCGCCGCCGAACGATAAGCGTCCGTTGCCATCCACACGGAATGATACACCGCCGTCATACGTGAACCCGCGTTCGACGCGGAGCGTGTCGTTACCTCCCGGCAGGAAATAGAGGTCGTTGAGTGTCGGATAGCGGTAGTTGCGGGAGATCGATGCCTTCAGCACGACATTTCCGCGTTTCGATGCCACGAAATCGAGGAATGCAGCGGGTATCACCGGCGTGAACTCCGTACCGTAGAAGTCGTCGCGCAGGGTCACCGATATGCCGAGGCGTTCGGTCGGCAGCCATTTGGCCGACACGTGTCCCGAGAGCTCGATACGAGCCTTGTCGTACCCCACTATCGCGCTGTTGCCGTCCTGCCGTATGATGTTACGGTCCTTGCTGACCACGAAATTCTGATGGGCAGTGATTCCGGCCGTAAAGAGCCACTTGCGTCCGATGTAGTACTCGGCATCGAAGGCGCCGTAAACGGTATTCACATAGCTGCGCGACCGTGTCATCTGCGCCCACTCGCCGCCGCCGATCTGGCGCGAATAGTCATAACCGAGATAGGTGTATATGTATCCGGCACGGGCCCCGAGTTTCAGCGACCCGCGTATCATGCTCCATGACATCACGCCGCGGAATGTATTTTCACGCTGGCGGTTGCTGTAATCGGCATCGTCACGGTAATCGACATTGAGCATGGGCACGCCGCGGTCGGAGTCGACATACCATGCCGCCAGACCGAAACGGTGTCCGTTGCCGGCGTCATAATAGAGCTCCTGCAGCAGATGCAGGTCGTGGAAATCGCCGCATTTGTTGCGTTCGACCGGATACTCGAAACCAGTAAGAGCGCCCGTGTCATCGAAGACAAGGCCCGTCTTGCGGCGGTAGTTGGTATATTTGAAGTTGTTTTTGGAATCGGAGTAGACCACACGTGTCGACACCGACCAGCGGCCGTCGGAATAGGTGAACCGCAGATAATCGTCGAAGGTCGAGAACGACCCCACGCCCTGCACGAACTGCAGGCCGAAACCGTGCTCCGAAACCGGTCCCGTCGAAAGGGCGACGGCACCGCCAAGACCTCCGCCCGAAACACTCACGGATGATGTGCCATAATAGAGCGTGGCCCTGTCGATGAAGTATGCCGGGATCATCGAGAAATCGGTCATTCCGAGCATCGGCGAATTGAGGTTCATGCCGTTCCAGGTCACCTGCGTATGCGAGGCCGACGTTCCGCGGAACGAGGCCGTCGAAAGCGTGGCGCGTCCGTAGCTCTTGATGAAGAGCGAAGAGTTGTGAGTCAGCACGTCGGCCATCGACAGCGATATGTTCTGATGCAGCACGGTGGTATCCATCTCGCTCTTCTGAACGCCTATGTCCTTTATATGGCGTTCGGTCACCACCTCCACGCTGTCGATGTCGAGCGACCATGCGGGCCGTTCCTCCTGAGCCGCCGTCACGAACGGCAGCAGCATCAGCAACAACGATATGACTACCCTGCTACGCATCGTCACCTTACAAAACAGAAATCGCCCGGGGTCACTCCCACCCTGAAACTGTCGAGCAGCTCGCCTGTCGGCGAGTAACGCATGACAACACCCGACTGCATGTAGTCTACGGCGTCGGCCACATAGACCTCCGACGTTTCGGGATCGACCCCGAGACCGTAATATATCGTTCCGCTACCGGGGATGAAGGGTTCGTCGGGCAACCGGTCGGCATCGACGCTCATGCGCCATACGCCGCCGTTGATAAAGTAGAGCGTACCGCCGTCACCGTCAATGCGAATTTCGGACGGAGCATCGCCCAAAACAAAGAGAAACTCGCGTTCGACCTTGCGCGTGGCGGCATCGATGCGGTAAAGCGCCGGAGCCTCGTATCCGTAGGGACTGCCTTCATATCCACCGTCGGTTATGGTCCAGATCTTGCCGTTGCGGTCGAGCACGAGAGAGGTCGGTTGTATGCCGACGGTTATTTCGTCGCAAACCTCGTCCGTCTCCGTATCGATGACCAGTATCCGGTTGTCGTACGACCAGCAGTTGACGAAAAGGTAGCGGTCGTACTGCACCATCTGTTCGGTCGACGTGCGGCCCGTCTCGACATGACCCGTAACCTGCATGGTCGTCGGATCGAAGATCGTAATGCGCGTATCGTAAAGGTCCGTAACGTAGGCCTTGGTGTCGCTCGCGAAGTGAACGTAGCGCGGCGAAGTGAGTCCTTCGAGCATGCCGACAAGCCGGAACGTAGACAGATCTATGACGAAGACGACGCCCGAATTGTTCACGGCGACATATCCGCGGCCGTCATGCACGGTCATCGACTGCGCCACGTCGCCGAGTGATATGCCGTTGGCGCGGCTGAAGACGGAATTTTCGACACGCATGCCGGCGACATCATAATACGACAGCGAAGCGTTGCCGAAATTGAAATTGCCCTCGTTGACGATGAATACGCCCTTGCCGCTCTCCGAAAAGCGCTCCTCGGGCTGCGGGCCATAGTCCATACACGACCAGATGCCCGCCGAAGCGAGCACCGTCAACAGAGTATGGAATGCACGACGCATGTCACTCCGAATATTTCGTCATGTTGAAGTCCGAAACCGAAAAGACCTCCGTGGAGTTCTCACCCAAACCGCCGCTCTTGGTATTGAGCGCCGTCTGCACCTTCACGAAATCGACGTACGGCAGGTTGGCCGCACGGCCGTCGGCCGTAACGGCATTGCTTATCTTGAAGTGGTTGCTGCTGGGATCGGCATTGGCGTTGTCGTCGTCCGTTAGCCGGTCAACGGGGCTGAAGTTGTCGGCATAGCCCCAGTCGTAGGGAGGCTGCACCCAGTTGCCCGTCTCTTCGTCGACATAGTTTTTGGGTGCAAGACGGGTACCTGTCAGCGTATATGAATCCGCTTCGACCCACGCCGGATAGTAACTGTCCTGAGAGTGTGCCCTGATATAGTCTATCTCACCCTCCCCGCCAAGGCTGTCGGTCCATCTCACGGGCGATTTTGCGTTCTCGGGACGGTAGTAGGTCACGGAATAGCCGCTCAAGGTTCCTTCGGCACCATATTCCGAGCCCTTGAGCTCGTACCACGTATCGTCGGGAAGTCCGTTGCCGTTCTCGTCACGCATGACCCAGACGATTCCGGGTTCGGAACTGCCGGCCATCGAGTTGCCTTCGATTGCTATGTTGTAGCCACCATCGTTGTCGATGCTGTGGTCGAAGCCCACGACGATATAGCCGCCGAAACCGCCGAGCGACACGTAGTTACGCTCCGAAAGGCGCCGTTCGGCATAAGCACAGGCCGCCTCGGGCGTCGTCTCGCTGCCGTCGAAACCGCTCAGGATCACATCACCGATGAACTGGCCCGGCGCCGGCGTATACTCGAATACCTTCGAAGCCGTCGAGGAACTCGTCCCGGTAACCGGACGACGGGTATCATCTCCTCCGGTCTTCTCCTCGATGAAACCGTCACGGTTGCACGACACGGACAACACAATACAGGCTGCCGCCAACGCTGTTTCAACTGACCTTCTCATATCGAACTGCAAAATTACCAAAATCCGCCGACTCTTCAAACCAAAGAGTTACCTGCGTCCTCATCATGCACGCAGGCAACTCCCCCACAAAAGTTCGGCAAAAAACTTTTTATTCAAGTTCTATCTCCACATCATCAATGCACCAGTAGAAAGGCAACCATTTCTCGGGGCTGTTGACTGCCGACGATGTATTGCTCCAGTCTACGGTGAAGGTGACCTTATCCACAACGCCCAGGCCGCTCATGTCGACCTCGGTCCAGTCCGTAATGACAGTTCCGTTCTTGGCCAGTGCAATAGAGAGTGTTGCCGTCTCCGAACCGTTGAGATAGCCCGTAGCCTTGATGGCATAGTTTACATTGGGGTCGGTAGCCATGATGGTCTTGTAGGTATAGGTCGTAAGCGCAAACCTGGCACTGCGTACCGTAGCACTCTTCTCAAGTACGAAGGTCGAGAGATCGTACGTACCGTAAAGCTGCTGATACGTTGGGCTCCACCACGAACCGTCATACGCCACGGCGAACTTGTTGTCGCCGTTGGTAGCCGAATAAACGCTGTACTGGTTTGCCACAGTACCGTCCTCCACATCATGGTTTGACGAGAAGACAAAACCATAGCACGTATCGTAAATACCGCCCCACAACTCCTTGAAGTCGGAGTAGAACGATCCGAACGATACGCCGTTCTCGGTATAGAGCAGACCGTCATATACCATGCAGTCCACCAGATATGCATTGTCCTCGTCCACGCACAACCCGGCCTGAGGTTTACCTGTCAATACGTTGTGATATGTCGTAGGATTATAACCGTCCATGGTGATATCGCCAAGTTCGGCCTCCTCGAAATCAACTACGGTCGCTGGTTCGGGATCAACCGTCGGGTTAGTGTTCTCCTCCTTGCTGCACGCAACGACACCTGATGCCAAAAGCACAAATGCCAAAAGTCTAAATTTGTTCATCTCTAAATTTACATTAAAAGTCATTGTCTGTTATAATCGTATTTTACACAACGCATCCGGTACCTGGATGTTTCGTAAAAATATCAATTCTGCAACAAAGCTTTGCGACAACCGCAGCCACACGTACTTCCCGACGTAACCGCTCCGCAAGGAGATGCCCGACTCCGACAATGAATAATACCGTTGAACGATATATGCTGAATACTGTCCGAATTCTGCCCCGTCCTCCGCAGGTCGCAAAACGTATAATGCACGGGCAGGTCTTCTGACTCGTTCCGATTCCGGCGCCTTCCCGACCTGTCAGACAGGCAGTGGCTAAAAGATTGCCGAAACCTCGTGTGCCCTTGCGGGCAGGAACTTACAGCAGCGGGAACTGTCGCCGATTTTCACGGCATTCCCTTTTAATTCCCTCGAGAGCGCGTCTCCCGGGAAACCCATGCAGTTGCAAAAGTAGCAATTATTTCATTAATACAAATATTTTCAACCTTTTTTTATCATGACACGAACTTCCGCACACCCCGGCCCTCAAAAACAGATGCGCCACAGCCTCTGCAAAGGCCGTGGCGCACAAGTTCATTCAGCAGGCGGAATGTCACCTGTCGGCATATTCGAGTTTCACGACCACCGGATAGTGATCCGAAGGCAGGCGCACCTCATATTGCCTATACGACAACTCGCGTGGAAAATTATCCGAGCCCTGTTTCTCGGCATCCGCAACCTCGCTCCAGTAGACGTCGGTCAGCACGGCATAACTGCATACGTGCCACGTCGGCGTAACCAGTACATGGTCGATACGGCTGTCGGACCATGCCTGCGGGTCGAAAGCGTTGAACGTTCCGTTTCGGGCATAACGCCTGTCAGCCTCGACAAACGAATCGACAACCGTACCGGGGCCGGTCAACACGCCGTATATCTCGTTATGCTGGTCGACATTGAAATCGCCCGTGAGGATCACGTCGGCACCGGCGCCGCACATGCGTCCGATCGTATCGACGACCATCTTTGCACTCTCGCGTCTGGCCACAACGCCTATGTGATCCATGTGCAGATTGAAGAACCACAACTCACGGCCGCACTTTTCATCCCGAAAGCGTCCCCACGTACATATACGCGGCAGGGCCGCATCCCAGCCCTTGCTCGGGCGGTCAGGCTGCGGCGAGAGCCAGAACGTGCCGCCGTCGAGAAGCGTGAACCGATCTTTGCGATAGAAAATCGGCGAATATTCGCCGCCGGTTGCACCGTCGTCACGTCCAACGCCTACATATCCGTACCCGGGCAACGCCGCACACATGTCGAGCAGCATGCCGTGCTTGACCTCCTGCGTCCCGAAAATATCGAACCCGTTGTACTCTATGATATCGCACACCTTGTCGCGACGCCTGTCCCATCCGTTTCCGGCACGGCGGTCCGATTCATTATCGTTGCGAAGGTTGTAGGTGGCGACCACCAGATCCTGCGACACCGCACCAAGCGACATCAGCAAAAAGGCTGCAAACAAAAATACCCGTTTCATCATCTTATCGTTTATGTTTAACAAAGATACGAAAAAACACGGGTCGGCACTCACGCTGCCGCAGGTTTTAACACTGCCATCACGGCATTTCGGCGTTCTGCATCCGAAAAAGTTGCACGTAACCAAAAAAGCGGTTATCTTTGCAGCCGCAAACGAGGTGTAGCGCAGTCCGGTTAGCGCACCTGCTTTGGGAGCAGGGGGTCCCCGGTTCGAATCCGGGTACCTCGACAAGGCCGCAATCCTATCGATTCGCGGCTTTTTTGTATCCGCAAAAAACTACGGGCAAGCCTGAAAGCTTGCCCGTAGTTTTTACATCAAGACGTTCGCGGTTACCCTTCCACCGTAAACTCGGCTTTTTCGCGCAGATCGCGCGACGACGAACCGACATACACGGTAAATACTCCCGGTTCGACCTGCCAGTCATGTTTGGCGGCATCGAAATATTGCAGTGCCGTACGGTCAAGTTCGAACCTGACGGTTGCCGTCTCTCCCGGATCGAGGAACACCTTGTCGAAAGCCTTGAGCTCACGAACCGGGCGCTCTACCGTCGATTCGTTGTCACCGACATATAGCTGCACGACCTCACCACCTCGCACAGAACCCGTATTGCGGATATCAACCGTCACGGTCAGTTTGCCGTCGACGGGCATCGTCGTTCTGTCGAGCTGCAGATTGGAGTATTCGAAGGTCGTATAGCTGAGACCGTGACCGAACGGGAATGTCGGCTCGATATTGTAGAGGTCGACCCAACGATATCCGACGAAGATGTCTTCGCTGTAACGCTCGTCATATATTTTTCGTTCATCGGTTTCGGAAGCGACACCCGGATAGCATGCTTCATCAAAGGCATGTGCTCCGCAATCCTCAAGTTTCGCATAATAGGTAAATGGCAGCTTGCCAGACGGATTGACGGCACCCGAGATGACGTTTGCAAGAGCATTGCCGGCTTCCGTACCGAGATACCAGCCCTCGACAATGGCGGGTACGTCGTCTACCCACGGCATGGCAACGGCATTGCCGCTGATTATGACGACAGCCGTACGCGGGTTGGCCTCAACCAGTGCCTCGATGACGGCATCCTGTCCGTAAGGCAGACCATACTCCTGACGGTCGCCTCCCTCACAATCCTGATGTCCGCGTTTGTTCAGACCGCCGAAGAAAACAACGGCATCGCATTCGGCTGCAGCCGCACGAAGTTCGTCAAGCGACTCGACCTTCTCGTCGGAATCGCTCGAATAGCCCTTCATGAAGACGATACGATCTTCGCCGTAGACGTTGCGCATACCCTCGACAGGCAGCACCTCATACTTGACCTTCAACGACGAACTGCCGCCGCCGATGGTCATGCGGCGCGCCGCATTCTCGCCGACAACCAGTATCTTCGAGACACTGTCGGGCAATATGGGCAACACGGCATTGTCGTTCTTGAGCAGCACGATACCGTTCTCGGCTATGCGGCGGCTCACGTCGGCATGCTCCTGCGTCGCGAACGATCCGTACGGACGCGTACGGTCCATCGACGTGCGGAAGATCATGCGCAGGATGTTGCGCACCTTGTCATCGACCTTGGCGATATCGGCCTTTGCCGCGTCACCCTCCTCCGAGCGGATCAACTCCAGCAACGGGTTGGCCATATAGTAGTTGTTGTAGGCATCGCTGCCGCCGCTGTTGCGTGCGAGGCCGTCGGTCCATGTTCCGAACTCGAGGTCGAGGCCGTTGTCGAGAGCCTGACGCGTATCGCTCACGCCGCCCCAGTCAGATATGACCGTACCGTCGAAGCCCCACTCGCCACGCAGTATGTCGACAAGCAGGCGTTTGTTGTGGCAGCAGTGTTCGCCGCCGTAAAGGTTGTACGATCCCATGACAGACCATGTTCCGCCCTCGACGACTCCGGCCTTGAATGCAGGCAGATAAATCTCATACAGGGCACGGTCGCTTACCTCGACATTGACGTCATGGCGATGGTACTCCTGATTGTTCAGCGCAAAGTGCTTGAGGCATGTGGCCACGCCCTGCTCCTGAACGTTGCGAATGTAGGGAACGACCATGCGGCCGGCAAGATACGGGTCCTCGCCCATATACTCGAAGTTACGTCCGTTGAGCGGCGTGCGATAGATATTCACGCCCGGGCCGAGCAGCACGGTCTTGTTGCGGTAGCGCGCCTCCTCGCCGATGGCCTTGCCGTAGATGGCCGACATCGACGGATCCCACGAGGCGGCAAGGCATGTCAAAGCCGGAAATGCCGTACAATAGTCGTTGGTCCATCCGGCGCCGCCCCACTCGTCCCACAGCACCTCTTCACGGATACCGTGAGGGCCGTCCGAGCACCACACCTCGGGAATACCAAGGCGCGGGACTCCCGGTGACGAAAACTTTGACTGAGCATGCAGCATGGCTATCTTCTCCTCGAGCGTCATGCGGCTCAAGGCATCCTCGACGCGATCCTCAATTGGCTTGCTGTCATCGAGATAGACGGGCACATCGCTGCCGCCGCACGACACAGCAAAAAAAAGGCTCACGGCCGAGACAATAAGGTAAAATCGTTTCATGAATTCAGGTTTGGATATGTTTATAAAAGTTTCTTGTAATGGCAATACATGAGGTGACGGTCGTTGTCGCGCAGGTGCATTCCGCCGCCCTGACAATATCGGAACATGTCGCACTCGGCGCATTCGCCCGTACGTGCCCACTCCCTGTTGCGGAATGGCTCGAAGCGGTTCTGCCACACATCCCAGAAATGGTCCCTGTAGATGTTTCCCTGCGTGAAGTCGGAGCGCACGCTCGTACACCCCGAAATCGATCCGTCGACCCTTATCGATGCTACCGACACGCCGGCGGCACACTGGTAGAAATCGTCGCGCACTTCGGCTTCGTAGTCGCCCAGAAAGCCCTCGCATGCATAGCTGACATCAATACGGCCCTGACGGCGCGTACGAACTATGAAGTCGAGAACCGCACGGAACTCTTCGTTCGACAGCGACAGCGTATCGTCGCCTTCGGCCCTTCCGGCCGGAAATATCGAGAAGATACGCCACGACCGTACGCCGCGCGATACGAGCCACCCGGCGAACTCACCAAGACGCGGGACCATGGGCGACGTAACGCATGTTATGACGTCGAACGCCAGCGCCGGGCGCGCCACGACGGCATCGATCGCCGCTACGGCGCGATCGAAAGCCAACGGATTGCGGCGTATGTAGTTGTGGGTATCGGCAAAGCCGTCGAGACTTACGGAGAGCGAACGCAGGCCCGAATCGACAAGGCCGGCAAGACGTTTCTCCGTCAACAGCATGCCGTTGGTAACCATACCCCAGGCGTAGCCTCTTTCAGTGACGGCACGGCCGGCCTCCTCGAGATCGTCCCGCACGAGGACCTCGCCGCCAGAAAAGACGATCAGCACATCCTTCGGACGCACATGCGGCGTAATCTCCTCGTCGAGGACTTTGAGAAAATCCGCCAACGGCATGTCAGCAACCGATGAGTCGGCACGACAGTCGCTGCCGCAATGACGGCACGCAAGATTACACCGCAAAGTCATCTCCCAGAACAGCGTCCGCAGTTCATGACGGGCAACCTTGTCGGCATACATGTCGGCAAACAGCCGCAGAGCAATTCTCTTGCGCAGACCCGGACGCATCACTTCTCCTCGGCGGAATTGACCTCAATGGGGTTTTCAACCTTTACGGCCTCCTGCTTCAAGGGAGCAGGCTCCTTCTCCGACGGATCAACGGGTCGCGGCGACGGCACTCCGTACATCACCTTTATGGCAGGCGTAACCTCTTCCGACGGGGTTTTATCGTCTTTGCTTTTTGTCGTCTGCTTCACGCTCGAGCACGCCGTCGAGAATCCGAGCAGCGCCACTATGGCCAGTTTAATCTTGTTGATCATTGCAAAAAGCGTTTTTATTGGTACTTCCCACAAAAATAACTCATTTTAGGCTAAACCGAAAATAATTACCCGAAAGTTTTGCGCGACGCCATCTTTTTTGCTATATTTGTTATACCTAAACTTTTAATAAACTTCATATGACAGGCAAAGTAAAATGGTTCGATAGCAAGAAAGGCTACGGATTTATTATCGCCGAAGACGGCAAAGAGATATTCGTCCACTTCTCGGGTATCGTCAAGGAGGGTTTCAAGGCCCTCAGCGAAGGACAGAAAGTAGAATTCGAGATCGGACAGGGCGCCAAAGGCGAACAGGCGGTTAACGTGACTATAGTGGAATAAAAGATACTATACTCATAACCAGGCAGCGGTACACTTCCCGAAGGAAATGTACCGCTTTTTTCATGGCTGCATCCGCTTGTCAGCAGCACTCGCCGCAGGCGTCGCCGCGATGAGTCTCGACCTCGAGCGTGGCATGCGATATGCCCGATCGTCCGAGCAGCCGACGTTCGGCGGCCCGCACGGCATCCGAACGCGACATGTCATTGACCACGATATGTGCCGTAATGGCCGTTTCGGTCGTACTCAGGGCCCAAACATGCACATGGTGCACTTCGCTCACGCCCTCGACACTCTCCATGTCTCGTACAAGTTTGTCCATGTCGATACCATCGGGTACGCCGTCGACAGCAAGCCTCAACGAAGCCGTAAGCAGATTCCACGACGAGTAGACTATTACCGCAGCAACGACTATACCTATGATCGGGTCAATGAAGTTCCACCCCGTAAGCGAGATGACTACTCCAGACACGACAACGCCGATCGAAACCAGCGCATCGAGTATCATGTGCAGATATGCTCCCTTGACATTGAGATCGTGCTCCTTACCGCCCATAAGCAGACGGGCCGATATGAAGTTGACAACAACACCGACGGCTGCCGTAACGGCAACGGTCCAACCTTCGACCTGCTCGGGATTGAAAAACTTGCGGACGCTCTCCCAGACAATGCCGACAACCGCCGCAAGAAGTATCACTGCATTAACCAGCGATATCAGAACGGAAGCCTTCTTGTAGCCGAACGTATATTGCGCCGTCGCATGCTTCTGAACCAGCTTAACGGCGACAAGCGCCAGCAGCAGTCCCGCAACATCGCTCAGATTGTGACCGGCATCGGCAATCAATCCCATGGATCCCTGCCACAGACCGACACCGAACTCGGCGGCGGCGTATGCCACATTGAGAACTATGCCTATGACGAGTGCGCGGCCAATGGAGCCCGCCTCGACAAGATGTGAATGGTCGTGCGAATGCACGTGCTGATGTATATGATCTTCGTGTCCCATACCGCATGTGTTTGACATGCAAAATTAACAAAAAAATGCCCGGCTGACAAACATGGGCCAAAGTTGACAAAGAAACGGAGCCTTCAACGTGTTGAAGGCTCCGTCCGAAAAACTCATATCGGTTGTGCGAGTCTATTCCCATTCGATCGTGGCGGGCGGTTTCGACGAGATGTCGTAAACTACGCGGTTCACCCCCTTGACCTTGTTTATGATGTCGTTCGACACCTCGGCCAGAAATTCATAAGGCAGGTGTACCCAGTCGGCCGTCATGCCGTCGGTCGAAGCTACGGCACGCAACGCCACGCAGCTCTCGTATGTACGTTCGTCGCCCATGACGCCGACGCTCTTGACGGGCAGCAGGATGGCTCCGGCCTGCCATACCTTGTCGTAAAGATCCCACGCACGCAGGGCATCGATATAGATCTTGTCCACCTCCTGCAGTATGGCAACACGTTCGGGCGTTACCTCACCAAGTACCCTGATTGCGAGACCCGGTCCCGGGAACGGATGACGGTTCAGAATCAACGGGTCGATACCGAGCGCGCGTCCAACGCGGCGCACCTCGTCCTTGAACAGCAGGCGCAACGGCTCGACGATCTTCAGGTTCATCTTTTCGGGAAGTCCGCCGACATTATGGTGAGACTTGATCGTGGCCGACGGTCCGTTGACCGAAACCGACTCGATGACATCGGGATATATGGTACCCTGAGCCAGCCACTTGACATTTTCAAGCTGCTGTGCCTCGATGTTGAACACCTCGACGAAATCGCGGCCTATGGCCTTGCGTTTCTTTTCGGGGTCGGTCTGGCCCTTCAGGTCGTCGAAGAAGCGTTTGTGAGCCTTCACGCCCTTGACGTTAAGGCCCATGCCCTTGTACGAAGCCAGCACCTCGTCGAACTCATTCTTGCGAAGCAGGCCCGAATCGACGAATATGCAGTAGAGATTGTCGCCTATGGCCTTGTGAAGCAGTACGGCGGCAACGGTCGAGTCGACACCGCCCGAGAGTCCGAGTACCACCTTGTCGTCACCTATCCTGGCGCGCAGGTCGGCAACCGTCGTCTCGACGAAACTCTCCGAGGTCCACGACTGCGTGCAGCCGCAGATGCCTACGACGAAGTTCTGAAGCAGCACCCGTCCGTCGGTCGAGTGATATACCTCGGGGTGGAACTGTATGCCCCACGTACGCTCGCCCTCGATATGGAAGGCGGCCACGCGGACATCTTCCGTACTTGCAACGATATGGTATTGCTCCGGCACCGACGTGATCGTATCGCCGTGCGACATCCACACCTGAGTCGGCGACGGAAGCCCGCGCATCAACTCGTCATCTGCGTCGGTTACGGTCAGCATGGCCCTGCCGTACTCGCGGCTGGGGGCCGGCTGAACTTCACCGCCATAGGCCGATGCGAGATACTGCGCTCCATAGCATACGCCGAGCAACGGCAGCACGCCCTTGATGCCCGAGAGATCGGGTATCGGAGCGTTTGCATCGCGAACGGACGAAGGACTGCCCGAAAGGATCACGCCCCGAACCGTTGAGTCGATGGCCGGAATCTTGTTGTACGGGTGTATCTCGCAGTAGACGTTCATCTCACGAACGCGGCGCGCTATGAGCTGGGTATACTGCGACCCGAAATCGAGAATCAATATCTTTTCCATTCAATCTGTTGTTTTCATTCATGCGTAGCGGCAAACCGTTATCGTACGGCCCGCCATACATTAGCGTTCGCTCGAATAGTTAGGAGCCTCGCGCGTGATTGCCACGTCGTGAGGATGGCTCTCGAGCATGCCAGACGAGGTGATGCGTATGAACTTCGCGCTCTTGAGCGTCTCGATATTCTTCGCACCGCAGTAGCCCATACCGGAACGCAGACCGCCAACGAGCTGATATACGGTTTCACTCAGGCTCCCCTTGAACGGGACACGTGCAACGACTCCTTCGGGAACCAGTTTGCTGACGTTCGTCTCGTCACCCTGGAAATATCGGTCCTTCGAACCGGCCTTCATGGCGTCGATCGAACCCATGCCGCGATAGGTCTTGAACTTGCGGCCGTTGTATATGATTGTCTCGCCCGGAGCCTCCTCGACGCCGGCGAACATCGACCCTATCATCACGCAGTCGCCGCCTGCAGCCAGAGCCTTGACTATATCGCCCGAATAGCGCAAACCGCCGTCGGCGATCAACGGAATATCGTACTTGCGGGCAACGGTCGAAGCGTCGTAGATGGCCGAAAGCTGCGGAACACCCACACCGGCGATTATTCGCGTCGTGCAGATCGAACCGGGACCTATGCCGACCTTGATACCGTCGACTCCCTCCTTGATAAGGAACTCGGCAGCCTCGGCCGTAGCGATGTTGCCGACAACCACGTCGAGCGTCGGATATTCGGCCTTGACCTTGCGCAGCAGGGCTACAACACCCTTCGAATGGCCGTGAGCCGTATCTATTACAACGGCATCGACATCCTCGTCGACCAGAGCCTTGACACGCAACATGGCATCCGGCGTAACGCCTATGCCGGCAGCCACACGCAGACGTCCCTTGTCGTCCTTGCATGCATTGGGATGGTCCTGTACCTTGGTTATGTCCTTATATGTGATGAGCCCGACCAGACGGCCTTCGTCATCGACTACGGGCAACTTCTCGATCTTGTTGCGAAGAAGAATTTCAGAAGCGTTCTCCAAGGCCGAATTATGAGTCGTTATAAGCCTCTCGGCTGGAGTCATGACTTCACTGATGAGACGCTTCATGTCGCGCTGGAAACGCAGGTCGCGATTGGTGACGATACCGATCAGCTTGCGGTCCTCAGCCACTACCGGAATACCGCCGATCTTGTTTTCGTGCATCAGGCGCAGCGCATCGCCCACAGTCTGATCCTTCGATATGGTGATCGGATCGTAGATCATACCGTTCTCGGCACGCTTCACACGGCGGACCTGAGCAGCCTGCTCGGCTATGGTCATATTCTTGTGAATCACACCGATACCACCCTCACGCGCAAGCGCTATGGCCAGTTCCGCCTCGGTAACGGTATCCATGGCGGCGGAAACGATCGGAATATTGAGGTTGATATTTCGCGAAAAACGGCTTCGGAGATCGACTTCTCGCGGCAACACTTCTGAATAGGCGGGTACAAGCAGAACATCATCGAATGTCAGTCCTTCAGGTTGCACCCTTTCATTGATAAATGACATGGGACTTCGGTTTTTGTTGCTCGCAAAAGTAAGGATAATTTTCGGCTTGGCATCGCCCGCCGCAGGAATATTGTCAATATTTTATCAACAATTTCGGCAAAACCGCAGAAGCGACAAAAAATGGCGGCCGTCGCGATTCGCGGCAGCCGCCATACATATGCAGTACTTATTTTATTTATTCATCTTGGCCCACGAATCCTTGAGCGTAACCGTACGGTTGAACACCAGATGTTCAGGCGTCGAATCGGTATCGGGGCAGAAATAGCCCACACGCTCGAACTGCACGGTCTTGCCGACCGGCTGCTCGCGCAGCGACGGCTCGAGCCATGCCTTGATCTTGACCATGGAGTTGGGATTGAGGTTGTCCTCCCACGAGGTCTGACCTTCGGAGGTGTCGTTCGGGTCCTCGGTGCGGAACAGCGTATCGAACAGGCGTACCTCTGCCTCGACGGCATGGCGAGCCGATACCCAGTGAATAACGCCCTTCACGCGACGTCCGTCGCTCGACGAACCTTCGCCCGACATCGGATCGTAGGTGCAGCGCAATTCAACGATGTTGCCATCGGCATCCTTGACCACCTCCTCGCACTTGATCAGGTAGGCGTAGCGCAGGCGCACCTCGCCACCCGGCTGCAGGCGGAAATACTTCTTCGGAGGATTCTCCATGAAGTCGTCGCGCTCGATATAGAGCTCGCGCGAGAACGGCACCTCACGCGTACCGGCACTCTCGTCCTCGGGATTGTTCACGCAACGGAACATCTCAACCTTGTCTTCTGGATAGTTCGTGATCACCACCTTCAACGGATTGAGAACGGCCATACGGCGCTCGGCCACCTTGTTCAGGTCCTCGCGTACGCAGTACTCGAGCTTGCCCAGATCGATCACGTTGTCGCGCTTGGCCACACCCACCATCTCGGCGAACGCACGCACCGATGCCGGCGTATAGCCCTTGCGGCGCAGCGCGCAGATGGTCGGCATGCGCGGGTCATCCCAGCCCATGACAACGCCCTCGTTCACCAGCTTGAGCAGGTTGCGCTTCGACATCATCGTATAGGTGAGGTTCAGGCGTGCGAACTCGTACTGGTGCGACGGATATATATCCAGCGCCTTGATGAACCAGTCGTACAGCGGGCGGTGAACGTCGAACTCGAGTGTGCAGATCGAATGCGTGATGTGCTCGATGGAGTCGCTCTGTCCGTGAGCATAGTCGTACATCGGGTAGATGCACCACTTGTTGCCCGTACGGTGATGCTCGGCGTGGATTATGCGGTACATGATCGGGTCGCGGAAGAGCATGTTCGGGTGCGACATGTCGATCTTGGCGCGCAGCACCTTCGATCCATCGGGGAACTCTCCGGCGCGCATGCGCTCGAACAGGTCGAGGTTCTCCTCTACCGAACGGTTGCGCCACGGCGACTCCTTGCCCGGTTCAGATACCGTTCCGCGCGTCTCGCGGATCTGCTCCTGCGTCTGGTCGTCAACGTAGGCAAGCCCCTTCTTTATAAGGACGATCGCCCACTCGTAAAGCTGGTCGAAGTAGTCCGACGCATAGCGCTCGAGGGCCCAGTCGAAACCGAGCCAGTGTATGTCGCGCTTGATCGAATCGACATACTCGACATCCTCCTTCACGGGGTTGGTATCGTCGAAACGCAGGTTGCACTTGCCTCCGTACTTCTTGGCCAGCCCGAAATTGATGCAGATACTCTTGGCGTGGCCGATATGCAGATAGCCGTTCGGCTCGGGCGGGAAACGGGTCTGTACACGCGTTTCGCCCCTGGCGATGGACTCTTCGATAATCTCCTCGAGAAAGTTCAACGACTTCTCCCTTGTTTCATTAGCTTCTGTTGCCATATGTTTCAATTCCTTGTGTGATTGCGTTTGTCATAAAGCGTCGGGCATATACGCGCCGATATGCCGACAAGTTGCTGGTAGTAAATTCGTCCGCCCGTACATTGCAGAACCATCTCGGCCCGCACCGACACGCTGTCGTTGGCGAAGCTGCGCTCGTATCCTATGCCCGTACGGTTGTAGACCTTGTGCGGAGTGCCGTAAAACGGGTCGCCCGTATAAAGGTCGTCGGCATAGGCCAGTCCGTCCTTGCCGGTACGGTTGTAGAACGGCATGAGATTACCGCCTACATAGAGGTCATTCGATATGAATACGCCCCAGCGGCTCATGCGGAAACCAAGTTCGCCGCCCATGGGCAGTTTCCATCCCTCCTCCATCATGCGGTCGCGCTGCATGCCCAGAAGATATCCCAGACGTATGTCGAAGTCGAAAAAGGCCGTAAAGCGCGCCCCGACGTACGGATTGAGCAGGAAGTTGTCCACAACGTTGCTCATGAAGGTCGAACGGTTGGCGTAGTGCTGCATTGAGAACGACACTCCGGCATCGAAGTATTTGCCGAAATCGCCGCCCGCCGAGACGAGTATGCGGAATTTTTCGCGTGTCTGCGGCGAGTAGAGTCCCTCCCAGTCGATGGCAAACTCGGCAAAGGCCCGGTCACTCCTGTAGTTCATGGCTATGCCCTGCACCAGAGGGTTGTAGATGAGTGTCGAGTCGCTGTAAAAGGCCCGCGAATAGCGGCCTATGAGATTGTTGCGTTCGAATACGCCGGCATAGGCCCCGTACCTGCCATGCCTGAAACGGTAGTAGGCCACCATGTTGGCATCGTCGAGAAAGCGGCTCGAGCCGAAATCCTTGAGCAGCTCGGCGCCCACTATAATCGAGTGGCGGTCATTCCAGCGGTAGCCTATGGTCGGGATCATCCTCACGGCGAAGATAGTCCCAGAAGTACCGCAGTCGCTGCCCGTATATTCCGTATTGTCGAAGTGCGTCGATACCTCGCCCGAGAAGAAGAGTTCCTGAGCCGAAACGGTACCGATCACCGTCGTCATGAATATGCATGCAAGCAACCTTTTAAGCATCAGCGTGGCCAAATGTCCATTTATGACCTCAAAAATAGGCAAAATATTTTTAATAGTTTTAATTTTGCGTCAAAATCATGGAGCCATGAGAAAAATTACCAACGAAGAGCTGCACCGTCCCACGGTCGAGGAGTTCGCCCGCATGGAGAAGATTCCCGTAACCGTCGTGCTCGACAATGTCCGTTCGGCTCAGAACGTCGGTTCGTTCTTCCGTACCGGCGACGCATTTGCGATCGAACACATAGCCCTGTGCGGCATTACGGCCGCACCGCCCAACCGCGAAATACACAAGACGGCACTCGGAGCCGAAGAGAGCGTCGCATGGAGCCACCATGCCACGACGGCCGAATGTATCGGGCGGCTGCGCGACGAAGGTTACTGCATCGTTGCCATAGAGCAGGTCGAGGGAGCCGTGATGCTCGGCAGTTTCCGCATCGAGGCCGGCCGCAAGTATGCCCTCGTGTTCGGCAACGAGGTCGAGGGAGTAGACCAGCAGGTCGTGGACATGTGCGACGCCGCAATCGAGATACCGCAGGCCGGAACGAAACATTCACTCAATGTCGCCGTATCGGGCGGAGTCGTTTTGTGGGATTTATTTTGCCAAATTAGATTAAAGCCCTAAATTTGCCGCTGTTTAACTTTAATTGCAAAGATAGGAAATGTCTGTTGAAAGCACCGTAAGAGCCGTTACCACCCTCCGCCTCACGGAGATGAAACAACGCGGCGAAAAGATAGCCATGCTGACGTCGTACGACTACTCGATGGCCAAGATAGTCGATGCCGCAGGTATCGACGTGATACTCGTGGGCGATTCGGCCGCAAACGTCATGGCCGGATACGAGACCACCCTGCCGATTACCCTCGACGAGATGATATACCATGCCCGCTCCGTTGTAAGGGCCACCAAGCGAGCCCTCGTCGTGGTCGACATGCCGTTCGGTACATATCAGGGAAACTCGAAGGTAGCTCTCGACTCGGCCGTGCGGATCATGAAGGAGACCGAAGCCGACGCCATCAAGATGGAAGGCGGCGAGGAGATTCTCGAATCGGTACAGCGCATACTCTCGGCCGGAATACCGATCATGGGTCACCTCGGACTGACACCGCAGTCGATACACAAGTTCGGAACCTACACCGTACGCGCCAAAGAGGAGGCCGAAGCCGCCAAACTCATCCGCGATGCCCATCTGCTCGAAGAGGCCGGCTGCTTTTCGTGCGTGCTCGAGAAGATTCCGGCAGCCCTCGCCACCCGCGTATCCAAGGAGTTGAGAATACCCACGATAGGCATCGGAGCCGGTTCGGGATGCGACGGACAGGTACTCGTAATCCACGACATGCTCGGCATAAACAAGGGCTTTTCGCCACGGTTCCTGCGTCGGTACGCCGATCTCGATACGGTAATGACCAACGCCGTGACGCAATATATCGACGACGTGAAGTCGCTCGACTTCCCCAACGAAAAGGAACAATACTGAGACACGAGAGACCCGCTTGCAGATGCAGGCGGGTCTCTCGTTGTTTGTAACGACGGTCTCTACCCTCTTCGCGGGCGTATGCGTCTGAACGGCAGCTTCAGCACGCCGAAAAAGGCCTCGCCGAAAATTCCGCTCGACATCTTCGACGTTCCGACAACGCGGTCGATGAAGATAATGGAGAGTTCCCTGATTCTGAATCCGAGCTTCCATGCCGTATATTTCATCTCGATCTGGAATCCGTATCCGACCATGCGCACGCGGTCGAGGTCGATGGTTTCGAGCACCGAGCGGCGGTAACCTACGAATCCGGCCGTGGCATCGTTGACCGGCATGCGGGTGACGAAATGCACGTACTTCGATGCAAAATAGGACATCAGCAGACGCGACAACGGCCAGTTCACGACATTGACGCCCGACACGTACCGCGAACCTACAACGACATCGGCATCGCCGTCGAGCGCGGCACTCATGCGCAGCAGGTCGTCGGGATTGTGCGAAAAGTCGCAGTCCATCTCGAATACATAGTCGTATCCGTGACCGAGAGCCCATTTGAAACCGGCGATATAGGCCGTACCCAGGCCCAGTTTGCCGCACCTCTCGACAAGGAAGAGGCGCTTCGGGTACTCCTTCTGCAGTTCACGAACAATGGAGGCCGTGCCGTCGGGCGAGGCATCGTCCACGACGAGCATGTCGAACCCGCCGTCGAGCGACATGACACGGGAAACCATGGCGGCTACGTTTTCACGTTCGTTGTAAGTGGGAATGACTACAAGTTTTCTCATGGCTACATCATTTTTTCAAATTCTCGTTTACCGGTCACATAACGTACCACGATCGATCCCCGGTATATGGTATCGATTGTTCCGGGTCTGACGGCCGAATTCCTTATGCGGCGTCTCTCGGACGCAAGCCGTCCATGCCACCTGATGAAGTCGGCGTATGCTCGGCATACGGCCCATGCGGCCCGTGCATGTCCTCCGGCCAGATAACTCAAAGCCGCTGCCGCATCTAACAGAGGCCTCAACACCGCCACGACAATCCGTTGTCCCGACGTCGCACATCGGTAAAGCATCGCCAGATTGTTGCGGTGGTTATAGAATATCTTGTTCGGCGAATCCGCAGCCAGCGTTCCTCCGCCAAGGTGATATACGCGACTGCGCGGTTCAACTTCGACCGCATGTCCCGCTATCTGCATGCGCCAGCACAGGTCTATCTCCTCCATGTGAGCGAAAAACTCCGTAGCGAATCCGCCAAGCTCCATAAAGACCGAACGGCGGCAGCACATGGCCGCACCGCTCGCCCAGAATACGCGCCGGCAATCGTCGTATTGGCCATGATCCCGTTCGAGATGTTTCAATATGCGTCCGCGGCAGAACGGATATCCCAGATAGTCGATGAATCCGCCCGATGCTCCGGCATACTCGAACATGTCACGTTGCGCCAACGAGAGCAGTTTCGGCGCCACGGCCGCAACCGACAGATCGGCATCGAGACGCGCAACCAGCGGTTCAAGCCACCCCTCCGGGGTCTCGACATCGGAGTTGAGCAACACGCAATAGTCGGCATCGACTGCTGCAAGCGCTCGGTTGTAACCCTCGGCAAAACCGTAATTGCGGTCAAGGCGAATGACACGCACCGACTGAAAATCGCTTCGTAGCAGCTCCACGGATCCGTCTGTCGAACCGTTGTCGGCGACAATCACTTCGGCCCACGACGGCGTATTGCGCACAACGCCCGGCAGGAAGCGGCGCAGATACGCCTCTCCGTTCCAGTTGAGTATGACCACCGCTACCGTTGACATGTTCCGATCATTTTCCGTTTGGCCGCATGACGGGACGATATTCCCGGTCGGGACGGTGTTTCCACCTGTTGTGCGACCACATCCACATCTCGGGCTGTTCGATTATGTCCTTCTCGAGCCGGCGTACGTAACGTTCGGTAATCTCATGCTGCTCGACCTTTTCCACTCCGTCGTATATGAGTTCAAGGTGAGCCTTGTAATAGCCGCGGCGCACACGTTTCTGCGTCACGTAGAACACCGGAAGCCCGTACTTCACGGCCAACTGCTCGCCGCCCTCGAAAAAGATCGTCTCCTGATTGAGGAAATGGAACCAGTGGCTGTCCGGCAAACGCGGCGGATTCTGATCCGATATCAGCCCCAGTACCATGCGATGTCCTTCACAACCGTCGAGATGACGTATGAAGAATCGCAATGCGTCATGTGCCGGAACCGGCAGCTCCATCGTATGATCGCGGAGACGTTTGTAGAGTTCATCGACAACAACGCTGCTGATTTTGTGGTATACGGCCACCAGTACGTGGTCCGGAAGCCACATGCCCCAGAAACCGTAATACTCCCAGCACCCGAGGTGCGATGTCAGCGTTATGCAGTTGCGGTCGGCGATCAGCGGCAGAACATCATCGGTATTGACAAAGTCCATGCGGCGGCGGCACTCGCTGTCGCTCATGCGGGCCATGACTATCGTATTGACCATCATCTCGGCCAACGTATCGTAGAACCGGCGGCGTATGCGTGCAATTTCCTCCTCGCTCTTGTCGGGGAATGAGTTGTGCAGATTGCGGGTTATGCATCGGTAACGGTACCGCAGGCACCTGTAAAGCACGAAACGGATCACCTCCTGAATCACGTAATACTGGAACCAGTACGGCAGGATCGCCACGAAACGGCACATGATCCATAACAGTTCGAGACCGATGCGCTGCCACAGGTTCAAACGTACATGTTCGTTATTGTTCCTCATCCTCTTCTTTCCTGTTACGTTTAGGCTTGCCGGCAAGCACTATGACAAACTCGCCGCGCGGTTCGTGCTGACGGAAATACTCCGCCGCCTCCGAAACGGTCGACCGTACGGTCTGTTCGAATTTCTTGGAGATCTCGCGCGTGACCGACACTTCACGGTCGGCGCCGAAGACCTCGGCGAACTGTTCGAGGCACTTGACAACACGGTACGGCGACTCGTAGAAGATCATCGTACGCTCCTCGTCGCGCAACTCCTGCAACCGTTTGTTGCGGCCCTTCTTCTGCGGCAGGAATCCCTCGAAGCAGAAACGGTCGCACGGGAAACCGCTCTGCACGAGAGCCGGTATGCAGGCCGTGGCTCCCGGCAGCGTCTCGACCTCGATGCCGGCCTCGACGCATGTGCGCACCAGCAGGAAGCCCGGATCGGAAATGCCGGGCGTTCCGGCATCAGATACCAGCGCCACGGTATGACCGGCGGCTATCGCCTCGGCTACCATGCCCACGGTGGCATGCTCGTTGAACTTGTGATGCGAATAGAGCCTCTTCTCGATACCAAGATGCTTTAACAATACAGATGTGGTACGCGTATCCTCGGCCAATATGAAATCGACCTCGCGCAACACGTCGATGGCCCGCAACGTTATGTCGCCCAGATTGCCTATCGGCGTCGGAACTATGTACAAACCCGGCATGTCAACTGTATTTGCGTTCGAGAAGATCCATCAGCAGTCTGGCTCCATCGGAGTTGGGGTTCCAGCTGTAATGCTCGACTATGTATATCATGCAGTCATCGAGATTGTCGAAGCCGTTGAGTTTGGCCATGGCCGTCTCGTATGCCGCGGAATCGCCCTTGAACAGGTCGCGGATGAGCAGATAGCGGTCATTCACGCCTACGGCTGCGGCCAAGTCCTCGACATGCTCCTTGCGTGCCAGCTCGGATGCCACATTGCGAACCGGAGCAATAGTGTCGGCTACGGTCTTGACGTTGTTGTTGATCACCTCGCCGATTACGGGCTGGCCTTCGGATTGCGACGCAGCCACGTCGATATTGGGCATGGAGTATGGACGATGAGCATCTTCGGATGTTTTTGTCGGCATTTCCGCCGGTTCAGACTTCTGCTTATCTACGACGGGCTCAACAGCCGAAGCATCGGCCGCGGACCTTTCAGTTTCATGCGCAGATGTTTCGTCCCCTTCCACTTCGGGTTTTGCTGTTTCAGCCACGGGCGATACACCGTCGGCAGATTCGGAAGAAACAGTTACGGCATCGGCTCCATGCAAAGGTTTCGAAGAAATGATATTGGATGTTGTAAAGGCATGTGGAGCCGGTTTAGCCTCGAAGTCTACCGTTACGTCCGGTTCGTCGTCATAGAGCGACATCATAACCACGCGGCGCGGCGTACGGCGCAACACGGCATCGTCATCGCCGAACAGCGAACGCGACCTGTCGGCACGTCGTCCAGTATCTCCATGTCCGGATGCGGAATGTTCAACCGGATGTTCCTCAGGGATCGTATCCATTGACGGCTTCGTCTCGGCAGGCGCAGACGATTCTACTGGTTCATTCACCGGTTGCAGGTCGGGCTGTGGCTCCGATACCGGTTCGGCGGATGGCGAGATTTCAGTTTCCGGTTCTGACTGCACAACAGGCTCAGGGTCCTTGTTAGGCTCAGTCTGCGCAGCCGGCTCCGCGGCAGTAGAATGCGTCAATATCTCTTCGGGGTCACCTTCCGATTCCTTATCCTCTTCGGGCCGGAGATCTGGTGCAGTTACAGTCGCATCGTCGTCCGCAACAGTATCCGAAGAGGCACCCCCGGTCTCTTGCTGCGCCACGGAATCGGTATCGCCGTCGTGGGCAGGCACATCTACGTCGGACCGCTCCTCTGTCAATATGGGCTGCTCGAACACCTCGTCGAGACTGATCTCTACTTCGGAAGCAGAGCGAGGCTCCATTACCGGCGCCGATTCTTCGGCCGGCATCTCCTGCCGTTCGTCTGCGACAGCGCCCGCATCGCCGAAACGCAGGGCCGAATAGACGGCACGCAATCTTTCAAGTGCCATATCGCGTTCGAGAACGTCGACCGAGCCCTTCGAGCGCCACTCTCCGAGCATCTGCAGGACTTCGTGCAGGTCGTTGTCTATCTTGTCAAAATTCATAATTTCGCAAAAACATGTTCAACTTTCAAAGTTAAATATTTTTTACGAAACGGCAATAAAAAAGTACACCCGCGTAACCCCGTGGGACAAAACAGAACCCCATGCGGCATACGGTCGCCCTTAAGCGACACCGGACGGCCCAAAAGAAAAAAGACGGATCCTGATTCCGGACCCGTCAATAATTACGTCATGCAGTTCAGCTATTTCTGGCGGAAATATATCTGCATCGGAACCCCCGAGAAGTCCCAGTGTTCGCGTATCTTGTTCTCGATGAAACGGCGGTACGGCTCCTTGACATACTGCGGCAGATTGACGAAAAAGGCAAACTGCGGCGTAGGCGTAGGCAGCTGCGTAGCGTACTTTATGCGGATGTACTTGCCCTTGGTCGACGGCGGAGGCGTCTCCTCGATGATCGGAAGGATGTAGTCGTTGAGCTCGGACGTAGATATGCGGCGGCGGCGCGACTCATACACGCGCAATGCCGTCTGCAGCACCTCCATGATACGCTGCTTGTTGATCACCGAGGTGAATATCACCGGTATGTCGTCGAACGGGGCGAGCTTCTTCGACAGGAACTCGCGCCACTCCTTCATGGTATTGTTGCCCTTGTCGATCAAATCCCACTTGTTGACCACGATCACGCACCCCTTGCGGTTGCGAACTATCAGGTTGTGGATGTTGAGATCCTGCGACTCGATGCCCTGCGATGCGTCGAGCATCAGTATGCAGACGTCGGAATTCTCGATGGCCCGTATCGACCGCATCACCGAATAGAACTCCAGATCCTCGGTCACCTTGCCCTTCTTGCGCATACCGGCCGTATCGACAAGATAAAAATCCATGCCGAACTTGTTGTAGCGCGTATGTATCGAATCGCGCGTGGTTCCGGCTATCGACGTCACGATGTTGCGCTCCTCGCCCAGCAGGGCGTTGGTCAGCGACGACTTGCCGACGTTGGGGCGTCCGACGATGGTTATGCGCGGAAGATCCTCGGCATACTCCGCCGTGCAATCCTCCGGCAGGGCCTTCAATATCTCGTCCATGAGGTCGCCCGTGCCGCTTCCGGACATCGAACTGATGCAGAACGGATCGCCCAGACCCAGCGAATAGAACTCGTGCGACGAATAGATCAGATCGTAATTGTCGACCTTGTTGCAGACGAGTATCACCTTCTTCGACGAACGGCGCAGGATGTCGGCCATCATCATGTCCAGATCGGTGACGCCCGTAGTGACCTCAACCAGAAACAGTATCACGTCGGCCTCGTCTATGGCCAACAGCACCTGGCGGCGTATCTCATCCTCGAAGATGTCTTCGCTGTTGACGGAGTATCCGCCCGTATCGATTACCGAGAACTCACGTCCGTTCCAGTCGGTTTTGCCGTAATGGCGGTCGCGCGTGGTTCCTGCAGTGGAATCCACAATGGCCTGACGCTGACCGACAAGACGATTGAACAGCGTACTCTTGCCCACATTCGGGCGGCCGACGATTGCTACAAGACTCATAAATTCATCACATAATAAAGGGACCGAAAACATCGTTGCAATCACACAATTTTCAGTCCGTTCCGTTGAATGCCGCAGCAAAGATACGCTATTTTGGCAAATAAAAGCCGACGACGATGTATGATTTTTGGAAAAATCACTAACTTTGAAGATTGATATACGACATGACCGTACGACTTTTTACGACAATACTGGCCCTCGCCATGGCGGTTCCGACGCTTGCAGCCGGAGTCGGCGACGACTTCGACTACCGCAACATGAACAGGCGCAGGCGGAACGTAAGAACCGAATGGGGCATCACCGCCGGAGCCCACTACACCGGCATGAAGATATCGGGAACGGACGCCGCGCTGAAGGCATCTCCACGGCTCGGATACGAGGCCGGTCTGCACATGGCCCTGCGTTTCGGCGACTGGGTGGCACTGCAGCCCGAAATCTACTACAGCCACACGGCCATAGACATGCAGCTGGGCGAAAATACGGAAAAGTACAGGGTCAAGTCGCATGCGATAGAGTTTCCGGTGATGGTGTCGCTGCGGATACTCGATCCGGTAAGGATAAACGCCGGCCCCGTGATCACGCTCATGAACAACAGCAGCTACATGGCTCCCGACGGCACGAAGACGCTCTTCGGCAGCACGCGGCCGACACTCTTCTATACGGTCGGGGCCTCGGTGTGCATCCGGCAGCACCTGCTTGTCGACGCGCGCTTCACGGGCCAGTTCAACACCACGCTCAACAACTTCGAACGGAACGACTTCCGCTCGAAAACATATACCGTATCGCTGAAATTAGGATATTTGTTTTAACCGAATGAGTCAGACCAACAGAGAAATAGTCATCGAAGGCGTCGACACCCGCGAACTTTACGGCGTGAACGACGCTTACATCGAACAGATAAAGACACTGCACCCCAAACTCAAGATCATAGCCCGGGGCTCTACGCTCAAGGTGCTGGGCAGCGAAGCCGACATCGACGACTTCGAGCGCAAGATGAAGGGGCTTATAGCATACTACAACCGTTACGGACACATCTCGCGCGAGGTTGTGGCGCAATCGTTCAGCCGTGGTTTCTCGCACGAGGAGCAGTCCGCGGACAACCACGTCATCGTCTACGGCAACAACGGCAACATAATCCGCGCCCGCACGGTCAACCAGCAGCGCCTCGTCGAGCTGTACGACTCGTGCGACCTGCTGTTTGCGACCGGTCCCGCCGGTTCGGGCAAGACATATACGGCCATAGCGCTGGCCGTACGCGCACTGCGCGACAAGCAGGTCAAGCGCGTGATACTGACGCGTCCGGCCGTCGAGGCCGGCGAGAAGCTGGGCTTCCTGCCCGGCGACCTCAAGGATAAGCTCGACCCCTACCTGCAACCGCTCTACGACGCCCTCAACGACATGATACCGCCGCTCAAACTGCAGAAGTACATGGAGGACGGGACCGTACAGATAGCGCCGCTCGCATACATGCGCGGCCGTACTCTCGACAACGCCTTCGTCATTCTCGACGAGGCGCAGAACACTACCCTGTCGCAGATAAAGATGTTTCTGACGCGCATGGGACGCAACGCCAAGTTCATCGTAACGGGCGACGTCACACAGATAGACCTGCCGCACCGCAACGACAGCGGACTGACACGCGCCATGAAGATCGTCGATGGCATCAAGGGCATAGGGTTCGTCGAGTTCGACAAGCGCGACATCGTGCGGCACGAGCTGGTGAAACATATTGTCGATGCATTCGACAGGCAGTCGGAACGCACGGCCGATGCCGACGTCCGGAACGGGGAAAACAACGATCAACAACAATCAAAAACACGATAAAGTTATGGACAAGAATCTGAAATCACTCTCACCGGCGCTGGTGTGGAAGCACTTCAGCGAGATCACGCAAATACCGCGTCCCTCGTACCACGAGGAGAAGATACGCCAATATATAGTTGACTTCGCCGCGGCCCACGGGCTCGAATGCAAGGTCGACGATGCCTGCAACGTCTACATACACAAGGCCGCAACGCCCGGCATGGAGGACCGCAAGGGCATCATCATGCAGGCCCATCTGGACATGGTGCCGCAGAAGAACAACGACAAGGTCTTCGACTTCACGACCGACCCCATCGAAGCATACGTCGACGGCGAGTGGGTTACGGCGAACGGCACGACGCTCGGCGCCGATGACGGCATAGGCGTGGCCGCGATCCTCGCCGTACTCGAGGACGACACCCTGCCCCACGGCGAAATCGAGGCTCTCTTCACCGCCACCGAGGAGACCGGCATGGACGGTGCCTTCGGATTGAAACCCGGACTTCTCAAGGGCGAGATCCTGCTCAACCTCGACTCCGAAACCGAAGGCGAACTCTATGTGGGCTGCGCCGGAGGTCTCGACGCCAACATGACGATCGAATACAGGGCCGAAGCCGCTCCGGCAGGTATGGAGGCCGTGAAGCTCACCGTCAAGGGTCTCAAGGGCGGCCACTCCGGAATACAGATAGGATATCAGCGCGCCAATGCAAACAGGGTGCTCTTCCGCCTGCTGCTGCACACCGGAGAGCCGTTCCACCTCGCTTCGGTTGACGGCGGCGGTCTGCGCAACGCAATTCCGCGCGAGGCGACGGCTACGCTTCTGGTCAAGGATGCCACAGCATTCGCCCGTGAGGTGGCCGAATACGAAAAGACCGTTATCGCCGAATTCGCCGGCATCGAGGACAGCATATCGATCAGGAGTGAGGCATGCGAATATCCCGCAACAATAATTCCCGACACGGTTGCCATGAACCTGACCCGTGCCGTTGTCGGCGCACCCGACGGCGTAATACGCATGTCGACGGCGATGGAGGGTCTGGTACAGACCTCCACGAACCTCGCACGCGTGGTATCGGACGGCAGCTGCATCAAGATGCAGTGCCTGCTCCGCAGCTCGGTCAACAGCGAAAAGGTCGCTCTGGGCGAAGCCATAAAGGGCGTATTCGAACTCGCCGACGCCAGGGTGGAGCTTACCGGCAGCTATGACGGATGGAATCCCGACATGTCGTCGCCGATACTCCACGCCATGAAGGAGTCGTACAAGGCCCTGTTCGGAAAACTTCCGGCCGTCACGGCAATACATGCAGGTCTCGAATGCGGAATCATCGGCGGCACATATCCGTCGCTCGACATGATATCGTTCGGTCCGACGATCTGCTACCCGCACTCGCCCGACGAAAAGGTTGAAATCGCATCGGTAGAACGTTTCTACAAGTTCCTTGTGGATACGCTCGAACATGCCCCCAAAAAGAAATAGGCTGTGGAGCGTCTTCCGATAAGCGAAAGATGGTTCGTCATCGTAAACCCCGTTGCCGGTACGGGACGGGGTCTCGAGGACTTTCCGCAGATCTCCAAACTGCTGCGGGACAACAGCATCCCGAGCGACCCGGTATTCACCGAGCACAAGTATCACGCCGTCGAACTGACCGTATCGGCCGTAAACAAGGGCTACCGCAAGATAATCGTCATCGGCGGCGACGGTACGCTGCATGAAGTGGTCAACGGCCTCTTCATACAGAAGGCCGTACGTCCCGACGAGGTGCTGCTGGCCGTAATATCGGTCGGCACGGGCAACGACTGGATACGCATGTTCGGAATACCGACACGATACTCCGAAGCCATCAGGGCCATACGCGAAGGCAAGTCGTTTCTGCAGGATGTCGGCGAGGTCACATACGAAGAGTCGCAATACAAACAGAAGCGCTATGTGGCAAATGTGGCCGGTTCCGGTTTCGACGCCTTCGTCATACGGAGGTTCAACCATCTGAAGGCCAAGGGACGTACCGGCCGGTGGCTATACCCGTTCAGCATCGTGCGTTCGTTCTTTACCTACAAGTCCACCGGCGTGAAGCTCTACGTCGACGACAAGCTCGTGTACAACGACCTGCTCTTCAGCCTGGCCGTCGGTATCTGCAAATACAACGGCAGCGGAATACAACAGTTGCCCGACGCCGTGGCGGACGACGGACTGCTCGACATTACGCTCATACGCCCGCTGCACTGGTGGCACATCATATTCCGCCTGCGCAAGCTCTTCAACGGCGAAATATACCAGATAGGCCACGTGCAGCACGTTCAGGGCAGCCGCATAACCATCACGTCGTCGCCCGACATAATGCTCGAGGTCGACGGCGAACTGCTGGGAACTACACCGCTCGAGTTCGGAATACTGCACCGGGCCATCAAGGTCATCGTATCGAAAGAGTTCCTGCAGGAGTAACCCCGACCCGACCGTCAGGTTGCCGGTTCAGCACATCGTGAGCGCAGACCAGATTCGAAAACTTCGGTTTTCTTTTGGCGCTGCGCTCTCCTTTTGCTATATTTGCGCCGAAATCAGAAAGGGGTGCTTGCCTCAGGCAGGCTGAGATTATACCCATCGGACCGGATACGGGTAATGCCGAGACCGGGAACAAGCATAATCTGTCAAAAGGCCCCTTTTCAACTGTTTAATTAACTATTAAAAGTATGAAAAGGATTTTTCTTTTTACGGCGGCTTCGCTTCTGACCGCCGCGGCTGCTGCCCAACAGACCGATTCGCTCGAAGTGCATGAAATTCAGCAGATCGAGGTGAAGGCCACACGTGCAGCCAAAACCTCGCCGGTAGCCTACACCGACATCTCGCGCGACCAGATCGCCGGCTACTCCTACGGAAGCGACATCCCGACATTGCTGGCCCTGACGCCTTCGATGATTGCCACGAACGAGACCGGCATAGGTATAGGCGGCACGTCGATACGCCTGCGCGGTACCGATGCAACGCGCATAAACGTCACAGTCAACGGCATGTCGCTCAACAATCCCGACTCGCACTCGGTATACTGGTACGACACTCCCGACCTCATATCGTCGGTAGGTACGGTGCAGGTACAGCGCGGAGCGGGCCTTTCGACCAACGGAACGGGTGCATTCGGCGGTGCCGTGACCATGTCGACCGATGCCCTGAAAACCGAATTCGGAGGCGAGGCATCACTCTCCTACGGTTCGTACAACACCAACAAGCAGGCCATACACATATCGTCGGGTCTGATGGGCGGTCACTGGCTCGTCGACGCACGACTGACACACATCGGATCGGACGGATACATCGACCGTGGCGAAACCGACCTCAAGTCGTACATGCTGCAGGCCGGATACTACAACGGCAGCACCATGGTCAAGGTTCTCTCGTTCGGCGGCAAGGCCAAGACCGGACTTACGTACACGGGAGCGACCAAGGAGGAGATGGCCCGCAACGGTCGCCGGTTCAATCCCGAAGGAATGTACGAGGTGAGCGACGGACTGAGCTGGCACGTATGGCACGGCGATCCCCCCGAGTGGAAGGATGTGGCCTACTATGACGACCAGACCGACAACTACCTGCAGATCAACAACCAGATAGTCGTAAGCCACCGTTTCAACGACAAGTGGAACATGAACGTCACCGGTTTCTACACCTACGGATACGGATACTACAAGCAGTACAAGGACAACGCCAAGCTCTATGAGTATCTGCCTCTCGGACTGCCGTCGGATACACCCCGGGCCGACATCATTCGCGAAAAGCTGATGCGCAACCATACGGGCGGTGTAAATGCCGCTGCAGCATACACGACAACCAATCTCGACCTCGTTTTCGGCGGATCGTGGAGCTACTACACATGCCCCCACTGGGGAGAGATCGACTGGATCGAGGGATACGACCAGCAGCTGCCGACGGAGTACTGGTACGACAACGACGTCAACAAGCATGACGCCAACGTATTCGTCCGCGCAAACTGGCAGGTGACCAAAGGTCTCCGGCTCTTCGGCGACCTGCAGTACCGCTTCGTCGATTACCGTGCATGGGGCGTCAACGACAACTACGTATCGGAAGAGGTCGGCATGCAGCCCATAGACGTTGACAAGCAGTACCACTTCTTCAATCCGCGTGCCGGCATCAGCTACACCAACGGACGCCACAACGCCTACTTCTCGTTCTCGGTGGCACAGAAGGAGCCGACGCGCAGCGACTTCACGGACCGTTACCGTTTCGCCTCTGACGACACATATCCCAAGCACGAGGAGCTATACGACTATGAACTGGGTTATACATACACCGCTCTGCGTCTGGCCGTGGGCGTAAACTTCTACTACATGTTCTACCGCAACCAGCTCGTACCCACCGGCATGGTCAACGACAGCTCGGACGTGCTCAACACCAACGTACCCAAGAGCTACCGCCGCGGCGTGGAGATTACGGCATCGTGGGAGGCGACCAAATGGTTCCGTCTGGGCGGAAACGCCACGTTCTCGCAGAACCGCATACGCGACTACGTGGACCAGTTGGCCGACAGCCCCACGTACGGACAGAATCTGGGCAACATGACCATAGCCTACTCTCCGTCGATTATGGGTTCGCTGTTCCTCGACTTCCACGTCAAGGGCTTCGAGGCCGTATTCCACACGCAGGCCGTAGGCAAGCAGTACTTCACCAACAACGAGAACGAGGATCTCGCCCTCGACAGCTACTGCGTGACCAACCTCAACCTGGCATACACGCTCAAGACCCGTTCGTCGCGCAGCGTCCGTTTCGGTCTGACCATCTACAACCTCTTCAACCAGAAGTATTGCAGCAACGGCTACGGATACTCCTACGTCGACAACTGGACCGACGAGAACAATCCCAAGCTCATAAACATGGCATACTACTTCGCACAGGCCCCGCTCAACGTGCTGGCCAACGTAACCGTAAGGTTCTGACACGATGGACGTAAAACTCATACTGCAGATCGTCGGCGTCGTACTCGGGCTGCTCTACCTGTGGCTCGAGTACCGCGCCGACATCAGGCTCTGGATCGTCGGCCTGATAATGCCCGTAGTGCACGGCACCCTCTACTTCAAGGCGGGGCTGTATGCCGACTGCTCGATGCAGGTATATTACGTACTGGCCGGCATTTACGGTCTCGCGGTATGGCGCAACGCCCCGAAAAAGGACAGCAAACATGCCAGCATAGCCCATACGCCGCTGGCAAAGCTGCCTTACATCATCACCGCATACGCGGCCGCCCATGCCGTCATATATTTCGTGCTGGTGCGTTTCACCGACAGCAGCGTACCGTTCTGGGACAGCTTCACAACGGCTCTGAGCATCATAGCCATGTGGATGCTCTCGCGCAAATACATCGAACAGTGGCTCGTCTGGCTCGTCGTCGACCTTACGACCGTGGCGCTCTACATCTACAAGGGCATTCCCCTCACCGCAGGTCTCTATCTCGTATATTCGGCACTGGCCGTGGTCGGATACCTCAAGTGGAGAAGGGAATACGGAAAGCTGGCACGCTGATTGCTGTTCATTGCGAAAGTAAACCACAAAACAGAATTTCGCAATGAAAAGATTTCTACTTTCAGTGTCGGTGCTGGCACTCGCAATCATCTCGACGGTCGGCTGCTCGCAGCAGGCCAAATGGAACCGCTCGCAGCGTCAGGCCATGCGCGAAGCGCTGCGCGAATACAGGCAGATGGTCTACCTCAACGATCTGACCGATGCCGAATTCATGCTCTTCTCGGATGACGTGGCTCTGGCCCTCGAGGAGGACTACCCCGTCTACACGACATTCGTGCAGATGCCCGGCGTAAACGATACGGTGCAGGTATATGTTGTCACCACGATCGTCGAGGAGCTCAATGCCGACGCACGCAACATGAGGCACATCTATCCGTACCCGTATCTGGTGGCCAACAACGTTCTGCCTGCAGGTCTCGACCGCGCCCAGCAGCAGTCGTTCTACAAATGTCTGGCCGGCAAGATCAACAGCAACTTTGCCACGATGAACCAGTTCGTCAATGCGGTGATGGCCGACACCACCAGCATGTCGCAGATCTCGATGATGCAGCAGCAATGCGCAAGCGACCTCTTCAACTGGACGGTCGTGATCGAGGAGTTCGACTGACACACGATGTACATGCAGAAAACAGTACGGGCGGAGATGGTTCTCCGCCCGTATCGTTTTTACCCGTCATGTGAAAAAAATCGATTTTTTGCACCGCATTTTTTAACTTTACGACATAAGTGCAGTCTTAACATGTGAGAGCACGCAGCAAAACGGGCATGGAAACGAAAGAGATTATGGAACTGCTGACCGACGGCGCCACCCGCGAACGCGGATTCGCCGCTCTGGTCGATACATACACCGAACCGCTCTACTGGCACATACGACGCATGGTCGTACGCCATGACGAGGCTCAGGACCTGCTGCAGGAGATGTGGGTACGGGCATGGCGCGGCATCGGCAAGCTGCGCGGCGGCAGTCAGGAGCTGAGACCATGGCTCTATGCCATAGCCACCAACCTCTGCCTCTCGCGCCTGAGACGAAGGTACATGTGGCGGCTTATGGCTCTCGAGGATGTGGGGCGCAAACTGGCCGAATCGTTCGAAACGTCGGCCGATATCGACGCCGACAGCATCGAGGCCCGATTCCAGAAGGCGTTGCTTGCGCTGCCGACAAAACAGCGTCTCGTCTTCAACCTGCGATACTACGACGAACTGCCCTATGCCGAAATAAGCCGCATTACGGGCATGAGCGAGAATACGTTGAAAACCGATTACCACTACGCGCAGAAGCGCATCAGGGAGTTGATGACACTATGAAAGATTTCGATTTCGACAACATTGGCAAACAAATGCCGTACCGTGTTCCGGCGGGCTTCTTCGACGAAGCCAAACAACGCGCCACTAACGTATGCGGCGAACATGCCGTCACGGGACGAAAGGTAATACTGCGCCGCACGGCGGCAATAGTATCGGCTGCAGCCGTGCTCATAGGAGCGGCAATAGTCGGCATACGCCTCCTCGATGCGCGACATACGGCCGTCGATCCGGAACAATACTACGCCTCGCTGCTTTCGGAGGTATCGGACGATACGCTCGAGGAGCTGGCCGGAAACTACATGGAAGAGATCTCAACCGATTTATAACAATTCAAACCAAAAAACGAAAGTCATGAAACGCACAATCATTTCGATGCTGCTTCTGTTCGCAGCAACCCAGTTATCGTTCGCACAGGCACAGCAGCCCAAACCCGAAATCGACAAGGATAAGATCCGCACCGAGCAGAAGGAGCTGATGGATGCGAAACTTCAGATAATCAAGACGGAGCTCTCGCTGACCGACGAGCAGTTCGACAAGTTTGCACCGCTCTACCGTCAGTACACCCGCAACATCAACTTCAACCGCCGCCGCGCCGGCCGCATAGATGTCGAGAAGGCCACCAAGCAGGAGATAAACGACTATCTGAAGAACCGCCTCGACAACAACATCAACGTCGGCATGGTACGCAAGGTCTACATCCAGATCTTCGAGCGCGTACTGACCCCGCAGCAGGTCTACAAGCTGTACAACATCGACAACCGTCTTTCGCGTCAGGCCCGCGAAGAGCTGGCCAAACGCCGCAATCCCGATTGTCCTGCCGGATGTACGGGCGACGGTCCTCACCGCAGAGGTGCAGCCAAACCGGCTCCCGAGAAAAAATAGCACTCTTCAACAGCAAAAAACGATACGGGCGGAATCCTTCGAAGGGATTCCGCCCGTATCTTATTTGTACTGTTCTATTCGACGCCCAGTCTGAATACTATCTTCTGGCAATAGGTCTCGCCGGGAGCAAGCAGCGACGACGGGAAGTTGTCGTGGTTCACGGCATCGGGATAGTTCTGGCACTCGATGGCCACACCGGCATAATCGGCATAACGACCGCCCGACTTGGTGACGGGGCATCCGCCCGCAAGCCAGTTGCCCGTATAGACCATTGCGCCGGGCTGCGACGACAGAACGGTGACCTTGCGACCCGAAGCGGCATGACGCAGTTCGCCGATCTCGGCAAGTATGTTGCGCTGCCAACCGTCGAGCACGAAGTAGTGATCGTATCCGCGGAAATCGCGTATGTGGTTGAACTCCGACGCGATTCCGTCGCCCAGACGGCGGAATGACGTGAAGTCCATGGGCGTGCCCTTCACATCGAGCAGCCGGCCCGTAGGTATCTGCACATCGTTCATCTCCAGCACGTGCGAGCAGTTCAGCCGCAGTTCGTGCGACAGGATGTCGCCAGACGACTCGCCGGCAAGGTTCCAATACGTGTGGTTTGTCAGATTCACGGGCGTCAGTTTGCTCGACTGCGCCACGTACGTTATGCAGATATTGTTGTCATCGTCGAGATCGTATGCCGCCTCTACACTCAATTCGCCCGGGTAACCGCTGTCGCCGTCTTCGGAGACGAGGGCGAAGACCACGCGGTTGGTCTCTATACGCCCCTCCCACAGTTTCGTTCCGAAACCGTGCGAGCCGCCGTGCAGGTGGTTGGGGCCGTTGTTGGTTTCGAGATTGTAGTCTACGCCGTCGACGCGCACGTGGCCTCCGGCTATGCGGTTGGCCACGCGGCCTACGCTTTTGCCGCTGCAGGCCGGATCGTTGTAGTAGCTTGCAAAGTCGCGGTATCCCAAAATCACGTCGGCAACATTGCCGTCGCGGTCGGGACACTTCACCGACACCATCGCCGCTCCGAGGTTGCAGACCTGCACCTCGCATCCGTTGCCGTTGCGCCACGTATAGAGTATTACGGCCTCCCCCTCGGGCGTCATGCCCCAGACATGCTGTTCAATTTCAGTATTCATCGTCTTTTCGGTTTTAAGGTTCATTATGGTATCACTCGGCAGGTTTCAGGTTCGCAAGAAGCGAATCGATGCGGCGAAGCGTCTCCTCCTTGCCCAGGAACGAGGTCACGTCATACATGCCGGGGCCCTTGCCGGCTCCCACCAACGCCAGGCGAAGCGTATTCATCACCTGCCCCATCGGATAGCCGTTCTCCTCGATCCATGCATGCACGATACGTTCGGTATTCTCGAGCGAGAAGTCGTCGATCGACGCCAGTACCTCGCGCAGACGTACAAGGATGGCCGGATTGTCGCCCTTCCAGTACTTGCGCACCTGTTTTTCGTCATATTCGGTCGGGGCAATGAAGAAGAACGACGTGAGATCCCACAAGTCGCTGATAAACGTGGCACGCTCCTTCATGATGCCGGCAACGCGGCCGGCAACCTCGTCCGACGCCTCTATGCCGTGTGCCTTGAGTATCGGCTGGTAGAGCACGGCAAGCTCGGCATCGCTCTTGTGGTGCATGTACTGGGCATTGAACCACTTGGCCTTCTCGGGCTGGAAACGTGCGCCCGACTTCGATACGCGATCGAGCGAGAAGGCGTCGATAAGCTCCTGCATCGAGAAGATCTCCTGTTCTGTTCCGGGATTCCACCCGAGCAGCGCCAGCATGTTGATGAACGCTTCGGGGAAATATCCGTCCTCGCGGTAGCCGTGGGCCGTCTCGCCCGTTGTCGGCGACACCCAGTAGAGCGGGAAGACCGGGAATCCCATCTTGTCGCCGTCGCGCTTCGACAGCTTGCCGCCGCCCGTAGGCTTCAGCAGCAGAGGCAGGTGCGCAAACTCGGGTTGCGAATCCTCCCAGCCGAAAGCCCTGTAAAGCAGGTAGTGCAGCGGCAGCGACGGCAGCCACTCCTCACCGCGTATCACGTGCGATATCTCCATCAGATGATCATCCACGATATTGGCAAGGTGGTATGTCGGAAGCGCATCGACCGACTTGTAGAGCACCTTGTCGTCGAGCGTCGAGGTGTTGACCTCTACGTCGCCGCGGATAAGATCGTGCATCTTCACGGTCTCGTTCTCCGGCATTTTGAATCGTATGACCCACTGGTCGCCACGGTCGATACGCGCACGTACCTCCTCCTGCGGCAACGACAGCGACGTGGGCAACTTCTCGCGCACGGCGTAGTTGTAGGCGAAGGTTTCGCCGCGCTGTTCGTACTCCTTGCGGATGGCGTCGAGCTCTGCCGGAGTATCGAAAGCATAATAGGCCCAGCCGTTCTCGACAAGCTGAAGGGCATACTTCAGGTATATTTCGCGACGTTCGCTCTGACGATACGGTGCATGAGGGCCGCCTACACCGACACCCTCGTCGATCTCGATACCGCACCAGCGGAGCGACTCGATTATGTACTCCTCGGCTCCGGGGACGAATCGCTGCGAATCGGTATCCTCGATACGCAGAATCATCTTGCCGCCGTTGTGGCGGGCGAAAAGATAGTTGTAAAGTGCCGTGCGCACGCCGCCTATGTGCAGCGGGCCGGTGGGACTGGGTGCAAAGCGCACCCTTACTGGTCTGTTCATGAATTATCGTTTTTTGCTATTTTACCCTGTACTCCACACGGATCGTTACCCGTGCCTTCTTGTTGCGGTTAGACGTGTTGAACGAGCCTCCAGCCGAAAACTCCTCATTGGTGTTGGCACCCGTAATCTGGAATACCCCCAGACGCGCCGACATAACCTTGCCCAAACGCGCTCCCGCATTGTCAACGATGTTGCGGGCACGCGCCAACGCATCGGCCGATGCCTTCTCTATGAGCGACAGCTTCACGTTGTCGAGCCCCGTATAGTAATATGACGGCATCTGCGCATCGATCGACACCCCCTTGGCTATCAGCGACGATATCTCGCGCGAGATGTTCTCGACCTTGTCGACCTCCTTGGACTCGATGGTGAACGACTGGCTCAGATTGTAGCACTTGAACCGCGAACCGGCATAGTTGCCCTGTGCATTGTAGACCGGTTCGGTCTCCTTGTAGACGTTGACGAACTGGAATACGACCGACGACGGATCGATACCCTTCGAGGTAATGTAGTCCATGACCTTCTTGCGGTCGGCCTCGATCTTGGCATAGCCCGTAATGGCGTCTGGCGACTCGACCTGAAGCGACCCGCCCCACACGATGAAATCAGACGTGAACTCCGTCTCGCCGAGTCCCGTTACCGTTACCGTGTTCTGACAGCGGTACTTGTAGGTGTAGGCATAACCCAGAACCGCAGCCGCCAATACGATGGCGGCACCGATGATGACGAACTTCCAAAGATTTTTCATAACTCCCGTGTTTTATATGTCAGACATTGAAGAGGAAATGCATGATGTCTCCGTCCTGAACGACGTAATCCTTGCCCTCGATACCGATCTTGCCCAGATCGCGGCAGGCCTTCTCGGATCCCAGCGTCACGTAGTCGTCGTACTTGATAACCTCGGCACGGATGAAGCCCTTCTCGAAGTCGGTATGGATGATGCCGGCGGTCTGCGGAGCCTTCATGCCCTTGTTGTAGGTCCATGCACGGGTCTCGTCGGGTCCCGTCGTGAAGAAGGTCTCGAGATTGAGCAGCTTGTATGCCGACTTGATGAGGCGGTTTACGCCCGACTCCTCGAGTCCCATGTCCTCGAGGAACATCTGTCGCTCCTCGTAGGTGCCGAGCTCCGCAATGTCGGCCTCGGTGGCCGCCGCAATGATCAGCATCTCGGCCCCCTCGCCTTCGATTGCCCTGGCGACGGCCTCGGTGTAGGCATTGCCCGTGACGGCACTCTTCTCGTCGACGTTGCAGACGTACAGCACCGGTTTGTCGGTCAGAAGGTTGAGATCCCACACGCTCTTGCGCTCCTCCTTGTCGAGCTCGACGGTACGTGCGCTCAAACCCTGCTCCAGGGCCGCCTTGTAGCGCAGCAGAACCTCGTATTGGCGCTTGGCATTCTTGTCTCCGCCCGTCTGCGCCTGCTTCTGGACCTTGCCAAGACGGTTCTCGACCGTCTCCAGATCCTTGAGCTGCAACTCCGTGTCGATCACGCCCTTGTCGCGGACCGGATCGACCGAACCGTCAACATGGGTGATGTTGTCGTCGTCGAAGCAACGCAACACGTGTATGATGGCATTGGTATTACGTATGTTGGCCAGAAACTTGTTGCCCAGACCCTCGCCCTGCGACGCACCCTTCACCAGACCGGCAATGTCGACGATCTCGATGGTCGTCGGTACTACCCTCTTGGGTTTGTCGATCTCGGCGAGTCGTATCAACCGCTCGTCCGGAACGGTAATCACGCCGACATTGGGTTCGATCGTACAAAAGGGAAAATTGGCCGACTGCGCCTTGGCATTCGACAGACAGTTGAAAAGCGTCGACTTACCCACGTTGGGCAATCCGACTATTCCGCATTGTAAAGCCATTTTTTATATCTCTTCGTTTTTATTCTTTCGATTCAAAATTATTCTATCGCCTCTCCCATAAGCGTGGCCGACGAACAATCCGTCACCCGCACCTTCACGTATTCGCCGATACGGTGATCGCCGCGGTCGAAGACCACGACCTTGTTCTGAGACGTGCGGCCGAAAAGCTGCGCATCGCTGCGCTTGGAGACGCCCTCGACCAGTATCTCGAACTCGTGGCCGACATCGCGACGGTTGCTCGCCGCCGACAGTTCGTTCTGCAGCTCGATGATCTGCGACAGACGCGCCGTCTTCACTTCATCCGGGACATCGTCCTTCATGTGGCGCTGCGCAAAGGTCCCCGGACGCTCCGAATACTTGAACATGTAGGCGAACTCGTACCCCACCTCGCGCATCAGCGACAGCGTCGCTTCGTGGTCGGCCTCGGTCTCGCCGCAGAACCCGGCTATGATGTCGGTCGTGATGGCACAGTCGGGCATGTAGCGGCGTATGGCCGCTATGCGATCGAGGTACCACTCGCGAGTATATTTGCGGTTCATCTTCTCGAGCATGACCGTAGATCCCGACTGTGCCGGAAGATGTATGCACCGGCATATGTTCGGGCGCGAAGCCATCACCTCCAGCAGGCGGTCGCTCATGTCCTTGGGATGCGACGTGGCGAACCGGACCCTCAACAGAGGCGACAAATCGGCCACAAGGCCCATGAGCTCCGGAAAGCCCACGTCACCGTATCGGTACGAATTGACGTTCTGGCCCAACAGCGTAACCTCGCGGTAGCCGTTGTCGAGCAACGTGCGTACTTCCGAGAGTATGGTTTGGGGATCGCGGCTCCGCTCGACGCCTCGCGTATAGGGAACCACGCAATACGAACAGTAGTTGTTGCAGCCGCGCATGATCGACACGAAGGCGCTGACGCCGTTGCGGTCGAGCCTTACGGGCGAGACCTCGGCGTAGGTCTCCTCGCGCGAAAGCATCACGTTGATGCCCTTTCCGCCGGCCTCGGCCTCGCGGACAAGATGCGGAAGGTCGCGGTACGAGTCCGGGCCCGCGACTATGTCGACCCCGTACTCCGACTCGATGAGCTGCTCCTTCAAGCGCTCGGCCATGCAACCTATGACACCTACGATAAGCGAAGGCTTGCGCTTGCGATAGCGTCGCAGCTCATTGAGACGTCCCCAGATGCGCTGCTCGGCATTGTCGCGTATCGAGCAGGTGTTGATCAGCACGATGTCGGCATCTTCGAGCCTGTCGGTATGGAAATACCCCTCGTCCTGCATGATCGACACCACAATCTCACTGTCGCCCACGTTCATCTGGCAACCATATGTCTCGATAAAGAGTTTGCGACCGTCGCCTTGCAACGGACGCAACGTATTTTTCAAATTCAAATCCAAAACTGAAACATTTTGCGTTAAACTACGCCGCCTGCAGATCGTCCTTGTCGGGCAGCGGCTTGAAACCTTCGCCGAAGGTATCGTAGGCGTCGGTTACAACCATGAAGGCCTTGGGATCGATATCCTTGACCATGTGCTGCACGAGCGACACCTCCTTGCGGCTGACCACAAGGAAGATCATCTCCTTGTCCTCACCCGTGTACATGCCGCGGGCCTTGATATAGGTGGCGCTGCGGTCCAGATCGTGCGTGATGTAACGGCGCAGTTCCTCCTGATGGGTATCGCTCACGATGAAGATAAGCTTGTCGTACGACGCTCCGTCGATGACATAGGCTATCACGCGCGAAGCGACGTAGATGGCGATAAGCGAATAGAGCGACAGCAGCCATCCCTCGCCTTCACCTTCTCCGGTGCCAAGTCCGAAACCTATGACCAGCAGTCCCGAAAGCACTACCATCGAATCGGCTATGAGTACGCCCTTCGAGAAATTGATGTGGGCATATTTCTGCAGGATCATCGCCACGATGTCGGTACCGCCCGTAGTAGCCTGGTTGCGGACCACAAGGCCGACGCCTATGCCTATCAGCACGGCGCCGATGATGGTCGTCAGCATCAGGTCGTTCGAAAGATCGATGCGGCCGCCCAGCAACTGCGACGGATCAAGAGACTCAAGGGCCTCCTGCGTCGGATAGGCCAGCCGCGACATGATGTTCATGATACCCGGCGTGGTCATCGCCGCTATGATGGTGCGTGCGCCGAAGCCCTTGCCGAAAAGGAGAACAGCCAGGACCATCAGCGGACCGTCGAGCATGTAACCGAACGTTCCGACCTGTATCGACGGAAACAGATTGTGCAGCACGATACTTGCTCCGTAGACTCCGCCGGGAACGATGTTGTAGGGGTTGATGAAGAAGACAAATCCTGCAGCCATGATGGCACATCCACAAAAAATGGATATCCACGACATCCACCAGCGAAACGAAAATACGGGTTCAAATATCTTTCTGAGTTGCATACACCTATAATTATTAAAATCTGTATCAGGTTACAAAGATAATACAATCCGTCAAATCATCCCCCGGTCAGCCCACTTTTTTTAGCTTTTTGAAGCAAAGCCGATTTTTTTATTATCTTTGCCGTAGATCTGCACGGTACGAATGCCGCTTTTTACGTCGGACGCTTGTGGAAACCAGTCTCGGCCGATGCGGTTTCGTCAGAGCGGTCGACTGTAAACAGTAAACGCTGAACATATGATTATTACATATTATTGTGCGGTAACGATGATCATTATCGCCTATCTGCTCGGCTCCATACCCAGTGCCGTATGGATCGGTAAACGTTATTACGGCATAGACATCCGTGAACACGGCAGCAAAAACGCCGGAACCACCAACATGCTCCGAGTCCTCGGCAAAAGAGCCGCCCTGCCAGTATTCGCAATAGACTTCATCAAGGGTTTCGTCGCCGTGACGATCATCTCGCTCATGAAATACGACGAAAACATCTCGCAGGCATGGCTCATCAACCTCAAGATAATTGCCACGGCCGCCGTCGTCCTCGGACACATCTTCCCCGTATTCGCAAACTTCAAGGGCGGCAAGGGCGTGGCAACGCTCGTCGGCGCCGTCACAGGAATAAACCCCGAAATTACACTGCTCTGCTTCGGTATATGGTTCATCGTCTTCATGGTATCGCACTACGTGTCGCTCGCCTCGATGACCGCCGGATGCTGTTTCCCGATACTCGTGGGAATATTCTCGGGCAGCGCATACAAGCGTTTCGGCGACACGTCCGTCTCCTTTATCATATTTTCGATCGTTGTGGCACTGTTGCTGCTGTGGACTCACCGTAAGAATATCGAACGTCTGAAAAACGGCACCGAATCGAAAATATATCTCTGGAAACCACGCAGGAAATCCGGAGACGACAAAACCACGAAATAACCGGTTCAGACGGGTACCCCACCCGTCGTGGCCCATAACATAAACAACTATGCTCAAGGCAAACCTTATAAAAATGTACGAGAACAGCTTCCGCGAAAACCGCGAGATGTCTGCTCTTACCGACTATTTCAAGAACGAAACATTCTCGTACTACGAGATGGCGAAGGAAATAGCCAAAATACATCTGCTGTTCAAGAAGGCTCATATCAAGAGAGGCGACAAGATCGCCCTCATAGGCCGAAACAATCCGCGCTGGTGCCTTACTTATATCGCCACGATCACATACGGCGCCTGTATCGTTCCGATACTGCAGGATTTCAACCCCAACGACATAATCCACATAATAAACCATTCCGAAAGCCGCCTGCTGTTTCTCGGCGACACATATTGGGATGTTATCGAAGAGGACCAGATTCCGCATATCGAGGCCGTCTTCTCGCTGACCGACTTCCACGTGATCTTCGAACGCGAAGGGAAAGTATTGGGACGTTTCGTCGAGAACATCACGAAGAACTACCGGGCAAAATACCCCAACGGATTCAGAATCACCGACATCAAGTATGCCGACATACCTAACGATCAGGTTATTCTGCTCAACTATACCTCGGGTACGACCGGACACTCGAAAGGCGTAATGCTGACGGTCAACAACCTTACGGCAAACGTCGAGTTCGCAATGAGCGCCGTGAACCGAAACGGCGAACTCTACTTCGGCAAGGGAGTACGTACACTCTCGTTCCTGCCGCTGGCACACGCTTACGGATGTGCCTTCGACTTCCTGACACCGCTGGCCGCCGGCGGACACATAACACTCCTCGGCAAAATTCCTTCGCCAAAGATATTGATCGAGGCGATGCAGTTCGTCAAACCGACAATCGTCTGCTGCGTGCCGCTGATACTTGAAAAGGTATACCGCAAACAGGTGCTCCCGGCTCTCGAAAAGGGCCCCGTAAGCATCGCCATGAAGATTCCGTTGCTCAATACGGCAATATATTCATCGATACGAACCAAACTGATGAACGCCTTCGGCGGAAACGTCAAGCTGTTCATAGTCGGCGGAGCTCCCATGAACAACGAGACCGAATCATTCCTCATGAAGATCAACTTCCCGATAACCATCGGATACGGCATGACCGAATGCGCCCCGTTGATCAGTTTCGCACCCGACCATGAGTTCAAGCCAGGTTCGTGCGGAAAATACATCAAGGGATATCTCGAGGCCCGTATCGACTCGCCAGATCCGCAGAACGTCGCCGGCGAGATCCTGGTACGCGGCGAGAACGTCATGCTCGGATACTACAAGAACGAAGCCGACACCAAGGCCGTACTCCAGCCCGACGGCTGGCTCCATACCGGCGACATGGGTACGATGGACCCCGACGGTACGATATACATCCGCGGCCGCTCGAAAACGATGATCCTCACGGGCAGCGGACAGAACATCTACCCCGAGGAGATCGAGGACAAACTCAACAACATGTATCTCGTACTCGAATCGCTCATCATCGAGAACAACGGCAAGCTGCATGCTCTGGTGGTTCCCGACTACGAACAGGCCGAAAAGGAGGGCGTCGACAAGTCGCAGCTGCCGGCCATCATGGCCGAAAACCTCAAGCAGCTCAATCCGCTGCTGGCTTCATACGAACAGGTCTCGAACATAACGATCTACCCGACCGAGTTCGAAAAGACCCCGAAGCGAAGCATCAAGCGCTACCTCTACGACGTATCGCTCCTCAAATTGTAAAACCGGCGAGGGAGGCGCAAAAACGCCTCCCTCGATCTTGAAACAGTGACGACATGGCCGCCGCTAAACTCGACAAGAAACAGATCATTACCGAAAACATCCTCTATGCGATGGTGTGGACCGTCGTGTTCCTCGTGCCGATCCTCAACTCGAAACTGATGGCCGAAGAACATGTCAATCTCGACGGAATCATAATCGCATGGTGCAAGATAGCCCCGTACTTCATCATATTTCTCATCCACAACATACTGCTTGCGCCGATGCTGCTGCTCAAGCGCCGGTATCTGTGGTACATATTCGCCAACATAGTACTGCTGGCCGTCATATTTGCCGGCGTCGATCTCTACGAACGGTTCATCGAAGGCAAACTGTTCGCGCTGGATGTCTCCGAATACATACAGCGCCGCCACGCTTCGCTTACCGACCTGCAATGGTACTGGAACATGTTGCTGGGGCTGTTCATGATAGGCACGAACGACGGCGTGAAAATGATATTCAAGTCCATGTCCGACGAACGGAAGATCGAAGTGATGAAACGCCAGAACCTTCAGGCCGAAATGGATTATCTGAAATACCAGATCAACCCCCACTTCTTCATGAACACGCTCAACAACATACACGCCCTCATCGACATCGACACCGAATGTGCAAAGGAGAGCGTCATCGAGCTGTCGAAGATGATGCGATACGTGCTCTACGACTCCGGTTCGCAGAGCATTTCACTGCAGAACGAGCTGCAGTTCGTATCGAACTACATCAACCTGATGCGAATAAGGTATACGGGCAACGTCGATATCGAGTTCAACTACCCCAAATCGAACACCTCGCACATCTTCATCCCGCCGCTGCTGTTCATCGTCTTCGTCGAGAACGCATTCAAGCACGGCATAAGCTACAACACCAGATCGTTCATTCGCATAGACGTCACCTGCGACGCGAAAAACGTACACTGTTCGGTCGTAAATTCGCGCAACCCGTCGAAAAAGAGCGACAAGGCCGGTATCGGCCTCGACAACGTCACGAAACGGCTCGACCTGATATACGGCAAGGAGTACAGACTCGTCATCGACGACTCCGACCCGAAACAATACAGTATAAACCTTACAATCCCGATCGCAAAATGATCAAGTGCATAACTATCGACGACGAGCCGCTGGCGCTCATGCAGATACGGGGATACATATCGAAAATACCCTTTCTGGATCTTACAGGCGAATTCTCGAGTGCAATCGACGCGCAACACTATCTCGCCACCGAGAAGACGGATCTGATATTCGTCGACATAAACATGCCGGACCTTACGGGTACCGACTTCGTCCGTTCGCTGACGCAACGGCCCATGGTGATCTTCACCACGGCATACTCCGAGTATGCCATCGAAGGTTTCAAGCTCGACGCAATAGACTATCTGCTCAAGCCATTCAGCTTTGCCGACTTCAGCCGTTCGGCAAACAAGGCCTATTCGCTCTACGAGCTGATCAACAACCGGACGGGGATACCATCGGACAGCGAAGCCGAGCCGGCAGGAAACGATCGCGAACACATTTCGATACGCGCCGACCACAAGGTCTCGCTGATCAGGATAAGCGAAATCATATACATCGAAAGCAACGGCGAGTACGTCCGTCTGCACCTCGCCGACGGCTCGACTATCATGACCCTGTTCCGCATAAAGAACATGGAGACTACGTTGCCTTCTGATTCATTCATGAGGGTGCACCGCTCCTACATCGTAAACCTGAAATGCGTCACGGGATATGCCCGCGGAAGGATTTTCCTCAACAACAACGAGTACGTGCCCATAGGAGAAAACTACAAGGAGGCATTCCAGACATACATAGCAAGGCAATACCCGACAATCTGACCGGTCGCCGAGACGGGTGTCGACAGGCGGTTGTCATGAATGCGCATGCATTCTATCCCGGATTCAGTATACGCAGGGATTGGGCGACGCCTATTACAGATGAGGAAAACCGTTCATGCGGGCGTAGCCTTCGGCCGTACGCTCGAAACAATAGTGTTTCATTCCGTTGGTAAGGATGATGTAGCGGGCCTGCAGGACACTGTTGTACCGTACGGCCTGCGCAAAGACCTCGCCCGTAATCTTCACGTCGGGAGCCTTGCACTCGACCAGAATCACGGGATGCCCCGACGTATCGGAGACTACGATATCGGCCCGTTGCTGCGTACCGTTGAGATCGACCGGATATTCGGTCATCAGCGTCCGCAACTCAACGCCGCAATACCCCGTCAGATATGCAATGGCGTGCCTGCGTACCAGCTCCTCGGGTGTAAGTACGATATACCCGCCACGTACGGTGTCGGGTATGTATGTACGGCCGTCACGCTCGATGCGATGCAGATCGACGGGCGGAAAATTGAGTTCGTGCGAGTGGGACATGCGCTATTGCGGAAAAATTACTATCTTTACCCGACAAAGGTACAAAAATTATGAAGACCGCACTTATAGCCATATTTCTTTTGACAGTATCAGGCGCCATGGCGCAGAACCGTCCGTGCGAAGGCTGCGAACAGCCACGCTCGTCGATACGTCCGTATGCTTCGGTAGACGAAGCGGCAGCGGCCGCCGACGGAGCGTCACGATATATCGTTCCGATCACCGAGTGGCAGCGCGACGAAAAGGACGGGAGCATCAGTTTCTCGGCCGACTACGTCTACCCCGCAGCATGGCTCAACCGGCAGGTACTGTTGAGAATCGACTGTGCCTCGGGCGGATATTCTGTAACGGCCAACGGAACGGAAGTCGGATATACCGGCAACGGCACGGTACAGACCGAATTCAACCTTACCAAAAAATCGAAACAGGGAGTAAACAGAGTGACCGTAACATTCCCGGCACAGAACGACGCATCAGCACTGCTCGAATCGGGAATAGTATGGCTCGGCAAGGCCGAAATCATCTCGCAACCGACAATACGCGTGCGTGACATCGACCTCTCGACCCGACTCAACGACAACGGCGACGGCATCGCCGAAATCGGAATCGTGGTAAAGACCGACGCCCTCAACCCGAAAAGTACTCGCATATACTATGAACTCGTCGCCCCCGACACCACCAGACTGGCATACGGACACAGGGAGATGACGCTCGACATGCGCGGCGAAGATACCGTTAAGTTTTCGACCATAATACCGCGCAAATGGCTTTGGAGCGCCGATAATCCGGTACTCGCACGGCTCGTGATACGCAACATGACCGAAGGCCGCTATACCGAAAACATAGTGGTGCCCGTCGGTCTGAGAGCCGTATCGCACCATGACGGCAAACTCTTGATCAACGGACAGGAGACCACTCTATATGTAAAGCAGGTCGATCCGACGACAACGGCATCTGAGCTCGCCGGACTCAAGAGCGAAAAATACAACGCCGTAACGTTCGCCGCAGGCGAAGCGCCTCAATCGTTCTACGCCAACTGCGATGCCGCAGGTCTGTATGCCATACCGCAGGCGGCCGTCGATACCTCCAAGGGGTCCGAATCGATCAAACGCGGCGGCAATCCCAGCAACGACCCCGCATGGCAGCAGGAGTATCTCGTCCGCACGCTCGAAATGTACCACACATCGAAGTCGCACGCCTCGGTGGTGGCCTTTTCGCTCGGGAACGGACGCACAAACGGCATAAACCTGTACGAAAGCTATCTGCTGCTCAAAGGGTTGGAACACTTCAGGCCGATAATATACGTCGGTGCCAACGGCGAATGGAACAACGACCGGATAGGCCTGACGAACGCCCCGAACAGATAAAAATAAAAAATTACAAAAAATTTTTACGAGTTTCTTTGCAGAATAACAAAAGATATCTATCTTTGCACTCGCAATCGCCTCTTTAGCTCAGTTGGTAGAGCACGACACTCTTAATGTTGGGGTCCAGGGTTCGAGCCCCTGAGGAGGTACGGAAAGCCGATGGTCAACGCCATCGGTTTTTTGTTTTATCATACATACCCCACCTTGCAGCCCTTCGCGGCGGATGTTCTATCTACGCATAATGCTTGACTGCTCAGCCATTCCGTGGCCGAATGAACAATATCGATACATGATGAACAACATTGTAACTTATATGCTACATTTGCGGCGTAAAAATATCATGAGATGAAAAAGTATCTATTGTTTGGGGCCGTCATTACATGTGCACTCGCTATGATATCATGCTCGGAGTGGCTGGAGCCCGAAGGCGAGATCGTCAATCGCTGGATGGAAGTATCGGGCAGCATAGACCGTATCGAGACTGGCGACGGCATAACACTCGTTCTGACCGATGATGTTCCCGCAGGCGAAGCCGTCATAATAACCCACGGCAACGTACAACCATACATAAAGGCCGAAACGACCGCCGACAAGGTGACATTCACCGTAAATGCGAAACGTTTCAAAAATCTCGACGTAACGATCGAAGCCTCGCTGAGCCAATACCGTGACTTTACCGCTTCGGGCGGTGCACGGATATACACCGAAGGACAACTGTCTCTTCCGGAGGCGGAATTCAACGTTTCGGGCGGTTCGCAGGCCACCTTCTCGGGTGAATGTGCCTCGGCCGGAATAGAGTGTTCGGGAGGATCCGTCTTCTACGGATACGGGCTTACGGTCGGAAATGCCGAGGTCGTGAACACCGGCGGCAGCAAACTCGAGATAACCGTCACGCAGTCGCTGACAGGCGAAAATTCCGGCGGTTCGAACATATCGTACAAGGGAACTCCCTCAATCCTGAACGTCAACAACACCGGAGGCTCCACAACGACAAAAGAGGAGTAACATCCATACCTAAAAAAGCAGGCGACCTTACGGCAGCCTGCTTTTTTTACAATGCAGCGTTGACGGATCGCGTCGGATCAGTCTATCCGAAAAAGTCGGACACCCCGATCTTGCATAAATCAGGGTGTCCGCTTTTACTTTCAGAATGGCAAACCTGTCAGAGCTTGATATCGTAGATCTGTATCACTCCGACAAGGCGGTCATCGTCATCAACTACCAACAGGGAGTTGACCTTGTGGCGTGTCATCAGCTTCTCGGCCGCTATGAGCTTCTCGTATGGATGAATGGTGCGTGGACGCGGTGTAGCTATGTCGGCGGCCCGGATCTTGAAGAAATCGGCCTGACGGCTCTCCATCGCACGACGTATGTCACCGTCCGTAACGATACCCTTGACCTTGTCGTCCTCTCCGCAGATAACGATCAGGCCCAATCCGCCACGGCTTACGGCATGGATCATGTCCTTGGCCGAACAGTCGGCCGAGACAACCGGCAGATCGTTCTTGCGCATGACGTTGCCGACCGTCATCAGCAGGCGACGTCCGAGACTTCCTCCCGGATGCAGACGTGCAAAATCGACGCTCGTAAATCCGCGCTCCTTCATCAGTGCAACGGCCAAAGCATCGCCCATGGCTATCTGTGCGGTCGTCGATGTTGTAGGTGCCAGATGAAGTATGCAGGCCTCATGCTTGACGGCGACATCCAGATGCAGGTCGGCATTCTTGGCCAGCGTCGATTCCGGATTGCCGGTCATGGCTATAAGCCGGTTGCCGTTGTCGTGTATGAACGGTACGATCTTCAGTATCTCGTCAGTCTCGCCCGAGTACGACAGCGCAAGGATAACGTCATCCTTCGAGATCATACCCAGATCTCCATGAAAGGCCTCGCCCGGATGCAGAAAAAAACTCGGCGTACCGGTACTTGCCAGCGTCGCCGCCACCTTGCGTCCCACAAGTCCCGACTTGCCCATGCCCGTGACAATCAGTTTACCCTTGCTTGCGAGTATCAGCTCGACGGCATCGACAAACTCGTCACCGAGCGAATGTTCGAGATGCTTGAGCGCAAGCGCTTCGGTATGTATGGCCTTGCGGGCTACATCGAGTACGTTTTCACGTTGTTCTTCATTCATCATATCAATGATTCGATTACGGTTTCCAACTTGTCGAGTTCGAGCATGTTCGGGCCATCGCTCAAGGCCTTGTCCGGGTCGGGATGCACTTCGAAGAAGTATCCGTTCGCGCCGAATGCCTTCGCCGCAAGAGCCATGGCCGGAACGAATTCGCGGTTGCCGCCGGTCTTGCCGCCGGCAGCTCCGGGACGCTGTACCGAATGCGTACAGTCCATTATGACCGTCGGGGCGATCTTCAGCATGTCGGGAATATTGCGAAAATCGACGACCAGATTGTTGTATCCGAACGAATTTCCGCGTTCGGTCAACCATACGTCTACAGCCCCGGCCTGACGCGCCTTTTCATAGGGATAGCGCATGTCTGCGCCAGACAGGAACTGCGCCTTCTTGATATTCACCGTCTTGCCCGTACGTGCGGCAGCGACGACAAGATCGGTCTGCCGGCACAAAAAAGCCGGTATCTGGATAACGTCCACAACCTCACCAACCGGTTCGGCCTGCCACGACTCGTGTATGTCCGTCAATATCTTCAGGCCCCATTTCGCCCGCACGTCGGCAAGCTTCTGCAAACCTCGTTCGAGACCCACGCCACGGTACGACGCAATGGATGTACGGTTGGCCTTGTCGAACGAGGCCTTGAAGATGATATCGGTACCCAGACGGCGGTTGATTGCAACAAGGCGTTCAGCAACCTCATCGAGCAACCCGGCCGATTCGATGACACATGGTCCGGCTATGAATTTCATAAACTGCTCTCTGTTTTTATTTGCGACCCGCAAGGAATGCCTCGGCACGCGCCAGGTCCTCTGGGGTATCTATTCCTATTGTCTCTACGTCGGAGATACCGACACCGATTCTGTATCCGTTTTCGAGCCAGCGAAGCTGCTCGAGCGACTCGGCCAACTCGAGCGACGATTGCGGCAGCGAAGTCACTTCGCGCAGCACATCGGCGCGGAACGCATACATTCCGATATGTTTGTAGAAGGTATGCTTTCGGAGCCACTCCGAGCGATCCACGCCGCGCAGATACGGAATAACCGACCGCGAAAAGTACAGCGCATGCATCTCCCGGTCGACAACCACCTTCGGCGAGTTAGGGTTCTCGAGGGCCGACAGAGGGTCGTTCGGCGAAAACGGCTTGACCAGAGTGGCGATATCGGTTCCGGGGTTATCGAAGCAACGCATGACCGTCTCGATCTGCGAAGCCTGGATAAACGGCTCGTCGCCCTGTACGTTGATGACCACATCATACGCGCCGCCATGCTTGCAGTAAGCCTCGTAGCAGCGGTCCGTGCCGCTGCGGTGGTCGGGAGAGGTCATTTCGGCCTTGCCGCCGAAAGACTCCACGGCACGGCGTATGCGTTCGTCGTCCGTTGCCACCACGACGTCGTCCAAGACGCCGGATACCTGCTCGTAGACACGTTCTATAACCATCTTGCCGCCCAATACGGCCAACGGTTTGCCCGGGAAACGCGTCGATGCGTATCGGGCCGGGATGATCGCGATAAACTTCATGGTTCTACTCTTTGGGTTCGAGGGCAAGTGCAAGCACCTCATCGTTGGTATTGACATAGTGGAACGTCAGGCCGGCAAGATACTCCTGCTTTACCTCCTCGATATCCTTGCGGTTCTCCTCCGAGAGGATGATGTCGGTGATACCGGCACGCTTGGCGGCCAGAATCTTCTCCTTTACTCCTCCCACGGGCAATACACGGCCGCGAAGCGTCGTCTCGCCGGTCATGGCTATACGCTCGCGCACCTTGCGTCCCGTATATGTCGACACGATCGACGTGATCATCGTGATGCCGGCCGACGGGCCGTCCTTCGGTATCGCACCCTCGGGAACATGTATATTGAGGTCGTTCTTCTCGAACATCTCCACGTCGATACCCAACTCCGCATGGTGTGCCATGACCCACTCGTGGGCTATGGTCGCCGACTCCTTCATCACGTCGCCAAGATTACCCGTCAGGCTGACCTTGCCCTTGCCGGGCGTGAGCAGCGACTCGATGTAGAGGATGTCGCCGCCGACCTCGGTCCATGCCAGTCCGGTAACCACTCCTATCATGTCCTTGATCTCGTACTCCTCCTTGAGGAAACGCGGCTTGCCAAGAATCTTCTCGATATCTTCGGCCGTCAGTTCGGGCGTATAAGCCTCGTCGAAGGCTATGTTCTTGGCACGGGCACGGGCCAGTTTGGCTATGTGCTTGTCGAGCGAACGTACACCCGACTCACGCGTATACTCCGAGATGATCTTCTCGACTATGGCCGGCGTCAGAATCAGTTCGCTCTCCTTGAGCCCGTGAGCCTTGCACTGCTTGGGCAGAAGGTGATGGATGGCTATCTGAACCTTGTCCTCGAGTATGTATCCCGAGATGTTTATCAGCTCCATACGGTCGCGCAGCGCCGGATTGATGTTGCCGACGTTGTTGGCCGTGGCTATGAAGAGCACCTTCGACAGGTCATACTCCATGTCGATGTAGTTGTCGTGGAAGGTGGTATTCTGTTCGGGGTCGAGCACCTCGAGCAGCGCACTGGCAGGATCGCCGTGGTTGCTTACCGTGATCTTGTCGACCTCGTCGAGGATGATCACCGGATTCGACGAACCGCAACGCTTGATGGTCTCGATGACACGTCCCGGCATGGCTCCGATATAGGTACGGCGGTGACCGCGTATCTCGGCTTCATCGTGCAGACCGCCCAGCGATATGCGTCCGAACTTGCGCCCCAAAGCCGTAGCAACCGACTTTCCGAGCGACGTCTTGCCCACTCCCGGAGGACCGTAAAGGCAGAGTATCGGGGACTTGAGGTCGCCCTTTAGCTTTATCACGGCCAGATGTTCGAGAATACGCTCCTTGACTTCGTCCAGACCGAAATGGTCATCGTTAAGCTGTTTGCGGGCCTGTTCGAGGTCGAGGTTGTCCTTCGTGGTATCGTTCCACGGCAGTTCGAGCAGTACCTGCAGGTAGGTCATCTGAACCGAATATTCGGCCACGGCCGGATTGAGCCGCTCAACCTTCTGCAACTCCTTCTCGAAACGTTCGCCGACCTCCTTGGGCCAGTTCTTCTTGGCCGCGGCCTCGCGCATGGAGGCTATCTCGGCATCCTCGCCGTCACCCAGCTCGTCCTGTATGGTACGCATCTGCTGCTGCAGGTAGTAGTCGCGCTGCTGACGGTCGATCTCCTGCTTAACCTTCTCCTGAATGGTATTCTTGAGTTCGGAAAGCTGCTGTTCGCGTATGAGGATCTCGAGCAGCTTGCGCGAACGCGCCAGCAGACCCGGAGCCTCGAGCAGCGACTGGCGATCCTCATCCGAAAGCTCCATGTTGGTACAGATGAAGTTCACGATGCCGCGCTTCGAATCAATGTTCTTGATGGCGAAGGCCGCCTCCTTGGGCATTGCCGGAGATATGTTGATGATGTTGAGCGCCACGTCGCGTATCGAATCCACAAGGGCATCGAACTCGACGCTCTTGGTACCCGGTTCGCTGTCGTAGAGGGTGGTAACGCGAGCCTTGAAGTAGGGCTCGAGCGAGACGTACTCGCCCACCTCGATCTTGCTCAGACCGCGCAGTATGACCGTCAGGTTGCCGTTGGGCATCTCGAGAATCTTCAGTATCTGGGCCGCCGTGCCGACCTTGTACATGTCGTCGGGCGTCGGCTCCTCGACAGCACCGTTACGCTGAAGAACGGCACCGAGCATGCCGTTTTCGGAGTTGACGCTGCGCACGAGATTGATGCTCCGCTCGCGGCCAACCGTGATGGGAGTTATCGATCCCGGAAAGAGCACCGAACTGCGGAGCGTCAGTATGGGCAGCACCTCGGGCACCTTGACATCCTCGACGGGTTCGTCGCCGCCGGTCATGATGGGGATGACCTGATGCTTGCCGTCCATAATGTCGGGCAGCATGTTAAGGTCATCGATAAGGTCTATGTTGTCGTTATTGTGTTTTTTTGCCATATATTGTCCTTTCCGTTTAATTTGCAAAGATAACGTTTTTTGCCGGAACTATATTACATAACAGTTAAAATCTTGTACGCGCACACCCGTGAAATGCCATGCAGAATGCCATCGCGAGCCGACATTGCCGAATTTCACACAAAAATACGTACATTTGTCGGAAACTTGACAAATATTACGACAATGTTGATACTTCCCGACAACTACGCAAATCCGATACCCGACTGCGAAAGCACCGAAAAAGCCATAAAACAGGTCAAGGACATGTTCCAGAACAACCTGTCGGCGCAACTGGCGCTGCTTCGCGTAACGGCCCCGATAGCCGTCATGAAGGAGACGGGCCTCAACGACGACCTCAACGGATCGGAACACGCCGTAACCTTTCCGGTGAAGAGCCTCGGCGGCGCGACTGCCGAGGTGGTACACTCGCTGGCCAAATGGAAACGGTGGAAGCTGGCCATGATGCATACTGCTCCGGGCCGCGGAATCTACACCGACATGAACGCACTGCGTCCCGAAGAGGAGATCGACAACATCCATTCGATCTATGTCGACCAATGGGACTGGGAGCAGGTGATCCGTCCCGAGCAGCGCAACATAGCCTTTCTGAAGAAGACCGTGCGCCGCATCTACGAGTCGATCAAGGTGACCGAGAACAAACTCTACGTCGAGTTTCCGCAACTGGTTCCGCAACTGCCCGAAGAGATATTCTTCATCCACTCGCAGCAGCTTCTCGACCTCTACCCCGGACTTACGCCCAAACAGCGCGAGAACGAGATAACACGCAAATACGGGGCAGTCTTCGTCATCGGTATCGGAGGCAATCTTTCGGACGGAAAGCCGCATGACGGACGCGCCGCCGACTACGACGACTGGAGCTCACCCAACGAGGAGGGATACTGTGGCCTCAACGGCGACATACTGTTGTGGAATCCGGTTCTTGAGATGGCTTTCGAGGTCTCGAGCATGGGCATACGTGTCGATGCCGATGCCCTGAGACGTCAGCTGCATCTGCGCGGCGAGGAGCACAAGGCCACGATGATGTTCCACCGCATGCTGCTCGACGGAGAACTTCCGTTGACCGTCGGCGGCGGCATCGGACAGTCGCGCCTGTGCATGTATCTGCTGCGGAAGGCACACATCGGAGAGATACAAAGCTCGATATGGAGCCCCGAAATGATCGAGGAATGCAGCCGGGCAGGAATACATCTGGCATAAAAATCGGTTCATATCGAGACATATTCAGCATAATTTTGTAATTTTGCACGCTTAAACGAACATAACACACAACACATATGCAGATCGCAGACAAATACTCTCCGCAGGATATCGAAGCGAAGTGGTACGACTACTGGGTGGATCACAAGCTGTTCCACTCCGAACCCGATGAACGCGAACCCTATACGATCGTCATTCCGCCCCCCAACGTCACCGGCATGCTCCACATGGGACACATGCTCAACAACACGTTGCAGGACGTACTGGTACGCCGTGCGCGCATGATGGGCAAGAATGCCTGCTGGGTTCCGGGTACCGACCACGCCTCGATAGCCACCGAGGCCAAGGTGGTTGCAAAACTCAAGGCCGAAGGCATCGACAAGGCATCGCTGTCGCGCGAGGAGTTCCTGCGCCACGCCTGGGAGTGGAAAGAGAAGCACGGCGGCATCATCCTCAAGCAGCTGCGCAAGCTGGGAGCCTCGTGCGACTGGGACCGTACATGCTTCACCATGGACGAGATCCGCACCGAGAGCGTCATAAAGGTCTTCTGCGACCTCTACAACAAGGGCAAGATCTACCGCGGCGTGCGCATGGTCAACTGGGATCCCGCAGCCAGGACAGCCTTGTCGGATGAAGAGGTTGTGTACAAGGAGTCGAACGGCAAGCTCTATTACCTTCGCTACAAGGTCGAGGGTATGGACAAATATATCGTCGTAGCCACGACACGTCCCGAGACTATTCTGGGCGATACGGCGCTCTGCGTCAATCCTGCAGATGAACGCTACGCATGGTTGCCCGAGGACGCACGCGTAATCGTGCCGCTGGTCGGTCGCTCGATCCGCGTTATACGCGACTCGTACGTCGACATCGAGTTCGGTACGGGTGCACTGAAGGTAACGCCGGCACACGACGTCAACGACTACATGCTCGGCGAGAAGTACGGACTTGAGACCATCGACATCTTCAACGACGACGGTACGATCAACGACAAGGTCGGCCTCTACGTCGGCATGGACCGTTTCGAGTGCCGCAAGGTAATCGAGAAGGATCTCGAGGCTGCGGGTCTGCTCGAGAAGGTCGAGGCCTACACCAACAACGTCGGCTATTCGGAACGTACGGGCGTGGCCATCGAACCGAAACTGTCGATGCAGTGGTTCATGTCGATGAGCGAAATAGCCAAACCGGCCATCAGGGCCGTCATGGATAACGAAATACGTTTCGTTCCCGAAAAGTACAGGAACACATACCGCTACTGGCTCGAGAACATCAAGGACTGGTGCATCTCGCGACAGTTGTGGTGGGGCCAGCGCATACCGGCATACTATCTGCCCAAGGGCGGTTATGTCGTTGCCGAGACCGCAGAGAAGGCGCTCGAACTCGCCCGCAAGAAGGATCCGTCGCTCACACTGGCCGACCTGCGTCAGGACGACGACGTGCTCGACACGTGGTTCAGCTCGTGGCTGTGGCCCATATCCGTATTCGACGGCATACGCCACCCCGACAACGCCGAGATCAAATACTACTACCCCACCAACGATCTTGTGACCGCCCCGGACATCATCTTCTTCTGGGTGGCGCGCATGATCATGGCCGGATACGAATATCGCGGTGAGAAGCCCTTCAGCAACGTCTACTTCACAGGATTGGTACGCGACAAGCTCGGCCGCAAGATGTCGAAACAACTCGGCAACTCGCCCGACCCGCTCGATCTGATAGCTCAGTACGGTGCCGACGGCATGCGTGTTGCGATGATGCTCTGCACCAGCGCCGGCAACGACATCATGTTCGACGATGCACTCTGCGAGCAGGGTCGCAACTTCTGCAACAAGATATGGAACGCCTACCGTCTGATCAACGGCTGGAGCGTCGACGACAAGCTCGCGCAGAGCGAGAACGACCGTCTGGCCGTAGAGTGGTTCGAGAACCGCTTCAATCAGGCCCTGAGCGAAATCGAGGCCGACTTCGCATCGTACCGCATATCCGACGCCCTGATGACGGCATACAAGCTCTTCTGGGACGACTTCAGCGGACGTTATCTCGAGATCGTGAAACCGGCATACGGCTCGCCCGTCGACGGCCGCACGATAGCACAGACCCGTTCGCTCTTCGAGAAGATGATGCTGTTGCTGCATCCGTTCATGCCCTTCATCACCGAAGAGATTTGGCAGGACCTCGAACCCCGCAAGGAGGGAGAATCAATAATGGTGGCGCAGATGCCGCGCCCGGCAGCCTTCGACGAGAAGCTGCTGGCACGCTTCGAGCTGGCGCAGGAGGCCGTATCGGCCGTGCGCAACATCCGCAAACAGAAGAACATCGCACAAAAGGAGCCGCTCGTACTCAAGGTCATGTCCGACGAGAACTATCCGGCAGAATATGCACCCGTAATGATGAAGGAGGCCAACCTGTCGTCGATAGAGTGCATAACCGAAAAGGAGAGCGGCGCTGCCGGTTTCATTATCAAGACCACGCAGTACTTCGTGCCGCTTGGCGACAAGATCGACCGCAAGGCCGAACTCGAATCGCTCACCAAAGACCTCGAATACTACGAAGGCTTCCTTGCAAGCGTCATGAAGAAGCTATCGAACGAACGCTTCGTCAACTCGGCACCCGAGAAGGTCGTGGCCAACGAACGGGCCAAGAAGAGCGACGCCGAAGCCAAGATCAAGGCTCTCAGGGAACAGATAGACGCCCTGCGCGGATAAGGTAACGCGGTGGCACAGATAACGATATATACCGACGGGTCGGCTCTCGGCAATCCGGGAGCCGGCGGTTACGGTATAGTGTTGCTGTCGGGCCCGTTCCGCAAGGAGCTCTCGGCCGGATACCGGCTCACGACCAACAACCGCATGGAACTCATGGCCGTATGCGTGGCTCTCGAAGCCCTCAAACAGGACGGCAACGACGTGACGATCTATTCGGACTCGAAATACGTGGTCGATGCCGTCAACCAGCATTGGGTCTTCGGCTGGGAGAAGAAACGGTTTGCCGGCAAGAAGAATCCCGACCTGTGGCAACGTTTCCTGCGTATCTACCGCCGTCACCACGTGCGGTTCGTGTGGGTCAAGGGACACGCCTCGACCGTCGAGAACAACCGTTGCGACCAGCTGGCCGTAGCGGCGGCAAACGGCAGCAAGCTGCTGGAGGACACCGGCTACACTCCTGAACAGGTCTGATAACTCAACGTCTTCTCTACCGGAAGACTGCTACCGATATGAAAACATGGCACGATTTGTGCCTGCATTGCGTTCCGGCGTGACGAATTTGGATATTCCGCGCCGGAACGCTATATTTGCGCCGTCGAACGACATTAACGAAAAGAGAACATGAGATTTTCGGGTGGACATATCTATTTCGGAGCAAGGTGTGTGGTTGCACGTGCCTTCACGCTCGTCCATGTCCACTGGTTCAGCGGATTCATCTGACTACACATGCCGCCGGCCGCATTCAGCGGTTCGACATGTGCGTATGGCGATCAATGCCGGCACATGCTACGGCGGAGATGCCTCACAGAGGCCCATCCATCTACAATAATTTAATGTAAAACCGTCGCCTGCACTGCGTCGCGAATAAACACGCGTATGCATGGCGCCGTGCGTGGCGGCACAAAAACGTCAGAAAACATGTTCCGCATATTGTTCTTCCTCATGGCAGGAATCGGCGCAGGATATCTCCTCCGCCGCACCAGACTTGTAAAATTCACAGGACAGGCAACACGCATTGCGGTGGTAGCGCTGCTCTTCGTATTCGGAGCCTCGATCGGGGCAAACGGCGAACTGATCGGTTCGCTGTCGCGATTCGGCGCGCAGGCCGCCATATTCGCCCTGCTGGGTGTTGCCGGAAGCCTTTTCGCCGTCGGCATGGCACGGCACCTCTTCTTCAACGGTAAAGGAGGTGCGCGATGAACGCAATAAAAGAATCTCTGCCGGTATTCGCAGCATTCGCAACGGGTCTCGTCCTCGGCGCCGGAAACATGGTGCCGTCATGGCTGTTATCGCACGATCTGCCGATGGTGTTGCTCTCCTTACTCGTATTTATGGCCGGCATGGGACTCGGTGCCGGCGACGATCTGCGTACCATGGCACACGGTTTCAATCCCAAACTGCTGCTTCCGCTGTGCACGGTCATCGGATCGCTGCTCTTCTCGGCAGCGGGCGTGCTGCTCTTTTCGGGACGGTCGCTGGCCGACTGCCTGGCCGTAGGCAGCGGTTTCGGGTACTATTCGCTCTCGTCGGTACTCATAGCCGACCTCAAGAGTGTAACGGCCGGTCCCGAAGCCGCCACCGAACTGGCAACGGTGGCCCTGCTCGCAAACATCGTCCGCGAAATGGTGGCCATAATGTTCCTGCCACTCTTCTCGAAGGTCGGTGGGGGCATGGCCGCAATATCGGTCGCAGGCATCAACTCGATGGACGTATGCCTGCCGATGATCGTACGCTGCGCCGGCGACAGGCAGGTAATACCGCAAGCCCTGTTCCACGGCATAGCGCTCGAGGTGAGCGTCCCGATGCTTATAGGCGCATTCTGCTGAGCGGCGCGCTTTTTTGATGCGGAGCGTCGCACCCGTACCGAAAAAAGAGTATCTTTGCCGTATGAAAATCACTTTCTTCGGAACAGGCACATCGCAGGGTGTGCCTGTCATAGGTTGCCGATGCAAGGTATGCACATCGACCGATCCGCGCGACAATCGACTGCGAACGTCCGCGATGGTCGAAGCCGACGATTTCCGGGTCGTGATCGATGCCGGGCCCGACTTCCGACAGCAGATGCTGCGCGAAGGCGTCTCGCATCTCGATGCCATACTGCTCACGCACGAGCACAACGACCATATCGCCGGAATAGACGACGTACGCGCACTGAACTTCGTGGACTATCCGGTCATACACCGCGTGAACATCTACGCCACGCCTCACACCGCCGGCATCGTACGCAAGAACTTCGACTACGCCTTCGCCACGGACAAATACCGCGGAGTACCGGAGATCGAACTGTACGAGATCGACGTGACGCGCCCGTTCACGGTAGCCGGCCATGAGATCGTGCCGGTATCGGGCAGGCATTCGCGCTTCGATGTTACGGGATACCGTATCGGACGTCTGGCCTACCTGACCGACTTCAAGCACATCGAGCCCGCCGAGGTCGACAAGATACGGGGCGTAGACGTGCTGGTGGTCAATGCGCTGCGGTTCACGCCGCACGACTCGCACTTCAACGTGGCCGAAGCTCTGGAGCTGATACGCGAGGTTGCGCCGCGCGAAGCATACCTGACGCACATGTCGCACGAGATAGGCCTCCATGCCGAGATCGGCGGATTGGTTCCCGAAGGGGTGAGGTTCGCTTACGACGGATTGAAAGTAACGGTAAAAGACTGAATATGAAAAGTTTGAAAGACAAGGTCATAATCGTGACCGGAGCATCGTCGGGCATAGGCGAAGCCATGGCCCGACTCTATGCATCGCACGGGGCCAAAGTGATGCTCTGCGCACGAAGCGAAGACAAGCTTAAAAAAATAGTGGACGAAATACGCGCCAAGGGCGGCGAGGCATCATATTGCGTGGTGGATGTGGTAAGCGAAGAGGACTGCAAAAACCTCATCGATACGACCGTAAAGACATACGGCGGAATCGACGTGCTGATCTGCAACGCCGGACTGTCGATGCGCGCACTCTTCGACGACGTCGAACTGAAGGTGCTGCACCGACTGATGGACGTAAACTTCTGGGGAACGGTAAACTGCACGAAGTTCGCGCTGCCCTATCTCCAGGCATCGCACGGATCGCTGGTCGGCATATCGTCGGTAGCGGGTATTCACGGACTGCCCGGCCGTACGGGTTATTCGGCATCGAAGTTCGCAATGACGGGATTTCTCGAGACCGTACGTATCGAGAACCTGAAGAAGGGGCTTCACGTAATGATCGCCTGCCCGGGATTCACCGCATCGAACGTCCGCTTCTCGGCGCTCGTGGCCGACGGTTCGCAGCAGGGAGCCACCCCGCGCGAAGAGTCGAAGATGATGACGGCGGAGCGCGTGGCCGAGATTGTCGAAAAGGGTATTCTCAAACGCAAACGTCTTTGTCTCATGGAGATCGAAGGACGTGCGACGCACTTTGTCAAGAAGTTCGCACCGGCATTCCTCGACAAGATGTTCTATCTGGTGATGTCGCGCGAACCGGACAGCCCTCTAAAGTAATCTGCGCATTATTATAAACAAGGCCGACACCTGTACGGGTATCGGCCTTGTTTCATGTATGGCGACGCTCTATTTGAAGAAGAGCGACGAAATCTCCTTGTAGTTGTGTACGCGCTCGATGACATCGGCAAAGATGTCGGCGACGGAGAGCACCGTGAACTTGTGAAGGTCCTTCTCGGGATTGAGCGGAATGGTATCCGTCACGATTACCTCCTCCAGAGCACTGTCGTTGATACGCTCATAGGCCTGACCCGACAGCACGGGGTGCGTAATTGCGGCACGGACGCTCTTTGCGCCACGCTCCATGAGCATGTTGGCTGCCATGCAGATCGTACCTGCCGTATCGATCATGTCGTCGACAATGATGATGTTGCGGCCCTCGACTTCGCCTATGGCTGTCATGCTGCCGACAACATTGGCCTTTGCACGCTCCTTGTGCGAAATGATGATAGGCGTCTGAAGCAGCTTTGCGTATGTGCCGGCACGCTTGGCTCCACCCATATCGGGAGCAGCTATCGAAAGATCCTCGATGCCGAGTCCCTTGATGTAGGGAATGAATATGCCGCTGGCATAGAGGCCGTCGACCGGAACATCGAAGAAGCCCTGAATCTGATCGGCATGGATATCCATCGTCATGACACGGTCGACACCTGCCGCCTCGAGCATGTTGGCAACTAGCTTGGCGGCAATCGGTACACGCGGACGGTCCTTGCGGTCCTGACGGGCCCACCCGAAATAGGGCATTACGGCGATAACCTTGTATGCCGAAGCACGGCGTGCCGCATCGATCATCATCAGCAGCTCCATAAGGTTGTCCGTAGGCGGAAAGGTCGACTGGATGATGAATACGGTGCATCCGCGTATGGACTCGTTGAAACTGGGTTGGAACTCGCCGTCGCTGAATTGCAACACTTCGCTCTTTCCGAGTGTCGTACCGTAACTTTCGACGATTTTTTCGGCCAGATAACGTGATGCGCGGCCAGAGAAGAATTTGATTTTATGAATAGCCATTGCGTCGTGTGATTTAGGTATGGCAAAGATACATCATATATATGTAAAAACCGGTGGCCGCGTTACGATTTTTTTAACAATTTGTGAAACTTTTCCGAATATACTCCAGAATTTCATCGCGACCGCGTCCGTCACTGCTCGATGTCATGAACATGTCGGGCAGAGTCTCCCACTGCCCGGCGAGCGTACGGCGATAACGGTCGACGCTGCGTGCAAGCTGCGCCGCCGAGAGTTTGTCGCATTTGGTGAAGACTATGGCGAAAGGTATGCCGTTCATGCCGAGCATCTCGATGAAGCGAAGATCTATGCGCTGAGGTTCGAGCCGCGCGTCGACCAGCACCATGAGCAGATGCATCCTTTCGCACCGCAGCACGTAGTCGGTGATGATGGTCGAGAACTCGTCGCGCATGCTCTTCGAGGTACGGGCGTATCCGTATCCGGGCAGGTCGACGAGATACCACTCGTCATCTATCAGGAAGTGGTTTATAAGCCGCGTCTTGCCGGGCGTTCCCGAGACCTTGGCAAGTCCCTTGCGGCCCGTTAGCATGTTTATGAGCGACGATTTGCCCACATTGCTGCGCCCGATGAATGCTATGTCGGGCAAATTGTCCTTGGGCACCTGCGATATGCGCCCGGAACTGCATTTGAATTCGGCCTTTCGGATCGGGTTCATGGCTACTCTACCGTTACTGATTTTGCAAGATTGCGGGGCTGATCGACGTCACGCCCCTTGTTTACGGCTATGTAATAGGCCAGCAACTGCAGCGGAATCGACGTCAGAAGCGGCGACAGGCATTCGCACACCTCGGGAATCTCGATGGCGTAGTCGGCAATCTCCGAAGCCGTGGTATCGCCCTCGGTGACTATGGCCATAACCCGGCCGCCGCGGGCCTTGACCTGCTGTATGTTGCTGACGGTCTTGTCGTATATGCTGTCGGCGGTGGCTATCACTACCGTCGGCATCTCGTTGTCGATAAGGGCGATGGGGCCGTGTTTCATCTCTGCGGCCGGATAGCCCTCGGCATGGATATAGGAGATCTCCTTGAGTTTCAATGCCCCTTCGAGAGCCGTCGGATAGTTGTATCCGCGTCCCAGATAGAGGAAGTTGTGGGCATAGGTGAAGATCTTCGATAGTTCGCGTATGCGTCCGTCGAGTTTCAGAACTTTGGATATCAGCGACGGCATGTCGCGCAGCTGACATGCCACACGTGTGAACTTGTCGTCGTCGACCGTCCCCTTCATGCGGCCGAGAGCCAGCGCCATCATGGCCAGAACGGTAACCTGACCCGTAAACGCCTTGGTCGACGCCACACCTATCTCGGGACCCACGTGTATGTAGCAACCCGAATCGGTGGCACGTGGTATCGACGCCCCCACCACATTGCAGATGCCGAATACGAATGCGCCTTTCGACTTGGCGAGTTCGAGGGCCGCAAGCGTATCGGCCGTTTCGCCCGATTGCGATATGGCGATCAGTATGTCGTCGGGATGCACCACCGGATTACGGTAACGGAACTCGCTGGCATACTCCACGTCCACCGGTATGCGGCAGAACTCCTCGATCAGCTGCTTGCCTATCAGGCCGGCGTGCCACGATGTACCGCACGCCACAATAATGATGCGCCCGGCCGCCATGAAACGCTCCCGGTTCTCGACGAGACCAGACAACACGACGCTGCGGCCGTCGGCAGCGACCCGCCCGCTGATACAGTCGCCGACGGTTTTGGGTTGCTCGAATATCTCCTTGAGCATGAAGTGGGGATACCCTCCCTTCTCCAGCTCCGATATGCTCATCTTTAGACGTTGTATGTCTATCCTGGACTCGGCATTGGCCTTGGTGTTGACCACGTGCAACGGTTTGCCGCATTCGAGCACCGCAATCTCGTCATCGTTGAGATACACGACCCTGTCGGTATATTCAACTATGGGAGTGGCGTCCGAAGCAAGAAAATACTCTCCGTCGCCGATACCGATCACAAGAGGGCTGCTGCGACGCGCCGCAACTATGCGATCGGGCTCCTTGCGGTCGATAACGGCTATGGCGTAAGCCCCGACAATCTGGCGGGTAGCCTCCTGCACAGCCTCGAAAAGCGAACAGCCGTTCGTCTGTCCGATATAATCGATCAGCTGCACGAGAACCTCGGTATCGGTTTCACTGCGGAACGAGTATCCGTGCGCAAGCAAAGCCTCCTTCAGAACGTGATAGTTCTCGATCGTGCCGTTGTGTATGATGGCTATGTCACCCGATTGCGACACGTGGGGGTGGGCATTCACGTCATTCGGTTCTCCGTGCGTTGCCCAGCGCGTATGGGCTATGCCGACGCATCCGCTCAAGTCCTTCGATGCAGCGAAGTGCTCCAGAGCCTCGACCTTACCGCGTGTCTTGTAGACATTGAGCGCACCGTCGTCGCCTATCAGCGCAACGCCCGCACTGTCATAACCGCGATACTCTAGTCTGTGAAGTCCCCCTATCAATATCGGATAGGCCTGACGCCGGCCTATGTATCCTACTATTCCACACATATATGAACAAATTAACGTATCCGGCATATTCCCGGATTTTCATTCGACAAATATACGCAAATATCATCAATCGATGAAATAAGCCCTTGATGCCGTCAGTCGTTTTAAGGCAACATTCCGGCACAAAGAACGCATACATGCTCCATGAAATTGCATCGAAGCCGATCTCTCGAAATTTTTTCGTTATCTTTGCATTTCGTATAACAACGTAACATCATCAGCAATTATGAAAAAGGAGTGGAACGATGTCCGCGAATTTCACGAAAAGTTCGGGCATCCCGTGGCCCCGTCGCCACGCATGATCGACCGCAAGAGAGCCCTGAGCCGCGGTAAATGGATGAACGAGGAGGTTGCCGAATTTCTCGTGGCCGATTCGATATACGAACAGGCCGACGCAATGATCGACCTCATGTACTTTGCACTCGGTACGCTGGTCGAGATGGGTCTCGAGGCCGACGAGCTGTTCGACATAGTGCAGAAGGCCAACATGGCCAAACTGTGGCCCGACGGCAAGCCGCACTACAACCCAAAGGACGGGAAGGTCATCAAACCAGACACGTGGGAAGACCCTGCGCCCAAAATCAAGGCCTATATCGACGGCGTGATAGCTGCCAAAAAAGCAGAGAAATAATCCGTAGGCAATGCTTCTGCTCGAATATATCGTCGTGGCCTCGCTTGTCGTATTCGCATCGATCAAGGCCTCGCACTACATCGACCTGATAGACAAGACAACGAAGCTCTCCGGAGCCTTTCTGGGCGGCGTACTGCTCTCGGCCGTAACATCGTTGCCCGAACTCTTCACGAGCCTTTCGGCAACGGTCTTCCTGCACAAGCCCGCCCTCTGCATCGGAAATATCCTCGGCAGCGACCTCTTCAATATCGCCATGCTGTCGACACTGGCGCTGTTGTCGATACGCAGTTTCCGCAACGTGCCTATTGCACGCGGAAACGTGATCGTAGCACTCTATCTGATAGCCATATACGGCGTAATGCTGCTCGACTTCACAGGCGTACTCGACATCGACATACTCTCGGTAAACATCATCACATTCATATTCATCGTGATCTATGCTCTTGCCGTAAGACACCTGTCGGGCGAAACGGAAGCTCCCGATGAAGATGCGCAGGAGGAGGTCGGGCTAAGCCTCAACCAGATAATCGTACGCTTCATCATCGCCAGCATAGCCATAATCGGACTGAGTATCGTACTGACGTACATCACCGACGACATCGCGCAACGATACAACCTCGGTGTCGGACTGGCCGGAGCCATATTCCTCGGCGTGGCCACATCGCTGCCAGAGGTGGCCTCGACAATAGCCCTCTTCCGCATCAGGAACTACGACATTGCCGTAGGGAACATTGTGGGCAGCAACCTGTTCAACTTTCTGGTGCTCTGCATCGCCGACATCATCAGCTTCCGCCAGTCGGTATATGACTATGCCGATGCAAACGTCGTCAAGCTGCTGATCTTCGGAACGGCGGCTACACTGTTTACGGTACCGATGCTCAAGTTCCGCGGCTGGGCCGTACGTGTACCGTGCGCCATCTGCATCATTGCCTGCTACTTCGCATTCCTGCTCGTGGAGTTCTGATACGGTACCAATCAAAAAAAAGAGAGACGCATGCCGAATAGCATGCGTCTCTCTTTTTGCAGTACCGGCGAAAACTGTACGGCACCCCATCGATAAAAACATTGCGGGCGACCCCCGAAGAAGTCGCCCGCAAACCGTCATGACGGCAGACTGAGATCAGAACGTTCCGCCAATCTGCCACCAGAAAGCACGCAGACCCAGCTGCGGGTTCTCCTCGTCGATCTTGCGGACGGCCTCCATGAGCTTGTCGGCCTTGTCATCCTCGGCCATCGTTATGATGGCCGAGTTGAGCGTAGGCCACACATAGTCGCCCAAGTGAGGTTCACCGTCCTTCATGCCGCAGCCCACGACCTCGTCCCATGAAGTATATCCACGCAGGCCGAGTTTGGTCATCTCCTGCAGCACCTCGTCATACAGAGCCTGATTGCAGGCCAGAAATATAGCTTTCATACTCTTATTCGTTAGTTTGTGCAAGTTTTTTAGCTTGGCGGCGCTCATGGCGCAAAGCGAGCCATGTGAAGAGCACCGGAATCAGGAACAGCGTGATAAGCGTCGAGAACGACAGACCCCATGCCACGGTCATACCGAGCGAGTTCCACATCTCGGCACCCACGCCGTTGCCGACGGCCATAGGCACCATACCGAATACGGTGGTCAGCGTGGTCATCAGAATAGGACGCAGACGCGAACGACCGCCGTAAACCACGGCATCATAGATAGGCATGCCTCGACCGACGCAAAGACGCGTGTAGTCCACAAGCACGATACCGTTGTTAACCACGATACCGATAAGCATCAGCACACCCAACAGTCCCATCACACCCAGAGGCGTATCCGTCAGCCATAGTCCGATCAGCGAGCCGACCAGCGCGAACGGCAGTGAGAACATGATCACGAACGGATAGGACAACGACTCGAACTGCGAAGCCATGATCACGAACACGAGGATGATCATCAGAGCCATGAGCAGGAATAGGTCGCTGAAGGTATCCTGCTGGTCCTCGTAGGTACCGCCGAGACCCCAGGTAATACCTGCCGGCAGGTCGAGCTTGTTGATACCGGCAACCGTACCCTCGATGATCTGCGACATGGCGTATCCGTGTCCCACGGATCCCGAGATGGTCACGTAACGCGAACGGTCCTTACGTTCGATCGTAGGAGGCGTTTCGGTCTCGATTACGGTACCCACGTCGCGGACCTTGACGGGTTCGCCCGTAGCCGTATTGTAGAGCGTGATGTTCTCGATCTCCTCGAGCGACTCGCGAAACTTCTTCTGGTAGCGGACGAGTATGTCGTACTCCTCACCGTCCTCGCGGTAGTACGAAGCGACATTACCGTTGACACGGTTACGCAGGTACGTAGCAGCGGTTGCAACATTCAATCCGTTCATCGCCAGTTTCTCGCGGTCGAATACAACCTGATATTCGGGTGTATACTCGTCACGCGAAATAACAACCTCGGTACAACCCTCGACCCCGAGCATGATCTCCTTGATCTGGTTGGCAATGCGGTCGGTCTCGGCCAGGTCGTATCCGTACAGTTCGACATCGACCGACGACTGTCCGGTTGCACCGCCCTTCGATCCCGATTCGATAACCTCGAAGGTTCGTATTTCGGGATATTGAGCCAAATCCTCACGCATAAGGTCGCAGATCTCGGTCAGCGAACGCTTACGTTCGGTCTTCTTCACGAGCGATACGTTGAGCGATATGTAGTGCGTACCGTTGTCCTGAATTGCGGCAAACGTATTGTCCGAGTCGGCCACACCTTCGGTCAGACCGACAGTCTCGATTTCGGGATACTTTTCGCGGAACTGCTTGTCGATACGCAGGGCCAGATCGCGGGTGATCTCCTGACGCGTTCCCACAGGCAACTTCACGGTTATCGATATACGGGCGTTATCCTGCGTGGGGAAGAATTCGGACTTGATACGCGGTCCGATACCCACCATGACACCCACGAACAGAAGCAATGCTCCGGTAAGGAAAGTCTTGCGGTGATGTATCGACCAGTTGAGCGCAGTCTTGTATTTGTCACCCAGCCAGTCCATGCCGGCATCGACATATTTCTGCAGCGACGACTTCTTGGGGTGCTGCTTCATGATGAGAGAACAGAGCACCGGCGTAAAGGTCAATGCCGCAGCCATCGAGACGGTCAGCGTGATGGTCACCATCCAACCCATAGGCTTGAAGAGCACACCGGCCATACCGTCGATCATGGTCAGAGGCAGGAACACGGCCACGGTCGTAAGTGTCGACGCGATGATCGAGACGCCCATCTCCTTGGTTGCAAAGATCGAGGCCTGCTTTACGCGCGAACCGCGGTCGACATGGCTCGTAATGTTCTCCAACACCACTATGGCGTTATCGACCACCATACCGATAGAGATCGACAACGAGCTCATCGTAATGATGTTGAGCGTATTGCCCGTCATGAGCAGGTATATCAGCGCCGAGAGCATCGAGATCGGGATTGTCAATATGATGATAATCATCGCTCGCCAACGTCCCAGCAGCATCATCACCACGAACATCACCACGACGAATGTCGTGAGGATCGTATCGAGCAACGACGATGCCGTATCGAGAATGTTGTCGGATGTATCGATGAAAGGCTCGATCGTAACGTCCGAAGGCAATGTCGGGCGAATCTCCTCGAGTTTCTCCTTGACCTTGCGCGAGATAAGCACCGAGTTTGCGCCGGTCTGCTTCTGAACGACCATAAGACCGCTGCGCTGGCCGTTGTTGAACGACTCCTGCGTACGCTCCTCCTGGGTATCGGTCACGGTAGCCACATCGCGCAGATAGATGTTTGCGCCGTTGTGCGTACCGATAACTATGTCCAGCATCTCGTCGGCATTGTCGAACTCCTGATCGACACGCAGCGTATATGTGTTCGAGCCGACATCCATCGAACCGGCCGGGATCGAACGGTTCTCGTTGGCTATGACTTGGGCGATACCCTCGATCGAGACACCGTAAGCCTCCATCTTGTAGGGGTCGCAGTAGATCTGTATCTGTCGCTCGGGAATACCCTGAACCGACACGGTACCTACACCCTTCACACGGGCCAGAGGCGTCGAAACACGGTCGTCGATGATCTTGTAGAGACCGCTCCAGCTCTCGTTGGCCTTGATCGACATCAGCATGATGGGGATATCGTCGGTACTGAACTTGAAAATGATAGGAGTATCGACATCATCCGGCAGACTGTTGATGGCTACGTCGAGCTTGTCTCGTATGTTTGCCGTGGCAACCTCGATATCGGTACCGTACTCGAACTCGAGCGTTACGACCGATATGTTCTCTTTCGAGTTGGAGGTTATGTGCTTCAGGTCATCGACACTGTTCAGGCTGTTCTCCAACGGTTTGGTGACATTCTCCTCGATATCCACGGCACTGGCACCCGGATATGCCGTAATGACCATGATTCGCGTGGTCTCGATATACGGCATCAGGTCGATAGGCAGCTTGACCAGAGAGAACACGCCGAATACTGCGATAGCAACGAATACCAGAATCGTCGTTATCGGGCTATTGACCGCACTCTTGTAAATATTCATTGCTTCTATTTGTTAAGTTCCACCTTTGCTCCATTCGTAAGGGCGGTCTGGCCGAGTACAACGACCTGATCCTTGTCCTCAACGCCCGACAGTACCTCATATTCGGTATCCATGCGGCGACCGAGTTCCACCTTGCTGTAACGGACCGTACTGTCGGCCGGATTGTAGATATAGACGTAACGGTCGCCCGAGCCCATCAGCTTGTTGACCGAACGGTCGGGAATAACCACATTGTCGGCTACGCCGTAAGGCATCGTCACGCGTGCGAACATGCCCGGACGTACGCGCTCGTCGCGGTTCTCGATCGATATCTCTACCTGGAACGTACGTGTCGAGTTGTCGATCGTGGGCGCTATGCGGGTAACCTTGCCCTCGAAGATCTCCTCGCCGTAAGAATCGAGCGTGATGTAGACCTTCATACCGAGCTTAACCTTCGAAAAGAGGCTCTCCGAAACGTTGATCATGATCTTTACGGGACGGACCTGCTCCACGACCAGTACCGGATTGGCGCCCGACATGTCGCCGTTATCGTAATTGCGTGCCGAGACGAAGCCGTCGACCGGAGATACGAGGGTCGTATTCTCCACGAGGTTGTCGTATGTCGACTTGGCAACGTCGTATGTCAGCTTGCGGGCATCGCGGTCCGACTTCGAGGTACCGCCGAAATTGTAGAGCTCCTCGGCGCGATCGTATTCGAGTTTGGCATTCTCAAGCTGAGCTTCGGCCTGCACGAGATCCGAGGTATCGAGTTTCACGAGTACCTGACCGGCCTTGACGCGATCGCCGACGTCGACAAGTATCTCCTGAATACGACGGGTCTGCTGCGGAGCGATGTTGTTTACGACATAGGCCTCGACCGTACCGGTAAATACAGTCTGCTGTACGACCGGACGGCGTGATACCGTCTGAACCGTAACCTGCGGAAGGGACTCGACCTCCTCGGCGGCCTTCTTTTTCTCTCCGGAGCAAGCTGTCACACCTGCTGCTACACACACGATAAGCAGTGATTTCAAAACTCTTTCCATAATTGCGTATAAATATTTTTTGTTTTTTTAGAATTCGACGTTTCCGAGAATCTTGTCAAGCGAGATCTTCGCCACAAGGAAGTTGTATATCGACTGGTTGCGGCTCAGCTCGGCCTGTGTCAGCGCAAGCTGCGAGTTGTCTATCTCCACCAGCGTACCGTCGCCTATCTCATAGCGTTTCACGGCGATATCGTAACCGCGCTGTGCCTGCGCCACCGTTGCCGATGCCGAGTTGTACTGCTTTACGCCGGTCTGCATGTTGTTGAGATACTGTATGATCGATACACGCAGCTGACGTTCGGTGTCCTCGCGCTGCAGCTGCAGGTTGGACAGGTCGAGACGGGCCTGACGCGTAGCCGCACGCTTGGCGTTGCCGGCGAATATCGGAATGCTCAGCTGCAATCCCGCATACGAATAGGGATTCCATGCGCTGCTCTTGAAGAAACGTCCGTCATCGCCGAGAGCCGTGTAAAGATATGCGGCGTTTATCGAGAGCGTCGGTACGTTTGCGAGTTTGGTTATTTTCAGAGCCTTCTGCAGCATCTGTTCCTGAATGTCCAACTGTTTCATCGTCGAGTTGTCTGCGAGGTCGAGCTGCGACATGTCGTAGGCCTCCTTCATCACCGATTCGTAATCCATGAGCGAACCGACTACGGCGATATCCATCTGCAGGTCGACACCCAACAGCGCCTTGAGCTGCCATAGGGTAAGCGTCACGCTGTTCTCGGCCTCGATAAGGTTCGGAATGGCGTTCTGCACCGTAACGTTCGAGGTGATGAGGTCGTACTCCGAAGTCGAACCAACGTCATACTTCATTCTGACGTTCTTGTTGTTCTCTACGGCATTGTCGTAGACACGCTTGTAGACGATCAGCGACTCCTTGGCAAGCAGAGCCGAATAATAGGCCTGTGTAACCTGCTCGACCATATCCTCGCGCGAGGAGCGTGCCTGCTCTACGGCCAGCTCGACATCGAGTGCCGACACCTTCAGGTTGGCCCACAGCTGGGCATTGACTATCGGCATCGAAGCCGTAAGTCCGCCGTTGAACGAGTTGTCGGAACCGACCTTGATAGTCTGCGGTTCACCTCCGAAGTCCATGCTCATGGTCTGCTTGGCCAGCACTCGCTGGTACTGTGCCGATGCATCGAGCTGTGGATAGAGACTTGCGTAGGTGCCCTGCTTGGCATAACGCTTGATTTCAATCTCCTGGTCGGCGATCTTGATTGTCGGGTTTTCGCTCAGGGCGATCTCCAAAGCCTGCTCGAGCGTCAGCTCTACCGTCTGCGCTCCGACCGTGGAAAGGCCCAGCAGGAACATGCCGATCGTTAAAAATAGTCGTTTCATACTCAGAAAAAAATCTCTAACTCTGTTTTATTTTTTACTTATCTGAATTTCAAGTTCACGGAACTTATTGCTGCGGAAAAACTCATCTATCACGTGCAACCCCTTCTCCGTCGCTATACCGCGAAAGAAGCAGATCACAACATGCATGAAGGCATCACGCACCGAAACTCCGGCCGGAAAGGCTACATCACGACGAACGACAACTCCCATGGCCGTGTAATACAACAGCGTAATGGCCAGATCGATATTGAAGTTGCCGTCGAGAAGACCTTCATCCACACACTCCTGTATAGACTGCCTCAATCGTCGGGTACCGTCACCGTTGACATCCGAGTGCAGACGTTCGAATACCGAAGGATAAAACCGCATCAGATTACTCATCAGACGATTATTGTTCTCGGAATATTGTGTCATTTCAATAAATCCGACCAATACTGCCTCCAACTTGTTTTGCGTATACTTCGAAATATCAAGGACTGATTTGTGCTGATCCCGAAGATATTTCGACATGCAGAGGTAAATGAGTTCCTCCTTGTCGCCGAACATTTCGTACAACGTTCGCTTGGAAACGCCAAGCGTCTGAGCGACATCGTCCATTCTCACGGACTTTATGCCCTGGTTAACAAACATTTGCGTCGTACGCTCGATAATATAGTCTCGCTGAGTCATAACCTGCCTTAAATCCGAGTGCAAATATATGCACAAAAACTCTAAACACAAAAAAAGTTTTCGGTTTTTGCGAGTTTTTGAAGAGGCAAACCGCCCAATCGGTCAAATTGCCCGGTGAAACGACCCGTAAATACATGCATATTCGACCTTTAGAACATTGCTTTTCCGGTTGCGTAAGCATAAAAAGATGCCCGGTGAAGACTGTTGCTTCACCGGACACGCAATTGCTCAGACACATGTTACTCCTTGCGACGGAAGACCATGGCCGTACGCGATATATTATATATTTGTATGAAGTGGCGTATTTCGCCGTCCACTTCGCATGGATACGAGAAGTGCTCGACCTTGGGGTCCTCGCGCCCCTGACCGCCGAAACGCGTCTCGTCGGTCGACAGCTCAAGAACGAACTTGCCGGGAGCCTGCACCCGCAGCGCATAGTCGGGAATCGAGGCCGACGGATGCCAGTTGAAAACTAACAGCAGGTCTCCGTGCGAAAAGACCATCGTCTTGTTCGGCTCGTCCATCTGCAGGTTGTAGGGATAACCGTCGCTCAATATGCCGTAACGGCGCACGAGAGCGATCATGGCCTTGTCGAAGTCGCCGAGGTAGCTGTACCGCAGCAGTTTGTTGGTCGAAAGCGACCACATGCGGCGGGCATGTGCATAGCTCCAGCCGTTGCCCTCGCGCGGGAAGTCGATCCACTCGGGATGACCGAACTCGTTGCCCATGAAGTTGAGATAGGCTTCGCCTCCGGTTGTTATGGTCATCAGCCTTATCATCTTGTGCAGGGCTATTCCGCGGTCGATGATCAGATTCTGCGAATCGCGGTTCATCGAGAAGTACATCTCCTTGTCCATAAGCCTGAAGGCTATTGTCTTGTCGCCAACAAGCGCCTGATCGTGCGATTCGGCATAGGCCACGGTCTTGACCGACGGCAGGCGGTTTGTCATGACGGACCACATCTCCCAGATATTCCAATCCTCGTCGGGGACATCCTTCAACTCCTTTATCCAGAAATCCGGTATGGCCATGCCGAGACGATAGTCGAACCCGACGCCGCCATCATCAACAGGCGAACACATGGCCGGCATGCCGCTGACATCCTCGGCGATGGTTACGGCCAACGGACGGAAATCGTGCACGAGACGGTTGGCAAGCGTCAGGTATGTCAGGGCATCGCCGTTGACGCCCGGACCGAAGAACGATTCGCGCGAGCCCATAGGTTCGTAGCCGTGGTGGTAATATATCATCGAGGTGACGCCGTCGAAACGGTATCCGTCGAAATGGAAGAGATCGAGCCAGTACTTCACGTTCGAAAGCAGGAAATGGCGTACGCCTCCCTTGCCGTAGTCGAAGGTCATCGAATCCCAATATTTCTGATATCCGGCCTCGCCGGGTTTGGAATAGAGATGGTCCGAGCCGTCGAGTTCGTTTATTCCCTCGTTCAGGTTCCTGACATAATGGGCATGCACGAGGTCCATGATCACAACAAGCCCGAGCGAATGAGCCTTGTCGATGAGATATTTCAGCTCCTCGGGCGTACCGAAACGCGACGACGGAGCAAAGAAACTCGACACGTGATAGCCGAACGACCCGTAATATGGATGTTCGGCAATGGCCATGAGCTGCACCGCATTGTAACCGTCGGCCTTGATCACTGGCAGTATCTTGTCCGCAAACTCGACATAGGTACCTACCCCTTCGCGCTCCTGCGCCATACCCACATGCGCCTCGTATATCAGCAGCGAACCGACAGACGACGGGTCGAACCCTTCGTCGTGCCACTCGAAAGGCTGCGGCGCCCAGAACTGTGCCGTGAAGTTTTTGGTCTGGTCATCCTGCACCACGCGCGTGGCGTATGCCGGTATGCGGTCGTGCCAGCCGTTGGCGCCGTGCACATGGATCTTGTAGAGCGAGCCGTGCGTCAGCCGGTCTTCGTACATTGCATCAGGGAAGAAGGCACTCCACACGCCGTCGCGCGCCTTGTCCAGACGCAGCTGCGTGCGTTGCCAGCCGTTGAAGTCGCCGAAGATGTAGACGTCCTGCGCTTCGGGCAGCCACTCGCGGAACCACCAGCCAGCAAGGTCGTCATCGCGCTGCCAGCCGAAATAACGATAGCCGTTGGCAAAATCGACGATCGTTCCCGACGAGCGCTCAATCTCACCCATCACTCTCAGATAATCGCCGTGGCGACGGTTCATCTGCTCGGCCACCGGCTGCAGCCACTCGTCATGTTCGACGACGGCCAGATCGAAATGCTTGTCACTTGCCATAACAGTAGTCGTTGTTTAAACAAATATACGATTTTTTTCCTATATTTGCGAATATTGATAATTCTAAACATCGAAAACAATGATCAAAGGACACCCCAAAGGTCTGCTGGCTGCGGCATTGAGTAATATGGGCGAGCGATTCGGCTACTATATTATGAACGCCGTGCTGGCACTCTTCCTCTGCTCGAAATTCGGTCTGAGCGAGGAAAAAGGAACTCTCATCTACTCGTTTTTCTATGCGGGCATCTATGTCTTGAGCCTCGTGGGCGGATGGATCGCCGACAAGACCCAGAACTACAAGGGCACAATCATGGCCGGCCTCATCACCATGGCCACGGGATATGCCATACTGTCGATCCCCATACTCTCGACACAGGGCAATATCGTATGGCTGCTTCCGCTCACATGCTTTGCGCTCTTCGTGATCGCATTCGGCAACGGTCTGTTCAAGGGCAACCTCCAGGCCATCGTCGGCCAGATGTACGACAACTTCGAGGCCGAAGCCGCCAAGCACGGCGAAGAGGCTCTCAAGCAGGCAAAGGCAAAACGTGACTCGGGATTCCAGATCTTCTACGTGTTCATCAACATAGGCGGCGTACTGGCTCCCTTCATCGCCCCGCTGCTGCGCAGCTGGTGGCTCAAGGCCCACAATCTGGCATACAATGCCCAGCTTCCGGCCCTCTGCCACGACTATCTCGACAACAACGGCCTCACGGGCGACCAGCTCCAGAACCTCAACGAACTGGCCACGCAGGTAACCAACGGCGCAGGCGTCGCTGCCGACCAGATGGGTGCCTTCTGCGCAAACTACCTCGACGTATTCAATACGGGTATCCACTTCTCGTTCATCGCGTCGGTAGCCGCCATGCTCATATCGCTGATCATCTTCCTCAGCACCAAACGCCGCTTCCCGACCCCGGGCAAGAAGGTCGAGACCGCCACAGTCGAGTACACCCCCGAAGAGCGTAAGGCTGCAGCGGCCGAGATCCGCCAGCGCATGTACGCCCTCTTCGCCGTACTGGGTATCGTTATCTTCTTCTGGTTCTCGTTCCACCAGAACGGCGCGTCGCTGTCGTTCTTCGCACGCGACTTCGTCAACTCGTCGGTGATCCCGCCCGAGATATGGCAGGCAATCAACCCGTTCTTCGTAATAGTCCTCACACCGATCATCATGTTCATATTCGGCGCCATGGCTCGTCGCGGAAAGGTAATATCCACACCCAAGAAGATCGCCATAGGCATGGCTATCGCCGGTATGGCATATCTCTTCCTTGCGGCATACTCGTACATACAGGGATACCCCTCGGCAACCGACTTCAAGGAGCTGCCCATCGCCGACCGCGAAGCGCTGATGGCAGGTCCGTGGGTACTCATCGTACTCTACTTCTTCCTGACCGTCGCCGAGCTCTTCATCTCGCCGCTCGGACTGTCGTTCGTATCGAAGGTGGCACCCAAGCACCTGCAGGGTCTCTGCCAGGGCCTCTGGCTCGGAGCTACGGCCGTCGGCAACCTGATGCTGTGGGTCGGCCCGCTCATGTACAACAAGATTCCGATATGGCAGTGCTGGACGGTATTCCTTGCCGTTTGCCTCATATCGATGTTCGTGATGCTGGCTATGGTAAAGTGGCTCGAAAAGGTAACCAAATAACAATAAACCGTCATGAAAAACGGCCGGTAACGTTGCCGGCCGTTTTTTCGACATCACCACAATATACAATATGAAGACAGCAAAACTTGCGGCACTGGCAATAGCGCTGCTGTGTGCAGTCGGCCTCGTCGGCTGCGACAAAGCCGAAAAGGACAAAATCGAAACGGTCAAGATGTACGTTTCGGCAGAGACCGGCACCTTCACGCCATGGGGAAGCGACCGTCCCGTTGAGTGCATGCTCGTCAAGGAAGAGGGCGCCGACACCTACACAAACCTCGTATTCGGCGGCATCAGCGGCTTCACCTATGAAGCCGGACACGAATACGTACTGCAGGTCGAGAAAAAGACACTTGCCAATCCTCCGGCCGATTCCGGCAACGTGAAATACAGGCTTCTTGAGATACTGGAAGACAAACCCGTAATGTAGAAGCCGTATTCGCACCAAAACGAAGAGAGGAGATGTCGGACATCTCCTCTCTTCGTTTGTTCATATCAAGGCCATAGACGCAACAGACGGTCGACAGACACCTGCATGCTCTTTATGTCCGGCAACTTCTATATGAACAATAAAGGTCTTTCAGTCCGCCGTACCGGCGAGCCTCGAATGCATGTCGGCTTTTATTCGATCGAATTGCCCTGAAGCGTCAACAATCGTACTCCGCCCCCGGAATTGGTGTAAATCTGTATCACCTTGTGGAAGGTTCCCGGCTCGACCTTGTGCGGCTCGTACGTCAGCTTTATGACAGCCCGACCTCCGGGTGGAAGCGGACGACGCGAATAGTCGAACTTGATGCAGGTACACGATACCGTTATGCGTGTGATGACCAGCGGCTCGCTGCCATCGTTCACATATTCGAACTCGGCCGTCACGTTGCCGCCGTTGCGGCGTATGTCGCCGAAGTCGTGCGACGTCCTGACAAACATGATATGCGCACCGTCATATCCGCACTCCATCGAGTCGTTATTCATCAGTTCCATGTCGCCACGGTCGCTCGGCTCACCCTCTTCCGGGGCCTGAGCGTACGCCGAAACGGCAAAAAAGAGGGTCATGAGCAGGAGTGCAAGGGGTTTGCGTTCTGTTCTCATCTCGGATCTATTTAAGATTGAATTTGTATGTTATGGTACCGCCCTCCACGAAACTGCGGCTTTCGGTAAAAAGCGCCTTCCGTGCGGCAGCGATGGCGGCATTCACCATCGCCGGGTCCGACGTCGTCGAACCTTTGGGCTCGTATACGGCATTGGTCACACGTCCCGACTTGTCGATCGTGACACGTATCACCACCTTGCCGCTCTCGTTTCCGGGGTATGTCGGCTGAGGCAGCGAACCCACAAGTCCGCGTCCCTGCAGTCCCGTATCGAGCTGGTCATTGCCAACGGGATTGAGGCCGCCGCCGCGACCTTTCGCCTCGTCGGTTTCACCCTGACGGGCCTTGGGGTTGCCGACATCCTCTGGTTCGTCACTGCCGCCCTTGTTCATCTTGAAAAGGGCGCGGGGATTGACCGTACGTGTCTGTTCGTCCGCACCGCTCACCTGCCGGTCGTTCTCGACAGGCGACAGCTCCTCGTGCATCGGTGCCTCGGTAGCCGTCACCTTCGGCTGCGGAGGCGTCGGCTCGGGAGGCTCGACGAATTCGACCATTATCTCTTCGCTCGCCGACGAGCGGTTGCGGCCGAAATCGAACGACACGAACACGAACAGGCATACCAGCGTCAGCACATAGAGTGCCGCCGCCACGGCCGCCCCCCTGACGGGCATTTTGTCGTTCGGGTCGTAATAATACATCTCGCGCTGCTTTTAGGGCTGTGTAGCCAGTATCAGTTTGTAATCGTTGTCCTTGGCGATATTCATCACCTTGACCACCTCGTCGATGGCCACGCTCTTGTCGCAATGCAGCGACACGGTGGGGTTCTCCTGACCCGACAGACGGGCCTTCAGTGCACGCGCCACACCGTCGATGCCGTCGACCTGTTCGAGCTCGACATAGTATTTGTACGACGACCCGTTCTGCTGTATCGACACCGTGGTCACGGCCTTGTCCTTGAGCTGGTTAGCGCTCTTGGGCAGAGCCAGCTTCAGGGCATTGGGATTGATCAGCGTCGTGGCTATGACCATGAATATCAACAGCAGGAACATAAGGTCGGTCATTGCCGATGCCGAGAATGACTTGTCGACCTTGGAACCATGTTTAATTGCCATATCGCGCTATTTTTTTTGAACGGGTTGATTCAATATGTCCATGAACGCAATCGAGTTGGCCTCCATGCGGAAGACGAGTTTCTCGATACGTGCGACAAGGTAGTTGTAGCCGAAATATGCCGGGATGCCGACGATCAGACCGCCCACGGTGGTCACCATCGCCACATACAGACCGCTCGACAGCAGAGCCATGTCCACCGTACCGCCTGCAGCCGACATGTCCATGAAGGTCTGCACCATACCGAGCACCGTACCGAGGAAACCGATCATCGGAGCACCGCCGGCGATGGTTGCCAGGAACGGCAGTCCGTTTTCAAGTTTCGACACCTCGAGATTGGCAACGTTTTCGATGGCAGTCTGCACGTCGTTCATGGGACGGCCCAGACGCTCGATGCCCTTCTCTACCATGCGGGCGATGGGCGTATCGGTCTTCTTGCAGAGGTTCACGGCCGAATCGATCTTGCCGTCATAGATGTAGTCGCGTATACGGTTCATGAAGTTCATGTCCATGACCGACGCCTTGCGTATGGCGATGAATCGCTCGACGAAGATGAATATCGTCAAGCCGCCCAACAGCAGCAAGACCCACATCAGCCAGCCGCCCTTGTTGAAAAGTTCCCACAAACCCATTTCGGTCGCTTCATTGGCTACAGCCTCGGTAGCCTGCAATAATGTAATCATAATGTTGTTTGAATTTATTTGAGTTTTCAATCATATGTCATGTCATCGTCAACACTCTCACGCGGATCATCCGCGGCCGGAAGCATGTCATCCTCGAAATTCTGCCTGTCGCGCTCGCTCGCTTCGAGACGCGCCTCGCGGCGTGCCTCGCGACGCGCCCTGCGCCGACGGTTTGTAAAGCGGTCCTTCACACGCTGCTTGAGATCCTTGAGATTGTTGAAACTCTCCTTGTAGTATATTCCGATACCGGTCTCCTGCAGACCCTGGTTCTCGTCGAATCGGTCGATCGTATGGGTGAACCCCTTCAGGCGCAGGTTGCCGGCACGGTCTATAAGCCATGTAAGGTAAGCCTCGCCCATAAGGTTCGACGTCTGGTTGTTCACGGCCATCGTCTTGTCGACCAGATAGTTTCCCTCGACTTCCAGCAGCAGACGGTTGTTGATCAGCTCGGTCGAGAAGCCGAAATCGACCTCGTCGCTCGCCACGTCGGTCTTCGGGCGGTAACGTATCACGATGTTGTAATCGTCGGCCGAAAGCCAGTTGCTCAACTGGTTCGACAGCAACTCGAATCCGGTAGCTGCCGAAGCCGTTACGCCTATGTTCGACGACGATCCGGTCGTGGCCTCCGAGATGAAACTGTTGGCAACCAGCAGGTAAAGGAACTGCTGCGAGCGGCTTTCAGGCGTACTCAACGCATTCGACACGACGGTCTGCACGTCGGGATCGGCGTTCGGCACAACCACATCGAACGTCACTGTCGGCTTTGTCAGGCGGTCGCTCAGGTTGATGATACACTCCACGGGCACGGCACGCGTCGACACCGTCGACGAAACACTGCCCGCCAACAACGGCTGCAGTGAAGCCTTCAACTTGTAGACGGCATCGATGTTGAGTATCGCATCGACCGGCTCGCCCGTCCACTGTATGGACGAGCCCTCCTCGATGATGAACTTCTTGTTGATGATGTTCTGCAACGTGAAGAGATAACTTCCTTCGGTTATGTTGTAGTCGCCGTACATCTCGAAGACGTTCGACTTGGGATTTATGTGCAGGTTCAGCGCGCCCTCGCCGCGACCCTTGATGACGTCGCCCACGGTCGGGTCGATCACCAGCTGGAACATGGCATTGGGCCGTACGTCCAGAGCCATATTGATATCCATGCGCCCCGATGACGACGAGCGCTGTCGCTGGCGGCGTTCGAACATCAGCTTCTTGCGCACCAGATAGTTGGTCGTGTCGGGCTTGTTTGCCTGCTCGAATATCACGAAGTCGGCCGTCGAGACGTCCGACTTGCCCGACAACGGCAGGAAGAACTGCGTATTGTTGTCGGTCGAGGCCACGATATCCATGTTCACGCCGCTCTTGTCGCCGACGATGGTGGCCGCACCGCTGGCGTAGACCTTGCCGTAGAAGTAGTCGTTGTCCTGCGAGGTGGTATTGAGCACCAGCATGCGGCGCGGCTGCACGTTGAGCCTGTATGAGATATTGGACAGATGGTTGAGACTCAACTCGAACGACAGCTGTCCGCGATTGCGTTCCGAATCGTATACGGCCACCGAATCGATCTCGAAACGGTTGTTGCGCACCTTTATGTCTGCCCTGGGAACGGTATATGTCACCTGCGTGAAATCGACCGTCGTGCTCAGATTGCTTACGGCAATGTCTCCTCTCAGGTCGGCATTGCGTCGCTGGCCGGTAAACACCAGATCCGCCGCCGCCGTTCCGTGAGTACCCGAGACGACACCCGTAAGAACCGGATCGAGCAGTGCCATATCGAGGCTGTCGGCTCGTAAACGGGCATAATACCGTACCTGCGACGGAGCGTAGAATCCACGCACAACGGTATCGCGCTTGGCCTGCGTGGCAAGAGTGAACCTTGCCCTGTTGAGTTCGAAGTCCCATTGCGAGTCGAACTCGAGCGACGGCACCGGTATGGAGTTGATCTCGACGCTGTCGAGACGTATGTTTGCCGCGATCTCGCTCCCCTTGAGCGCCGACTTTACGGAAGCATATCCGTTCGTGCGACCCTCGACCGAATAGCCTATGCGCTGGAGTATCTGCGCAAAAGGAGCCAAATCGAAGTTGTTGAGCCGCATCATCAGCGAATCGCTACGGCTGCGCGACGCCACACCGTTGATAAGCAGCTCCTGACGATCGTTGCGTATGGTGAAGTTGTCGACCACGACCCGCGACGAGTCGGCCGATATGCGGTCCGACGACAACTCCCAGCGATTGGCCTTACGCTGGAAATACGAAGGGGCGAAACGTATGTCGATATTGCGGTTGTTGGTCACCGAGTCCTTCGACAGCAACACGCCCATGTCAATGTGGGCGGAGAACTGCTGCACGGTATCGTTGAAACGCCCCTCGATATCGGCACGGTTGTCCGCAAGGCCGCAACGCAACGACAGGTCGGGCATATGCATCGTCCCGACATAGAGATCGCCGGCACGCAGGCGCATGTCGAGCGTATCTGTATGATTCACCACATTGAGATTGAGCGATGTGGCCAGCATGCGGTTACGTTCGATATAATCCGAACGGGCCCTCATCATGAACTTGTTGCAAACGGGGTCCATGAGCATCTGTATCTGTGAATTGTCGGCTACCTGCAACCCTTTCGATATGGCATCGGCCACAGGGTTGAAGTTTTTGGCCGTAATCGACAGCATCGAGAAACCGTGTCCGCGTCCGTGTTCCGATGCGGCTACCGTCGCCGGCGTTTCGTTGCGGCCGTAAACCTCATAGAGCAACGGCATGTGTTGTCCGACAACATCCTTGAGGTACACCAGCACGTCCCTGTAGTCGTTGCGGCTCTCGAATACGGCCTCGGCAAAGTCCGAATTCAACTTGACGGTACGCAAGTCCTCGTTGCTCTGCATCGTAAGCGACATGTACTCAGACACCAGTTCGCTGTCGTTGTACCGGTAGCGGGCATCGGCCACGCTCAGCTCCCCGCTCAGTTCGTCGGGAATGCGTCCCGATGCACTCAGTCCGATATCGGCCGACAATACCGAAATCGAGTCGCGACGGTTCACATGCAGGGCCGCAAGATCGGCCTTGTGCAGATTCATGACCATGTCGTATGTAGGCTTGTCGGCACCGAGACCCAGAACGGCCTTAAGGTCGAAGTCGAGACTGCTGTCACGCACAGCCACCGAAGCATCCACATCTCCGTCGGCAACGCGTCCGTCGAGTCGTACAAGCTCGTACGAGTAGTCCTGGAACGTGAAACCCGTCACGTCACCGTTTACGTTCAGCCTGTACCGCCCGTCGCCGAAAATACCGTTTGTTGCCATCACGAAGCCCGTCGTTCCCAAACTGTGCAAACCGAGCAGCGTACCCAGATCGAGCGAACGCGTGGCAAGCGTGGCTCCTATCGAGCGGCGGTTGCCGTCGGCATGCCGCATCACGGCATTGAAGTTCAGGGCACCGGCCGACGTCGACAGTGTTCCGTGCGTACGGAACGACGAAGGTATGCCGGCGAATTTGCCTGTCAGGCTGAGACGGCCGGCGCGGCGTACGATATCGAGAACGCGTTGCGGCAGTTCGACGCCGGCGATATTCCCGGCCAGACGTTCGAGCTCACCGACATTCAGATTGAGATGTCTGAGATCGACGCTGAAATCGGTATTGCGGAAATCGGGAAGGCCCGCAGCCGACACTCCGGCACTCAACCGCCCCACTCCGTCGATACGCACGTCGGAGATATTACCCGTAAAGTCCGACACGGGTCCCGTCATGTTCATCTCAAGTCCGTCGAGGCGCAGATGCCACGAGCGCAGGCGCGGTGCGAAGTAGCCTACGTCGTCGCTCGACAGCACGGTATTGTGCACCACGGCGTCGATACGCACATTGTCGACGAAATCCCTGTATGCGCTCCAGTCGCCGCCGGCCAGAACCAGCTTTTCGAGATGCACCGACGAACGCGACGTCGCAATGTCGAGATTGCGCAGGTCGATCAGGCCTCGGTCCACCCTGAAGGAGCCGGTCAGCCCCTCGGCCACGAAACCGCTGCGCTCGGTAAACGAGAACTGCTCGATATCGCCCGCAACCGAACTGCCCGCAATGGTCAGGTCGTCGACATTGCCGTTCATGTCGTACAGATACATGTTGCCGTAGTCGACGCCGAAATCGGGATTGCGGTGTTCGAGGCGTTCGATACGTAACGCAACATCGCTTACCTCGACCTGACGTATGACCAGACGGAAGTTGCCCTTACCCTCCTTTTTGCTGATACGGTCGACGACCTGCTTGATGTTCATCACGCTGTCGGGAGTCTCGACCATGTACAGCTTCACGTTGTCGGCCTTGCCGTAACTGAAATTTAGACCGTCGCCGAAAAAGCCGAACCCGGTAATGTAGGCCCTCAGGCTGCCCACATACAGCAGCGTATCGCGTTGATAATCCTCAACGTAGAATCCATGAACGTTGATCTTGTTCAAAAGTCCGATATTGACGCGGTCGATGCTCACGCGCGTCTCGAGTTTGGCCGAAGCAAATTCGGCGGCCCTGTGCACAATGTAGTTCTGCACGGCAGGAATGTCGAGCAGCAACGATACGGATACCGGTAAAATTATCAGCAACAATACGGCCGCCGATAACAGTTTTGCCAATATTTTTATAACTTTGCGCACAAGTACGGAATTTAAGTTATATTATAACTTACAAAGTTAATTAAATTTCGTTAAAAACGGAGCAATACCCTTCGGGTATTACCAAAAAACGGATAATTTTCAACCCTGTATCATGGACATAACCATTTTAGGCATCGAATCGTCATGCGACGACACCTCGGCGGCCGTCATCCGCAATACCACGCTGCTGTCGAACGTCATTGCGTCGCAGGCCGTACATGTCAAATACGGAGGCGTCATTCCCGAGCTGGCCTCGCGGGCCCATCAACAGAATATCGTCCCCGTCGTGGACACGGCTCTCAAGGAGGCCGGCATCACGGCCGACAAACTCGACGCCATAGCCTTCACGCGCGGTCCCGGACTGCTGGGTTCGCTCATGGTCGGAGTCTCGTTCGCCAAGGGTCTCGCCATCTCGCACAACATCCCGATGGTCGACGTCAACCACCTTCGCGGACACATTCTTTCGCACTTCATCGATCTGCCCGACAGGGAGTTGCCGCATCCGTCATTCCCGTTCCTGTGTCTGCTCGTCAGCGGCGGCCACTCGCAGATCGTCAAGGTGTCGTCGCCGTACGACATGGAGATCGTCGGCTCGACGATCGACGACGCCGCAGGTGAAGCCTTCGATAAGTGTGCCAAAGTGATGGGGCTGCCCTATCCGGGAGGTCCAGTCATAGACAAACTCGCCAAGGAAGGCAACCCCGACGCATTCCACTTTGCCAAGCCGCATGTCGCCGGATTCGACTACTCGTTCTCGGGCCTCAAGACTTCGTTCCTCTATACGCTGCGCGACGAAGTGGCCGAAAACCCCGACTTCATCGAGCAAAACAAGGCAGACCTCTGCGCTTCGCTGCAGAAGACCGTCGTCGACATACTGCTCGACAAGCTCATCAAGGCATCGAAAGAGTACGGCATAAAGGATATTGCCATAGCGGGCGGAGTCTCGGCAAACTCGGGACTGCGCAACGGCATCGTCAACGAAGGGCGCAAACGCGGCTGGCGCACGTTCCTGCCCGAATTCAAGTTCACTACCGACAATGCAGCCATGATAGCTCTTGCGGGCTACTACCGCTACATGAAGGGCGAATTCGCATCGCTCGACGTAACCCCCACGGCACGTATCGAAGACATGGATATCTGACACTGCCATCGACGTCACGAAATGAGAAAACCCGCCGACCTGCGTCGGCGGGTTTTTCGTTTGCAGAGGTGTAAACCGTTCTATTCTATCTTCATCGTCAGCGACAGCGACTTGAGCGTTATCGTCAGCGAAGCCTTGTCCGTACCGTAGACTACGACGATGTCGGGATCGAATCCTCCGGCAGGACGTCCGTTGGTCTCGACATAATCGAGCACCTCCTGAGCAGAAGCAAACGTCTCGCCCTTGGTACCGAACGAGCTCGTGTAAGCCTCCTTGAAGTCACCGAGCTTAAGGCTTGCGTCACCGGCGGCATAGAGTTTCCAGATCTCCAGTTGCTCATCGGTCGAATACTTGCTGTCGAGGGTCAGGGCAAAGCTCTTGATCTCGGTCTGAGCCTCGTCGGTGTTTACATCGCAGTTGAATGCATAGCCTGCAAAATCAAGTGCATAGTCGCAGTAGAAGTAGTATGTTCCCCACAGCGACATCTTCGAGCCGATAATATAGTTCTCGGCGGCGAAGGCCTGATAGTCGCCACCCACGAGTTCATAGAGAGCCGAATAGTCGAGACGCAGGAAGTTGTTGACAAGCTGCACCTTGAAGCGGCCGCCCTCGAAAGTCGGAACAGCGTATGCCTTTCCCGAGATCACGCCGAATACGGCACATACCAGCAGGTTGTCCACGTCGTACACGTCAACTACGTTGAGCGTCTCGTCGACGGTCTGATAAACGCCGCCTTCGGAGCTACCGTCATCGGCCGTGACGTTATACTTGGCGCCGAGCCATGTACCCATGTTCAGCTTTTCGTAGTTCACGAGATAGTATTCCCAAAGAGACTTGTCGACGTTGCTGTTGTCGGGAACGGCGCAGATGCTGCCCACATTTCCATAAACGTCCTTGTCCACCTCGATGGTAAGCGTCAGCATCTCCATGACCGAATTTGCACTGCGTGATGTCTCGACGATACTGCCGTACCAGTCGACATAACCACCCATGACGAACTTGTCGGCCGTAGACTTACCGGGAATCTCATAGGAGGCGTTCTGAGTTGCGAACGTCTCGAAATCAGTACCGAGCGACTGCGCCATCGTAAGGCAGTCGAAAGCCACGCGTTCGAAATCTTCGGATACGGGGCCTGTTCCGTCGCCGCCGTTATCCGTGTTGTCCGTGCACGATACGCACGCGAACAGTGTCGCAAGCGACAAAAGTGTGATGAATTTGTTTCTCATTTTTCAACGTTGTTTTAAGCGTTACTAACCGCTGCAAACATAAGGAAAATTTTTCAAGAGATGCAACATGAGGACATAATTATTTTCCATTCGGACGCCGCATAAAAAAGCGCACGCGTATCGACGCGTGCGCTCCATATCGCAAGACCTGTCAGATCAGTGTATCTCCACGGATGTCGACCCGTCGGACGACTTGCAGACATAGACGTAGGTGTACCATTGCGAATAGCGGTTCGGATAGACCGTAACGCCGTTCACCTGCCACTGTACCACGGTACTGTAATAGTATCCGTCATCGTCACGCTGGTCGACGTACTTGTGGCGCACGTCCATACGGTCGGGCTGGCCCTTGAAATAGACGTAGAAGGTGTAGTCGCTGCGGCGGGAATCGCCGTAAACCCACGTAAAGTATTCGTAGTGCTGCCTGTAGTCGTTATACACGACCTGGTTGAGTTCGTCGCAATACCAGCCGGTCTCGGGATCGTAATCGCCCGGCAGTTCCGGTGCCGATTCGAGCAACCTGATGCTGGCCACGGGCAGCGTCGACAGGTCGGACGGGTCTATAAGGTCATTGCCGTACTCATCCACATAGATGAAACGCACGAAGTTGCCGTCCCTGAACGGGCCGCCGTCCTCGAAACCGTCATACCACTTAACCTCTTCGACCTTGTTGCAGCCAGCGAAGGCCATAACCGCCAGCGCAGCGAAAATCCATAAAAATCTCTTCATGTTCGGGGAATAAATTACATCGACGCAAATATATCACAAATATGACATAGATCCGCCATACGGACACAAAAATCAGCGTATCGAGTTCATGCGGATACTCGCCTTGACAAGAGCAATGGCACGTATCCGGCTCATCTCTACATCCTTGTCGGCATGATGCGGGTTCTGGCTCACGAGCTTGACATACCCTTCGCGTTCGGACTTCTGTACATACTTCACCGTGATGTACTCCTCACCGTCGATGTCGATCGAGAGCAGATACATGTCACCCCAGAATATGTCGCGTATGTCATGCAGCTGCTTGTAGAGTACTATGTCGCCACTCTTGAGCAGCGGATACATCGAGTCGCCGACAACATATATCGCCCCGTCGCACTTCGGAAGGTTGGGTATGTGGATGAAGTTCACAGGCTTGTACTGTCGCGTATCGGCAAACAGCGGCACAAGTCCCGCCGTACCCTCGATCGAATAGAGCGGCACGCTCTGCATCGGCAGCGAACGGTCCGTACGCAGACTGAAATCCTGCAGGTCGGGTTCGGCATTGAACATTTCACCCTCGCCGCCGTCGAGCCATTCGGGATTGACGTTCAAATCCTGAACAAGAATGTTCCTGTTGCGCGACGAGAGTCCGGCCTTGCCGGTCTCGATCATCGAAAGCGCCGCCTTGCCTATTCCAAAATACTGAGCCAGTTGCTCCTGCGTCATGCTCAGCGCCTTACGTATCAGTTTTACGCGACTCTCCATAGCGTTCTATCAGTTATTTCTATGTTAAATTTTTGAACAAAATAGTACAATTTTCAAAAATTGAACCTATCTTTGTAGTGCAAAGTTAAAGCATTTATTTCAAACTACAAAATCATTCAATAATTTATATCTGAATATGTATGAAATAACTCCACAACTTTACGAAGAGACAGCAGACCGGTTGTGCGATGCCATCGGCACGAAGAACTACTTTTCAGGCAGCATCGAATTCGGTTTCGGTGATGTCGAGTGCCGACTGACCGTCTCCGTGATCGTCCATCGCCGGCAAACCGTCATGCCCGAAGGCACGTACGACACAATCAGCGACCTGGTTCCCGTCTGGTGGGAGTTCCACACCTCGGACGAAGGCGAAATGCTCAACGACTTTTCGTTCGCACTGCTCAAGGAGTACATCTGCTGACCGCTTCGCAGGACGACGGCTCCTCACTTCTCGGGACGATGCTCCCGCCGCCGTCCGCAACACCGCGGCACCCGCCTTTCGCATCGGAAAACGGCCGCAAACAGTTCAAACATCACACAACATGAAAAAACGCAAACCCGAAATCCCTGCGGACCGTACGGCCGCAGGGTCGGATTTGCCTTTTGCGGAGTTCGCCGCGGAGGCATATCCGTTTCTCGAACTGCAACCCTTCCACCGCACCTATTACAGGCTGCTCAACAAGTTCGCCGTCGGACACGTGCGCAAGCTGATGATCACCATGCCGCCGCAGCACGGCAAGAGCGTCGGCGCCACGACCCTGCTTCCTGCCTACATGCTCGGGCTCGATCCCGATCTGCACATAGCCATAGCCTCGTATTCGGCATCGCTCGCCTCGCGTTTCAACCGACGCATACAGCGTATCATCGACTCGGTGGAGTACGGTGCCATGTTTCCCGACACCACCATAAAGCGCGGGTCAAAGCCGCCGGAGTACATACGTACGGCCGATGAGTTCGAGGTCGTCGGGCATCAGGGCGGTGTTCTCTCCGTCGGGCGCGAAGGTGCGCTCACGGGCAACCGCGTGGACTGTTTCATACTTGACGACCTCTACAAGGATGCCATGGAGGCGAACTCGCCCATCGTGCGCGAGAACTGCTGGGAGTGGTACACGTCCGTAGTACGCACGCGCATGCACAACTCGTCGAGCGAGCTGATAGTCTTCACCCGCTGGCACGAAGACGACCTCATCGGCGAACTTACCAAACGCGAGCCCGTGGTGACGTTGCGCGAATGGAGCGACCTCGATTCGCTCGAAGGAGACGAATGGGTCTACCTGAATTTCGAGGCGCTGAAGACCACAGCGCCATGCGGTATCGACCCACGCATCATAGGAGAGGCCCTGTGGAGCGAACGGCAGAGCGTCGAACTGCTGCTCGAAAAGCGGAGGCTCGATCCATTGCGTTTCGAGTGCATGTATCAGGGTCACCCGTCGTCGCGCGAAGGGCTGCTTTACGGCGACGGCTTTGCCGAATACGACACCCTGCCGCAGGAGATCGTTCGCAAATCGAACTACACCGATACGGCCGACACGGGCGACGACTATCTCTGCTCGATGTGTTACGAGGTGGATGCCGACGGAGTAATCTATATTACCGACGTAGTATATACGCGCGAAGCCATGGAGGTAACCGAGACTCTCGTAGGCGAGATGATAGAACGGGCCGGCAGCCGGTCCGCCATGATCGAGAGCAACAACGGCGGACGCGGTTTCGCCCGGGCCGTACAGAAACTCGTGCCGTCGGTACGCATAGGCTGGTTCCACCAGAGCGGCAACAAGGAGGCCCGCATCCTCTCGAACTCGGCTACGGTACTCCACAACATACGCTTCCCGCGCGGATGGAAACAACGGTGGCCCGAACTGCATTCGCATCTTGTCACTTACCGGCGCAAGTTCAGGTCGAACCGCTGGCACGATGCCCCGGACGTGCTGACGGGCATCGCCGAACAGGAGGTCGTGGGACGCAATTCACCGAGAATAAAGGGTGTCAGATTTTTCTGACACCCTTTTCAACATACATGGATAAACGTTGCGCAGGCCTATTTTTCTGCGCGGCCGGACAACATGCGCTTCAGCGAGAAGTTGTCGTATTCGCGTTTGAGCGTGTCGACAAGTTCGCGCACGCTCATTATTCGGTCGGCACGCCATGCATTCGCTCCGCAGAAGGCATATCCGTTGCGCAATTTGCCGCGGAACGCATTGTAGAGCGCCAGCATGATGCAATAGGGACTGTGCGTGACGTCGCAAGTCTTGATACAGTCGAACGGACAGCTCTTCGGACGGCTCAGTCCGGCCTTTACACGGTCGAGGAACGAGTTGTGGATGGCCCTGCCGGGCATACCGACGGGGCTCGCGATAATTTCGATATCCTCCTTGCGGGCATCGATATAGCTCTGCTTGAACTCGGGAGCGGCATCGCACTCCTCGGTGGTCACGAAACGCGTCCCCATCTGCACGCCCTCGGCCCCGAGCGACATTATATTGTAGATATCCTCGCCGGTGTAGATACCGCCGCCGGCAATAACCGGAATATGGCAGTCGTGCTCGGCTGCAAAACGGTTCACCTCCTCGACAACCTGCGGAACGACAGTCTCGAGCGAGTAGTGCTCGTCGGCGATCTGATCGGCCTTGTATCCGAGATGCCCGCCGGCCTTGGGGCCCTCGACCACAATCGCATCGGGAATGTAGTTGTATTCGGAGAGCCACTTGCGGCAAAGGAGCATGGCGGCACGGGCCGACGATACGATGGGTGCAAGTTTTGTCCGCGCACCTTCGGTCAGAAACGACGGCAGGTTGAGCGGAAGCCCCGCACCCGAAAAGATTATGTCGGCCTTTTCGGCTATGGCCGTGCGCACCATGTCAGCAAAATTGGACATTGCCACCATCACGTTTACGCCGATTATGCCTTTCGTAGCTTCGCGAGCCTTGCGCAGCTCCTCGTGCAGACCGCGTATGCTTGCTTCGCGGTAGTCGTGCGGACGTTCGCTGTAGATTACGCCCAGACCGGCCGACGATATCACGCCTATGCCGCCCTGTTCCGCTACGGCCGATGCAAGGCCCGAAAGCGATATGCCTACGCCCATCCCGCCCTGAACGATGGGAACACGGGCGAGAAGGTCTCCGATTTTCAATGATTTCATAATGCAAATTTCTGTTTAAGGATTGATAACTCGCCGGCAAATGTAAGACAAAATGTTCATAAAAGCATATTTTATATCCATTTTTTCGTCCGAAAGCACAATGATATAGAAACACAATACACTATTATTCAGACCAATACGAAAGATGCAACGGTTTTACTGTTAAAAATATAACAAAAAGCGCAAAACATAGGAATTTAATGTTATATTTGCATACGAATAAATCTCACTCTATCCTGATTGAAATGGACACAACGAAATCAAGCGTGCCTAAAGACGTCGTGATTCGCTTTTCGGGCGACTCCGGCGACGGAATGCAGCTTACGGGAACACTGTTTTCCGACACTTCGGCCCTCATGGGCAACGACATCTCCACATTTCCAGATTATCCGGCTGAAATCCGCGCCCCGCAGGGAACCGTTGCGGGAGTATCGGGATTCCAGGTACATTTCGGGTCATGCCGTATCGAGAATCCGGGCGACTATTGCGACGTTCTTGTAGCGATGAACCCGGCGGCTCTCAAGGCCAACCGCAAATGGCTCAAGAAGGGCGCTACCGTCATCATCGACGGCGACAGCATCACCGAAGAGCATATCAAACGAGCCGGATTCGCCACCGACGCCCCCATCAAGGAACTCGGACTCGAGGAGTACAACGTGGTCGTCCCGGACATCACAACGATGACACGTCAGGCACTGGCCGGCTTCAATCTCGACAACAAGAGCGTCGTCAAGTGCAAGAACATGTTTGCGCTGGGCATCTGTTTCTTCATGTTCGAGCGTCCCGAAGACCACGCCAAGGTCTATCTCACGTCGAAATTCGCAAAGAAAAATCCCGAAATAGCCAAGGCCAACATCACGGCCATGGAGGCAGGATACAACTACGCAGCCAACACGCACCAGTTCGCCAACACATATATTCCGCCCGCCAAACTCGAGAAGGGTCTCTACCGTTCGATCAACGGCAACGTCGCTACGGCATGGGGATTCTGTGCCGCCAGCGAGAAGAGCGGACGTCCGCTCTTCTGCGGATCGTACCCCATCACTCCGGCCACGGTCATTCTCGAGGAACTTGCCAAGCGCAAGGATCTGGGCGTAAAGACGGTACAGGCCGAGGATGAGATCGCCGGCATCTGCACGTCGATCGGGGCCGCCTTTGCGGGCGACCTTGCCGTAACGACCACATCGGGTCCCGGCCTGTCGCTCAAGAGCGAGGCTCTGGGACTGGCCGTGATGGCCGAACTGCCGCTCGTGCTGGTAGACGTACAGCGCGGAGGCCCGTCGACAGGTCTTCCGACGAAGACCGAGCAGAGCGACCTGCAGCAGGCTCTCTACGGCCGCAACGGCGAGTGTCCGCTGGTAGTGATCGCGGCATCTACGCCGAGCGACTGCTTCCACTATGCATTCACGGCCGCAAAGATCGCCATGGAGCACATGACGCCGGTAATACTGCTTACCGACGGATTCATAGCCAACGGTTCAGAACCGTGGCGCATACCTTCGATGAGCGACTACCCCGCCATCGTCCCGCCCATCGTCGACGAGGCACCCGAAGGAGGATTCATGCCATACGCACGCAACGAACGTCTGGCCCGCGGCTGGGCATTCCCCGGCAAGGCCGGACTCGAACACCGTGTCGGAGGCCTCGAAAAACATTCGCTCTACGGTTCGATATCGCACGACCCGGCCAACCACCAGCTGATGGTCCGCACACGTGCTGCAAAGGTGGCCAAGGTTGTCGAGGACGTACCTCCTCAGGAGATATACGGCGACAACGAAGGCGACCTGCTGGTAGTCGGTTGGGGCGGCACGCGCGGACACCTCCACAATGCCGTCGAGCAGATGCGCGAAGAGGGACACAGCGTATCGCTCGCCCACTTCAACTACATCAACCCGCTGCCGGCAAATACGGCCGACGTATTCAAGGGATTCAAGCGCATCGTGGTATGCGAGCTGAACGAAGGTCAGTTCGCCGGATACCTGCGACAGCACTTCCGCGAATTCGAATTCGAGCAGTTCAACAAGTGCGAAGGCCAGCCCTTCACGGTTGTGGAACTCAAAGAGAAGTTTAACGATTTATTGAAATAAGCAAGATGGCCGAATACAAATATACCCCCGCCGATTTCAAGAGCGACCAGGAGGTACGCTGGTGCCCCGGTTGCGGAGACCACGCCATACTCAACGCCGTACAGCGTGCGCTGCCCGAAGTGGCCGACGCGCTCGACATACCGCACAACAAGTTCACATTCATCTCGGGCATAGGCTGCTCGTCGCGTTTCATCTACTACATGAAGACGTTCGGCTTCCACACCATCCACGGACGCGCCAATGCCGTGGCCACGGGAGTCAAGGTAGCCAACCCCGACCTGAGCGTATGGGTAATGACCGGTGACGGCGACTCGCTCGCCATAGGCGGCAACCACTTCATACATGCCATACGACGCAACGTCAACCTCAACGTCGTACTCTTCAACAACGAGATATACGGTCTGACCAAGGGACAGTACTCGCCCACGTCGAAACTCGGCAAGATAACCAAGACATCGCCCTACGGCACGGTTGAAAAGCCGTTCAATCCGGGCGAGCTGGTCATCGGCGCCAAGGGAACGTTCTTCGCCCGTTCGGTCGACATGGAGGTAATGCTCACCAAGGAGTGTCTTGTCGAGGGTGCCAAGCACGAAGGCATGTCGGTGACCGAAGTCCTGCAGAACTGCGTCATATTCAATGACAAGACCCATGCCATGTTCGCCGGCGACAAGGCCACGCGAGCCGAACACACCATCACCCTGCGCCACGGCGAGAAGATGCTCTTCGGAGCCAACCGCGACAAGGGCCTCGTCTTCGAGAACAAGAAGCTCAAGGTGGTCACCGTAGGACAGGACGGCTACACGCTCGACGACGTGCTTACGCACGACGCCCACGAGCAGGACACCACCCTGCACGTGATGCTCGCCGCGATGAAGTATCCCGACTATCCGGTGGCTCTGGGCGTAATACGTTCAGTGGCCGATCCGACGGTCTACGACCGCCGTGTGGCCGAGCAGGTAGAGGAAGTACGCGCTGCAAGCAAGATCAAGTGCATGGACGACCTGCTGCGTTCGGGCGAGACCTGGCGCATAGAATAGACGTCGTCACAACATACCGAAAAGAGGGCCCGGCATCAAGTCGGGCCCTCTCCGTTTCATACATGTACGTATCAGAGATTCATCACCTCGTCGATACCGAACTCCTTGTACTGCGACTGCAGCTCCTCGTTGCGGTCCGAGAGTACCAGCAGTTTGTCGCCTGCCATGAGTTCGGCATTACCGCGCGGAACGAAGTAGTCGCCGTCACGGCATACCATCACCACGAGCGTATTGTCCGGCAGCTTAATATCGCTGAGCTTGTTGCCGCCCTCGAGCATGATGTCGTTGACCTCCACTTCGGTAAAGGCCGACTTCATGCGATCCTGCAGCGCATCGCCGAACGACGATTCACGCTCCTCGTAAGCCAGCCCCAACAGATTGGCCATGCCGCTCACGGTCGTACCCTGCACCAGCAGCGAGATAATGGTAACGCAGAAGACTATGTCGAAGAGCATGTCGGCACCCTCGATATGCGCCACGATCGGGTATGTGGCAAAGATAATCGGCACGGCACCTCGCAGGCCCACCCACGACACGTATGCACGAGCCCGGAACGAAAACTTGCGGAACGGAGCCAGGCAGAGCATAACGGCCACGGGACGCGCAACGAGGATCATGAATCCGCCTATGAGGCAACCCAGAATCAGGACGTGATAATCGAACAGGTCCTTGAGATTGACGAGCAGTCCCAGCGTCAGGAACAGGATGATCTGGCACAGCCACGTGAAACTGTCGAAGAAGACGGTCATCGTACGTTTCTGCACGAGTTTGTGGTTTCCGACGACGAGGCCGGCTATGTAGACGGCCAGATATCCGTTGCCCTCGACCAGCGAAGTGAACGAGAATGTCAGGAAGACCGACGCGAGCAGCAGCACCGAATAGAGTGACGGATTTGCTATGTTTATCTTGTTGATTATCCACACCGTTCCACGTCCGAAAGCGTATCCCAGCAGAGCACCGACGATCATCTGCACGAAGAAAAGAGCGATGCTGGCACCGATCGACACTTCGGCCTTGCCTTCAGAGAGCACGCCCACAAGCAGTATGGTCATGATGTAAGCCATCGGGTCGTTACTTCCGCTTTCGAGCTCGAGCAGAGGACGGAGGTTCTCGCGCAGGCCCTGTTTTTTGGTTCTCAGGATGGAGAAGACCGAAGCCGAGTCGGTCGACGACATCGTCGAAGCCAACAGCAGGGCCAGCGGGAACGAAATGGTAAGGCCAAGCAGCGGTGAGACGAAGTAGACGAACGCCCCCACGATCAGTGCCGTTATCATCACGCCGAGCGTTGCCAGAAGCACGCCGGGACCGATCACCGGACGGATCTCCGAGAACTTTGTATCCATACCTCCCGAAAAGAGGATGATACAGAGGGCGATCATTCCGATAAACTGCGTCAGCTCGGCCGAGTTGAACGATATGAAGTTGTATCCGAACAACATGCCGACGCCGAGAAACAATAACAGGGCGGGTGCGCCGAAACGATACGCAACCTTTCCGGCCAAGACGGCTATAATGAGCAGGACGGCGCCTACCAACAGAAAATTCTCACTGCCAACCATACGGTATTACCTATTTTTTTCAAAAACCTTCAAACCGCGCAGGGGACGGTACTCGAGTTCGGCATACTCGAATGGCTGGCATGCCGTGAAGGCGCCGTCGTGCGAGCGGTAGACCACCACCACGACCGACGCCACCGAGCACTCCTTCATGCGGAACAGGGCGTCGATATCGCCACGTTCGACCGTGTCGAGCACTTCGCGCAACTGGGTCTTGTCGAACGAGAGCTCCGAAGCCTCGAGCGGTTTGCCGCTGTCGCGCAGACAGGGCACTCCGCCTTTTCCGAAAAGACGCACCATCGTCACTGCCACGCCGCCGACTGCCGCTGCCACTCCGGCCACGGCCAGTACGGACGCCAGGCTCGAAGAGAGCGTGCCGTCGGGCAACAGAGCCACGGCTACCAACACTGCCACACCGACCACGGCCACGATAACGGGCAACGCAATTCCCTTGCGACGTTTCACTACAATATTGTCGGGCAAGGCATATAGAGCCTCGCAAATAATCGTTTTATTCACAATTCTGATTTTATTTAACGTTAAACCTGTACAAACCGGTATTTCGGCATTCACATTTATCGTGAGAATGCCGTCGGGGAGTAGAATGTAGCAGGTACGCTAAATAATCAGCCGCCGCAACGTACGGACATAGTAGTCCGCGGCATGTGCGCCGGCACCAGGTCTGTATACCGGTCCGTCGAGCGCATATTCGTCGTATGTCGGGCGCAAATTGCGGGCCACACGACAGCGAAGCGAGCGGCGGTCGCAGCCCCACAACTGGCGGAACTGCACATCCACACGACGTGCCGTGTCGACGACTGGCGTCGATGGCAACCTCAGATCGGAGTTGCACCGATGCATGCAACCGAGCTGGCAGGCGAATCTTTCGGCGTCAGTGACGGCAGAAACCTCGTCTGCGGTACGCACACGGCGTCCCGTCGCAGCGCGACCGTCGGACAATATATCCGGCAGCAGGGCAGCGAAGCAGACGAGCAATGCACACAGCAGACAAAATCTACGCATCGTACGGGCCAATCATTGAGAATAATACGTACTGCCGGCACATGAAGCGACGGCAACGCACAAAGGTAAGATTTTATTCGCAAACGCCTCCTGTCAGAAGGAGAAAAAATGCTCTTTATTGCGGAATGAAGATGTAGGTGATTGTTCCGGTCTGGCGTGCCGGAGCCGAAGGATTTATGTCGAACAGCGACTCGCGCGCCGCCTTCAGGGCCGTGGAGCGCATGCACTCGTCGCCGCCCGATACGACCGACGCCGCTATGACCTCTCCGTTGCGGTTTACCGTAATGCTCACCTCGACATCGCCGCCGCTCTCGCACTTGTAGGCAGGCTTTATCAGGCTGCGGTGATGCCGCACCGGATTGCTGAAGGCATAGGAGACCGTCACCGTGCCCTTGGCCTTCGTCGACCGATGCTCACCGCCCTTGTCCCCATCTTCACGGCGTTCGCCTATGGCACGGGCCTCGGCCATACCCTTTTCGTAGGCTTCGCGGTTGGCCCGCATGCGTCTTTCGACATCTTCGGCCGACTCGTTGAGTTTCGCGGCATCGGTGCCCCGGTCGTCCTCAAGATTCTCGTTGAGGGCGTTCTCGTTGGAGGCTCTGTTACGCACGCTGCTCCAGTCGAGGCTGCGGTTGCGCTGCTCAACCTCACGCTGCAGACGGTCGCGTTCGGCCTCGAGTTCGGCAAGAGTCTTGAGATCCACGACGATAGTCGAGCTCGACGGCTTGCGTCCGGCCACAATCTTGCCGCCGACAAAGACGATACCTATGATCAGATACGCTATTACGGTCACGGCCAGGCCGATACGATGGTCGTACGCCCATTCGCCGGCATCAGTTTTCTTCTGCTCGAACGGCAGGTGCAGACGCTGTCTGCGCGGCCTCTCGCCCGCAGGAGCCGACGTGCGGTGTACATCTCCCCCGACGGCATCGTCCGCACGGTTCCCAGGAAGATCCGCAACTCCCTTTTCACGGCGTATTTTCTCTTTTTTCGGCTCGGTTGTTGCCACGGCAAATCTCAATTATTCGAGCAAAAGTACTATATTTTGCATAAAAATATCTATCTTTACGCGCAAATTTTAACTAAAGGCTGAAATGTCATCAAAACAACACACACTCAAAGCACCAATATCATTCTCGGGTAAGGGCCTGCATACGGGCCTGGCCGTCAACATGACGGTCAATCCGGCGAAAGTCGGCACGGGCATCGTGTTCCGCCGTACGGATCTCGAAGGCACGCCGACGGTTCCGGCGCTGTGCGAGTTCGTCACCGACACTTCGCGCGGCACGACCATATCCCGCGGAACAGCCAGGGTCAGCACGATAGAACATGTCATGTCGGCACTTTGGACCCTCGGAGTGGACAATGCCCTCATAGACATCGACGCTCCGGAAACCCCGATAATGGATGGCTCCGCACGCGAGTACGCCGAAAAGATCATCGAGACCGGCCTCGTCGAGCAGGACGCCGAACGCGAATACTACCAGGTAACCGAAAAGATGGTATATACCATCCCCGAAAAGGGAGTTGCCATCATAATCTACCCCGACGACGTCTTCTCGGTGTCGGTACACGTCGACTACAACTCGAAGGTCATCGGCAACCAGTACGCCACGCTCAATCCCAACGACGACTATGCCGGCAAGATAGCACCCTGCCGTACATTCGTGTTCCTGCACGAACTCGAGCCCCTCTTCAAGATGAACCTCATCAAGGGCGGCGACCTCGACAACGCCATCGTGGTAGTCGAGAATCCCGTATCGGACGAGCAGCTCGAACACCTCAAGAAGATCTTCAACAAGCAGGATATCAAGATTACGGGCGGATACCTCAACAACCTCGAGCTGAGAGCCAACAACGAACTGGCCCGTCACAAGCTGCTCGACCTTCTGGGCGACTTCGCCCTGCTGGGACGCCGTATCAAGGGCCGCGTATGGGCTACGCGTCCGGGACACTTCGCCAATACGGAGTTCATGAAGCAGATGCACGCGACAATCCGCCGCGAGGGCGAAAAGCCCCGTTTCAAGTACGATTGCCGCAAGGCTCCGCTCTACGACATCAACAAGATACGCTCGATGCTGCCCCACCGTTTCCCGTTCCTGCTCATCGACCGCATATTCCATCTGGACGAGGAGTCGGTAGCCGGCATCAAGAACGTAACGTTCAACGAGCCCTTCTTCACCGGCCACTTCCCCCACGAGCCGGTCATGCCCGGCGTGCTTATCGTCGAGGCCATGGCACAGTGCAGCGGCATACTCGCACTGGGTACGGTACCCGATCCAGAGAACTATTCGACATATTTCCTGCGCATAGACGACGTACGTTTCAAGCACAAGGTCGTGCCGGGCGACACGCTCCAGTTCGAGGTACACTTCTCCGAACCCATACGCCACGGGCTGGCCGTAGCTTCGGGCAAAGCCTTCGTCGGCGACAAGCTCGTATGCGAGGCCACAATGATGGCGCAGATAGTCAAAAACCAACAACCAGACAAACACGAATAAATGATTAGCAATCTTGCCTACATCCACCCCAATGCCAAAATCGGCAAGAACGTCACGGTCGAACCCTTCGCCTACATAGCCGGCGATGTGGTCATCGGCGACGACTGCTGGATAGGCCCCGGCGCCGTCATCCATGACGGAGCCCGTATCGGCAAGGGGAACAAAATCCACACCGCCGCATCGATAGCCTGCATACCGCAGGATCTGAAGTTCGCCGGCGAGGTCACGACGGCCGAAATCGGCGATTACAACGACATACGCGAATATGTAACCATATCGCGCGGAACAGCCTCGCGCGGCAAGACGGTTGTCGGCGACCACAACCTGCTGATGGCCTATGTACACATTGCCCACGACGACGTTGTTGGCAGCCACTGCGTTTTCGCCAACCGCATTTCGCTTGCCGGCGAAGTCGAGGTCGGCGACTGGGTAGTTCTCGGTGGCCATGCAGCCGTACACCAGTGGGTGCGCATCGGCGCACATGCCATGATACAGGGAGGAGCCCTTGTGGGTCAGGATGTACCGCCCTACATCATACTCTCGAACGAAGGGCCGCGTTATGCAGGCGTGAACAAGGTAGGCCTGAACCGCCGCGGTTTCACGCCCGAGCAGATCAGTGCCGTCCACGATGTCTGCCGCATGCTCTTCCAGAGCGACATGAACTATATGGAGGCCTGCGAAAAGGCCGAAAAGGAACTTCCGCAGTCGCCCGAACGCGACTACCTGATCGACTTCATACGTACGTCGAAACGCGGCGTATGCAAACCCTACAGCAGCAAAAAAAGAGAATAGACGAATTTTTTACGCCATATATATTGGTATGTAGCAAAATTTTACTATATTTGCACTGCTGAATGGAAATAAGGGGACGCAAAAGTCCCCTTATTTCGTAGTTTACCGGAAACCAGTTTTCACCCATACATCAGAAAAATGATTGATTGTAATAAAATTGCAGAGGCAGCTGCCGAAGAACTTGCGGGTACCGACCGTTATGTCGTAGAGTGCACGTGCACACCGTCGAACGAAATCGAACTGTTGATCGACAGCGACACCTCGGTGTCGATCGAAGATTGCGTGGCCCTGAGCCAGGCCATAGAGGCCCGTTTCGACCGCGACGAGGAGGATTTCTCGCTGACGGTCGCTTCGGCCGGCATAGGATCGGACCTCAAACTGCTGCGCCAGTATCGCAAACTCATCGGCAAGCCGGTCGAGGTTCTGCTGGCCAACGGGGTGAAGCTGCTGGCCGTACTCGAGGCTGCCGACGATGACGGCATCACGCTCAGCTACGACGAGAAGGTTGCGGTCGAGGGCCGCAAGCGCAAGGAGCTGCAGCATGTCGAGAAACACTACGGTTTCGACGAGATAAAGTACACCCGGGAGTATCTCGACTACAAATAACGGCACTGAACAAACAAATAAGAAACAAAATATAAAAGACACAATGGACAATCTCAATCTTATCAGCAATTTTGCCGAGTTCAAGGAGTTGAAGAACATCGACAAAAGCACCATGATCGGAGTTCTTGAGGATGTATTCCGCCACGCTCTTCAGAAGCAGTACGGCACGGACGAGAATTTCGACGTCATCATCAACCCCGAGAAGGGCGACCTCGAGATATGGCGCAACCGTCAGGTCGTCGCCGACGACGAACTGACCGATCCCGTAACGCAGATCTCGCTGTCGGAGGTCAAGAAGCTCGATCCTTCGTACGAAGTCGGTGACGAATACACCGATGCCATAGGTTTCGAGTCGTTCGGTCGTCGTGCGGTGCTTTCGCTGCGTCAGAACCTCGCGTCGCGCATAACCGATCTGGAGAAGGCCAACATCTACGAAAAATACTCCGAGAAGGTCGGCGAGATCGTTACGGGCGAGATCTATCAGGTATGGAAAAAGGAGGTGCTCATACTCGATGACGAGGAGAACGAGCTGATCCTGCCCAAAGCCGAGCAGATACCCAACGACTTCTACCGCAAGGGCGACACGATCAAGGCGATAGTCAAGAGTGTCGAGATGAACAACAACCAGCCGCGCATCATTCTGTCGCGTACGGCCAACCAGTTCCTCGAGCGCCTGTTCGAGCAGGAGGTACCGGAGATCTTCGACGGACTGATAACCATCAAGAACATAGCCCGCATACCGGGCGAGAGAGCCAAGGTAGCGGTAGAATCCTACGACGACCGCATCGATCCGGTCGGAGCGTGCGTCGGCATGAAGGGTTCGCGCATATACAGCATAGTCAAGGAGCTGCGCAACGAGAATATCGACGTGATCAACTACACGTCGAATCCCCAGCTGATGATACAGCGAGCGCTCAATCCCGCAAAGATATCGAGCATCACCATCGACGAGGAACACAAGACCGCCTCGGTATACCTCAAGCCCGACCAGGTATCGCTGGCCATAGGCAAGGGTGGTCTTAACATTCGACTCTCGAAAATGCTTACAGGATACGACATCGACGTCTACCGTGAAGTTGAAGAGGAGGACGTCGCACTCACCGAATTCTCCGACGAGATCGACGGATGGATCATCGATGCGCTGAAGGCCGCCGGATGCGACACGGCCAAGAGCGTACTCGAACTTCCGGTCGAAGAGATCGCGGCACGCGCCGACCTCGAAATCGAGCAGGCCGAGAAGGTAGTAGCCATACTCAAGGCCGAATTCGAGGAGTAACAGAACAAAAGCAAAAGAGAGGAGATAACATATGATGGACAATGAAAGAAAATTGAGACTCATTCAGGTAGCCAAGGAGTTCAAGGTGGGATTGAACACCATCGTGGACTACTTGCAAAAGAAGGGTGTGGCCACCGACGGGTCGCCCAACGCCCACGTCACTCCCGAGATGTACGCAATACTCGAGAAGGAGTTCGGTTCCAACCGCAGCAGCGGCAGCGAACGCGACACCATACGCGAGAAGATCTCGCAGAAGCAGGCGACGATAACCCTCGATCAGGCCAGACCCGAGCGCGAAAAGGAGGAGGAAGAGGTTGTCATCAAGAGCAATGTCATAAGCGTCAAGGACGAGATACAGCATCCCAGGATTCTGGGCAAGATAGATCTCGATCACAAGAAGCCGGTGGCACCGAAAGCCGAAGAGAAGCCGGCAGCCGAGCCCGAACCGGCAAAGGTCGTACCGGCTGAACAGAAGGTCGAGGAGAAACACGAGGAGACGGTTGCGGCAGAGAAACCGGCCGAAGAGAGTATCAAGGCCGAAGTCAAGGTTGAGCCAGTCGAGACGGTAAAAGAGGACGCGGCGCCTGAGGTTGAGGAGAAACCGGCTCCCAGGGACAACATTTTCCGTCCCAATACCACGACTCTGGCCGGGCCGCAGATTCTCGGCACGATGGATGTATCGGGCATGGTTCCGGGCGGCAAACAGAAACGCAAGCGCCTGAACAAGGAGAAGGTCGATGTAGCGAAGGCCGGAGCACAGAACCGCAACAACAACCAGTCGCGCAACAATCAGGGCGGTCAGAACGGTCAGGGAGGCCAGAACAATCAGTCGAAACACGACGATCGCAAGAACAAGAAACACAACAAGGCCCCGAAACCGGTTGTACGCCCCGAAGTCAGTGAGGAAGAGGTATCGAAACAGATCAAGGATACGCTCGCACGCCTCACGGCCAAGGGTGCCAAAAGCAAGGGTGCCAAATACCGCAAGGAGAAGCGCGAGGCCGTGGCCGAACGCATGAACGAAGAGATGGAGCGTTCGGAAAAGGAGCGCTCGACAATCAAGGTCACCGAGTTCGTTACCGTCAGCGAGTTGGCGACGATGATGAACGTTCCGGTGACGCAGGTCATCACGGCGTGCATGAACCTCGGACTGATGGTGTCGATCAACCAGCGCCTCGATGCCGAAGCGCTTACGGTCGTGGCCGAGGAGTTCGGATTCAAGGTCGAGTTCGTGTCGGTCGAGATACAGGAGGCCATCGAGAGCGACAAGGATGCCGAGGAGGATCTGGTTCCGCGTCCGCCCATCGTCACGGTCATGGGACATGTCGACCACGGTAAGACGTCGCTGCTGGACAATATCCGCAAGACCAACGTCATCGAGGGCGAGGCCGGCGGTATCACCCAGCATATCGGTGCATACAGCGTCGAGCTCAACGGACAGAAGATCACGTTCCTCGACACGCCGGGTCACGAAGCCTTCACGGCCATGCGAGCCCGCGGTGCCAAGATCACCGACGTGGCGATCATCATCGTTGCGGCCGATGACAACGTGATGCCCCAGACCATCGAGGCCATCAACCATGCACAGGCTGCAGGCGTACCTATGGTATTCGCCATAAACAAGATAGACAAGCCAAACGCCAACCCCGACCACATCAAGGAGCAGCTGGCCAACATGAACCTTCTGGTCGAGGAGTGGGGCGGCAAGTATCAGAGTCAGGACATATCGGCCAAGAAGGGCATCAACCTCGACAAGCTGCTCGAGAAGGTGCTGCTCGAAGCCGAGATGCTCGACCTGAAAGCCAACCCCAACAAGAAGGCCGTGGGAACGATCATAGAGTCGACGCTGGACAAGGGCCGCGGATACGTCTCGACGGTACTGGTACAGAACGGTACGCTGCATATCGGCGACGTGATACTTGCCGGCACGAACACGGGCCGCGTAAAGGCCATGTTCGACGAAAACGGCAAGAAGGTGACGTCGGCCGGACCATCGACTCCGGTGCAGGTTCTCGGACTGAACGGAGCGCCGCAGGCAGGCGATACGATCAACGTAATGGATGACGAACGCTCGGCACGCGAGATCGCCAACAAACGCGAGCAGCTGCAGCGCATGCAGGGCATCATGACCCAGAAGCACGTAACGCTCGACGAGATCGGCCGCCGCATAGCCATCGGCTCGTTCAAGGAGCTCAACATCATCGTCAAGGGCGATGTGGACGGATCGGTCGAGGCGATGTCGGGTTCGCTCATCAAGCTCTCGAAGGAGACCGTACAGGTGAACGTCATACACGCTGCCGTAGGTCAGATCTCGGAGTCGGATGTGCTGTTGGCTGCCGCATCGAACGCCATTATCGTCGGATTCCAGGTACGTCCTTCGGCCACGGCCCGCAAGCTGGCCGAGAAGGAGGAGATCGAGATACGCCTCTACTCTATCATCTACGATGCGATCAACGATATCAAGGATGCCATCGAAGGCATGCTCGAGCCCGTCATGAAGGAGGAGATAGTATGTTCGATCGAGGTGATGGAGATCTTCAAGATATCGAAGGTCGGAACGGTTGCCGGATGTATCGTACGCGAGGGCAAACTCACGCGCAATACGCCGATACGCGTCATCCGCGACGGTATAGTCATCTACACCGGCAAACTCGGATCGCTCAAACGCTTCAAGGATGATGTCAAGGAGGTCACCTCCGGACAGGATTGCGGTCTGAACATCGAGTCGTTCAACGATATACGCGTAGGCGATATCGTCGAGGGCTACGAACAGGTAGAAGTCAAACGCAAATAGAAGTCATATAAGCTCAAACCTGAAAAAATGAACAGTCAAATCAAATTCACGACGCCCGAAGAGGCCGTCAAGGTCATTAAATCGGGAGACCATGTTCACCTGAGTTCGGTAGCATCGGCTCCGCAGTGCCTCATCAAGGCCATGTGCGCACGCGGCGAGAACGGAGAACTGAAGAACGTACACGTACACCACCTCCACACCGAAGGTCCGGCACCTTATGCCGATCCCAAGTTCGAGGGCATATTCCAGCTTGATTCGTTCTTCGTGGGCAGCAACGTGCGCCCCGTAACACAGAGCGGATATGCCGACTACATTCCCATCTTCCTGAGCGAGACGCAGCGTCTGTACCGTTGCGGAGCGGTTCCCTGCAACGTGGCGATGATCCAGGTATCGACGCCCGACAAGCACGGATACGTATCGCTCGGAACATCGGTCGACGCCACCCTCGCAGCCGTAGAGACGGCCGACACGGTCATCGCCGTCATCAACAAGTACGTACCGCGTTCGTTCGGCGACGCAATCATCCCCATGTCGAAGATCGACATCTTCGTCGAGGACGACACCCCGCTCATCGAGGCCAAGTTCGCACAGCCGAGTGAGGTCGAGACCCGCATCGGCAAGAACTGCGCCGCACTGATCGAGGACGGAGCCACGCTGCAGATGGGCATCGGCGCCATACCGAATGCCGTACTTGCACAGCTGGGCAACCACAAGAATCTGGGTATCCACACCGAGATGTTCGCCGACGGCGTACTTCCGCTCGTAAAGAAGGGCGTCATCAACGGCGAGGCCAAGAACATCGACAAGGGAATGATGGTATCGACCTTCCTGATGGGTTCGAAGGAGGTTTACGACTTCATCGACGACAACCCGGGAGTAAGGATGATGGATGTCGGCTATACGAACGACCCATACATCATTTCCAGGAACGACCGCGTAACGGCCATCAACTCGGCACTGCAGGTCGATCTGACGGGTCAGGTTTGCGCCGATTCGATCGGTACCAAGTTCTATTCGGGTGTCGGCGGACAGATCGACTTCGTCTACGGAGCATCGCTGTCGAAGGGCGGCAAGGCCATAATCGCAATGCCTTCGGTAACCAAGAAGGGCATCTCGAAGATCGCTCCGGTGCTGGATCCGGGAGCAGGCGTAGTCACCACCCGCAACCACATCCACTGGCTGGTAACCGAAAACGGAGCCGTAGACCTCTATGGCAAGACCCTGCAGGAGCGTGCACGTCTGATCATCTCGATAGCCGATCCGTCGGCACAGGAGAGCCTCGACCGCGCCGCATTCGAGCGTTTCGGCCCGCACCACCACTACATCAAGAGCTACATGGGCAAATAATACCGGACGCACATGCGTCCACCGAAAAAGGGCCGCAGTCGTGCATGACTGCGGCCCTTTTCTCATGCCATACGTCGACGCCCGTCACTCATCGGCGAAAATATTGTATCTGAACAGCGCTATCAGCGGAAGCAGCAGCGACAATACGGCAATGATCTGCGACACGAAAAATGCCAGTGCCACGGCCAGACCGACAAGCAGGACACAGATCATCATGTTAGACACGAACTGCGTGAGGTCGAAACCGCTTGTCGTACCGGTATACTGATTGTCCTTGTATACCTCGTATGTCTTTACGGCGCCGAAGAACTCGCCGAATACCTTGAAAAAGGCGGCCGCAATCATCCTGCCGAAGAACGAGAAAGCGCCTTTTATCAAGTCGCCGACCGACCGCGAGTCGGAGTCACCGTTGCCGGTACCATCGGCCAGACTTTGCTGCTCGCGCTCCCATTCATCCTGAGACACGGGACGGCGCGCCACAAGAATATACGATATGATACTAACAATTACGGCTGCAATGAAAACGGGTTTGTTAGACCCGTTGAGGAAGCATACCAGCACAAGCGACACAACCACTGCAAGCACGGCAAAGACACTGCCCTCGAAGCTGTAATAGGCAATATCGTCCGAACGGCGCCGAAACGCAATGCAGCCGACGGCAATAAGTATGTTGAGTACGAGAGCACCGTAATTGAGCCAGTTGAACTGCAGATCGGTGCGCTTTACCTCTTCGAGATTGTCCTTGTCGAGCGTACCTTCGGTCACCGCCGGACCGATCTTTTCGACCCCCACGATCGAGGCGATCTCCGACTGCGCAAGCAGTCGGTCGTATATGGCGAAGTCCGTGACCACGGAGTTGCGCATGGGACATAGTATCAACCGGTCGCATTCGTATTTCAGGCGTCGCACATCCGTCCATGCATAGTGCCCGTCGCCTACATACAGATCGATACGGTCGCCGTTGCACGTAACCACATAGGTATGAAAGCCTTCCCCGTCGGCTTCGGGCTGCGGGGCCAGCTGCCACTGCTGGTATCGCGTCTCCCGTGACTCATCGTACCAGAAGACGGCATCGTACCGTGCATCCACAAAAAAAAAGCGGGTATCGCAGCGGACTCTCGTAACGGCTGTTCACAACCGCACATGGACCTTCGTCATCCTTGATACGCCCCAGACGGGCTCGCATTACGATTGAAATGCGTTTCAACGAAGAGATGTCGTAATCGACAATGAAATAGTCGTTCAGGCGCAAACCTCCGGTCTTGCGGTCGAAATCGGGATCGGTTATCGGAGCGATGTCGCTGCAGTCCCTGCGGTTGAAAAGGCCGAGACTGGCATTGCCGTCGGCATCGGTAACGCTGTTGTCGAAATGGTAACGCAACCCGGCTCCTTTCGGTAGGAGAGGCTCGGCTGCCAAGACGGGCATGGCCATGCAGATGACGGCCGTAACAAGGATAAGGGGTCTCATCATATTTCTACAAGTATAAGGGTTAATTCGTTCAAATATAATAAATTATATTCAACATGCAAAACCTTGCCCCGGCGACTGCAAAAAAAAGACGGGCATCTTTTTCAAGATGCCCGTCGCACTCCCTTGCGGGATAAACTATTTAACCTCTTTAACGATTGCCTCGAATGCCTTCGGCTCGTTCATCGCAAGGTCGGCGAGAACCTTACGGTTCAGGGCGATACCCTTGGCGTTGAGTTTTCCGATGAACTCCGAATAAGTCATTCCCTGGGCGCGGACTGCGGCGTTGATACGGGTAATCCACAGCGAACGGAATGTTCTCTTTTTGAGTCTGCGGTGAGCATAAGCGAATTGCAAACCCTTCTCGACAGTGTTTTTGGCGACTGTCCAAACGTTTCCCCTTGAACCAAAGTTACCTTTGGCAAGTTTCAAAACTTTCTTTCTTCTTGCGCGAGACGCAACAGCATTTACTGAACGTGGCATAAATTAAAAGTTTTATGGAGCTGATAGCGACGGGCTTCTCTCCCGTTCTTCGGGGCTATTGTACTCCTGTTGTTAATAAAAATTTTTTGCGGATCGGTGCCGTGGGTCGATGTTACTTGACCAACAGGTTCTTGATCTTGGCCTCGTCGGCGTGCGATACGGTACCCGAGTAGCACAGATTACGCTTCTGTTTCTTAGTCTTTTTGGTCAGGATGTGACTGTGATAAGCGTGTTGACGCTTGATCTTACCTGTGCCGGTGAAAGTAAAACGCTTCTTTGCAGCGGCATTAGTTTTCATTTTTGGCATTTTCGTAAAAAGTTAAATCAGTTAAACAATAGTCCCGCAAAGATAATAAATTATTTGCAAACGACTAACCGCAACAGATTAATTTTTACGTTTTCCGCATTAAGACGACATTATCATCGAAATGGCATAAAACTCCCCAAAAACAAAACGGCGCACGGATTGCTCCGCACGCCGACACAGGCAGTTTGCGCTACCTTACTTCTTTTCGGGCGCCTTCTCCACCTCGGCCTTGACCTTTATCTTGTCGAAAGCCTCGATCAGAGCCTCGTCCGAATTCTTCGAAGCATCGTAGACGACCGTCACCTTCTTGGTCGGCACGTCCACCTTCACGTCCTTGATGCCCTTCTCGAAGGGTATCGTGTTCATGATCTTCTGCGCACAGTGTTCGCAGTCGAGATCGGTGCAGAATACCGTGGTCACGGTCTTCTTCTCGGCTTTTGCTTTACCTTTCTGCTGAGCCGACGCTGCGCCGACACACAGGAGTGCCGCAAGGCACAAAGTCATAATCTTTTTCATGGCATTATAATGTTTTACGGTTGAATCAATAGAGGTTGAATCGCACTCCTATGTAGAACTTGCGCCCCATGAGCGGTCCCCAAACCACCGACGAGTTGAATCCCGGCGAGAAGGGGTCCGAAACTCCGGGCTGGAACTTGGTGTAATCGTCACCGGCAAGTATCGGGTTGTCCTGACGGTATCCGAGAATGTTCTCGCAACCGACATAAATGTCCCAGTGCTTGATCTTGTAGCTGACCTGCGCAAAGAGCATCGGATAGGGATCCGAGTAGCGGAGATTCTCGATATCGCCGTCGAGCGACGGCAGACGGCACTTTCCGTTGTACTGCGCCGTCACGTCGAATACCCAGCGACGGAACTTGGTCGCATACTGCAGGTTGAGCAGCGTCTTGTAGCGGCTAACCAGAGGTGACTCGACCAGTGCGGTCGATCCGTCGGGACGCTCGATCGTCTGCCTGGCGTTGGTATAGCGGAACGTCGCGAAGATGTCGAAGCGTTCTACAGGCGTCCATGTGAAATCGACCTGATAGTTGTCAGTAAACGAACGGCCGTTGGTCGCATAGACGTTCACATAACCCGGAGTCCACTCCTGATCGGCTATCACGCGATTGAAGAACTGCGTGCGGAAGTAGTCGAACGAGAGCGTGGCATCCTGACGCTTTACGAGAGTGAACGTCTGCGACAGGCTGCCGCCAAACGTCGCCGCCTTCTCCATGCGGTTGAAGTCACGCGACAGGTCGTATGCCTTCGACGAGGTGTCGCCGTCGAATATTATCGTGCGGCCCGTGGCGAGCATGCCGATATTGTCGGCTATGATGTTTGTCGAGCGATATCCCATGCCGGCCGAAAGGCGCAGTATGGTTATCGGCGTGATGTTCCACTTGAGGTGACCGCGCGGAGTGAAGTATCCGTTACGGTAGAACGTATTGTAGTCGCCGCGCATGCCCACCACTGCCGAGAACTTCTCCTTGAGCGTATAGGTATATTCGGCGTATGCCCCGACCTCGGCCTCGGTGCGGTCGAAATCGTAGAAATTGCCGGACATGCCGTTGCGCAGCCACTCGTCGTACTTGTCGACGGTGGTCGTAACGCCGGCTATAAGCGAATGGCGGGGCGTGAAGTAGTGGTTGTACATGAGGTTCGCCAGCAGCGAGTGTTCACGCGCCACATAGTCGTTGAGGCCGAAATAGGAATCCTCGTCGAAATAGTTGTAGTCGGCGACGAAGGCGATATTCGAACGCAGCTCGTCACCAGCCTCCTCGTCGTAGACGGCAGCACCGACAGGAGCTCCGACCTTGAGGTAGGCGTTGACATTCTGGTTGAGGATCGACGACCCGTAGATATCATGTTTCTCGACCATCTCGTCGTGCATCGACGTCTTGTAGCCCATCTGACCGCCGATACGGCCGTCGCGCGTATACTTGGCGCCCCAACGCACCTGAACGCCATTCTCGGACTGCCACAGCCAGCGGTTGGCTATGTTGGCCTGATTCGAGAGCGGCGTATCGCGGAAGCCGTCATGGTTCATGTCGTGGCTCTTGGTATCGACCATGCCGTGAGCGAGGATTATGGTCGACAGCCGTTTGTCCTTGGTAACGGGCAGCGCCGTCGAGAGGTTGACCTCGGGACGCAGTTCGCTGTCGAAATAGAGGTTGAGGAAGAGTCGCTCGTCATCGGTAGGCTTGCGGTGTTCGAGGTTGATCTGGCCGGTCATGGCCTCGTGTCCGGCCGTAACGGACGATATGCCCTTGGATACCTGTATCGAACTGAGCCACATGCCAGGCGTATAGCTCAATCCATAGGGGGCGCTCAGGCCTCGCATGATCGGGCGGTTCTCGTCGAGAATCTGCGTGTAGGTACCGGCCAGTCCAAGCATGCGGATCTGACGGGCTCCAGATATTGCGTCGCTGTAACCGACCGTAACCGATGCCGAGTTTTCGAAGCTCTCGGCCAGGTTGCAGCAGGCCATCTTGCACAGTCCGGCAAACGAGATCATCTCGCTCTTGAGCAGTCCGTCCTGCTTGATATAGTTGCCGCCGAGCGTACTCTCGACAACGACGCTTTCGAGTTCGATTCCTTCACGAAGGCGGAACTCGACGCGCGGCATCGAGGCGTCGACCGTAATCGTATCGTTGTCATAGCCGAGGAATGTCGCTACGAGGCGATCGTATCCCTTGACTCTGTGAAGGCGGAATTCACCTTCGGGATTTGTACTGGCACCGACATTCGTATCGGCCCAATATACGGCCGCTCCCAACATGGGCTGACCGTTCGAATCGAGTACCACGCCGTTGACATCCTGGGCGTGAAGTACACCTGCAAGGAGGGTTGCACATGCAAGTGCAACGATTTTTTTCGTATTTTTCATTTGATTTCCGTATTAGCATTGACATGTCTTTGCAGCGGACGGTTTGCAGGTCCGCACAAAAGGGTCTGTCCCGAGCCTTTTGGCCGGAACTATGCTGCTACGGGAGGGGCACGCAACGCCCCGGATGATATGAGAGGAGCATCGGCAAGCGGCGTCTTCCACTCGCAATACACCTTTTCGACCGGCATGGCATCGGCCTCGCCGGGTATTTCGATCATCGGTTTGGGAAGCTGGGCAACGGCGGCGCGCATGAGCTTCATGGCCCTTTCGCCGTCGGCCGTCAGGGCATAGGCGGATCTGTTTTCGTGGCTGTGAGTACATTCGCAATGCTGAGTGAAGCACAATGTACCGGCATCGACGGTGCATTCCACACCGCAAGCCTCATGAGCAGAGTGATCGTGACCCGCACTGCAGCGGCACGTAAGCACCACCATGGCATTTACCGCCATTGCCGCCATGTAGACGACAAGCATGATCGACGATATGACTCTTCTACTCTTCATCCAACAGTCCGCACTCCGTTATCTTGGCGATCCATGTTTGCGCATCGCCGCGGGCGACATCTTCCGTCACTTCGTAGTTGTCGACCAAAAGTCTGACCACATCCTCCGTATCGAACGTCTCGCCCTGGAGATTGTTCCAAAGGAACAGCGAGGTTTCGTTGAGAGCCACCACACGCGTGGCGTCGCTGCCATACTCGCCCTGCATGATGATCACGTTTTCGCCGGCAATATTACGAACCTTGTACTCCTTTTTGAACTTCATAACGGTTGTTTTGTATGCAAAAGTATAAAAAACTTTTCGTATTGCATGAACCTCCCTCCGTTTTTTAGTATCTTCGCGATATGGAACGCAATGCCGACATAGTCGGGGTATTGAAACAATACTGGGGCTTCGACTCTTTTCTGCCGATGCAGGAGAGCATCATACGCTCGGTTCTCGACGGCCGCGACACACTGGCGCTGATGCCGACCGGAGGCGGCAAGTCGCTGACATACCAGGTGCCGACAATGGCCTGCGAAGGTCTGTGCATAGTGGTAACACCGCTAATAGCACTGATGAAGGACCAGGTCGACCGTCTGCGTTCGCGCAATATTCCGGCCGTGGCCGTACACTCCGGTCTCTCGCCGCGGCAGATAGACATTGCACTCGACAACTGCGTCTACGGCGACGTCAAGTTTCTCTACATAGCACCCGAACGTCTCGGCACCGACATCTTCAGACTGCGCGTGCAGCGCATGAACGTCTGCCTGCTGGCCGTGGACGAGGCGCACTGCATATCGCAGTGGGGATACGACTTCCGTCCCTCGTATCTGCGCATAGCCGACGTTCGCAAACTGCTGCCCGACGTACCGGTACTCGCACTCACGGCTTCGGCCACCGAGAAGGTCGCCGACGACATCATGCAGCGCCTCGAGTTCGCCGAACCGAACATTATCCGGAGCAGTTTCGCACGCAAGAATCTCTCGTATGCCGTACGTCACGTCGACGACAAGAACGAGCAGTTGCTGCGCATCATCAACAACGTCCCTGGATCGGGCATCGTCTACGTACGTCTGCGCGAAGGGGCCGAGAAGGTTGCGGCGTTCCTGCGCGACCAGGGCATCAGCGCCGACTACTATCACGGCGGCCTGCCCAATGCCGAGCGATCGTTGAGGCAGGAGAACTGGATGAATGGCCGTACCCGCATCATGGTTGCGACCAACGCCTTCGGCATGGGTATCGACAAGCCGGACGTACGCTTTGTCGTACACTACACCATGTGCGACTCGCTCGAGAACTACTATCAGGAGGCCGGACGTGCCGGACGCGACGGCCGACGCAGCTATGCCGTGCTGCTCGTCTCGCCCGACGACGAGCAACGCGTGTACAAACGCTTCACGAACGAATTTCCGCCCCTCGAGGAGATAAAGGAGATATACGCCAAGGTATGTTCCTACCTTCGTGTAGCCATCGGCGACGGGTTGCAGGCATCGTTCGTCTTCAACATACACGACTTCTGCGCCCACGAGCGCATCTACACCGGCAAGGTGCAGAGCGCCCTGAAGATCCTGCAGCAGAACGGATACCTTACACTCACCGACGAGATGGAGAATCCGGCACGCATCATGTTCTGCGTCAGCCGCGACGACCTATACAAGATACGCATCGAACGCAACGACCTCGACCACTTCCTGCGCACCGTGCTGCGCATGTACAACGGTGTCTTCACCGAATTCCGCGCCATCGACGAGAACGACATAGCCACCGTCAGCGGCTATACGGTCGACAAGGTCAAGGAGTTCTTCAAACGGCTGTGGCAGATGCGCGTAATACGCTACATACCGTCGAACCGTTCGCCGATGATCTTCTTCGACGAGGAGCGGCTGCCGACAGACGACATATACATCGCCCCCGAGACATACTCGCTGCGCAAGGAGATGCTGCGCGAGCGTTTCGGGATGATGACGGCATACGCCTCGAACGACAGCCGGTGCCGTTCACGCATGCTTTCGGAGTATTTCGGCGACAGCGAGGCCGTCGATTGCGGCATATGCGACGTCTGCCTTGCCCGACGCAAGCGCTCGCGCGAAGCCGGCGAGCTGCGCGAAGAGATAACAGCCCGTCTGAAGGAGTCGCCAATGACAATACGCGACCTTGCAGCCGCCATCAAGTGCGACCCGCAACAGGTGATCGATACCGTACGCGCACTTCATGAAGAGGGTACCGTCACAACCGATACGTCGGGCATCGTCTCTCTCAGGGACGGAAAAACCGACAACCCCGATTGAGGATTGCCGGTTCGATCATACACCTGACGCACAAGTCAGGCCATCTGCAACTTGTCGTATATCTTCAGACATACCCACGCATCCGTTGCGGCATAGATCTGCTGCTGTTGGGTAAGGCTTTGTGCCTCCCAGTTGCTCAGCCGCTGCGCCTTCGACACCTTGCGTCCGAGCACTATGCCCGAGATCTTGCGCAGGCTTCGGTCCGCGATACCTGCCTTCGACACTTCGGTCTGCAGGTCGACGAAACCGCGCGGCGTAAAGCGACGCAGTTTCGACAGCGAACGTATGTCGCCGGCAACGTCCGTACCTATCTTCACGATATCGCTGCGCTGCAGAATGCTGAGCAGCTTCTGCACGGGCTTGACGTTGCAGAGCCGTATCAGATAACAACGATCGTAGGTCGACAGCTGCAGCAAAGCTACCTTGTACGTTACGCCCACCTTGAACGACGGACGCGTCTCGGTATCGAATCCGAGAACGGGCTGCTGCGAAAGGTACCGGCACGCCTCGACAAGCTCCTCCTCGTTGTCCACCACAACGATGTCGCCGTCGAACCGCGCTGCAGGCAGCGTCGCGAGCTCTTCGTTAGATATGGAAGGTGCGAATGTCACGGCCCTTGCAATCAGTTGCGTTTACCCTTCGATGAGTTCTGCTGTTTGATCATCTGCTCCTGCTGGCGCATGAGCTCCTCGTAACGCTGCTGGAACTTCGACTTCTTACCCTTGCTCTTCTTGGCGGCATTGGCCTGGATCATCGCATGGATCTTGTTGTCGTCGAGCATGTAGCGTATGGCATACGTCTGTACGAGCGACAGGGCAGTTGTCAGGAAGTAGTAGTAGCACAGACCGCTCGAGTAGTTGTTGAACCAGAAGAGCGTGATCAGCGGCATGAGATATACCATCATGAACTTCATGCCGAACATCTGCGGCTGGCTCGATGCCGTCTGCTTGTAGTTAACATACGAGAATGCGAAGAGCATTCCGGCCATCAGCAGAGCGAAGAGGCTGACATGGTCGCCGTAGAACGGGATATTGAACGGCAGATTGAGCACGCTGTCGTACGACGACAGGTCATCGGCCCAAAGGAACGGCTGTTCGCGCAACTCGATCGATGCCGGGAAGAAACGGAACAGCGCGATGATTATCGGCATCTGTATGAGCATCGGCAGACAGCCTCCGAGGGGATTGATACCGGCCTTCTTGTAGAGGTCCATCATCGCCTGCTGCTTCTTCATGGCATCGTCCGGATTGGGATACTTGGCGTTGAGTGCATCCATCTCGGGTTTGATGACGCGCATCTTGGCGCTCGAAAGGTAGCTCTTGTAAGTCAGCGGCGATATTACCAGACGAACCAGCACCGCCAGAATCAGGATAATAATACCGAACGACGAGATATACTGACGCAGGAAGTCGAATACGGGAATCGTCACCCAACGGTTGACCCATCCGAATATACCCCAGCCCAGAGGAATAAGACGTTCGAGTGCTATCTTGTCGCCGTTTTCGTCGGTAATGTTCTTGAGAATGGCATACTTGTTCGGACCGAGATAGAATGCAAACTCATAATTCTCCTTCTGAACATCGTACGGCACCGACATCTCGGCCGAGAAATCCTTGATGCAACCCGATCCGGGCTTGCAGGTATCGAACGACATGTCGGCATAGGTAAAGTTGGATTTGGCGATCAATACCGACGAGAAGAACTGCTGACGGAATGCCACCCAGTTGACCGAAGAGCTGACCTCCTCTTCGCGGCCGTCGTCGCTGATACCGATATCCGATATGGAGCGTTCGCCGGGCAGGCGGTATGCAACGGTCGTATAGGTGTTCTCGTTCTGGAAGCCGCGCTCGTTCTGGTACGAGGTGTTGCTCCACAGGATGCCGAGGCTGCTCTGCTTCGACATTACGGCAGCCATGTTGTCAAGGCGAACATCGAGATCTATGAGATAATCCGTCTCGGGGTCTGCGCCGTTATGAATGGTATATACATAGGTGAAGTATGCACCTTCGGCAACGGGCAGACGCATCGTCAGGCGTTGCAGCGAATCGTTGGCCTCGAGCGGCAGAACCTCGAAATCGTACTCCGAGGTATTCACCTTCACGTTGTTGGTGCCGTTCTTTACGTAGAACGACATGTCGAAGCGTGCGGTCGACGGATCGAACAGGCGGACCTTCTCGCTGCGCTCGCCCTTGGGAGCGAACCGTGTATACTCCTTGAGCTCGGCATTGATGATCTGACCGCCACGGGTCGAAAAGTCGAGCTTGAGGAACTCGTTCTCGACGGTTACGGTCTGCGGCTCGCGATCACGGTATGCGGCAAGAGTCTCGCCGTAACGCGCAACCTTCTCCATGGCTGCACGCTCCTCGGCCGACACGGGAGTCTGTTCCCGTTCGGCCGCTGTTTCGGCCTGCACGGCAGCCTCAACCGACGCGGCATCCTGCCGGTTCTGGCGCTGCTGCTCGACATAGGCGTTATACTCGGCCAGCTGTTTCTGATACTTCTCCTGTTGTTTTGTGGTGTAGATTACGAAGCCCACGAAGATAAGGCCCGTAAGGACTATTCCGATAATAGATTTCTTGTCCATGTCTTAAAACAGGCGGAATCGCAACACGCATCGGCCACGATTCCCCGTATAAAAGTGTTAAAGCGGTTTTACTGTTTCTTGATATTGCTGTACTTCATCGCATTGGCCACAAACGCCACAAAAAGCGGATGCGGATTCTTGACCGTACTCTTGTATTCGGGATGGAACTGCGTGCCGACGAACCAGGGATGGTCCTCAATTTCGATTACCTCTACCAGACCGGTCTCGGGATTGACGCCTACGGCCTTCATGCCTGCGGCCTCGAACTGATCGAGATACTCGTTGTTGAACTCATAACGGTGACGGTGACGCTCGACTATATGCGTGGTTCCGTACGCATCGGCCACCTTCGACCCCTCCTTCAGCTCGCAGGGATAACCGCCCAGACGCATGGTTCCGCCCTTGGCCGTAACACCCTTCTGCTCCTCCATGAGGTCGATGACCGGATGCGGCGTAACCTCCATCTCGCTCGAGTTGGCATCCTTGATACCCAATACATCACGAGCAAACTCGATGACGGCGCACTGCATGCCCAGGCAGATTCCGAGGAACGGAATCTTGTGTTCGCGTGCATACTTCACGGCCACGATCTTGCCTTCGATACCGCGGTTTCCGAATCCGGGAGCCACAAGTATGCCCGACATCTTGCCCAAAGCCTCCTCGACATTATCTTCGGTGAGCTTTTCGGAGTTGACGTACGTAAGCTTGACCTTGCAGTTGTTCACCGCACCGGCATGTATGAACGACTCGGAGATGGACTTGTAGGCATCGGGCAGTTCGGTATACTTGCCGACGAGCGCAATGTCGATTTTATATTTCGGGTGTTTGATCTTGTCGACGAAATCGCTCCATGCCGTCAGGTCGACATCGCCCTCGACGGGCAGGCCCAAACGCTGAAGAACCACTTCGTCGAGGCGCTGTTCACGCATGCGAAGCGGTACTTCATAAATGGTCGGCATGTCGCGCGACTCGATCACGGCCTCGGGCAGCACGTTGCAGAAGAGAGCCACCTTGCGTTTGATCGTGTTTGTCAGAGGATGCTCCGTACGCAGCACCAGAATATCGGGCTGCAGACCGTTTTCGAGCAGAGCCTTGACCGAATGCTGCGTGGGCTTGGTCTTCAACTCGCCTGCTGCGGCCATGTACGGAATAAGCGTAAGGTGAATGAGAGCCGTATTCTGATATCCGAGCGAATAGCGCAACTGTCGTACCGATTCGATGAAAGGCAACGACTCGATGTCGCCGACAGTACCGCCGATCTCGGTGATTATCACGTCGTAGTTGTTGTTGAGGCCGACCATCTGTATGCGGCGCTTGATCTCGTCGGTGATGTGAGGGATGACCTGCACGGTCTTGCCCAGAAATTCGCCCTTGCGCTCCTTCTCTATGACGCTCTTGTATATCTTGCCGGTGGTCACGTTGTTGGCCTTCGACGTGGTGATCGAGGTGAAACGCTCGTAGTGTCCCAGGTCAAGGTCGGTTTCGGTTCCATCCTCCGTAACGTAACATTCGCCGTGCTCGTACGGATTGAGCGTACCGGGGTCGATGTTGATATACGGGTCGAGTTTCTGAATGGTTACCGAATATCCGCGAGCCTGAAGCAGACGCGCAACGGATGCCGAGATGATGCCTTTGCCCAGCGACGACGCCACGCCGCCCGTAACAAAAATATACTTTGGCTTTGAAAGTTTCATAATCTGAATTTAGAATCCTGTATGCTAATGTTTTACTGTTCCTTGTTTTCGTCTATCATCCTGACCTTCTCGATAGCCTCGTTCATCTCGCGCTTGGCCTTCTCGATCTTGGCCTTCACGTCGGCAATCATGGCCTCGGCATTCTTCGATTTCGAGAAGAAACCGATGTTGTTCTCGAGCAGACCGATCTCCTGTTCGAGCTGACGCACCTTGTTGTAGAGGCGGTCGCGCTCGGTACGCAGACGTTTGTCGCCCGAAGCCTTCATCGACGATATTTTATCCTTGAAGCGGGTTATCGAGCGGTCATGTTCCGAACCGCGCAGTTCGCCGAACATGCGGTCGACGGCCTGTTTGTACTGCTTCTGTATCTGCTCCTTGAACTTGATGGGCACGAAGCCGATCTCGCTCCAGCGGCGCTGGAACTCCTTGATCAGATCATAACCGCCTGTCTTGATGTCGGCTGCAAGCATCTCCTCGATGAGAGCCTTCTTGCGGTTGAGGTTCTCCTCGTACTCACCGTCGACCGAAGCGAAATGTTTGGCCTTGCGCTCGAAAAACTCGTCGCACGCGGCACGGAAACGCTTCCATACGGCATCCGAATAACGGCGCGATACGGGGCCTATCTGTTTCCACTTGGCCTGCAGCGATATGAGCTGGTCGGTAGCCTTCTTCCACTCCTCGCTCTGCCTGAGTGCCTCGGCAGCCTCGCATATCTCGGTCTTCAACTTGAGATTGTTGTCCATCTCGTCCTTGATGCCCGAATAGAATTCGCGCTTGAGTTCAAAGAACTTGTCGCATGCGGCGCGGAAACGCTCATATATGCGGTTGTTGTCCTTGCGCGGGGCGAAGCCTATACCCTTCCACTCCTTCTGCAGGTCGAGCAGTTTCTCGCTGGCGCGGTTCCACTCCTTGCGCGAGGAGTAACTATGCGAAGCCAGAGCCTCGGCCTTCTCGCAAAGCGCATCCTTCAGTTCGAGGTTGTGCACCTGCTCGCGCTTGATATTCTCGAAAAACTCCTGATGGCGCTTGTTCACGCGGCTCGACGCCTCCTTGAAACGCTCCCACAGCGGCTCCTTGTACTCATTGGCCACGGGACCGGTCTCGCGCCACTCGTCATGCAGTTTCTGCAGCTTGTGGAACGCCTCGACGACCGACGGCTCGTCGGCCAGAGCTTCGGCCTGCTCGCACAACGAAACCTTCGCCTCATAGTTCTTGCGCAGGTCGAGGTCGCGCAGCTCCTTGTTTATCTTGATGAAGTTGTAGAAGTTCTCCACATGCAGGTCGTATGTCTCCCACAGATCCTTGACATACTGCTGCGGCACCATGCCTATGTCCTTCCAGCGCTGCTGCAGCTCGCGGAAACGGGCGAACGTCGTATTGAGTGTCTCGTCTGAATTGACAAGCTCCTTCAGCTCCTCGATGATCTGCAGTTTGGCCTTGTAGTTCTCCTCCTTGACATGGTCGAGGTTGGCCGTATATTCATCACGACGGCGGCGATACTCCTTCAGCAGGTCCTTGAACTTCACCTCGAGCGCATCGACCTGAGGCACAAACTCGGCCTCCTCGCCTTCGCTCTCGGCAAAAGCCTTGCGGGCAGCCTCGACATCGGCGCGATGCAACTTGTAGAAGGCTACCTTCAGCGCCTCGACCTCACGGCGGATCGACTGTATCGGCTTCTCTGCCAGAAGCTTTTCGAACAGTTCGACAAGTTCTGCCTTGCTCTTGCCGGCATAACTCTCGACGGCAGACTGATCTTCCGCCTCTTCGTCAACGCCATCTTCGGCAGGCTCGCCCTCCGTTGCGTCCATATTCTCCTCACCCGCTGTTTCGGGTTCAGGTTCGGAGACGGGCTGCACATCGCCGTTTGCCACGGAAGCCTCAGCGGCGGTTCCGTTTTCACCCTCACGGGTCATCTCTGCACTCTCTACGGCCGGAGTTTCGCTCTCCGCAGCCGTAACGCCTGCATTGTTTTCATTCTCTGTGGTTGCTACGGGCTCCGATGCGGAATCCGTTCGCATCTCTTCGGCATTGACGATAGTTTCATCCGAAGCGGTCAAAGTAGTTTTCTTGGCAGCCATCGCTAAAATCCTTTTTAAGTTTCACCACGCCATAAAGCATAGTTCAGTGCAAAGATAGCGATTTTTATCGGTCGGGCATAATATTATTCGGGATTTTTGTTATCTTCGCAGAAAAGAGACATCTGACATGGCCTACCGCATACTGCTCGTCGACGACGAAACGGACATACTCGAATTCATCGGATACAATCTCGCCAGGGAGGGCTACGAAATATATACGGCGACAAACGGCGAAGAGGCCCTGAAAAAGGCGGCCGAATGCCGTCCCCACCTTATTCTTCTGGACATGATGATGCCCGTGATGGATGGCGTGCAGACATGCAGGGCGTTGAGGCAGATGCCCGAAACAGCCGATACCATCATCGTATTTCTGTCTGCGCTCGGAGAAGACGAGTCGCAACTGGCGGGATTCGAGGCCGGTGCCGACGACTACATCTCCAAACCCATACGCATGACCCTGCTGAAGAGCCGTGTGAACGCCCTGATGCGCCGCGTGAGCGAGTCCGCCGACGACCCGGGACACAGCGACATCGAAATCAACCGCGAACACCATACGGTCGTAATCGACGGCCGCGAGCTGACACTGCCGCGCAAGGAGTTTGCGCTCTTCGACCTGCTCTGCTCGCAACCCGGCAAACTCTTCACCCGCGAGGAGATCTACTCGAAGGTATGGGGCAACAGCGTTGTGGTCGGCGACCGCACGATCGACGTCCACATCCGGCGCCTGCGCTGCAAGATCGGAGACAAACATATCGTCACGGTCAAGGGGTTGGGATACAAATTCCAAAAATAGCGACCGTGGCGGCAGGCATCTGAAAAAAATTGCTATCTTTGTACTGCATTTGACGGCGCACGTTGTGCCGCAACTTTACAACATATTGATTGTCATAGAAATACATAAAAACACGAATTATGGTAATATTGGTTCTTAACTGCGGCAGTTCGTCGATCAAATATCAGGTGATCGACATCGACGACACGCACTCTTCGCTTCTGGCCAAGGGGCTTGTCGAGCGCATAGGACTGCCCGAGGGCATCCTCACCCACAAGCCGACAGGCAAAACACCGTATGAAACGCGCCAGCCTATTCCCGACCATACAACGGGTATCAAACTCGTGCTCAATGCCCTGACCGACAAGGAGCACGGCGTCATATCGTCGCTCGACGAAGTCAAGGCCGTAGGCCACCGCGTAGCACACGGCGGCGAGTTCTTCCCCGCAAGCTGCATCGTCGACGACGACGTTAAGGAGAAGATACGTTCGCTGTTTGCGATCGCGCCGCTGCACAACCCGGCCAATCTCGAAGGCGTGCTGTCGATCGAGAAGGTCCTGCCGTCGGTACCTCAGGTTACGGTCTTCGACACCTCGTTCCACCAGACGATCCCGGCCGAGAACTACATGTACGCCCTGCCGCACAAATACTACGAGAAATACCGCGTACGCAAGTACGGATTCCACGGCACGAGCCACAAGTACGTGGCACGCGTAGGTGCCGAGCTTGCGGGTCTCGACATCAACAACTCGAAGATAATCACCTGCCACATAGGCAACGGCGGATCGGTTACGGCAGTGCTCAACGGCAAGTCGTTCGACACGTCAATGGGCTTTTCGCCTCTCGACGGTCTGATCATGGGTACACGCTGCGGCAATGTCGACGCCAGCGCCATAACCTTCATCGGCGAAAAGGAGCACATGACCTATGCCGAACTCGACACGATGATGAACAAGCAGTCGGGCGTGCAGGGCATGACCGACATCTCGAGCGACATGCGCGACATAGACAAGGCCTACGACGAAGGCAACGAACGCGCCATACTGGCACGCGACGCATACTACATGCGCGTCAAGAAGTTCGTGGGTGCGTATGCGGCCGAGATGGGAGGCGTCGACCTCATCATCTTCACGGGCGGTGTCGGCGAGAACTCGGCCGACCTGCGCCGCAGCGTATGCTCGAACATGGAGTACCTCGGACTTAAGTTCGACGACGAGGTCAACCGTCGTTCGCGAGGCGTCGACGCCATACTTTCGACGCCCGATTCGAAGGTCAAGGTAGCCACCATAGCCACCAACGAGGAGCTCGTCATCGCAACCGACACGTACAATCTCGTGAAGAACGCATGAAAAGAGCCGACAGACAGTAACATTCAGAAGGAGATCATTTAACCAATACAGCAATGATAAAACATCTTACGGAGATCGTCGAGGCTGCACGCCGCAATGGCCGCAAACGCCTCGCAGTAGCTTACGGACAGGACGCCCACACCATTTCGGCCGTGTATGACGCCTACAATGAGGGTCTCGTGGAGCCAACGCTCTACGGCGACAAGAAGGTCATCGAAAAGGTTTGCGCCGACGAGGGCATCGACGTAAACGTATTCCGCATCATCGACGAAAAGAGCGACGTGAAGTGCGTTGCCATGGCCGTTGCGGCCGTCGTATCGGGCGATGCCGACGTGCTGATGAAGGGTCTGGTATCGACCGACAAGTACATGCGCGGCATCCTCAACAAGGATGCGGGTCTCTTCCCGCCCAAGGGCACTCTGAGCCATGTGGCGATCATGGAGATGCCCGAATACCACAAACTGCTGCTGGTATCGGACGTAGCCGTAATACCGCTTCCTGACTTCAAGCAGAAAACCATACTCATAGGATACCTCACCAAGACGGCCAATCTTCTGGGCATCGAAAAGCCGAAGATCGCATGCATAGCTCCGTCCGAGCAGGTGCTTCCGAGCGTACCGTCGTCGACCGAGGCAGCCATTCTGGCAAAGATGGGCGACCGCGGACAGCTTGGCAACGTTACGGTCGACGGACCGCTGTCGCTCGACGTATCGCTCTACAAGGAGGCTGCCGAACAGAAGAAGGTTAAGGGATCATCCGTAGCCGGAGACCCCGACTGCCTGCTCTTCCCGAACATCGAATCGGCCAACGTCTTCTTCAAGTCGGTATCGCACTTCGGACACGGCGAACTTGCCGCCATGGTAATGGGTACGAAGGTACCGTGCGTTCTGACATCGCGCGGCGACTCAACCCTCACGAAGAAGTACTCCATAGCACTCGCCTGTCTTGCCGCAAGGTAAGACAGGGCGTTTGCCCCGATAACACTCCCCTGAAAATTGCCATCAATCTTTCCGTTTGGAGAGACTGACAAGTTCATATTGCCACATTTTCAAACCCAAAAACTCGATGGACTACACAATTCTGACCATAAATCCGGGTTCGACCTCGACCAAGATTGCGCTCTTCCGCAACGAAGAGTTGATATGGAACGTAACCATTAGACACACGAGTGCCGAAACAGGCAGATTTCACAGCATTCCCGATCAATTCGAATGGAGGTTGGGACTGGTGCTCGAAGCCCTCGAAGAGAAAGGAGTGGATATCAGGCTGCTGTCGGTTGTAATAGGCCGCGGCGGTCTTGTCAAACCGATAGAAGGAGGCATATACCACATCGACGATGCCATGTTGCGCGATCTGCGTGAGACGCACAACCAGCATGCCTCGAACCTCGGAGCGCCCATAGCGCTCGCCATAGCCGAGAAGGCCGGCATAAAGGCCTACATAGCCGATCCGCCGACGATCGACGAGTTGCAGCTCACGGCCCGCATCAGCGGCATCAAGGAGCTGCCGCGCATATCGATATTCCATGCGCTCAACCAGAAGGCCGTGGCGCGACTATATGCACACACCAACGGACGACGTTACAAGGATCTCAATCTGATTGTCGTCCACATGGGCGGCGGCATATCGGTCGGAGCGCACCGCAAGGGACGCGTCGTCGACGTGAACAACGCTTTCAACGGCGAAGGGCCGCTGGCTCCGGAACGTGCCGGCACGCTTCCGGCCGGACAACTTGTGGATCTCTGCTTTTCGGGACGCTACACACAGGCCGAACTGAAGAAACTGTGCTGCGGACGCGGAGGCATCATGGACTGGCTCGGGACCAACTCGATCATCGAGGTCGAGAAACGCGCCAAGGCCGGCGACGAGGAGGCACGCCTCATGCTCGAAACGATGTGCTATACCATATCGAAGACCATAGGGTCGATGGCTGCGGTCCTGTGCGGCGACATCGACGCGATCATACTTACGGGCGGGCTCGCCAACAACGAAGACATCGTCGAACGCATCATGGAACACTGTTCGTTCCTGGCCCCGATAGCGGTATATCCCGGCGAGGACGAGATGCAGGCGCTGGCCGAAAGCGGACTGATGCTGCTGCGCGGCGAGGCCGAAGCCAAATCTTACGGAACGATATATGCATAGCAACATGAAGAAGATACTCATACTGAACGGGCCGAACCTCAATCTGCAGGGACGGCGCGACAGGGAAATATACGGTACGGGCACGTTCGACGAGTACATCGTCGAACTGCGCCGCCGATATCCCGACATCGAACTGGAACTTTTCCAGTCGAACATCGAAGGTGAACTTATCGACGCACTGCACCGCAGCGAGGGCCTGTACGACGGCGTCGTCCTCAACGCCGGCGGTTACACCCACACGTCGGTAGCAATACGCGACGCCATAGCGGCCGTATCGACACCAGTAGTCGAGGTTCACATATCGTCGATCCTCTCCCGTGAGGAGTTCCGCCACACGTCGCTCATTGCACCCGTGTGCAAGGGGTCGATCATGGGCTTCGGGCTCGACTCGTACAGGCTGGGCATCGAGGCACTGAAAGGTTAGAAAATACAACAAAGGTTAGTTAAGTTACAACATGAAAAAGACCAAGATCATAGCTACCATCTCCGACCGCAACTGCTCGCCGGAGCTGATAGCCAAACTCATGCGCGCCGGCATGGACGTGGTGCGCATCAACACGGCGCACGTCACTATGGAGAGCGCCGCACGCATAGTCGAGATTGTCCACGGCGTCAACAACGCCATACCCATCATGCTCGACACCAAGGGCCCCGAGATACGAATAACGGGCATCGACGAGCGATACGAGGACATGCTCAAGTTCCATGCGGGCGATACCGTAAGGGTACGCGGTACTGGCAACGGCGAACCGTCGACCGCCGAACTCATATATCTCAACACGACGCTTGCCATACCGTGCATCAGCGTCGGCGACAGGCTGTTGATTTCGGACGGCGAGGTCGAACTCCGCGTTATCGGGAAGAGCGACGACGAACTGCTTTGCCGGTTTTCGGGCGATGCAGTCCTGCGTCCGCGCAAGAGCGTCAACATTCCGGGCGTATCGATAGCGCTGCCGTCGGTTACGGAGCGCGACCGCGCCTTCATAGAGTGGGCCACCGAGAACGACATCGACTTCATAGCCCACTCGTTCGTGCGCAGCGCCGACGACGTTCAGGCGGTACAGGATATTCTCGACAGCCGTTCGAGCAAGATCAAGATCATATCGAAGATCGAGAACCAGGAAGGACTGGACAACCTCGACGACATCATCGAAGCGTCGTACGGCATAATGGTTGCCCGCGGAGACCTTGGCGTGGAGCTTCCGGCCGAAGCCATCCCGACGGCGCAGCGCCGTATCGTCGAGAGCTGCATCATGGCCAAGCGTCCGGTAATCATCGCCACGCAGATGCTCTACTCGATGATCCATGCCCCGCGTCCCACGCGCGCCGAGGTAAGCGACGTTGCAAGTGCCATCTACGAGCGTGTCGACGCCGTCATGCTAAGCGAGGAGACCGCCATGGGCGACTACCCCGTCGAGTCTGTCGAAACCATGGCCCGCATTGCGGAGCGCATCGAGGAGGACGAACGTCACTTCGTACCCATGACCGACATGAACATGGTATCCGTGGCACACGAGATCACGGCACAGGTGGCGCGTTCGGCCGTAAGGGCCTCGACCAACCTGCCGGTACGATATATTGTCGTCGATACGCTTACGGGACGCACGGGACGATACCTTGCAGCGTTCCGCAGCCGCAAGACCGTCATAGCCGTATGCTACACGCTGCACGCGCAACGCATACTTGCACTCTCATACGGAATAAAGCCCATACTGCGCGACAAGTCGCTCGACAACCGCTACCACTTCCTGGCCGATGCCATGGAGGTGATCGACGAGACCGAACAGCTGCGTGACGACGACCTGCTGGTAAGCGTCGGCGGCAGTTTCTCGCCCGAACGCGGCGCCTCGTATGTCGAGATCGCACGTGTCGACGACATACGCGAGCGCAACAGCCACGCAAACTAACCGCAACACTGCATGGGGAACGGAGAACTGAAGGAGAAGGTCGCCGCCGGCGTCGCATGGAGCATAGCCGAGAAGGTCGGTTCGATGCTGCTGCAGATGGCCGTCAGTCTCATTGTGGCGCGTCTGCTGATGCCCGAAGACATCGGCGTAATGGCCATCCTGACGTTCTTCACCGCCGTGGCGCTCGTGGTAGTCGACAGCGGTTTCTCGCAGACACTCATACGACGCAAGGACAATCCGACCGACGAGGAGTACATGTCGGTATTCATGTTCAACATCGCCATGTCGGCGGTGCTGTATGTCGTGCTGGTAGCCGTATCGCCGCTCGTGGCGGCATTTTACAACCAGCCGGTCATAACCGAAATCGCCCCCGTACTCTTCCTGCTGCTGCCGGTCAATGCCCTGTGCGTAATCCAGAACACGATATTCACCCGGCAGTTCCGCTTCGGGCTGCTGTCGCGGGCGACATTCGCATCGTCGCTCACGGCCGGGATCGTCGCCATAGGCATGGCCCTTGCCGGATGCGGCGTATGGAGCCTCGTGGGACAACGACTGACGTCGATGGTGGTGAAGGCGGCGATATTGTGGTTCTGCAGCAGCTGGAGGCCCGGATCGCGTTTCTCCACAGCTCCGGTCAGAGAGATGGCGCCGTTCTCATTGCGGCTGATGTCCACCGACATCATATCGTCCGTATATAACAACGTAGCCTCGCTCTTCATCGGAAAGATCTATTCGGCCGACGCCCTCGGATACTTCAACCAGGCTCAGAAGCTCAAGGATCTGCCCGTAACGTCGACCATGCAGGCGGTGCAGAGCGTAACCTACCCCGCTCTATCGAAGATCGACGGCGACGAACGCAAGTTCGCCGAGAGCTACCGTCAGGTGATGATGGTCGTGGCATTCGTCATGTTCCCGATGATGGCCGGAATAGTGGCCGTGGCCGACGATCTTTTCATGTTGCTGCTGGGTGCAAAGTGGATGCCCACGGTACCCTATCTGTGCATACTGTGCATCACGGGCCTCTTCTATCCGCCGGCCATGATATCGTACAATATCCTGAAGGTTCGCAGCGACGGGCAGATCATCCTGCGGCTCGAGATCGTAAAGAAGATCATCATGACTGCCATTCTCGTCATAACCATACCACAAAGCGTCAAGGCCGTAGCGTGGGGACTGGCGGCAATGTCGCTCTGCGAGCTGATCGTAAACTTCACGGCATCCCAACGTTACGTTTCGCTGTCGCTGCTGAGAATGGTGCGCACGCTGCTGCCGACGATAATGGTTACGGCGGCAATGTATGCCGTGGTCATACTTATCGGACGGAGCGTTGCCGGATATGGCGAAGCGCTGCGCCTGCTGGTCATGATCGCAACGGGCGTAATCACGTATATCGTTCTCGCCCTCGCGTTCAGGCTCGAGGCTGCACGCGAGATCATCGACGTCGTACGCAGAATGACCGGAAAAAACTAATAATGTGAAAATCCGTGCCAGTCGGGATTGAATGCGCGACCGTTCTCCCGCCACTCGATGACCGGATCCGAAGAAGCGACTATACGCCCGATGGCAAACGGCCGTGATCCGAATTCGGCGGCATACTCCGACATCAACCTTTCGGCCGCTTCGGGCTCAACGGTAAACAGCAACTTGTAATCTTCACCGCCGCATACGGCACGCTCGACGGATGTTACCGCAGGTACATGCTCCGTCTCAACCACGGCACCCACATGCGAAGCCTCGAGTATGTGCACGAGGTCCGACGCCACACCGTCCGACAAATCCATCATGGCATGCACTTCGGCCCGTGTCCCAAGCCAGATACCCTCTGCAACCTGCGGTTCGGGATTCTTGTGCTGCATCGCGTATGCCGTATCGAAGTTGCCGTGCAGGATGTCTTTCAACCCTTCGGCCGAAGCCCCGAGCCGGCCTCCGACCATCACGAAGTCTCCTTCACGTGCATCCGAACGTCGCTTGATATTGCCTGCAGGAACACGCCCTATCGCCAAGACATTCACCGTAAGTCCCGATTTCGACAGAGTGGTGTCGCCGCCGACAAGCTGCACACCGTAACGCTGCGACATGTCATGGTAGCCGCGCATGAACTCGTCGGCCCATTCGCCGGTCAGCTCACGCGGCAGAGCCAGCGACAACATAGACGCCACGGGCCGGGCTCCCATCGCCGCCACATCACTGAGATTTACAGCCAGAGATTTGCGGCCGAGCAGGAAAGGCGACGTTGCCCGACGCAGAAAATGGACATCTTCGGCCAACAGATCGGTCGTAAGGACCAGAGCCTCGCCGTCGCCGAACGGGAAGACGGCGCAGTCGTCGCCTATGCCCTCGAAGCCGTTGAACGGCATCGATGCAAACATGCTCCTGATCGTATCGATAAATCCGAATTCAGACATGATGCAGACAATCGTAATACCTACTTTATGATATAGACATGCTCGTCGCGGCGCTGCATGTGATAGTGCTCGCGGGCATACTTTTCGAGATACTCGTCGTACTGCAACTGTTCGTAGAGGGCACTGTCCTCGGCGATGCGCTGCAGATAGATGTCTCGCTCATCCTCGAGAAGCGATATGCGGTGGCTTATGCGGATGACATTGACCAGGCTGCGGCCGATGACAAACACCGTAAAGATGAATATCAACGTGGTAAGCGTAATCCAGAAACGTTGTCCAATCTGCACCTTCATCGCTGGGAAAGTTTAAGGAATATGCATGAATTTGTGAACCTGCACCGATATGTTCCACCATGGGTGAGCCTTGGCATACTCGACGATGGCAGGCAGAATCCTGTCGTAGACGCTCCATTCGGGTTGCAGATAGAGCAGGCAGCGTTCCGTAACCTTGGCGGCGTTGTTCTCGGCCCATTCGAAGTCCTTTTCGCTGCCGATAATCACCTTCAGCTCGTCGGCCCGAACGTAAGCCTCATCCAACGGTGGCTGCTTTACCTTCGGCGAGAAACATACCCAGTCGAATTCGCCGCTGAAGGGATGCGATCCCGACGTTTCGAGAAATATCTCAAGACCTCGATCGTGAAGTTGACGCGTTAGAGGTCCGAGCGGATAAAGCAACGGTTCGCCGCCAGTAATGACGATGGCCTGGGCGGCACATGACGAAGCCCTGTCGACGATCGTGGAGATCGGAACGGGCGGATAGAGTTTGGGATTCCACGTATACTTGGCGTCGCACCAGCTGCATCCCACGTCGCAACCGCCCAGCCGTATGAAGTAGGCGGGTTTGCCGGCATGGAAGCCTTCGCCCTGAATCGTATAGAAATCCTCGACGAGAGGCAGTTTGGCCCCTCCCTCCAACAGAGCATCACTCATTGGTAACAACGTATATATCCTTGAGGTTGCGTCCCAGCTGGTCGTAATCGAGACCGTAGCCCACGATGAACTCGTTGCCTATCTCCATGGCACGGTACTTTATCGGCAGGTCGTAACGGTACTTGTCTGGTTTGAAGAAGAGAGTGCAGATCTCGACGCTGCGCGGATTCTTCGAGCGCAGATGCTCGACCACATGATTGATGCTGTGACCCGTCTCGACGATATCCTCGACGATGATGATGTCGCGTCCCGAAATATCGAAATCGATACCCAACTGCTGCTTTACGCATCCGGTCGACTGCGTCCCCTCGTACGACGAAATCTTGATGAAGGCGATCTCGTTGTTGAAGGTTATCTTGCGCGTGAGGTCCGAAAGATACATGAACGACCCGCTCAGGACGCTCACGAATATCGGAGCCTTCTCGCAATCGGCATAATCGTGGTTGAGGCGTTCGGCGATCTTCGACACGGCCTTGTCGATCTCCTCCGCAGGAATCATCACTTCGAAGGTGCGGTCGTGTAGTGTTACTCTCTGCTTCATTGTAAGAATGGTATTAAGTAAATAATATGGCGGCGTATGTTTTAACTGCAAATTTAATATTATTTCCGCAAATTCCGCATTTTTTAACGAAATATGCAGCATTGTCGATAGGTCGAAAAACATATCCTATTCGGACGACATGCTCTGCATAAAGGTACAAAAAGAGGGTTCAGATAATATCTTTGTAGAGGTTAGTTTTACAATCTAATTTTCCGTCTTATGAAAACATTCTCCCTCAATGTGCTTGCGGGCACATGCATGCTGCTTTGCATGGCGGCCTGCTCCAACAACCAGGATAGTCCTGACGGACCGACAGTCGAGCCCGGACCCGAGTTCGACTACGAAATTACGGACGCTTTCTTCACGGGTCACTACTACGACAGCTTCGAAGATGAAGGAACGGCCAACTACTACGTTGTCCTCACAGACAAGGAGGTCGACAGCGAAGGTTACCTGCAGCCCGATTCCTACGGTTTCTTCCTCGACATTTATGCTGCGTACAACGAAGGTACGCACGCAGTACCTGTCGGCGAATACGCTTTCGAGACCGATGTGAACCCCTCGCATACGCCCGGCACCTTCTCGAGCTTCTCGCAGCTCAGGACAACCGACGAGACCGGAAACATGAATGCATTCGTCAACTTTACCGACGGCAAGATCGTCGTTACGGCCGAAGGCGAGAACTACAAGTTCGATGTCACGTTGACGGACGAGACCGGCAAACGCTACCATGTAGCATATACGGGTCCCGCAACCATCGATCCGGCCGAAACTCCGGGCGGCGGTGACGAAGTCCCAGACATATACATCAAGCAGGACTATACCGACCTTGAGTTTACGGCCATGGGCTACACGTATGCAGGCGTTAACAGCGGCGTACACAACCTCGACATAATGCTTGTCGACTCGCCAATCGATCCCGTAACCGGCGAAGTGAAGAACTATCCCTGCAACATGCTTACGGCAAGCATCTTCACCTATGTCGATCAGGACGGTCAGATTTCCGCAGGTGAATACGTTGTGGAGAATACCGTACTCTCCAAGGCCGACAAGACCATGGAAGGCGGTGCTCTCGTAGGCGAGTCGCTGCCCATCGGTTCATACCTCATACACGCCGAAGCCGACGACAGTGCAAGTTGGACCTACGGTCTTGTAACCGGCGGAACGATCACTGTCAGCGGCACGAAGGATGACTTCACGCTTGACGTAAACCTCGTCATCAACGACCAGTACAAACTGACGGGACAGTACAAGGGCACCTTCAGTGTCGACCTTCCCACGTTGAGCACTCTTACGGGCAATGCAGTTGCCAACCTCGGCGAATATGCCGACGGTACATGCTACGGCTCGTACTTCGAAGGTGAGGAGCACGACATATACGACTGGACCATCACGATACAGTCGGACTACATAACCGATGCCCTGAGCCTCGACATCTATGCTCCCATCGGTGAATTTGCCGACGGACTTCCTTCGGGCACCTACAGCGTCAACGACAGCGGCGACGCGTTTACATGTGTTCCGGGCTATCTCGACGGCAAAAATCCCGCAGGTTGCTGGTACTCGCAGTATGCCAACTACGACGTAGCGGGCAGCGGTCCTGCCGTAGGCGGAACGATCGAGGTTGTCAACAAGGGTTACGATGAGTACGAATTGAAGCTGAATCTCGTCGACGACCTCGGTTACACCATCACCGGCGAGTGGAGCGGCGAAATCAACTTCCAGGATTACTCGAACATCAAGTTCTGATCCGATTACCGCAAACAAAAAGGCGGGACCCGCGTGTGGGTCCCGCCTTTTTTGTTACTTGCTTGCGTATCACACCATTCCCGAGAAACCGAGGAATGCCATGGCCAGCAGCGCAGCCGTAATCAGCGCAATCGGAGTACCCTTCATTGCAGCGGGAACACCCTCGAACTCGAGACGTTCGCGGATACCGGCGAAGAGAGTCAGCGCAAGGGCGAAGCCGATGGCTGTCGAAGCCGAATATACGACGCTCTGAAGCAGGTTGAAATCCTTCTGGATCATCAGGATCGCAACACCCAGCACGGCGCAGTTCGTCGTGATGAGCGGCAGGAATATTCCGAGAGCCTGATAGAGCGACGGCGACACCTTCTTGAGGATGATCTCGACCATCTGCACCAGAGCCGCGATAACCAGAATGAAGACGATCGTCTGCATGTACTCGATATGCAGCGGCACAAGAACGTAAGTCTGCAGACACCACGCAACAACAGCCGTCAGCGACATGACGAACGTTACGGCAGCACCCATGCCGAGCGAGGTCTCGACCTTCGACGATACGCCGAGGAACGGACATATTCCGAGGAATTGGGCCAGAACGACGTTGTTTACGAGTATCGACCCGAGGATTATTGCAAAATATGATACCGTTTCCATACTATTTCTTCACGAATTTGTTAAACAAAGCCATAAGATAACCGAGCACCAGGAATGCACCCGGAGCGAGGACGAATACCAGCGGCATATAGTCCGATACACCCAACGAATATCCGAAGACGGAACCGTTCCCGAGCAGTTCGCGGATCGTACCTATCACCGTCAGCGACAGTGTAAATCCGAGGCCTATGCTCACGCCGTCGAGCATCGAGTCCACGGGCGAATTCTTCGAGGCGAAGGCCTCGGCGCGGCCCAGAATGATGCAGTTAACGACGATCAGCGGGATGAACACGCCCAGGCTCTCATAGAGTGCCGGAACGTATGCTTCCATGAGCATCTGTATGATGGTCACGAACGACGCTATGATCACGATGAAGGCCGGAATACGCACCTTGTCGGGAATGAGGTTCTTGACCAGCGAAATTACAAGGTTCGACATGATGAGCACGGCCATCGTTGCCACACCCATACCGAAACCGTTGGCGGCCGAAGTCGTCGTACCGAGTGTCGGGCACATGCCGAGCACCAGCACGAATGTCGGGTTCTCCTTGATTATGCCCTTGATGACGAGCGACAGTTTATTCATTGTTACCTCCTTTCTGCGTCTTGGTGGCACCGGTCGACACGTCGGTCGGCTCGGTTCCGTCCACTACGCTCTTGTAAGCCATGTATGCGCGATTTACGGCATCGACATAAGCACGCGACGAGATCGTGGCAGCCGTCAGTGCATCGACGTCGCCTCCGTCCTTGCGTACGGCCAGACGTCCGTCCAAAAGTTTCATCGAATCGAGTTTCTTGCCCTTGATGCTCGACAGCAGGGGGTTGCCTTCGTCGCACATCTTCGTTCCGAGACCCGGAGTCTCGGCCTGTTCGAGGACATTCACGTTGAGGACTTCGCCTTCGGGCGAAAATCCGACCATGAGGCGTACCACGCCGTTGAATCCCTTTTTGGTCATTGTCTCGACGGCATATCCTACGACATCACCGTCATTGCTGGCCTTGTAGACCTTTATCGGCATCTCGTCGATGGTCATCTCCTCGACCTCGCTCTGCTCGAAAGCGGGCAGAACGGCGAGAATGGCATCCTGTACGGCCTTCTGCTTCGACGCGGCGATCGGCTCGGCCGTAATCATATAGACCGCCCCGACGCCTGCCGATGCGACAAGCGTAATGCAGAAGAGCACGGCCACCATGTTAAAAAGTGTACTTTTCATCTTGCAACCTCCACACTATTTCTTCTTCAAGCCGAAACGCTTGGGTTTGACATATTTGTTCAGAAGAGGCACTACCGAGTTCATGATCAGTATTGCGAACGACATTCCTTCGGGATACGAGCCCCACAGACGTATGCACATTGTCAGCACGCCGATACCAACACCGTAAATCAACATTGCGCGATGGTTCATCGGCGAGGTTGAATAGTCGGTAGCCATGTATACGGCACCCAGTACAGCACCGCCGGCCAACAGATGGAAGAGCGGGAACTCATAGAGCAGCGATGCATCACCGCCCCTGAACAGAGCCACCACGAATGCGAATACGGCCATCGATCCGAGTACGGCAACCGGAATGTGCCACGTAATAACCTTGTTCCACAGCAGGTAAACGAAGCCGAGCAGCAGCGCGAGCGTTGCTATCTCGCCGACCGAACCGGCCATGGCACCGTTGAACATGCCGAGCATGTCGTACGAACCGTAGTCGACCAGACCGGCCTTGGCCGCAGCCAGAGGCGTGGCGCCCGAATAGGCGTCGACGAAGCCATCGATTTTGGGTGCGGGGAACGTAGTCATCTGTGCGGGATACGCTATCAGGAGGAATACACGGCCCACAAGTGCAGGGTTGAATGGGTTTTTGCCGAGGCCTCCGAAAGTCATCTTGCCGATGGCTATGGCCACGAAGGCGCCGATGATAACGATCCACCACGGCAGTCCGTAAGGAAGGTTGAAGGCCAGCAGCAGACCCGTAACCACGGCCGACAGGTTACTTATCGTGCACTCGCCGCGAAGCAGGTACTTCTGTATGAGAAATTCGAAGAGAACGCAGCTTGCGATCGAAATAGCGGTCATCGCAAGCACGCCCCAACCGTAGACCGCAATCGAGACACAAAGTGCAGGCAGCAGGGCGATGATTACATCGGCCATGATCTTCTGCGTGGTCTGCTCCGTATGTATATGCGGCGACGGAGAAACAAAGAATCTATTTGCCATATCTTTCCGTTGTTTAATTACTTTTTAGCAGCCGCACGTGCGCGGATTATACCCATTACGGCCTGTTTGCCTGTACGGATGAAATCCAGCAGGGGCAGGCTTGCGGGACACGTGTACTGGCACGATCCGCACTCGATGCAGTCGGTTATGCGGTTGGCCTCCACGACATCCCACGATTTGCGTTGCGACATCTTCGAGAGGAAGAAGGGTTCGAGTCCCATCGGACAAGCCTCGACGCACTTTGCACACTTGATGCAGACGGCAGCGGCATTGCGGTGGGCTTCACGGCCGTCGAGAATCGTTATACCCGAGCAGCCCTTGGTTACTGGCGAGTCGAGATTGATCATGGCACGGCCCATCATCGGGCCACCGTTCAGCACCTTCACGTCGCCTTCGGGAAGGCCACCGGCCACGGCAACAAGAGCCGAGATCGAAGTACCCATACGCGTGAGCAGGTTCTTGGGCTGAGCCACATGCTTGCCCGTAACGGTCACGACGCGCTCGATGAGCGGTTTGTTCTTCTGCACGGCATCGTAAACCGCAACCGTAGTCGAAGCGTTGCATACGACGGCACCGACATCGATAGGCAGTCCCGGCGGGGGCGGCACCTGACGACCCGTAAGGGCAGCGATAAGCTGTTTCTCACCACCCTGAGGGTAACGCACCTTCAACGGTACGACCTCCAGTCCTTCGATACCGGCAGCAAGCGTGCGCAGATGAGCGACGGCATCGGGTTTGTTGTTCTCGATGCCGATAAAAGCCTTCTTCACGTCGAGAGCCTTCATCAGTATACGGACGCCGACGATCAGACGGTCGCCGTATTCGAGCATCGTACGATAGTCCGACGTAAGATAGGGTTCGCACTCGACGCCGTTGATAATGAGGAATTCCGCCTTCTTGCCGGCAGGAATCGACAGTTTCACGTGCGTCGGGAACGTAGCGCCGCCCATACCGACGATACCGGCACTCTTGATGCGGGCGAGAATCTCAGCAGAGTCGAGATTGCACTCCGTAACGAGTTTGTCCGAACGGTCGATACCCTCGACCCACTCGTCGCCCTCACGCTTGATGGTTATCATCATCTGGCGAAGTCCCTGGGCATTGGGAAGCATGTCCACCGATGTCACCGTACCCGAAATCGGGGAGTGGATGTTTGCGGACATGAAACTTGCGGCCTCGGCGATCAACTGGCCGGTGAGCACCTTGTCGCCTTTGGCGACCTTGGCAACGGCCGGAGCGCCTATATGCTGCGACAGCGGAATGGTGACGACATCGGGCAGCGGCATGGCCTCGATGGCACTTGACTTGCTCCACTGTTTGTTGTCGGACGGATGAATACCGCCTATAGGAAATGTCTTCATAGTGTTACTCCTCCTTTTTGTTTACAACGGATTCGACCTTTTCGGCCGTTTCGGCAACCGTATTCTTTGCGGCAGCGGAATTAGCCTTCGGGGCCGCAGGTTCAGCCTTGGCGGCAGGAGCTGCAGCAGGAGTTGCCGGGGCAGCCTTCGGGGCCTTCGGCAGCGGGGCCAGACCGATGATCCTGATGGCTCCCGTCGGGCACTCGTTCACGCACTTGCGGCACAGACGGCACTTGTCCGAATCGATGAACGCCAGATTGTTCTGAACGGTGATGGCTCCGAACTCGCAAACCTTCTCGCACTTGCCGCAACCGATACATCCGGCCTTGCAGGCCTTCATCACAACGGCGCCCTTGTCCCTGGACATGCACGACACGTAAATGGCACGACCTTTGGGCCACTTCTTGCGCAACTCGATAAGGCCCTTGGGGCAAGCCTTCACGCAGGCACCGCAGGCCGTACACTTCTCGGCGTCGACCTCGGCGATACCGGTTTCGGGATTGATGTGGATCGCATCGAAGGCGCAAGCCGTCACACAGTCGCCGTAACCAAGACAGCCGTACGCGCAAGCCGTTTCGCCGACATAGAGCGACGAAGCTACCGCACAAGAACGGGCCCCGTCGAAAGTGTTGGTACGCGGGCGTTTTTCGCATGTTCCTCCGCAACGTACCGTAGCCACGCGCGGTTCCTTTTCGGGGGCGGCCTTACCCAGATATGTGGCAACGGCCTTCATCGTATCGCCTCCGCCAACCGGGCAGAAGAGTTCGGATATGTCGTCACGTTTCACCAGAGCTTCGGCCATGGCGCGGCATCCCGCAAAACCACAACCTCCACAGTTGGCACCGGGCAACATCTTCTCCACTTCGTCGATACGGGGATCCTCCTCGACCTTGAATTTCCGGGCGACGAAGTAAAGCACTACGGCCGACAACACGCCAAGAACGCAAAGCGTCAAAACAGTAAAAAGTAAAATACTCATTGCCTATATTTTATGAATAGTAAAATTCACTCTGTCCGATATCCGGTCCCTGAAAAACCACAGCAACAGATAGTACACCGCCACGCCGCACAGCGATGACAAGGCAGCCACGCCCTCGCTCACACCGATGGCTCCGGCTCCGGCGAGTACGCCCAGCAGCACGAACAGCGGTGCGGCATAAGCTATCGCAACGGCTATGAGGCCCACCCTGCGGCGGACCGACACGACGACATCCTCGCCGACGGAATAACCCGCGGCGGACGAGGTCTCCACCTCTATGATTTTTTCGGATGATTCACTCATGCCGCACGCCTTGCGGGCCTGGCAGCTGCCGCATGCGCTCTGTGATATGATCTTGACGAATACGTTTCGGCCGACAATCTTCTCGACGCGCCCGATGTGTTCGATATGTCCGTTCATGTTCATCGTCTTGCGTTCGGCCGAAAATCCTAATATCCGTACTTGTTGATCAGAGGCATCAGACGTTCATGCTTGAATGCACATGAGGACAACCTAAGCACGGGCGGGAACTGGTAACGTTTCTTCTCGTTACGCATGATCATCGAGTGTATCTTCTCGACGACATCCGAGTCGAAACCGGCATTGATTATCTCCTCGCGGTGCTGTCCCTCCTCGATCATGCGCTCGAGAATGGCGTCCACGACATCGTAAGGAGGCAATATGTCGCTGTCCTTCTGATTTGGATGGAGCTCCGAAGACGGCTCCTTGGTCAATATGTTTTCCGGAATTACGTCGTTGAATTCACGATTGATATATCGCGCCACGGCATACATCTCGGTCTTGTAGATGTCGCCCGTAACGCTGAATGCGCCTGCCGTATCGCCGTAAAGCGTACACAGGCCCAATGCATTTTCGCTCTTGTTCGAGGAGTTGAGCAGTATGTACCCGCTCTTGTTCTGCAGGGCCATCAGCATGACCGTACGGATACGCGACTGGATATTCTCCTCGGTCGAATCGAACTTTGTACCGCCGGTAATGGGTTTGAGCGTATCCATTATCGACCTGTAGACCTCTGTAATCGGCAGTACGCTGTACTGTATTCCCAGATTTTCGGCGAGTTCCTTGGCATCCTCGACCGAATGGTCCGACGAGAACTGCGAAGGCATGAGCAGTGCCCTTACATTCTCACGTCCGAGAGCATCGGCCGCAATGCAGGCCACAACGGCAGAGTCGATACCGCCCGAAAGACCTATGCTTGCCTTGGTGTATCCGCTCTTGGCGAAGTAGTCTTTCAGGCCGAGGCAGGCGGCACGGTAAAGCATGCGCGTATGGTCGTTGCAGGTCGAATAGGGCATCGTCTCAACCGCCATGTGCGGGGCATCCGTATCGTACACGGCGAAATCCTCCTCGAAACTCTTCATCATCAGGGTAATGTCGCCGCTCTTGTCGACCACGCACGAAGTGCCGTCATAGACAATCTCGCCCGAACCGCCGACATTGTTGATGAAGACGAGGGTCTTGCCCTCTACGAATGCCGTCTTGCGGAACGAATCGTAACGGTATGCGAGGACATCCTTGCCGTAGCGGCGCGAATTAACGCTTATGATCATGTCGGCCTCGCGATCCATGTCGTGAATATGGCTCAGGTCGTCGCCTACGACGACAGCCATCCTGTGTCCGCACATCTCGACATATTCGTAGCCTTTCGACGGCACGAGATAACCCATTTCGCGGCGGGCGGAGATGAACTGCTTGCCGACGCAACGCACTACCTTACCGTCAACGACAACGGCAGCTGCGCTTATGGTTCCTTCATTTGTAAGAATGGGCAGGCCGACGATTGCGGCAATGCCTTTGCAATGTGAAGCTATATCCTCGAGCGCCTCGTCGCAAAGCTCGATAAAAGTCGTCTTACGCAACAGATCGAACGCGGGAGTACCGCTCACGGCCTGTTCTGCGAACACTACAAGGTCGGCATGTGCGTCCTTGGCCTTCTCTACGGCACCAACTATTTTCGAGGCATTGCCCTGAATGTCGCCGGTCGTATAATTCAATTGAGCAAGAGCTATCTTCATCTGCCAAAAGTTAATCTCACTTACTATTCCGCAAAGGTAATCATATTTTTACAAACTCAAGAGCATACGTACGATATTTTTAGCCACGGTGGAGAGCCGACAGGAATATCCGGCCCATAAAAAAGCCGACTGGCGGAATGGATGAGCACATTCCGCCAGTCGGCTTATATCATCAGATCTTAAAGGACTACTGTTCCTGCTCCTCGTCGCCGCCGACAAGTATGCGGCCGCAATACTCGCAAACGATCAGCTTCTTGCCCAGACGGATATCGGCCTGGCGCTGGGGCGGGATACGGTTATAGCAACCGCCGCAAGCATCGCGGCGTATGGTTACCACGGCAAGACCGTTGTGTACGTTCTTGCGGATACGCTCGTAAGCCGCAAGCAGACGCTCGTCTATTTTGGTCTTGGCGGCCTCGGCACGTTTCTCCAGATCGGCCACCTGATCAGCCGTCTCGGCCTCGATGCTGTCGAGTTCAGCCTTTTTGGCGTTGAGATCCATCGTACGCTCGGCGACGGTGGCCTGCGTCTCCTCGAGCGAAGCCTTCTTTACCTTAATGCCTGCGGCATACTCCTTCAGTCGCTTGTCGGCCAGCTCGATTTCGAGCTCCTGATATTCGATCTCCTTCGAAATGGCATCGAATTCACGGTTGTTGCGGACGTTGTTCTGCTGCTCCTTGTAGTTGGCAATCTGTATCTGAGCCTTGTCCTTCTCGCGACTGCGCTGCTTCGAAAGAGCATTGAGCTCCTCGATCTCGGCCTTGATATTGTCGATACGCGTATTCAGGCCGGCAATCTCATCCTCCAGATCCTGAACCTCAAGCGGCAATTCGCCCTTGATCTTGTTGATCTCGTCAATCTGCGAATCGATTTTCTGCAACTCGTAGAGAGCGGCAATCTTCTCCTGCATTGAGAAATCCGCTTCCGATGTCTTTTTCTGTGCTGCCATATATATGTTTTTCAGTTTATTTTGTCAAGTAACTTACAGGGCTTCGCGAGTGTCCACTCTTGCGAACCGCAAAGGTAATCATTTTTTTCGATAAAATATCAAATAATATCTCAATTGCGCAATATTCGCTCTCGAAATGACCGATATCCGCCACGATGAAGGCTCCGTCGGGGGTCATGAAGTCATTATACTTGAGATCCGACGTCAGATAGAGATCAGCTCCTGCAGCACGTGCATCGGCCATGAGCGACGCTCCGGCTCCTGTGCATACGGCAATACGGCTGACCGTCGGTTTTACCAGATCGCTGTGGCGAACGACCGAGGCACCGGTAACCTCCATTATGCGATGCATGAAATCGACAGTCGGCATAGGTTCCGGCAACTCGCCAACAGCACCGAAACCGGCACCGGCCATCTCGGCCGACGGCTGCAGAACGCGCAGGTTGCCGACACCGAGCATATCGCACAGGCGCCAGCTCATGCCGTGCGGTGCGCTGTCGAGATTGGTATGGCATGCATAGAGCGCAATACCCTTGCGCACGGCCCGCTCGACGCACCGTTCGATGTAGTTCGACGAGTTGAGACGTTTGAGCGGGTGGAATATTATCGGGTGATGCGTTATCACCATGTCGCACCCCTCGCGTTCGGCCTCGTCCATCACCTCGTCCGTAACGTCAACGGCCAACAGGGCGCAATGCACTTCGTCATCCGGCCGTCCCACTATGAGGCCGGCATTGTCGTACGACTCCTGCAACGACAGCGGGGCAAAAGCCTCAATCACATCGGTTATCTCCCTTATCTTCATACTCAGAAAAGTGTTTGTTCGTAGAAAGGCAGTTTCGGGGCAGGCTTCTCCTCCTCGGAGGTCTCCTCACGTTCGAGCGGTTCGATCACCTCGACGGCCCGGCGTCCGCGTCCCGACTTTTTCGGCTGTGGCTCGACGGCTTCGCCCTCCTTGGTGTCGGGAGCATCCTTGTCATCCACTACAATGTCGTCCTCGCGGACCTTGAGTATCTCGCGGACCTCGGCAAGCATCGACCGTATGTTGAGCAGATGCTCCATCAACTCCGCATCGCTCGAAACGGCCGCCGTACCGCGCTGTTTCATGGCGCGCCGGGCCCCTTCGAGCGTCATGCCCTGCTCCTTGACCAGATGGTATATCATCTTGAAATTCTCGATGTCCTCGGGGCGGAACATGCGGTTGCCCTTCCTGTTCTTTTTGGGACGCAGCACATCGAACTTCGACTCCCAATAGCGTATCAGCGACTGGTTCACGTCGAACATCTCGGCCACCTCGCCCATCGAATAAAAAAGTTTTTCTGCCATGGCACGAAAAAATTTACAGATCGGTTTTCAATATTCTCAAAGAGTTGGGATACATGTTGTTCACCCTGTTGGCTATGCGCTTGGCAAAACCCAGGGCAAAGCCGTCGCAGCAGACCAGATTCACACCGTCGGCAAATAGCGACGCCGGAAGCTCCTGCTTGCGCAGATATGCCAGCGCCTCGTCGCGCGACAGGTCGGCCACCGGTACGGCATCACGGTCCAATCCGCAGAAGAAGGCCAGCGCCGGATCGGGCTTGAGCTTTCCTCCGAAGATCTGCCCCATATCCACTCCCGAGCAGACCACATTGAGCGACTCCGAAACGTATCGCACATCGTCATACCTGCCGGCATGGTATGCATGAAGGCTGCCGCCGACCTCGGCGAACCGCATACGGTCCGGATGCAGTACCCAGTGCGACAGTTCGCGCCGTGCATCTCCGCCGATATCGTTCATCACGCGACGTCGCGGTTTAGGCACGGAACGGCGTTCTCCCGACTCCCTTTTGCGTGCCACGGAGGCAAAAAAGCCCTCGGCAACAGTACGGTGCGGATAGAACCTGTAGGTTCTGAACGCGCCGACACGACCTTCGGCTACTCCCCACGACGTTTCACACGTCACCGGCTCAGCCTCAACGAGTTCGTCGCCCATCCGTTCGGCAAACGACCGCAGCACTCCTTCGTTCTCCACAGTATTGAACGTACAGGTGCTGTATATCAGGACGCCGCCCGGACGCAACGCTCGCCATGCCTCGTCGAGAATCTCTGTCTGTCGTGCGGCACACATCCTGACACCATTCTCGCTCCACTCGTCACGTGCGCCGTGATCCTTGCGGAACATTCCCTCGCCCGAGCATGGGGCATCGACGGCCACCACGTCGAACCAGTTTTCGAAAGCGGCCAGATGCTTCGGCGTATTGTTCGTCACCACGACATTGCCTACGCCCCACTTGCGCACGTTGTCGGCCAATACCATGGCACGATTGCGCACTATTTCGTTGGCGACGACCAGACCGCCGGCTCCGACCATCGTCGAATAGAGCGTCGTCTTGCCTCCGGGCGCCGCACACATGTCCAGAACCGTAGCGCCTTCAATGTCGTACGGCTCCAGCAGGTGTCCGACAAACTGCGAGCCCGCCTCCTGCACGTAATAGGCCCCCGCATGGAAACGCGGATCGGCCGTAAACGACGGCCGCACGGCAAGACGCAACCCGTAACGGCTCCACGGTATGGGCTCGCCGTCGAACTCCGCACGCGGTTTATCCGGATTGAGACGTACCGACACGGGAGGTTCACCCTCGAGCACCTCGCACAAGGCACGGCCCTCGGTCGGGCCCATCTCGTCGACGACACGCGCGACAAACTTTTCAGGAAGCGACATCGGCCTCTACTTTTTCGCCTTCAGCAAGGCGCGTTTCTTCTCCACTTCGGCACAGATGCGTTCAAACACTGCCGGATCATCGACGAAATCCTCGTTGTCCTTGTCGACAACGAACACCTCGCCGTCGTAAATGTTGTCGATCCAGTCGTTGTACTTGTCGTTGAGGTGGCCGAGATAGTTCTCGTCGATATTCTGTTCGTACTCGCGGCCGCGTTTGCGTATCTGCGTTATGAGCGTCGGTACACTCGCCTTGAGGTATATGAGCAGGTCCGGACGCGGTATGAGCGTCGAAGAGACGTCGAAGACCTTCATGTATGTTCTGAAATCGCGTCCCGACATCAGTCCCATCTGATGCAGGTTGCCGGCAAATATGTACGCATCCTCATATATCGTACGGTCCTGGAATACGTTCTCGGCATTGTCGGCAAGCATGTCGAGGGTCTGGCGCACACGACTGCCGAGAAAGTAGATCTGAAGCTGGAATGCCCAGCGTTTCATGTCCTCGTAGAAGTCGCCTATGTACGGATTGTCCGTATCCTCGTAATATGCCTTTGCGCCGTAGTGTTTCGTAAGCATCTCGGTAAGAGTAGTCTTGCCGCTGCCGATATTTCCCGCAATTGCTATGTACATCTCAAGTTCGGATTAAAAATTATATTATTGTAGTTTTTCATTTCAACTTTACAAACTCCATCAGGTCATCTGCCGTGCGACGGTCGTTCGACAGGCGCGGCACCTTGTTTTTGCCTTTGGCCGCGAGCCAGCGTCTGAAGGTACCGCGCGGCACCTCTACAACCGACAACGGCTCCATCGTACTGCGCCGCTTGGCTTCGTAATCGGAGTTGAGCATCATCAGCTCCTCGTCGAGCTCCCGTGCGAACTCAACAGCATCGTCCGGGCGGCGCGAGAACTCCACAACCCACTCATGCGCACCCTTGCGTCCCCGGCTCATGTATCGCGGGACCACGGTATACTCCTCGACAACCGCTCCCGTACGTGCGCACACGGCCGCCACGGCACGCTCGGCATTGTCGAGTACCAGCTCTTCGCCGAAAACGTTTATGAACTGACGGGTACGTCCCGTAATCCTTATCCTGTACGGCGACGTGGAAGTAAACTCCACGGTATCGCCCAGCTCGTACCGCCACAATCCGTTCGACGTCGTTATGATCATCGCATAGTTGCGGCCGCACTCGACACCTTCGAGCGGCACGACCGTCGATCCGTCGCGGAATTCGTAAAAGGTCCCATAGTCGAGCATCAGCAGCATGTCGTTGCGCGACATGTCGTCGGCTATCGCGAAGAAGCCCTCCGAGGCGTTGTATGTCTCCATGTAGCGGATGTCTCCAGACGGGAACAGCTCGCCGAAGGCCCTGCGGTAGGGCGCAAAACCCATGCCTCCGTGTACGAATAGTTCGAGTCCGGGCCACACTTCACGCAGATCGTCGCGACCCGTATATTCGAGTACGCGGCGCATCAACGCCAGGTTCCACGACGGGACACCGGCAAACGACGTCACATTTTGCCCCGTGCATTCGCGGCATATACGCTCGACCTTCTCGTCGAAATCGGGCAACAGCGCCGTTTCGATCTCCGGCAGGCGGAACCATTCGCTCACAGCACGCGTCTCGAGCATCAACAGCGCCGACAGGTCGCCGATGGTTGCTCCGTTGCGCACGAAACACGATCCTCCGAGCGTCAGCGTCTTGCCTTCGAGCACATGCGAATCGGGGCATGCCGCCAGATAGAGCGTCACCACATCGCGCATGCCTCGCAGATGGTCGTTCCACAATCCGCGCCGCGTTACCGGTATGTACTTGCTGCGGTCCGACGTGGTTCCCGACGAGCGGGCAAAGAGTCGCACCCGTCCGCGCGCCGTAACATCCCTTTCGCCGCCGAGCATCTGCTTCACATAGCCAGAAAACGAATCGTAATCCGTCAACGGTATACGCGACTGGAACTCTCCGACCGTCTCGATACGGTCTATTTCATAGCGGCGGCCGAAATCGGTCCCGGCCCCGCGTGCCAGCACTCCGGCAAGCATGCGCTGCTGCGTCTGAATCGGAAAACGTTTGAAACGCTCCACTTCACGGCGGCGCAGGCCGAACCAACCGTGCATGATTTTCTCCCTGAGTGACACCTGAACAATATTTTATTGAACTTGCAAAACATCGTGCAGGTCTCTCCGTCTATTCGCGTCCGGGTAGCAGTCGTACGGTATCAATTAAAGTAAGAACCTATCTTGTCTATGGCCGACGGCATGGCGAAAACCACCACCCGGTCGTAGGCGTTTATCTCGGTATTGCCGACGGCGATGAAAACCTTGTCTCCGCGCACTATACCTCCGATAATCACATCACGGGGCAGTCCCATGTCCTTGATGCGGTTCTTGGTGGCCGGCGAGTTGGGCTTGACGATGAACTCCAGAACCTCGGCATTGCTGCCCGTAAGGCACTTGATGGCCTGCACGTCCGTAGACATCGTAAACCGGAAGATATTCGACGCCGTAACCAGCTTCTTGTTGATTATCGTGTCGATACCGATACTCTCGGCCAGGTTTATGTAGTTGAGGTTCTCGACCTCGGCTATTACCTTCTTTACGCCCATCCGTTTGGCGAGCATGGCGGTCAGGATGTTGGTCTCGCTTCGTCCCGTAACGGCCACGAAGGCGTCCATGTTCGAAAGCCCCTCCTCCATCATCGCTTCGGTATTGCGGCCGTCCTCGTTGATGATAAGGGTTTTGTCCAACAACTCTGCCAAACGGTATGCCTTGTCGGCGTTATAATCTATGAGTTTGATGTTTATCTCGTCCTGAAGTTCGGTGGCGATGCGTACGCCTATGCGCGAGCCGCCGAGTATCATCATGTTCTTGACACGCACGTCGGCCTGGCCCGACAGAGCCATGACCTCGTGCAGCGAATCCTGACGCGTTATGACATATACCATGTCATCCTCCATGAAGCCGTCGTCGCCGGTCGGAATGATGGTCTGTCCGCCGCGCGAAATGGCTACGGTACGGAAACTCATCGACATGTCGGTCTCCGACATGTCGGACAGCCTCTTGCCCACAAGCGGCGACGTCGGCTCGAGGCGGAAAACGACCAGTGCCAGCTTGCCGCTCGAAAAGTCGACATATTCGGTGGTGGCCGTATGCCCCAGCAGGTTGATCACCTCGCCGGCTGCGACCTTCTCGGGATAGAACAGGTAGTCGATGCCCATGTTTATGAACATCTCCTTGTTGTTGGGTTCGAGATACTCGTTGTTGTCTATACGGGCAATGGATTTCTTGGCGCCTAACTGTTTGGCCATGATGGCGGCGAGCACGTTGTCGTTCTCGACATGGTTCACGGCGATGAACAGGTCGCATTTGCGCACGGCCGCCTTGCGCAGCACGGCAAATGTCGTGGCGTCGCCCTCGACCGTAATCACGTCGGCCAGACTGCTGACGTCGGCCAGCAGCTTGGGGTCGGAATCGATGACCGTGATGTCGTGGCCGTTGCCGCTCAACATCTTCGCCAGATGGCTGCCCATCTCACCCACTCCGGATATAACGATTTTCATACCTTAAAGCAAAGTAGCATTGCGACCTTGCGGTCGCGATTCAACACTTGCGCAGCCCGAGCAATGAAACGGGCAACATTTTTGCAATTTATTCTACAAATGTATACATTTGTCGGTTGAAAACAAAATCTGAAACCAAAAATCGGAACATTATGCCATCGTGGTTGATAGTCATACTTTGCGCAATCGGAGCCGTAGCCCTGTTCGTCGTCGGGATGTCGTTGACAATCATGGTCAAGGGACACTTCATCGAAAGTGAAATCTCGACAAACAGGAACATGCAGCGGCTCGGTATAAAGTGCGCCGTACAGGAGTCGCGCGAGGACTCCGGCCAGGTCGACTGCGCGGAGATCGGATGCAGCGGCAACTGCTCGGCCTGCGACATCGAGGAGGCCGAAAAGGAGAAAATACACAAAGAGTAAACCTTATGTAACGGCGGGATTCCTTGCCGTATACATCAAAAAAAAGAAAGGCGCGGATCTCCGCGCCTTTAATCGTATCTATTTTATCATGCAGTTGCCCGAGCGACATTCGAACCATGGGTTGTGCAGATCCTCCTTGTTGTACCTGAGCGGCGTACCGTCGGGCAATGCCGTGGTCCGCCCGCCCGCCTCGGCCAATACAAGTTCCCCGGCAGCCGTATCCCATTCGTACGTGGCACTCGTGCGTACATAGTAGTCGACCACACCTTCGGCCAACATGCAGAACTTGTACGAACTGCCCTGCTCAACAACCTCGGCATCGGGATATCGACGGCGGATGGCCTCGACGTATTCTGCGGTTTCGGGGGTCTGGTGCGAACGTGAAACGGCTATGCGCGGACTCTTGCGCACCTCCCTTATCAGGGGCAAAGCAACGCTTTTGGACATGAGTCCGTCGTATGTATGTGCGGCATTCGCATCCGGAGCTATATCTTCGACAAGAAATGCGCCATGGCCCTTGCCTGCAATGTACATCTTCTTAAAATAAGGTACATATACTACCGAGCCGATGCAGACATTGTCCTGCATCAAGGCTATATTAACCGTAAATTCGTTGTTGCCCTTGATGAATTCTACCGTTCCGTCGAGCGGATCGACAAGCCAGAACATCTCCCAGTTACGACGCTCGTCGTAGAGCATTTCGCGTCCCTCTTCGCTGAGAATCGGAATGCGCGTACGGCCCAAAGCCTCCTTTATTTTGTCATGAGCCAGACGATCGGCGACCGTTATTGGCGTCATGTCGCTTTTGATGTTGATGTCGTAATCGTCGCTGTTCTTGTAGACCTTCATTATTTCGGCCCCGGCCTTTACGGCCGCATTGACCGCCTCGGCTATCAGATAGGCACGTATATCCTGAGCAACCACCATTTCTCCGTTCATTGATTCTTTTCTGTTATAAAGATAACGTATTTTTTCGGTATTGTGATATTTATAACAATAAAATTTTTCGCAAAAAAACCGGAGCGTACGCACAAGCGCCTGCAGGTCACGGATATTGAAGATATCAGACGAAACAAGAGGCAGCAAAGTCGAAACAGACCTTGACAAGACAGGCCTGACGGCAGGCGTAGCGCACGCGGCAACAATATTTCATACATCGATCATACCCGTAAAGCTACCTCACAGCATGCAGCAAGTTCCGTTTCCGACACGATTGATCCGGTTTTCCGTTTGAGCCTCATCCCCAAAAATATGCCAAAACCGAATCGTCATCAAAAAAGTTTGAAACAGATATTGTTTGTATGTCAAAAATCGTTATCTTTGCACTCCGAAATTATGTCAAAACTGATATAACTTTTTAATTAATGTACGTAATCGTAGAAATCGCAGGTCAGCAGTTCAAGGCTGAAAAAGGTCGGAAACTCTATGTTCACCGTCTTTCGGGCGAAGAAAATTCGTCCATGAGTTTCGACAAGGTCCTGCTTGTAGACAACGACGGTCAGGTTAAAGTAGGTGCACCTGTAGTCAAAGGCGCCTCGGTAAAATGTAAGATCCTCAAGCACCTCAAGGATGACAAGGTCCTGGTGTTCAAGAAGAAGCGCAGAACCGGATACCAGAAATGCAATGGCCACCGCCAGTATCTGACTCAAGTTCTCGTGGAGGATATTGTTGCATAACTTAAAATTAGAGGAAAATGGCACACAAAAAAGGTGTAGGTAGTTCGAAGAACGGCCGTGAGTCGGAGAGCAAACGACTCGGTCTGAAACTTTTCGGTGGTCAGTTCGCTAAGGCAGGCAACATCATCGTTCGCCAGAGAGGTACGGTTCACAATGCAGGCAAGAACGTGGGTATGGGAAAGGATCACACGCTGTATGCATTGATCGACGGTACGGTAGTATTCTGCAAGAAGGCAAATGACAAATCCTATGTAAGCGTTATTCCGGTAGAATAACAGCACTGTTTGCAGAACAACGATAAAAAGAGAGACTTCGAAAAAGTCTCTCTTTTTTTTGTATTCATTGCATTCATATTTTCGGTAACAGTCGGCACACAGCCACCCTTTTTATCATATCTTTGTAAAAACAACCTTTAACACAAATACCGAAATGAAGAAGATCGCACTTGTCATGGCCATCGCAGCCATATCGCTTTCACAATCGGCTTTCGGCTGGGGACGCGTCGGACACGACACCATAGCCTGCATCGCCGAACGCAACATCTCGCCCAAAGCCCGCAAGATAATCGAGAAGTATCTCGGCCACTCGATCATCTACTACGCATCGTGGATGGACGACTACCGCAATGCACCCGGATACGAGCATACCACAATGTGGCACGGAGGTTCCGTCGACGAGAACATGAAGAGTACCGATGCCGTACGGAACCCGAAGGGCGACTGCGTGGCGGAACTCGAAAATGCCATCGAACGGCTGAAACACTATCGCGAACTCGACGACTCGACGGTTGTCGTAAATCTCAAATATGTCATACACCTTGTCGGCGACATGCATTGTCCGTCACACGTCTACTACCCCGGACTGAAGGTCCGCAAGGTGAAGTTAATGGGCAGGGAGACAGGCTACCACCGCGTATGGGACCGGGGCGTAATCGATGCCAGCCATCTGTGGAGCTACTCCGAGTATGCCGACCAGCTGGATCGCCTGTCGCGCAGGGAGATCAAAGCCATAACGACCGGAACACCGACCGAATGGTTCGAGGAGAATGCCCGCAACTGCCGTGTCATATACGACTGGGCACATGATGGCAGCGACCTCGGACGGCCTTTCGTAAATGAGGCGAGCCGGCTGGTGGACGACCAGTTGATGAAAGCCGGGTATCGTCTTGCCAAGGTTCTCGATGACCTGTTCTGAGAACGCCGGTCACTAAACAATAAACCGCATCTCCGAAAACGGAGATGCGGTTTATTGTTGATATCAGAGCTGAGAGCTATTCGGCAACGTCCACCGACATCTCGGCGGCTTCGGCAGCCTCTACCTCCTTGTCCTCAGCCGGCGTCTGCCCTGCGGCCTTACTCTCAACGGCGTCATTTATCTTGTCTACGGATACGCCGTTGTGTTTCGGCTGCATGGCTGAACCCTTGAATACGGCGATCTTTTCGCCATCCTTGGTAAGCGTAAGCTGGTCACCGTCGATCGAGTAGCCATTGGCCTCATCAAGGACACGGGCAAAGCCATCCTCGAGCTCTATGTTCGGGCAGAACATCTTGGTCATGCCCATGGGGCCTATCTCGATGCCGTTGTTGTCGGAGAGTTCATAGCTGCCAAAGAAACGGTTGCAAGCACCGGCACCGACGATCTGTTTACCATCGAGCGAGAACCAGAACGAATCCTCGTTTGCGGCAAACGCCTCATTCTGTTCGCCGTTGAGTTCAACGAGCTTCCAGCTGGTATTTTCGAGCGGGAGGTTTGCCTTTCCGCAAGCGGCTGCCACGACCATGGCCAGAGCCGCGATAAGAATCTTTTTCATGATACGATCTCTATTTTTGTTTCAATGACGATGTCCGAGAGCACTGCTCCCGGACACCATCACTAACTGTTTTATACTTTTAATATTCGAGTTTGGCAAGACGCTGGTAGCTTGCATAACGCCACTTGGCGTTCTCCTCGGCAGCCTTGAAGAGCTCCTGAGCCTCGGCCGGGAACGACTTCATGAGCGAAGTATAACGTACCTCCTTCATGAGGAAATCCTGGAACTTCGACCAGTCGGGCTCCTTCGAGTCATACACGAACGGGTTCTTACCCTGAGCCTCAAGCTGCGGATTGTAGTGCCACAGGTGCCAGTATCCACAAGCAACGGCCTCCTTGCCTACGGTCTGCGTACGCGTCATGCCGCCCTTGATACCGTGGTTGATACACGGTGCATAGGCGATGATGAGCGACGGACCGGGATATGCTTCGGCCTCCTTGAGGACGTTGAAGAGCTGAGCCTGCGAACCGCCGATCGAAACCTGAGCCACGTAAACATAGCCGTAGGTCATGGCCATGGCGCCCAGATCCTTCTTGCGGATACGCTTGCCGCTCGATGCGAACTTGGCAACGGCTCCGACAGGAGTAGCCTTCGACGACTGACCGCCGGTGTTGGAGTAAACCTCGGTATCGACAACGAGTATGTTCACATCCTGACCCGAAGCCAGTACGTGGTCTACACCGCCGTAACCGATATCGTAACCCCAACCGTCGCCGCCGATAATCCACTGCGACTTCTTGACCAGCCAATCCTTGTGTTCGAGGATCTCCTTGCAGGTATCGCAACCGCAAGCTTCCATGAGCGGGATAAGGCGGGCGGTAACCTCGGCCGACTTCGACGACGAACCACGGTTCGCGATCCACTCCTTCATTACGCCCTTCAGCTCGTCGGAGCACTGCGAGCACTCGGCAATGGCCTTCTCCATAAGAGCCTGGATGCGGTCGCGGAGCTTCTCGACACCGATGTGCATACCCAGACCGAATTCGGCATTGTCCTCAAAGAGCGAGTTGGCCCATGCGGGACCCTGACCCTTGGCGTTGGTGCAATACGGAGTCGACGGAGCGGAGCCCGAATATATCGAGGTACATCCCGTAGCGTTTGCAACCATCATCTTGTCGCCGAAGAGCTGAGTAATGGCCTTGATGTATGGAGTCTCTCCACAACCTGCGCAGGCACCCGAGAACTCGAACAGAGGCTGGCTGAACTGCAGGTTCTTGACACTCTTGGTCTTGTCCACGGCATTCTCCTTGTAACCGATCTTCTCGGTAAGGTATTTCCAGTTGTCGGCCTGAGCCATCTGCGTTTCGAGCGGGCGCATAACCAGAGCCTTCTCCTTTGCGGGGCAGACGTCTACGCAGTTGCTGCAACCCGTACAGTCGAGCGGCGAAACCTGAACGCGGAACTTGTAAGCCTTGGTTTCACCCAGACCCTGCTTCCAGTCGAGACCCGAGGCGGCAGCCTCCTCTTCGGTTGCCAGGAACGGACGTATGGCAGCGTGCGGGCAGACATACGAGCACTGGTTGCACTGGATACAGTTCTCGATCTTCCACTCGGGAACGTTCACGGCGATACCGCGCTTCTCGTATGCGGCCGTACCGTTGTCCCAGGTACCGTCCTCGCGGCCGTTGAATGCCGATACGGGGAGCTGATCGCCCTTCAGGGCGTTGATCGGGTCAACCACGTTGCGCACGAATGCCGGACGCGAAGCGTCAACCGTGTGAGCGGCATCCTTGACCTCGATAGAAGCCCACTCTGCCGGAACCTCGACCTTCTCGACGGCGTTGCCGCCTGCATCGACCGCAGCATAGTTCATGTTGACGATATCCTCGCCCTTCTTTCCGTAGGTCTTCAGAATGGCGTGCTTCATCTCCTCGACAGCCTTGTCGAACGGAATGACGTTGGCGATCTTGAAGAATGCCGACTGCATGATGGTGTTGGTGCGTGAGCCCAGGCCCAGTTCTGCGGCAATTTTGGTGGCGTTGATGATATAGAAGTTGATGTTGTTCTTGGCCAGATAGACCTTCATGTGGTCGGGAAGCGTCGCACATGTGGTCTTGGCGTCATGAACCGAGTTGAGCAGGAACGAACCGCCCTTCTTCAGACCCTTGAGCACATCGTACTTGTCGACATACGAAGGAACGTGGCATGCCACGAAATCGGGAGTCGTTACCAGATAGGGCGACGTGATGGGTTTGTCGCCGAAACGCAGGTGCGACGAAGTGTAGCCGCCCGACTTCTTCGAGTCGTACGAGAAGTAAGCCTGGCAGTACTTGTCGGTCGAACCGCCGATGATCTTGATCGAGTTCTTGTTGGCACCTACCGTACCGTCGGCACCCAGACCGAAGAAGAGAGCCTCGAAGGTACCCTCCTTGGCCATCGATATCTCCTCGCCTACGGGCAGCGAGAGGTTCGTAACGTCGTCGTTGATACCTACCGTGAAGCGATCCTTGGGCTGTGCGGCCTTCAGGTTCTCGAATACGGCCAGCATCTGTGCCGGCGTGGTGTCCTTCGACGAGAGGCCGTAGCGACCGCCGATGATCATCGGCTGCAGCTCGTGGCCGTAGAATACGTCGCGGACGTCGAGATAGAGAGGCTCGCCGTTGGCTCCGGGTTCCTTCGTGCGATCCAGAACGCAGATGCGCTTAACAGTGGTCGGCAGCACGTCGAAGAGGTATTTTGCCGAGAACGGACGATAGAGGTGAACGGTGATGACACCGACCTTCTCGCCCTTGGCGCGCAGGTAGTCTACGCACTCCTTGATGGTCTCGGTAACCGAGCCCATGGCAATAATGATGTTTTCGGCATCGGGAGCTCCGTAGTACATGAAGGGTTTGTATGTTCGACCCGTAATCTTCGAGATTTCGGCCATGGTTTCGGCAACCATGTCGGGCACGGCATCGTAGAACTTGTTGGAAGCCTCGCGCGTCTGGAAATAGATGTCGGGGTTCTGGGCGGTACCGCGAGTTACGGGGTGCTCGGGGTTCAGTGCACGTGCACGGAAAGCCTTGAGGGCATCGCGGTCGAGCAGCGACGTGAGTGCGGCCTCGTCGATAAGTTCGATCTTCTGGATCTCGTGCGAAGTACGGAATCCGTCGAAGAAGTGAAGGAAAGGAACACGCGACTTGATGGCAACGAGGTGTGCCACACCCGCAAGGTCCATAACCTCCTGTACGGACGAGGTAGCCAGCATGGCGAAACCCGTCTGACGGGTAGCCATGACGTCCTGATGGTCGCCGAAGATCGAGAGCGACTGAGCGGCGAGCGCACGAGCCGAAACGTGGAATACGCCCGGCAGCAGTTCGCCCGAGATCTTGTACATGTTGGGGATCATCAGCAGCAATCCCTGCGATGCAGTGAAGGTCGTGGTCAGAGCACCGCTCTGGAGCGATCCGTGAACCGCACCGGCAGCACCGGCCTCCGATTGCATTTCAACAACCTTTACGGTCTCACCGAAAATGTTTTTCCGTCCCTGGGCAGCCCACTCGTCTACGAGTTCGGCCATTGTGGACGAAGGCGTAATGGGGTAAATAGCCGCAACTTCCGAGAACATATACGCGATATGTGCCGCAGCGTAGTTACCGTCACAAGTAATGAATTTTTTTTCTGCCATATATTGCCTATAAATTGTTGAATTCTCCTGAATTTCGCGCCAAAGGTACAAAATCGTTGCCGATACTCCTAATATTTTTTCTGTTAATAAATTCACACTTCGACGTTCATAATCAAACGCATTTCTTCGGTAAAATATTGCCGTAAACAAGCATGAAAAACGGATCCGTACCGTAAAAGGTGCGGATCCGTACAACATAATATCGATGTCTGCCGCGCATGCGGTTCAGGCCATCGGCTTTTGCTGTCACATGACGATGTTCATTTCGGTCTCGATGTGCTCCGGCGTGAAGAATCCCCATGTGAAATAGGGATCGTAGGGTTTCCACGAATACACCGACCACGGGAAATCTATCGATTTGGCATTGGCTTTCCATGCGAGGGTTATTTCGCGGATCGTGACCGTGGCGATGCGGCTGGCAACGGCATCGGCCAGCAGGCCCCAGATACCGCCTATGCCTGTGTCGATATTTATTCTGGCGGTTATGTGCGAGGTCTTGTCCCAGAGCGTCTGACCCGTAAGTGTCGAAACCAGCTTGTAGTTTATCGACACCTTGACGGCATTGGCAATCGCAGCCTTCTTCCATTCGAGAATGGTCGTCTTCAGTATGGCATCGGCATTGAAATATTGGCGGAACACGCCGTACATGTCATCGGAAAGCAGCTCCGTATCATACAGGCCCTCGTTCTTCATAATATCGAACATCAGCATCGGCGGACAGAGATAATACCCGTGCCGGGCCACCTCGTAGGCCGGCGTCAGGAAGAACGAATCCTTGGCATCGACCTTGGTCGACATGTTGATCGGAGGAAGAATAACGACCGACAGCGGATGTACGGCGCTGCTGTCGGCCAGACGCAGGGCCATGTCTATCTTGGAGTTGCCGGTAACATCGAGCCGACGCTCCAGAGAGTCGAGCAGGGCCTTCAGTTCATACATCTCGGTGGGAGCGAAAAGGTATGTCTGCTCGCCCACTTTGGCCGACACGCCGTCTTCGGTCATGCCGTAATAGAATCTGTTGGCGGCTGCCCTCATGCATGCCATTCGTCTGGTTTCATCCATATTGTCGGCGAATCCGTAATAGGCACTGGCATACTTTTCGAGTTTCGAACAGGTCGGCTCCTGGGTAGCCTTCAACAATCGCGAGGTGGTACACCCCCCAAGAGCAAGCGTTGCAGCTATCAACAACGCCGCCGAAAATATTACGCGTTTCATTGTTCAAGACTTTTCAATACGGTTTCAACTATTTGCCTGGACTCGGGATAGAGTTCCATTTCGAGTCGCATGTGACGGAATCCCTCGTTGCGCATCGAGTCGGCGCCCTCGCGCAACATCAGATATCCGTAATCGGCATGCAGTCCCGAGATATTGAACTGATGATGGGCTTCGCTCCTGTCCACACCGGCCCGCGCATAAGTAATAAGCTTGTTCTTGGCCTTGGCCGACTTCACCTTCTCGTCTACTGCGGCGACCGGGTCCTCGTCGCCCATGAAGATGAATATGGCACGATAGCAGTCGAATACCCTGGTGAGCAATTCGGGCGTCGCCTTCACCAGATATTCGCTTTGGGCATTGATAAGGTTTTGATAGAGGGAGAGGAAATAATTGCGGGCCTCGAATATCGGCCGATTCTCTTCCGCTTCGCTTCTGAGTTTCGCACGCGCCGCACGCAACTCCTTCCGCGTGACGCCCTTGTCGGAATCGGAAGCCGAAACGACTGTCGGAAGCAGCATCGCTGCTACCGACAACAATACGATTAGCATGCGTTTCATTGCAGATCGATCTTTTGGGTGTTGCGATGTCCGACGAAAAGCTTGCGGTCGTAGAGCACTCCGTTGTCGACATTGTTGCGTATGACGACGCGATGAGTACCGGGTTCGACAACCAAAGGCCTTATCTTGTGAGTCTTGTTTTCGTTGCGGTAAACCTTGTCGATTTCATGGGCCACGCCGTCGACATAAACCGTAACTCCTTTGGGATATCGGTCGTACGTACCGAATATCATCAGGAAGGATTCGTCCTGATTGGTGACGACGCCGGGTTCGTATATGCGCTTGTTGCACGACACGGCAGTCAACGCGAATATGGCTATGAGAATAGCCGACAATATCTTTTTCATGGTTTTGATCTCTTTGAGTTTGGGATATTCCGTTATTTGTCCGTGATGTACAGGTCGGCGAAGGCCGAGGGATCGACTGAGCCTTCGACAAGTTCGGCGAACGACATTTCCGACTCAGGCGTCTGGCCGTCGATGAGTTCCACGATACGCAACTTGCCTACCGGTTTGCCCGGAAGCTCCACCGTCATGCCGGTCTGCGGGTTCACAACGCTGCGGCCCTTGGACATTACCGTATAGATGTCGCCCACGGCCAGTCCCTGCGACGCCCCGCCCGATATGATGTAGCGGCCCGTATCTTCACCCAGGATGTAGGCTTTCCACGGGTTGTCCAGACACTTCTGGACGACGTTGCTCACCAGTCCGTCGAGTGCGGCCGAGAGAGCCTTGTCATCGAGAGTCGTATCATAGTTGGCCTTGCCGCCCATGCCCATGACCGTCTTCTTGTGGCTGAAAGCGCTGCCCGAGCCCTCATCGGCAAAGATGATCTGGCCGGTCGACACGTCGATGAGCTTGAGACTCACGCGGCACTCTGCAGTCTGGGTCTTGGAGTTTCCGAACGCGCCCTGACGGCCGTCGGTTCTGCGGTTCATCTCGGTAACGGCTCCGATGATGATATAGTCGGCGGCGACCTTCTGCGCCACCTTGCCGGTCTCTTCAAGCTCCCTGGCGATGACATCCATGTCGCTGCGCTCGAGAAGCAGGAATTTGCCGCTCTGCGTGAGCTTCACGCTCAGCAGCTGCAGGCACTGTTTTGCTACGGGGTCGCTTTCGGGATCATAGAATATGCCGCGGGCATAACGCGACTGGTTCATGAAACGGCCGATGGCAACCTTGCGTCGAAGCACCTTTTCGCCATCGTCATCGGCAAAAGCGGCCGGAGATATCAGGCAGAGAAGGAGCATGGAGATGATAATCCTTTTCATAACTTAACATGTTGGATTTTCGGTGTCCCTGCCGATATTGTTGGATGGATGCAATAAAAAACGTGGGACAAAATTCTATTTTGCTTTTCGAGGCCTTAGGAAACCGTGTAGTACAAATATAGAATGAAGCCCACGTTGGATAACGTGAGCGTCAAACTTCATTCCTTGTACTACTTTCTGAAAGTTCCTAAGTTTCGAAAAGCAAGGGATAAAATTAACGCTTTTTATGTATGTCCCGTCATATCAGATACCTGACGGCGGTATAGGGTCATTTATCGGGGTTTATTCCATAGGCAAATTCTTTTAGGGTTTTCTACATGCAAATATAGTGTTTTTTATCGTAACATGCGCTACCGCGTCACAAATGTTCGGCGACCCACCGTGTGAGTTCGACGAACTCGGCGACAGAAAGTTGTTCGGCACGGCGGGTGAAGAACGGGTGCTCCTCGCCGCCGAAATCGCCGAAAACCGACTTCAGCGAGTTGCGCAGCATCTTGCGGCGCTGTCCGAACGAAGCCTTGACAACCTTGATAAAGAGACGTTCGTCGCAGTCGAGATGCCCGACATCGTTACGCGTAAGTCTTATGACGGCGCTCTTGACCTTCGGGGGCGGATTGAAGACCTTTTCGCCGACTGTAAAAAGATATTCGATATCGTACCATGCCTGCAACAACACGCTCAGGATGCCGTATTCGCGCGAGCCCTCCTTTTCGGCGATGCGGACGGCCACCTCGCGCTGTATCATTCCGACGCATTCGGGCACGAGGTCGCGGTTCTCGATAATCTTGAAGAATATCTGCGACGAGATGTTGTAAGGGAAGTTGCCGATGATCTTCACGCCGTCCGGAAAGAGCGATGCCAGATCCGTCTTCAGAAAGTCGCACGACATGAGGCGCGGCGTGAACTGCGGGAAGTGTTCATGAAGGTATTCGATGCTCTCACCGTCGATCTCGGCACCCCACGTGACTATGTCGTCACGCTGCAGCAGGAATTGCGTCAGCACTCCCATACCGCAGCCCACCTCCAATACGTTGTCGGGATGTTGGGGCGTACCGCCCGAAAGTGCGCCGCAGATCTTGCGTGCTATGTTCAGATCGGTCAGAAAATGCTGGCCGAGGGATTTTTTGGCTCTTACTTCGTTCACCATGCAGAGTGTTTTCCGTCACAAAGGTAACAAATATCGGCTATTCGGTAAAACCGTCGTCACGTTTTCATCCACGCGTTCACTCGCGGACAAGTTCGTAGCATACGCCGTCGTCGAAACAGCCGTTCTTGAAGAACATGCGTTGCATTACGCCCACACGTCTGAACCCGGCGCGTACGAGCATGCGCTGCGACGCTACGTTGCGCGCCATGACATTGGCGAAGATGCGCACCACGTCCCGTCGTGCGAACATGTATTCAGCAACAAGCTTCATCGCCTCGCACATCACGCCGCGACCGCGGAACTCAGGAGCAAGCCAGTAACCGACCTCGACGCCGAAACGTTCGACATCGCTCTGCGGAACGAACCCTATGCCACCGGCGATGCGGCCGTCTATTTCGATGGCGAAGTCCCACAGAGGACGCCGCATGGCGGCCACGGCTATGAACCGCCTGGCATCATCCTCGCCATATGGATACGGAAACGAATCGCGCAGATAGGCGCCGACCGTCTCGTCGTTGGCCGCAGCAGCGAGTTGCGGCACATCGGCGCCGCGCCAACGGCGTACCGTAAATCCGGCACAGCTGCATATTATGTTTTCGTCATTCATATCGGGTCTGTTTTACATTTTCACGTACTTTCGTCCACCATATATCGCGCACGGCAGGTTCCTGTTTGAAACGCACCGGTTCACCTATTGACGGGATAGCGATATTGACACCTTCATCCGCGAAACGAACCGCATTCTCCAGAGGTTCATACCACGGATGACGCGCCAGCGCATATTTCGAGTTGTGCACCGAAACGACCATTGCCGGATTCAGATCGGCAACGGCCTTCGTGAAATATCGAGGCATCATGTGTATGTTGCGCCACGCCTCGTCGTACTGTCCGTTCTCCAGCACGGCCAGGTCGAACCGTCCGAAACGGCGTCCGATCTCGGCATAATGGCTGCCGTAACCGCCGTCGCCGCCGACATATATGCGGCTTGCGGACGACTCGATTACGTACGACGCCCACAACGTGGCGTTACGGCGCAGGCTGCGTCCCGAAAAGTGGCGCGAAGGCATGCAGTACACCTTCAGGCCGTCGCATGGTTCGGCCGTCTCGTCCCAGTCGAGCTCGTCGATGCGATCGGGATCGAACCCCCAGCGTTCAAGATGTTCGCCGACACCCAACGGGCAGACTACCCTGCCGATACGCCCACACAGCCGCTTGAGCGTACGGTAGTCGAGGTGGTCCCAATGGTCGTGCGTGATGACGAGAAGATCCACCGGCGGCATGTCGTCGACACCGTAGGCATCGGCGCCGCGGAAGGGCCTGTTGACGAACCACACGGGTGATGCCGACACGAAAACCGGATCGACGAGTATGCGACGTCCGCCCGTCTGCAGCAGATACGACGAATGTCCGAACCATACGATCAACTCCTCGTTAGGATCCAGAGCCGACAGGTCGGTACGCACACTCGGAATGGGAGCCTCGGGGCGCAACAGCCGTTTGCTGCCGAAAAGGAACCGCAACATGTTTGAGGCGAGGCTGCTCTTCGACGTAAACATGATCGTGGTATCACGATTGCGAAAGGCTCCGTCGCGATAATTGGGCGAACGTTCGATACGCGCAAGCCTTTCACCGCGCGGCAGACGTCCGAACTGGCGTCCGTGCATGAACGCGACTACGGCCACCGTTATCACGGCAGCCATCAATATCAACACGACAATCGTTCGCAATAACATTTTTACCATAATAATGACACGGGACGCGATACCTGCCATACGCACTTACACGCCACCATTTGTCCGAAGGCGACGAAACGGCATCAATCCGCCGTACGGTTCTCGCTACCGGACCGCAACTCCCTACAAATTACAAAAAGAGGCGTCGATACGATGTTCGACGCCTCATGCACACCATTTGCGGCCGGGCATCAGTTGCCCTGTTCGCACATGAACTTTATCCTTACCAGACGAATCTCCTCCTCGGTATAGTCACCGCCGAGTTCGGCCAGCGCCTCGTCTATCGAGTCGCTCTGGGCATCCTCCTTGAAGTAGAGATATATGTCCTCTGCCTTGTCTTCGTCCATGAATGTCTTGATGTAGTACGATATGTCGAGACGCGTTCCCGAATGCACGATACCCTCAATCTCGGTAAGCAGTTCGTCGAAATCGAGGTCGCGGGCACGGGCTATGTCCTCGAAATCCATCTTGCGGTCTATGGACTGTATGATGAATATCTTGTTGCCCGACTTGTTGCCTACGGACTTGACGACCATGTCCTGCGGACGGACTATGTCCTTCTCCTCGACATACGCCTTGATAAGCTTGATGAACTCCTCACCGAACTTCTTTGCCTTGCCCACACCGACACCCGTAATGTTCTGCATCTCCTCGATGGTGATCGGGTACTGTATGGACATGTCCTCGAGCGACGGATCCTGGAAGATGACGAACGGCGGCAGGCCGTGCTGCTTGGCCACCTTCTTGCGCAGGTCCTTGAGCATGGCGAAGAGCTCCTCGTCGGCGGCACCTCCCTTGCCCATCGGAGCCACGGCATCGGCTTCACGCTCCTCCTCGTCGTAGTCGTGGTCGAGAGCCACCATCACCGGAACCGGCATCTTGATATACTGCTCGCCCTTGGCATTCAACGATATGAGTCCGTAATTCTCGATATTCTTGTCGATGAGTCCCATTATCAGGGCCTGACGCAGAACGGCTCCCCAGAAGCGTTCGTCGTGGGCGCTGCCGGCACCGAACCACTTGAGCTTGTTGTGGCCGTAGCTCTTGATCATGGCCGTGGTCTTGCCGACAAGCAGATTGACCAGATGGTCCATCTTGAACTTGTCGCCAATGTCGCGCAAAGCCTCCAGCGCCATCTTCATCTCGGCCTTGGCCTCGACGCGCGGACGCGGGTTGCGGCAGTTGTCGCAGTTGCCGCAGTTGGGCTCGTTGTACTCCTCGCCGAAATAGTGCAGCAGCGTCTTTCGGCGGCAGATGGCACTCTCGGCATACGATACGGTCTCGAGCAACAGCAGTTTGCCGATCTCCTGTTCAGCTATCGGTTTGCCCTGCATGAACTTCTCGAGCTTCTGTATGTCCTTGTAGCTGTAAAACGTGATGCAGACGCCCTCACCGCCGTCACGACCGGCACGGCCCGTCTCCTGATAGTAGCCTTCGAGCGACTTGGGTATGTCGTAGTGTATGACATAACGCACGTCGGGCTTGTCTATACCCATACCGAAAGCTATCGTCGCCACGATGACGTCGACATGCTCCATCAGAAAGTCGTCCTGATTCTTGGCGCGCGTCTGCGCATCCATGCCGGCATGGTAAGCCAGCGCCTTGATGCCGTTGGCCACCAGCAGCTCGGCCAGTTCCTCGACCTTCTTGCGGCTGAGGCAGTAGATAATGCCGCTCTTGCCCTCGTTCTGTTTGATGAAACGTATGATTTCGTGTTCGGCGTTGTGCTTGGGACGTATCTCGTAGTAGAGGTTCGGACGGTTGAACGACGAACGGAATACCGTGGCGTCGGTCATGCCGAGGTTCTTCTGGATGTCCATCTGCACCTTGGGCGTGGCCGTAGCCGTGAGGGCTATCAGCGGGGCCTGGCCTATGTCGTTTATTATCG